>JALCRK010000012.1 GCA_022652485.1 Sphingobium sp.
CTTGGAAAAACTGGAGCGGGCGAAGGGATTCGAACCCTCGACCCCAACCTTGGCAAGGTTGTGCTCTACCCCTGAGCTACGCCCGCTCTGGCGGCCGGGAGGAGCGAGGCGATGGCTTCGCACCCGGCGGGTGAGCGGCGCACCTAGCATCGGTCCGCACGCCCGGCAAGCCCCTTTTGCGACTCTTTTGAAACTTCGCGCGCAACGGTTGCGCGCGCGCCGTTCCCGCCCCACATAGGGCGCTGTAAAACGGTCGTGTCTGATGGCCGGCGGATGCAGGATACAGGAGAAGCGAGAGTGGCGACCTTGGGGCTGAGCGAGGCGGACAAGCAGGCGGTGGAGGAGTTCCGGCGGGATGTGGTCGATCCCTCGCGCACAGCGCTGGTCGTGGTCGATTTCTGGGCCGAATGGTGTGGCCCGTGCAAGCAGCTGACGCCGGTGATCGAGAAGGTCTGCGCCGATTATGCGGCGAAGGGCGTCAAGCTCGTGAAGATCAATGTCGACGAGAACCGCTTCATCGCGTCGCAGTTCCGGGTGCAATCCATTCCCACGGTCTATGCCGTGTTTCAGGGCCAGCCGGTCGCGGATCTGAGCCAGGCCCGCACAGAGGGGCAGCTGAAGCAGATGCTGGATCAGATTCTGGCGCAGCTGCCGGTGCAGTCTGACGAGAAGACGCTGGAGGCCGAGGTCGAACCGCTGATCGCGATGGCGGAGCAGGTGCTGGAGGATGGCGATGCGGAGCGCGCGCTGTCGATCTTCGCGCAGATCGCCGATATGGCGCCCGAGCACCCCGCCGTCCTCGCCGGGCAGGCGCGGGCGCTGGTGGCGCTGGAGCGGCTGGATGAGGCGCAGGCGGTGCTCGATGCCGCGCCCGCCGACATTGCGAAGGACGCGCGGATCGAGCGCGCGCGCGCGGCGCTGCTGCTGGCGCGGGATGCGAAGCCGGTGGCGGATCTTTCGGGCGTGGAGGCGCGTGTCGCCGCCGATCCCGACGATCATGCCGCCCGGTTCGAGCTGGCCGGCGGGCTGATGGCCAATGGCGATCGGGATGGCGCGGCGGACGCGCTGCTGGAGATCATCGCACGCGACAGGGACTGGAACGAGGGAGCGGCGCGCACGCAACTGCTCCGGCTGTTCGAGGCGGTGGGACTGGAAGACCCGTGGGTCTCCGCACAGCGCCGTCGTCTTTCGGCCATTCTGTTCACCTGAGCGAGAGAGGGAACGAGGCGGTGACAGGCCAACGCATATCGGTGTTTCCGCTGGCGGGCGCGCTGCTGTTTCCCGGCTCCCATCTGCCGCTTCATATTTTCGAGCCGCGTTACCGGGCGCTGGTGAGCGACGCCCTCGCGCGGGACAGGATGATCGGCATGATCCAGCCCTGTGAGGAAGGCGCGCGGCCCAAATTATATGATGTCGGTTGCCTCGGCCGCATAACCGAGTGCGAGGCGCTGGAAGACGGGCGCTTCAACATCATCCTCGCGGGCCTCGCGCGGTTTCGCATCGTCCGCGAGCTGGATGTCACGACTCCGTTTCGGCAGGTCGAGGCCGAGGTGGAGGACGAAGGGCAGGATGGGGGCATTGAACCGCTTGCGCCCGCCATGCGCGCCGCCCTTGAGCTTGAGGCGCGCCGCTTTGCCGAACATCTGGGCTATATCATCGATTGGTCGGCCGTGTCCCGGCTGGATGACATGACGTTCGTCAACAGCGTGGCGCAGGTCGCGCCGTTCGATGTCGCCGCGAAGCAGGCGCTGCTGGAGACCCGCTCCCTCATCGCGCGCGCGGAACTGGCGATGCAGCTGATGCAGTTTTTCGGCCATGCCCAGACGGACAGGCCCGCCACATTGCAGTGAGTGGCGGAAACGAGATCTAGAGCGCGCTGCGTTAAATCTGACGCAGGACGCGCTCTATATTTTTGGTGTCGCATCGTTTTTTGCGCAAAACCGGTTCCCACTTTTGCGCACGGTGCTCTAGGTCAGCGCCGCGCGCAATGCGCTCACGGCCAGCGCGATCAGCAGAAGGCTGGACAAAAGGAACGTGGCAAAGCGCACCGGAATGGTGTTGATCCTGATCTGCCAGATGCTGTGAAGTACGCGCAGAGCCACATAGCCCCATGCCAATGCGATGTTGAGCTGGCTTGCCTCGCCCATCAGCGCCAGCAGGATGACTGTCGCGTAAAACAGGGTCGGCTGCTCGACAAGGTGGCTGTAATTATGCGCAGGCCACATGATCGACTTGGGCAGAACGGTCTCCAAATCCTGCCCTCTGCCTCCGGGCGGCACTTTGGACAGATCGATTCCCGCGGTCTTGAACGCCGCGAAGCGCACCATGGCCATATACAGCAGAATGATCAGCGTCCACAGCACCAGCGCCGCCGCGGGCGCCAGCAGTTCATGCGAAATAGTGGCAGGCATCAGTCTCTCCCCCTGTGCAGCGTGCAGAAGCTGATACCGATGGATCGCGTTGTCAACAGGGAGGAGCGGGGCGCACGGCTCGCGCGCGCCCGAACCCTTACTTGATCAGCTGCACCACATTGGCGCGGCGCGGCGCGGCGATGCTCTCGTCATAGAGGCTTGCCATCGGCGCATCCTCGACCTCGGCGCAAGTTTCGGCGGTGAAGCCGTTGAAGCCGGTCCGCATCGCGCAGCCATAGGCGCCGAGCATCCCGATCTCGATATAATCGCCGGTCCTAACGTCGGCAGGCAGCAGGAACGGCCCCGCCATATGGTCCATGTCGTCGCAGGTCGGGCCATAGAAGCTGAACGGCGTCATCTCTTCATCGTTGGCAGGCTCTTCGCGCAACAGCTTCACCGGAAAGCGCCAGCCGATATGCGCGGCGTCGAACAGCGCGCCATAGGCGCCGTCGTTGATGTAAAGCTCGTCGCCACGGCGACGCTCTACCCGCACGATGAGCGAGCTGTATTCCGCGCTGAGCGCCCGGCCCGGCTCGCACCAGAGTTCCGAGGAGTAGGAGACAGGCAGGCTCTCGAACGCGCGGTGGATCGCATCGAAATACAGTTCCAGCGCTGGCGGCTCCATGCCGGGATAGACCGAGGGGAAGCCGCCGCCCACATCGATGATGTCGACCGTCACCGCCGCATCGACGATCGCCGCGCGCACGCGCTCGATCGCCTGCGTGTAGGCATGGGGGCTCATCGCCTGGCTGCCGACATGGAAGCAGATGCCGAGCGCATCCGCCACCTGACGGGTTGCCATCAGCAGTTCCTTCGCATCCGCGAGGTCAACGCCGAACTTGGAGGCGAGGCTCAGCTGGGCATGATCGGACGACACGCGCAGGCGCACGCACAGCTCCAGATCGGTGGCGCCATTGGTCGCGCGCGCGATCTTCTCCAGCTCGTCCATCGTGTCGAGCGAGAAGGTCTTGACGCCATATACATGATAGGCCTCGGCAATGGCCTCTTCCGCCTTCACCGGGTGCATGAAGCACAGCTTTGCGTGCGGCAGCGTGTCGGCCACCAGCCGCACCTCCGCGATGGAGGCGACATCATAATGGGTGATGCCGCTGTCCCACAAAGTGCGGAGCAGGGCCGGAGACGGATTCGCCTTCACCGCATAAAGCGACTTCCCCGGAAACTTCTCAGCGAAGAACCGGGCGGCGCGGGCTGCTGCCTGCGGGCGAATAAGCGTTACCGGTGCTGCCGGTTTGAGGGCGGTTGCTACCCCCAGCGCGCTAGGATGCTTGTGCAATTCAAGGGACCTCCAGGGTATTAGCCAAAACAAGCTGCCTTGCGGTGGAAGTCCCATGGGGCAGCGGACGCACGATATATGGCGAAGGGGGGTCCGTGTAAAGATGTTGGCTTAAGATTCCGTGTCGGCCCGTGTCTCAGGAAAGACGGGCCTTGAAGTCGCTGTAATTGAAGGTGCGAATGGCGCGCAAATCCCCGGTTTCGCTGTTCCACAGCCAGATGGCCGGCAGGGGGACGCCGTTGAAGGTGTTGGTCTTCACCATCGAATAATGCGCCTGATCGAGAAAGGCGAAGCGCTGGCCGATGTGCGGCAGGCCGCCGAATCGATAATCGCCGATAATGTCTCCCGCGAGGCAGGACGGGCCGCCGAGCCGAGTCGCGGGGCCGTCCGGCGCCTCGTGCAACATTGCCGGGCGGTAAGGCGCCTCGATCACGTCCGGCATGTGGCAGGTGGCGGAGATGTCCGTGATGGCGACGGGCATCCCGTTGTCGATCACGTCCAGAATTTCGCCGACAAGGATGCCCGCGTCCAGCGCGACGGCCTCGCCGGGTTCGAGATAGAGTTCGAGGCCGGTGCGGGCCTTGATATCGCGCAGGAAAGCGACCAACTCGTCGCGCTGATAGTCCGCGCGGGTGATATGATGCCCGCCCCCGAAGTTGAGCCATTTGAGGCGGGGCAGAAAGGAGGCGAGGCGCGGTTCCAGCGCGGCCCATGTGCGCGCCAATGGAGCGAAATCCTGCTCGCACAGGGTGTGGAAATGCAGGCCGTCGACGCCGTCGAGATGTTCAGGGCGGAGCTGGTCGACCGGAAATCCGAGGCGGCTGTGTGGCTGGCAGGGGTCGTATTTCGCGACCTCGCCTTGCGGATAGAGCGGATTGATGCGCAGGCCGACATCGAAGCTGTGCCCTGCCGCGCGCGCAGCATCGAGGATCGGGCGGAAGCGGGCGTGCTGACCGGGCGAGTTGAAGATGATATGATCCGAAAGCGCGCAGATTTCCGGCAGATCCTCCGCCTTGTAGCCCGCGCAATAGGTGGCGACTTCGCCTTTATACTCCTCGCGCCCCAACCGCGCTTCATAGAGGCCGGAGGCGCACACGCCGTCGAGATATTCCCCGACCACGCCGCCCAGCGACCACATCGAGAACGCCTTCAATGCGGACAACAGCTTGATCCCCGTCCGGTCCCGCACATCGGCAAGGATCGCGAGATTGCGCCGCACCGCCGCTTCGTCCACCACGAAAGCGGGCGAAGGGACGGAGGTCAGGTCAAAGCGGGCGAAAGCCCCCGGATCGCCGGCGCGTGTTTCCATTGTAGCCACTCCCGTCATTCCCGCGAAAGCGGGAATCCAGCTTCGCCGCCGCGTGAAACTCATCGATTGGAACTGGATCCCCGCCTCCGCGGGGATGACACGAATATTTAAAAATTCAGCGGCCCGTCCAGTTCCTTCACGGCCCAGGGCAGGCCATGCCTGTTGAGCATGTCCATATAGGGATCGGGGTCCATCTGCTCCATGTTGAACACGCCCGCGCCTGCCCACTGGCCGGTCAGGATCATCGCCGCGCCGATCATCGCGGGAACGCCGGTGGTATAGCTCACCGCCTGATTGCCGGTTTCGGCGTAGGCATCCTCATGGTCGCAGATGTTGTAGATGTAGTAGGTCTTGGGGCTGCCGTCCTTGGCGATGCCGGTGGCGATGTCGCCGATATTGGTCTTGCCCTTGGTGGTGGCGCCAAGGGTGGATGGCTCAGGCAGCACGGCTTTCAGGAATTGCAGCGGAATGATCTCCTGACCGTTGTAGATGACCGGATCGATCCGCGTCATGCCGACATTTTGCAGCACTTCGAGGTGCTTCAAATAGGCGTCGCCAAAGGTCATCCAGAAGCGGATGCGCTTGATTTCCGGCAGATGCTTGGCGAGGCTTTCCAGCTCCTCATGATACATGAGATACATGTTCTTGGGGCCGACCGCCTCGAAATCGAAGCTCTGCTTGTGGGAGAGGGCGGGGGTCGTCACCCATGCGCCGTTTTCCCAGTGGCGGGCGGGCGCGGTCACTTCGCGGATGTTGATTTCCGGGTTGAAGTTGGTGGCGAAATGCTGGCCGTGGTCGCCGCCATTGCAATCGAGGATGTCGAGCGTGTCGATCCGGTCGAGATAATGCTTCTTCAAGTAGGTGGCGAAAACGCTGGTGACGCCGGGGTCGAAGCCGGAGCCGAGCAGCGCCATCAACCCCGCGTCCCTGAACTTGTCCTGATAGGCCCACTGCCAGCTATATTCGAAATGTGCCTCATCGCGCGGCTCGTAATTGGCGGTGTCCATATAATGCACGCCGGCGGCAAGGCAGGCGTCCATGATGGCGAGATCCTGATAGGGCAGCGCGAGGTTGACGACGAGTTTCGGCCCGAGGCTCTTGATGAGCGCGGTGGTGGCGGCGACATCGTCCGCGTCGATCTGCGCGGTCTGAATGGTGACGCCGGTGCGCGCTTTCACCGATTTCGCGATCGCATCGCATTTGGACAGTGTGCGGCTCGCGAGCGCGATGTCGGAGAAAATATCCGGATTCATCGCCATCTTGTGCACCGCGACAGACCCGACGCCGCCAGCACCAATCACCAGAACCTTGCTCAATGCGCGCTCCTATGGAGGGAAAAATACGAGTCCGCCCATATAGTCTTGCTGTGTGACAGTGCAATGGCAACAGGCAGTCAGTCAGGGTCGGTGTGGCGGCCGGCTGCGAGCCTCAAGGGTCTGCGCTCAATCCGCACCCCCGGATGTCGGGGCTAATTTCCTGGCGGGGGCCGGTGCCTCAGAGCCGGAAAAGCTGAAACGCCAATCCGAAAAGCACGGCGGAGAGGAGCGCGGTGACGCCGACGAGGAAATAGCCGACGAGGATCATGATGGGAGGGTTCTTCTGCTGGCGTTTGGCATTGCCATGCAGGCTGGCAAACACAAAGCTCAACACCATGCCGTAGGTCAGCGCCGCAAATTCTATCATGGTTCCCGCCTCGCCTGAATCACTGTCTGAATCACTCTTTGCCCACTGATTTTCTTAGCCGAAACTGGTTAACGGCCAATAAGGCTTTGCCGCAAATGCGACGAGCCGAGGCTTCCGCCGTGCAATTTGCTCCCCTTGCGCCCCTGCGATAAGCCGTTATTACGCGGCAGATGGATCGCATCATCATTCGCGGTGGCAATCGCCTGTCTGGCCGCCTTCCCATTTCCGGCGCCAAGAATTCGGCTCTCGCGCTGTTGCCCTGCGCGCTGCTGACGGACGAGCCGGTAACGCTGCGCAACCTGCCGCGCCTCGCGGATGTGGACAGCTTCGGCCATCTGCTTAACCAGCTCGGCGCATCGACCATGATCGAGGGCGCGCGGCCGGAGGATTTCGGCCGGGTGATGACCCTGCGCGCGGGCCGCATCACCTCCACGGAAGCGCCCTATGACATCGTGCGCAAGATGCGCGCGTCGATCCTCGTGCTCGGGCCGCTGCTGGCGCGGGCGGGCGAGGCGACCGTGTCGCTGCCCGGCGGCTGCGCGATCGGCAACCGCCCGATCGACCTCCACCTGAAGGCGCTTGAGGCATTCGGCGCGCATATCGAGCTGGCTGCGGGTTATGTCCGCGCGTCCGCGCCGGATGGCGGCCTGCCCGGCGGAACCTATGTGTTCCCCGTCGTGTCCGTCGGCGCGACGGAAAACGCGCTGATGGCGGCCTCCACCGCAAGCGGCGTCTGCATCCTCGAAAACGCCGCGCGGGAGCCGGAAATCGTCGACCTTTGCCGGATGCTGATCGCGATGGGCGCGGAAATCGAGGGCGTCGGAACCGATCGGCTGGTGATCCACGGCAAGCCCCGCCTCCACGGCGCGACCTATGCGGTGATGCCGGACCGGATCGAGGCGGGAAGCTATGCCTGCGCGGCGGCGATCACCGGCGGCGATGTCGAGCTGGTCGGTGCCCATGCCGACGACATGCAGGCGGTGCTGACCGCGCTGCGCGATTGCGGCGTGCATGTGGAGACCGATCGCAATTCGATCCGCGTGGCGGCCGATGGGAGGCTGCTGCCGCTCACGCTCTCCACCGCGCCTTTCCCCGCCTTCCCGACCGACATGCAGGCGCAGTTCATGGCGATGCTGACCTTGGCGGATGGCGCGAGCGTGCTCACCGAAACGATCTTCGAGAATCGCTACATGCATGTGCCGGAGCTGGCGCGCATGGGCGCGGATATTGCCGTCAACGGCCGCACGGCGGTGGTGCGCGGGGTCGAGAAGCTGACCGGCGCGCCGGTGATGGCGACCGATCTGCGCGCATCGATGAGCCTGATCCTCGCCGGGCTGGCGGCCGAAGGCGAGACGCAGGTAAACCGCGTCTATCACCTTGATCGCGGCTATGAGCGGCTGGAGGAGAAATTGCAGGCGGTTGGCGCCGATATCGAGCGCGCCAGCGACGGCTGATCCAGCTTCGCCCGGCGGAGAACGCATCTTTTTCTTCCCCTTTTCCGTTGCCCTCTCTATACACTCGGCATGAGTGATGAACCGCTAGAAAACACCCCGAATTCCAACGAATATGGCGCCGACAGCATCAAGGTTTTGAAAGGCCTCGATGCCGTCCGGAAACGCCCCGGAATGTACATCGGCGACACCGACGACGGCTCGGGCCTTCATCACATGGTGTTCGAGGTTTCCGACAACGCGATCGACGAGGCGCTGGCCGGGCATTGCGACCGGATCGTCATCACGCTCAATCCCGATGGCTCGGTCTCGGTCGAGGATAACGGCCGGGGCATCCCCACCGACATCCACAAGGAGGAAGGCGTTTCCGCCGCCGAGGTCATCATGACCCAGCTTCATGCGGGCGGCAAGTTCGAGAACACGTCCGACGACAATGCCTACAAGGTGTCGGGCGGCCTGCACGGCGTCGGCGTTTCGGTGGTGAACGCGCTCTCCGAATTCCTCGATCTCACCATCTGGCGCGAGGGCAAGGAGCATTATATGCGCTTCGCCCACGGCGATGCGGTCGCCCCGCTGAAGATGGTGGGGGATGCGCCCCGTAATCCGGACGGGAGCGCCAAGAAAGGCACCAAGGTCACCTTCCTGCCCAGTCCCGCGACCTTCAAGATCACCGAGTTCGATTTCGAGAAGCTGGAGCACCGTTATCGCGAGCTGGCGTTTCTCAACAGCGGCGTGCGGCTGTTCCTGGTCGATGCGCGGCACGAGGAGAAAAAGGAGATCGAGCTGTTCTACGAGGGCGGGATCGCCGCGTTCGTGAGCTGGCTCGATCGGAACAAGACGCCGCTGATGCCCGCGCCTATCGCCATCACCGGCCAGCGCGACAATATCGGCATCGATGTCGCGCTGGAGTGGAACGACAGCTATTACGAAAACGTCCTCTGCTTCACCAACAACATTCCGCAGCGGGACGGCGGCACCCACCTCGCCGCCTTCCGCGCCGCGCTCACCCGCACGCTCAACAATTATGCCGAGAAATCGGGGCTCTTGAAGAAGGAGAAGGTCTCGCTCACCGGCGACGACATGCGCGAGGGCTTGACCGCGATCGTCTCGGTGAAGCTGCCCGATCCCAAATTCTCTTCCCAGACCAAGGACAAGCTCGTCAGTTCCGAAGTGCGCCAGCCGCTGGAAAGCCTGATGGCGGACAAGATGGCCGAGTGGCTGGAGGAAAACCCCGGCAACGCGAAGATGATCATCCAGAAGGTGATCGACGCCGCCGCCGCGCGCGAAGCCGCCAAGCGCGCCCGCGAGCTGACCCGTCGCAAGGGCGTGATGGACATTGCCTCGCTGCCCGGCAAGCTCGCCGATTGTCAGGAGCGCGATCCCGCGAAGTCCGAGCTGTTCCTGGTCGAGGGTGACTCGGCAGGCGGCTCCGCGAAGCAGGGGCGCGACCGGCATTTTCAGGCGATCCTGCCCCTGCGCGGCAAGATATTGAATGTCGAGCGCGCACGGTTCGACCGGATGCTCGGCAGCCGCGAGATCGGCACGCTGATTCAGGCGATGGGCACCGGCATCCGCGACGATTTCAACATCGAGAAGCTGCGCTATCACAAGATCGTCATCATGACGGACGCGGACGTGGACGGCGCGCATATCCGCACGCTGCTCCTCACCTTCTTCTATCGCCAGATGCCGCAGATCATCGAGAACGGGCATCTCTACATCGCGCAGCCGCCGCTCTACAAGGCGACGCGCGGGCGCAGCGAGGTCTATCTCAAGGACGATGCCGCGCTCGATCAGTATCTGGTTGATAATGGCGTCGATACCATGGCGCTGGAGAGCGCGGAGGGCGTGCGCTCCGGCGCGGACCTGCGCCAGCTCATCGATCATGCGCGCAAGATGAAGGCGGTGATGCGCTATGTGCCCCGCCGTTATGACGCGCGGATCATCGAGGCACTGGCGCTCAATGGCGCGCTCGATGTCGAGCTGGACGACGCCGCACGCAATGCGCGGCTGGCGGCGACCGTCGCGTGGATCGACGGGCATGATGCCGAAGGCTCATGGGTTGCGGAGCCTGGGGCCGAGGGCGGCTTCCATTTCCAGCGGCAATGGCGCGGCGTTACCGATCATATGATGATCGAGGGCGCGTTCGTCGGCAGCGCCGAGGCGCGCAAGCTCCACGGCATCGCGGCGGAGCAGGCGGCATCCTATGCCAGGGCGGGGCGGCTGGTGCCGTTGAAGAGCGCTGCGGCCGCCGAGCCTGTTTTGGAGGCGGAGGATGGCGAGGATCTGCCCGCCGCGCCGCTGGCGAAGGGCGTCGCTCTGGTCACGCGGCCAAGCGAGCTGCTGGACGCCGTGCTTGCCGCCGGGCGCAAGGGTCTCGCGATCCAGCGCTATAAAGGCCTCGGCGAGATGAACGCGGAGCAGCTCTGGGAAACGACGCTGGATCCCGGAGCGCGCTCGATGCTGCGTGTCGGGATCGATCAGGCAGACGTGGCGGACGAGATTTTCACCCGCCTGATGGGCGACATTGTGGAGCCGCGCCGCGAGTTCATTCAGGATAATGCCCTGAATGTCGCCAATCTGGACGTGTGAGCGACAAGGCGCAAGCGTGGAGCCTGATGAGATTCAGTCCAGATGGAGCCGAAAAGGTTGATTTCGGAGCATCGGAGCGCAGCGTACTTAACGGTACGTGAGCACCGAAGCACAGGAAATCGAGCTTTGCAGGCCCGTATGGGCTGAATCTCCTCAGGCTCCTACTCGTAGACCGGCCCGCCTTCATACTGATCGAGCACCCAGCTCTCGGCCTTCGCGCCCTCGACCCACTCGACCATCCACGGATGGGCGAGCATCGCGTCGATATAGGCCTGCGCTTGCGCTGAAGCGGGCAGTTCATAGCCCCAGAAGCGGAACACCACGGGCGCGAACATGATATCCGCCGCGCCGAATTCCCCGAAGAGATACGGCCCGCCCGCACCGAAACGCGCGCGCGCCTCGCTCCACAGCGCATCAATCCGCGCGACATTCTCCACCACCGCATCGCTCATCGGCTCGGCGGGAAAGACGCGGCGCACGTTCATGCAACATGCCTTGCGCAGGGGGACATAGCCCGAGTGCATCTCCGCCGCCATGCTCCGCGCCAGCGCGAGCGCGCCCTTGTCCTTCGGCCAGAAGCGCGTGCCCCCGGTGAGGGTGTCGAGATAATCGACGATCGCGATGCTGTCCCACACCGGAATGTCGCCATCCCACAAGGTCGGCACCTTGCCGAGCGAGATAGCGAGATCGGGCTGCGTCTTCCGCTCCGGCCAGGCCGCGTCATACATGGAAACGACCAGCTCGTCATAGGGGAGGCCGGACTGCTTCACCGCCAGCCAGCCGCGCAGCGACCAGCTCGAATAGGCCTTGTTGCCGATGATGATCTTCAGCATTTTTGCAATCTCCGTTCCTGTACCTCGTGTTCCTGCGCAGGCAGGAACCCTGTGTCCGGGCAGGGCAATTTGCCGCTCTGGGCTCCTGCCTTCGTGTCGAAGACACGAAGTTTATCCTGAGAGCCTGCCTTGGCAGGCAGTCGAAGGGCAGGAGCACGATTACTCCAGCGCTTCAACCACTGCCGCGCGCAGTTCCGCCAGCCCCATGCCCTTTTCCGAAGAGGTGGCGATGATTTCCGGGTGAGCGGCGGGGCGGGTGCGCGCCTCGGCAATGGTGCGCGCGGTCACATCCGCGAGTTCCGACGCCTTGATCTTGTCTGCCTTGGTCAGCACGATGCGATAGCTCACCGCCGCCTCATCAAGCATCTTCATCACGTCGCGGTCGACATCCTTGATGCCGTGGCGTGCGTCGATGAGCAGCAAGGCGCGCTTCAACACCGCGCGTCCGCGCAAATAATCGTTCACCAGAAAACGCCACTGCTTCACCACGTCCTTCGGCGCCTTCGCATAGCCATAGCCCGGCATGTCGACGAGCCGGAACAGTGGCGGAGCATCCTCGCTGCCGCCGACATCGAAGAAATTCAGCTCCTGCGTGCGGCCGGGCGTGTTGGACGTGCGGGCGAGACCGTTGCGGTTGGTGAGCGCATTGAGGAGCGAGGACTTGCCGACATTGGAGCGCCCGGCGAACGCCACTTCCTTGACGATCGGATCGGGCAGGAACTTCAGCGACGGCGCGGAACGCAGAAACGTGATCGACCCGGCAAAGATGCGCCGGGCCTCTTCTATTTGTTCCGCGCGGTCCGCCTCGTCGCTCACGTCGCGCTGGCCGCTGGCTGCTGCAACTGCGGATGGCGGCTGTAGAGCCACTTCTGCTGCGCGATGGTGAGGATGTTGGAGGTGATCCAGTAGATCAGCAGCCCGGCCGCGAACGGCGCCATCACGAACATCATGATCCACGGCATCAGCGCGAATATCTGCTTTTGCATCTCGTCCATCGGCGCCGGGTTCAGTTTGAACTGCAACCACATCGTGATGCCGAGGATGATCGCGAGAATGCCGATACCGAGAAAAGCGGGAACATCAAATGGCAGCAGGCCGAACAGGTTCAGCACATGCAGCGGATCGGGCGCCGACAGATCCTTGATCCACAGCGCGAACGGCTGGTGCCGCATCTCGATGGTGAGCTGAAGCACCTTGTAGAGCGCGAAGAAAATCGGGATCTGGAGGAAGATCGGCATACAGCCGGAGAAGGGATTGACCTTCTCCTTGCGGTAAAGGTCCATGATCTCCTGCTGGAGCGTCGCCTTGTCGTCCTTGTGCTTCTCCTGCAGCGCCTTCATCTTGGGCTGGATCGCGCGCATTGCCGCCATCGAGGCGAACTGCTTCTGCGCAATCGGGAACATCAGCCCGCGCACGATGAAGGTGAGGCAGATGATCGCCACGCCGAAATTGCCGATCTGGGTAAACAGCCAGTGCAGCAGTGCGAAGATCGGTTTCTCGAACCAGTAGAACCAGCCCCAGTCGATCGCTCGGTCGAACAGGGAAATACCGCTATCCTGATAGGCTTCGAGGGTCTTCACTTCCTTCGCGCCGACAAAGAGCCGCGAGTGCTGGCTCACGCTCTTTCCGGGGCCGAGGATGACCGGCGGCACGCTGTAGTCCGCCTGATAGGTCTCGCCGGCACCTTTGCGGAACTGGCCGTCGAAGCTCGCTTTCTGGTCCGGCACCAGCGCCGCGAGCCAGTAATGATCGGTAAAGCCGATCCAGCCGCCGGTCGAGGCAAGGCGGTCCGAGGTTCCGCTCTTGTCGAGATCCTTGAAATCGATGCTGTAGTTCGCCGCGCCGTTGAACACGCCGATGGGGCCGGTGTGGATCGTCCAGGTTGAGGGATCCTTCGAATGGCCGACGCGGCTGATATATCCATAAGACCGCACGGCGACCGCGCCGGTGCCGCGATTGGTAACGCTCTGGCGCGCGGAGATCATGTAGTTCTCGTCGATCGAGAGCGCGATCTCGAACATCTGGCCGGTCTTGTTGTCCCAATAGAGCGTGACGGGCGTGGTCGGCGTCAGCTTCGGCCCGGAAGCCTGCCAGACAGTCGCGGCATCCGGCGCCTTGAAGCCGTCGCCCGCCCAGCCGAAGCCCGCGAAATAAGCGTCCTGCGTGCCTGCGGGCGAGAACAGCTTGATCGGCTGCGAATCCTTCCTGATCGTCTCGCGATAGGTGGGGAGGGTGATGTCGTCGAAGCGCGCGCCCCTGAGCGCGATGGAGCCGCGCATCTTGGGTGTCTCGATCAGGATACGCGGGCTGTCCCTGAGCACGGCATCGCGGCTCTTGAGCGCGGAGGGCGCGGCCTGGGCGACCGTCGGCGCGCCGGTGGCCGAGGCCGGGGCGCTCTGGACGGCAGGCTTCATCGATCCGGGGAACAGCCGCTCCGCGACATACGGCCAGCCGAACAGGATCAGGCCCGTCAGCAGCACGGCCATTATCAGATTACGCTTGTCGTCCACGTTCGTTCTGCTCCCCGCCACATGGCGCGTCTTCATTCTGTTTTCCCGTCAGGGCACCGGGTCATAGCCCGATCCGCCCCACGGATGGCAGCGCAATAGCCGTTTCAGCGCCAGCCAGCTACCCTTGATTGGCCCATATTTACCGATTGCGCCGATGGCATAGTGCGAACAGCTCGGGGAATAGCGGCAGGTGGGCGGAATGAGCCGCGACGGCCCCCATTGCCACAGCCGCACGAGCAGTATGAGGAGGCGGGTCATTTGTCGCCGCTTTTGTGTTCCTGCACAGGCAGGAACCCAGCATGATGCGGCGCTTCTTCACCTCTGGGCTCCTGCCTGCGCAGGAGCACTTTGGCTTTTGGGTCTTGTCGTTGTATCTTCCGCAGCGCCTTCTCCAGTTCCTGCGCGAGGAGCGCGAAATCCCGCTCGATGCCGCCCTCGCGGCCGATCAGCACATGATCCGCGCCTTCGACACCCTGCGCGGGCAGAAGTTCGCGGGCGAGCGCGCGGAAGCGCCGCTTCATCCGGTTGCGAACCACCGCATTACCGATCTTCTTGGTGACGGTGATGCCAAGGCGCATGGCGGAGTCGCCATCATGGCGCTCACGCAGCAGCAGGACAAAGCCGGGCATAGGCTGGCGCCGCGCCTTGTTGCAGGCGAGGAAATCGGCGCGCTTGCGAATCGGGGCGATCTTCTTCGCCCCGGGAAGAGCTGGGCTCAGGCCGACAGGCTCTTGCGGCCGCGTGCACGGCGCGCGCGGATCACGTTCCGTCCGCCGACCGTCGCCATACGGGCGCGGAAGCCGTGGCGCCGCTTGCGGACCAGGTTGCTCGGCTGAAAGGTGCGCTTCATCGCTCATTCCTCAAAAAATCGAATCACAAATGGCAAAATGCCGCCAAAACGGGCTTTCCCGCTGGCCGCCGCCAAACAGAGGGGTGCCGATAGGGAAAGGCGGCGGGAAAGTCAACGGGCGGAGTTTAATTGATCCGCCATTTCCCCCCTTCACGTCATCCCCGCGCAGGCGGGGATCCAGGGATCGAGGCGCTGCCTGCGGGACTCTGGATCCCGGATCAAGTCCGGGATGCGGTAGAGTTATTGGACAGGTGGCGCATTTCTAACGCCGGTCCATCACCTTGATGCCCCGCGTCAGCCGGTTGCCGATGATCTGCGGGCGGTCGCTGGTCCAGTTGGCGATGAAGGTGCTGGTGCGGCCATAATCGCCGCCGAAGCTCGCCTGATTGTCGCGGATCTGAAGCGCGTTGCTGTCCCACTCCCGTCCTTCGGGCGCGATGGTGATGAAGGCGGAATAATTGTCCTTGTCGCGTCCCTGCACCATGATGTTGTTGGCGATGAGGCCGGACGCGCCGTTCGACAGGTCGATCATATAGTTGGTGAGGTGGCCCGCACGGTCATCGAACACATTGCCGGTGATGCTCACCCGTGCGGCCCGGCTCTTCACATAATGGCCGCCTTGCCCGGCTTCGAAGCGGGTCGCGGTGACGATGAGCTGGCCGTAATGATTGACGTAAATGCTGTGCGCGCAGTCGAGATCGCGGTCGCAGCGGCCCAGCTTGCCGAAGATGCTGTGCTCGATGCGGATGGTCGATTGCGGGTCGTCGTGGGTGAGAATGCCCTCCTCGCTGTTGCGAAAGAGGCTTGCCGAAACGGTGAGGTCGCCGCGCTCCAGCCGGATGCCCGCGCCATTGCCATCGGGCACGCGCATGTTCTGGAAGATGATCGCCTCGACCCGCGCCGCCCGCCCGCGCAGCACCAGCGCGGCCTTGCCCTCGCAGGTGGCGCCATCGAAAATGACGCTGCCCGGCTGTTGCGCGCGATAGGTGATCGCGCCTGCTTCCTGCACCGCGCACTGGCGATACATGCCCGGCGCGATGACGATCGTGCCGGTGCGGTTGCCGATGGCCGCGACGGCATCGGCGAGGCGCGCATAGGTGCGGCCTGTTTCCATCACGCTGAACGAATCGGGCCGGTTCGGTGCGGCGCCCGCAAGTGCGAACACCGAAAGTGCGAGAGCGATCCCTCGCGTCAGTCGAGATTGGGTCTCAGCCATCGTTCCGCTGTAGCAACATCGATGCCGCGACGCACCGAATAATCCTCCAGCTGATCCCGCCCGATCCGCGCCACGCCGAAATACGCCGCCTGCGGGTGGCCGAAATAGAAGCCCGAGACCGAGGCGGTGGGCCACATGGCGAGGCTGTCCGTCAGCACTATGCCGGTGTGGCGGGTGACGTCGAGCATCGGGAAGAGGAGCTGCTTCTGGCTGTGATCCGGGCAGGCGGGATAGCCCGGCGCCGGGCGGATGCCGCGATATTCCTCCTTGATGAGCGCCTCGTTGGTGAGCTGCTCGCCCTCGGCATAGCCCCAGAGGGTGGTGCGGACATGGTGGTGCAACCGCTCGGCGAAGGCCTCGGCGAGGCGGTCGGCCAGCGCTTTCAGCAGGATGTCGCTATAGTCGTCGTGGCGGGCCTTGAACGCGGCAAGATGCGTCTCGATGCCGTGGCCCGCCGTCACCGCGAAGCCGCCGATCCAGTCGCCGTCGTGCGAAATGAAATCGGCGAGGCACATATTGGCGCGGCCTTCCCGCTTGGCGATCTGCTGGCGCAGGAACGGCATACGGATGTGCGTCTCATCCTCGATATGGATGATCACATCATCCCCTTCGCGCCTGCACGGCCACAATGCTGCGACGCCCTTCGCCTGTATCCATTTCTCGGCGATGATCTGATCGAGCATCTTCTGCGCATCCGCGAACAGGCTGCGCGCGCTTTCGCCCACGATGGCGTCATCGAGAATGGCGGGATAGTTTCCGGCCAGCTCCCACGCGCGGAAGAAGGGCGTCCAGTCGATATATTGGCGCAGGTCCGCCAGATCCCAGTCCTCGAACACATGCAGGCCGGGCTGCTTCGGCGCATGGGGCTTCATCGCCTCATCGATGGTGAAGGCGTTGGCGCGGGCGTCGTCGATGGAGATGAGGGCGCTCTGGCCCTTGCCCGCGCGTACCTCGCGGATGTGCTCACATTCCGCCGCCGTCTGGCCGACGAAGCCATCTTTCTGCGTATCCGAAACCAGCGCCGTCGCCACGCCGACCGCGCGGCTGGCGTCGAGCACGTGCACCACCGGGCCGTCATAGGCCGGGTCGATCTTGAGTGCGGTGTGCACTTTCGATGTCGTCGCGCCGCCGATCAGCAGCGGCATCGTCATCCCCGCACGCTGCATCTCCTCCGCCACCGTCACCATCTCGTCCAATGAGGGTGTGATGAGGCCGGACAGGCCGATCATGTCCGCGTCATGCTCCTTCGCCGCGTCGAGGATCGTCGCCCACGGCACCATCACGCCTAGGTCGATCACCTCGAAGCCGTTGCACTGCATCACGACGCCGACGATGTTCTTGCCGATATCGTGCACGTCGCCCTTCACCGTCGCCATGACGATGCGGCCCTTGCCCTTCGAGTTTTCGTCCTTTTCCGCTTCGATATAAGGGAAGAGGTGCGCGACCGCCTGCTTCATCACGCGGGCGGATTTCACCACCTGCGGCAGGAACATCTTGCCGGAGCCGAACAGGTCGCCGACGACGTTCATCCCGTCCATCAGCGGGCCTTCGATCACCTCGATCGGCCGCCCGCCGCGCGCGGCGATGGCGAGGCGCGCTTCCTCGGTATCCGCGATCACATGCGCGTCTATGCCCTTGACCAGCGCGTGCTCGATCCGCTTCTCGACCGGCCAGCCGCGCCATTCCTCGGCGGCCTTTTCGGCGGCGGCGTCCTTGCCCTTATACTTCTCCGCGAGGGCAACGAGTCGCTCGCCCGCTTCGCCGTCGCGGTTCAGCACCACATCCTCGCACGCGGTTCGCAGCTCCGGGTCGATCGTGTCATAGACATCGAGCTGGCCCGCGTTGACGATCGCCATATCGAGCCCGGCTGGGATCGCGTGATAGAGGAACACGCTGTGCATCGCGCGGCGCACCGTCTCGTTGCCGCGGAAGGAAAAGCTCAAGTTCGATAGCCCGCCCGAAATATGCACATGCGGGCAGCGCGCCTTGATTGCGCGGCACGCCTCGATGAAATCGACGGCATAGTTGTTATGCTCCTCGATCCCGGTCGCCACCGCGAAGATATTGGGATCGAAGATGATGTCCTCCGGCGGAAAGCCCATGCCGGTCAAGAGCTTGTAGGCGCGCTCGCAGATCTCCACTTTCCGCGCCTGCGTGTCCGCCTGCCCCACCTCGTCGAACGCCATCACGACGACGGCGGCGCCGTAGGCCATGCACTTTCGCGCGTGCTCCAGGAACTGCGCCTCGCCTTCCTTCATGCTGATCGAGTTGACGATGGGTTTGCCGGAGACGCACTTCAGCCCGGCTTCGATCACCGACCATTTGGAGCTGTCGATCATCACCGGCACCCGGCTGATGTCCGGCTCGGCGGTGATGAGCTTCAGGAACTGCTCCATCGCGGCTTCGCTGTCGAGCAGGCCCTCGTCCATGTTGACGTCGATGATCTGCGCGCCGTTCTCGACCTGCTGGCGCGCGACTTCGACAGCTTTTGCATAGTCCCCCGCCATGATGAGCTTCTTGAACGCGGCCGAGCCGGTGACATTGGTGCGCTCGCCGACATTGACGAAGGAGGCTGTGGATTGGGTGGTCATATTTATCATTCGTCACCCCAGCGAAGGCTGGGGTCTCCTGTTATCGGTTGCGCCATGGAGGCATGAGATGCCAGCCTGCGCTGGCATGACGGGGGCGGGTTCATGCCGCAATATGCATCGGTTCGAGGCCCGCAAGGCGGGTGATGACGGGGAGCGTCGGTACGGCGCGCGGGGGCGCGCCTTCCAGCACCTTCGCAATCGCGCCGATATGCGCCGGGGTGGTGCCGCAGCAGCCGCCGACCATGTTGACCAGCCCTTCCGCGATCCACACCTTGATCAGCTCCGCCGTCTGCTCCGGCAGCTCGTCATATTGGCCGAGTTCGTTGGGCAGGCCCGCATTGGGATAGGCGAGGATCAGCGTGTCGGCGAGCTTCGAGAGTTCCGAGAGATAGGGCCGCAGCTTGTCCGCCCCGAACGCGCAGTTGACGCCGATGGTGAGCGGCTTCAAATGCCGCAGCGAATACCAGAAGGCGGCGATGGTGTGGCCGCTGAGGTTGCGGCCGGACATATCGGTGATGGTAAAGCTCATCATCAGCGGCACGGAGCGGCCAGACGCGGCTTCTGCCTCCTTCGCCGCCATGCCTGCCGCCTTGGCGTTCAGCGTATCGAAGCAGGTTTCCACCAGCAGGAAATCGACGCCGCCCTCGATCAGGGCGGCGCATTGCTCGCGATATTGGTCCTTGAGCGTATCATAATCCACCTCGCGGAAGGCCGGGTCATTGACCTTGGGGCTGATCGAAAGCGTCTTGTTGGTCGGGCCGATCGAGCCTGCGACGAACCGCTTCACGCCATCCTTCGCTTCCGCCTCATCACAGCACTCGCGCGCGAGGCGGGCGGCGGTCACGTTCAGTTCCTGCACCAGATGCTCGCAGCCATAATCCGCCATCGCGATGCGCGTGCCGGAGAAGGTGTTGGTCTCGATCATGTCCGCGCCGTTGTCGAGATAGGCGGTGTGGATCGCCTTCACGATGTCCGGCCGGGTGAGGCACAGGAGGTCGTTATTGCCCTTCTGGTCCTTTTCGAGCGGCAGGGCGCCGCGATAGTCGGCCTCTGTCAGGCCATATTTCTGGATCGAGGTGCCATAGCCGCCGTCGAAGATCATGACTTTTTGCGCGGCGCGCTCGCGGAACAGGGTTTCGGCATTGCTGGTCATTCGTTTCATTCCTTCCGTCATCCCCGCGAAGGCGGGGATCCAGCCCGCGCGGCCTTTCCATTCTGGATTCCCGCCTGCGCGGGAATGACGACTAACTCATTTGCGTTTGCGGGCGCAGGCCGAGCAGATGGCAGATCGCGTAGCTCAGCTCGGCGCGGTTCAATGTGTAGAAATGGAAGCTGCGCACCCCGCCCGCGTAGAGCTTGCGGCACAGCTCGGCGGTGATGGTGGCGGCGATGAGCTGGCGCGCGCCGGGGTGCTCGTCCAGCCCCTCGAACAGACGCGCCATCCAGCTCGGCACCTCGGTGTTGCACATCGCGGCCATCTTCTTGACGCCCGCGAAGTTGGTGACGGGCATGATGCCGGGCAGGATCTCCGCCGAGATGCCCGCCGCACGGGCTTTGTCGACAAAGCGGAAATAGGCTTCCGGCGTGAAGAAGAATTGCGTGATCGCGCGGGTCGCGCCTGCATCGATCTTGCGCCTGAGGTTGTCGAGATCGGCTTGCGCCGAGAGCGCCTCCGGGTGGGTTTCGGGATAGGCGGCGACGGAAATCTCGAAATCGTGCAGCGTCTTGAGGCCTGCCACCAGCTCCGCCGCGCTTTGATACCCCTCCGGGTGCGGTTCGAACCTCGCGCCCTGCTCCGGCGGATCACCGCGCAGCGCGACGATATGGCGCACGCCCGCCTGCCAATAGGCGTCGGCCACTTCTGCAATCTCCGCCTTGCTGGCGGCGACGCAGGTCAGGTGCGCGGCGGCGGGGAGCTTGGTCTCACGCGCGATGCGGGCGACGGTGTTGTGCGTGCGCTCCCGCGTCGATCCGCCCGCCCCGTAGGTGACGGAGACGAACCGGGGGGCGAGGGGCGCCAGCGCGTCGATGCTGTCCCAAAGCTGCGCCTCCATCTTCTCCGTCTTGGGCGGGAAGAATTCGAAGCTCACCTCTGCGTCCCCGCCCAGATCCGCATAGAGCGGCGTGTCGAGGATGCGGCGCGCCTCTTCCAGCGCAACTCGTTCGGCATTCATGATGTTTTTCGTTCCCTGATCGGCAGGATTTTGGCGGTCTGCCGCCGTCCCAGCCATAGTTTCACAGTCAGCTCGCCGCCGGGCAGCGTATCCGTCTGCTCCAGCTCCAGTCCCGCCTCGGCGAACCACTCGCCGATCTGCTCGTCCGAAAAGCCGAGGCGCTCATGCTGGTCGCGCGAGCGCAGCTCCTCCCGGTCATGCGGGGCAAAATCGACGATCAGCAGCCTTCCGAGCGGCTGTAGCACCCGCGCCGCCTCGGCAACCGCGAGATGGGGCGTGGCGCTATAGTGCAATATCTGATGCGCGGTGATGAGATCGACCGCGGCATCCTCCAGCGGCAGCGCGCAGAAATCGCCCAGCAGCAGATCGACCTTGTCCGCATTCTCCTGCGGCAGCTTGGCGCGCGCGAGGCGCAGCATGTCCGGGCTGCGGTCAATGGCGCTCACCTGCGATGCACTTTGACCCAGCAGCGCGATCATGCGCCCGGTGCCGGTGCCGAGATCGAGCAGGTGATGGAAGTGCTCGCCGCCGAGCGCTCGCAGCACCGCCTGCTCCACCTCCGCTTCGGGCACATAGAGCGAGCCGATGGCGTCCCACTGCTCGGCATGGGTGGCGAAATAGGCATCCGCCGCGCGCACCCGCTCCGCCCGGATCGCGGCAAGACGGGCGAGGTCGGCCTTGAGCCACAATCCCTCGCTGCTCTCGGCGGGAATATCCCCGACCATATCGATCAGCCTGTCGCAGGTCGGCGAAGAGGCAAGACGCAGGAACACCCAGTTGCCCTCCTTGCGCCGGTCGATCAAGGCGGCCTCGGAGAGGATTTTGACATGGCGGGAGACGCGCGGCTGGCTTTGGCCCACCGCCTGCGCCAGCTCCCCGACGGACAGCTCCATCGCGTTCAGAAGATGCAGGATCCGCATCCGCGTGGGGTCCGCCAAGGCGCGGAAGATGTCGAGCAATGCTGGCATGGCAAGCGATATAAAGAATTCTTTATATAGGTCAACCTATCTCTCCGGGCCGCCTGAAAACTCTCCTGTACGGGCGCTTTACGGGCGCTTTTCGAGAGGGATCGCGTCAAATCCCGCAAGGAGGTGCTTGCGTTCGGCGATTCAAGGCAGTATTTATCCGACCCGCAGGCTCAAAAGGGGGGTGAGCTTTTCTCCGAGAGAAGCCTGCAACGCCACTATCTCAGAGAAGGGTTACCCATGAACAAGACCATCGCACTTTCGGTTGTTATTGCTGCTTCGCTCGGTCTGGCCGCTTGCGCCAAGAAGGACGAGGGCAATGCCATGAACAATGCCGTCGAGAACGTCACCAACGCCGCTGACAACACCATGAACGCCGCGATGAACGCCGACGCCAATGTCGCCAACGCAGCCAACGCGACCGAGAACGCGACCAACGCGCAGTAATCGCTTCGCGCCCTGGCGCCTGGTTGAAAGGGGTGTGGCCGCAGGCCCACCCCTTTTTTCGTTGGAAGAAAGATCATCTCTATGCGGGCAATAAGGATTCCCAGCCTCTTTCAGGGACTGGCTTTGACGCTGGCATTGGCCGGGTGCGGTACACATGACAGTGGAACGGAAGAGGGCGGCATCCCGGCCAGCGAGGCCCGCGCCCTGAACGAGGCGGCGGCCATGCTGGATGCCGATGCGGAGCGCACGCAGGCTGCCCAGCGGGACAATTCGGCAACGTCCCATTGATCGACGAGGTCTGCCCGATTCTTGGGCAAGGCGAATTTTCTGCTTAAAATAGCGGCGCGAAAATGGGCCGGACGCCTGAAAGACACGCGTTAACCCGGTCTTAATAAATTGGCACGGTTCCTGCTAGGTTACTCCCGCACACCAGATTTAGGGGGTAGCATGAAACTAGTCATGGCAATCATCAAGCCGTTCAAGCTGGACGATGTGAGGGATGCATTATCCTCTCTCGGGGTCGCTGGCATGACGGTGAGCGAGGTGAAAGGCTTCGGTCGTCAAAAGGGGCAGACCGAAATTTATCGCGGCGCGGAATACAGCACCAACATGGTTCCGAAGATCAAGGTCGAGGTCGTGTGCGATGACGCACTGGCGTCTCGCGTGGTCGAAGCCGTCCAGCAGGCCGCGAACAGCGGCGCAATCGGCGACGGCAAGATCTTTGTCCTCGATGTCGGTCAGGCCGTGCGCATCCGCACGGGTGAGACCGGCGACACCGCTCTTTAAGGAAAGGGGAAATAATGAGCATTTCCAAGAGACTCTGCGGTGTAGCCGGGGCATTCGCCGCCCTGGCCGCCGTGACGCCCGTCTGGGCGGCCGACATGGTCAAGGCACCCGACGTGGCGGCCCAGGCCACCATGATGAACAAGGGCGACGTGGCATGGATGCTCCTGTCGGCCGTGCTCGTGCTGATGATGGCCATTCCTGGCCTGGCGCTGTTCTACGGCGGCCTCGTTCGCAGCAAGAACATGCTCAGCGTGCTGATGCAGGTGTTCATGATCGTTGCCGTTTGTGGCCTGATCTGGTGCGGTTGGGGTTATTCCATCGCTTTCACCAGCGGCGGAGACAACCACTTCTTCGGCGGCCTTTCCAAGGCTTTCCTCGCCGGCGTGACCAGCGGCACCTATGCCGCGACCTTCAGCAACAACCTCTATCTGCCGGAGCTGGTGTTCGTCGTCTTCCAGATGACCTTCGCCATGATCACGCCCGCGCTGATCGTCGGCGCCTTTGCCGAGCGCGTGAAGTTCTCGGCGCTGATGGTGTTCGTGATCGCATGGTCGACCATCGTCTATTACCCGATCGCGCACATGGTGTGGTATTGGGCCGGACCGGACTTCCTGCCCGACGCGCCGACCGACTATGGTCTGATCTGGGGCTGGGGCGCGCTCGATTTTGCAGGCGGCACCGTGGTTCACATCAACGCGGGTATCGCCGGCCTCGTCGGCTGCCTCATGATCGGCAAGCGCATCGGCTTCCCCAAGGAACCGATGGCGCCGCACTCGCTGGTCATGACCATGATCGGCGCTTCGCTGCTGTGGGTCGGCTGGTTCGGCTTCAACGCCGGTTCCAACCTTGAGGCGAACGGCGTGACTGCTGTGGCCTTCGTCAACACGATGGTCGCAACCTGTGCGGCGGCGGTCGCCTGGGCGCTGATCGAGCAGGTCCATCATGGCAAGGCATCCATGCTGGGTGCGGTCACTGGCGCTGTTGCCGGTCTGGTCGCCATCACCCCGGCCTCCGGCTTCGCCGCGCCGATGACCTCGATCCTGCTGGGCTTCGCCGTCTCGCCGATCTGCTACTTCTTCGTCACCAAGGTGAAGAGCATGTTCGGATATGACGACAGCCTCGATGTGTTCGGCGTGCACTGCATCGGCGGTATCGTTGGCGCCATCGCAACGGCCATCGTTGCCGATCCGGCGCTCGGCGGTCAGGGCTTCTTCGACTACACCCAGTTCCCTGCGGGCGTCGGCGCCTATGACATGGCCGCTCAGCTCATCACCCAGGTCAAGGCGGTTGCCCTTACTCTGGTGTGGTCCGGCGTGGGTTCGGCGGTGCTCTTCTTCATCATCGACAAGACCATCGGTCTGCGTCCGAGTGCGGAAGACGAGCAGCAGGGTCTCGACCTCACCAGCCACGGCGAGCGCGCCTACAACATGTAAGAATTGGGCAGGTGGCGCACGGATACGGCGCCACCACCCTCCGATGTTCCTCCTGCGAACACAACCTGAGCCGGTACCTATGTACCGGCTCTATTTTTTTGGCGGTAACGGTCGGGAAGGACGCGGCGCGGTCAGCCCTTGTCGGCGGCGAGCGCATCCATGATCTGGCGCACGGGCGATAGGTCATAGCCTGCCGCTGCGGCTGCCCCGGCGAGCGCATCGGGTTGGTCGCCAGCGCGGGCGCGAGACAGCGCCCAGAGCAGTGTCGAGCGCGTGCCGGAGCGGCAATAAGCGAGCAGCCTGCCGCCTTCGCTCACCTCGCCCAGCGCGGCGTCCATCCCGTCGAGTTGCCACGGCGCAAAGCCGCTGTGGTTGATCGGCACGGCGGCATAGCCGATGCCCGCGTCGCGCGCTGCCGCCTCGATGGCGTCGCCCGCCGTCTGATCGGGGGATTCGCCCTCCGGCCGGTTGTTGAGAATAAAGGTAACGCCCGCCGCCTTGGCCCGCGCCACGTCCTCAACGCTGATTTGCGGGGAGACGAGGACGGCATCGGTGAGCTGGCGAAACATGGAACGAAACTCCGTGGCTGGTCCGCCCCTCATAGGCTCCGCACGGCCAAGTTCAAGCCCGCTCCGCTCAGGCGTCGATCGGTTCGGCCGCGTCGTCCGCATCATCGGACTCGCGCTCCTGCGCCTGCTGCGCCCACATCTGCGCATAGAGGCCGCCACGCGCCACCAGCGCCGCGTGGGTGCCGCGCTCGGCGATGCGCCCTTGCTCCAGCACGATGATCTCGTCCGCATCGACCACGGTCGAGAGGCGATGGGCGACGATGATGGTGGTCCGCATCTGCACCATGTCCCGCAGCACCTGCTGGATGGAGGCCTCGGTGCGGCTGTCGAGGGCGCTGGTCGCCTCGTCGAGGATCAGGATCGGGGGATCTTTGAGCAGCGTGCGGGCAATGGCGACGCGTTGCTTCTCGCCGCCGGAGAGCTTGAGGCCGCGCTCGCCCACCCGCGTCTGATAGCCCTTGGGCAGCGAGACGATGAAGTCGTGGATCGCCGCGCCGCGCGCCGCCGCCTCGATCTCGGCCTGACCCGCGCCTTCCCGGCCATAGGCGATATTGTAGGCGATGGTGTCGTTGAACAGCACCATGTCCTGCGGCACGATGCCGATCTGGGCGCGCAGCGAGTCCTGGCTCACCTGGGCGATGTCCTGCCCGTCGATGGTGATGCGTCCGCCCTGCACGTCGTAGAAGCGATAAAGCAGGCGGGCGATGGTCGATTTGCCGGCGCCGGTCGGCCCGACGATGGCGAGCGTATGGCCCGCGGGGATCGACAACGACAAGCCGTGGAGGATTTCGCGATCGGGGTCATAGCCGAAGCGCACATCCTGGAATTGCACTTCTCCGGCGCGGATGTGGAGCGATTGCGCACCCGGCGCGTCGACGATTTCGGCAGGCGTGTCGATCAGGCCGAACATCGCCTCCATGTCGATCAGCCCCTGACGGATGGTGCGATAGACCATGCCAAGCATGTCCAATGGCCGGAAGAGCTGGGCGAGCAGCGTGTTCACCAGCACGACGTCGCCAGTGGTGAACTGCCCCTTGCTCCAGCCCCAGACGGTATAGCCCATCGCGCCCGCCATCATCAGGTTGGTGATGAGCGCCTGCCCGATGTTGAGCGCGGCGAGGCTGTTCTCCGATTTCACCGCCGCGCGCGCATAGCGGGTCATTGCGTCGCTGTAGCGCCGGGCCTCGCGCTCCTCGGCGCTGAAATATTTGACCGTCTCGAAGTTCAGCAGGCTGTCGACCGCATGGGCCATTGCGTCGGTATCGAGGTCTACCATGTCGCGGCGGAGCTGATTGCGCCATTCCGTCACCATGCGTGTGAACCAGATATAGACCACGACCATCGCGAGCGTCGCCGCAACCATGCCCGGCCCGAATTTCACGAAGAAGATAACGCAGACGGCGGTCAGCTCGATGATGGTCGGCGCGATGTTGAACAACAGGAAGTAGAGCATCGTGTCGATGCTCTTGGTGCCGCGCTCGATGACTTTGGTCACCGCGCCGGTCTTGCGATTGAGGTGGAAGCGCAGCGAGAGGCGATGCAGATGTATGAACACATGCTCCGCGAGGCGCCGGGTCGCCTCCTGCCCCACACGCTCGAACGCCACGTTGCGCAGATTGTCGAACAGCACGCCGCCGAACCGCGCCCCGGCATAGGCGCAAACCAGCGCGATGGCGATCAGGGCGCCCGCCTGCATCCCCGGCGCCATCCGGTCGATCACGCCCTTGTAGGCAAAGGGCATGATGAGCGTGATGGCCTTGGACGCCAGCACCGCCAGCATCGCGACCACGACACGAGCACGCAGCGCGGGTGCATCCTTGGGCCAGAGATAGATCATAAAGCGCCGCAGCGTGGCCCACATGGGCGGCGTGGGCTTGTCCGGAGCGGCAGGATTGTCAGGAGGCATGAGCGCCCATGTAGGCGCGCGTTCCGCATTTTCCAAGCGGAAGCCGCAGCATATGCCCGGACCGGACATGGCTGCTGTGGGGTTCACCATATCCGGCCCAGGCGGACCATCCGGAAGGACAGCCCCGCAGCGCACCTCCGAGTGGGGTAGGCGGCGCGCCGCGGGCTCAATCGATGTCACGACTGCGACCTGGCCGCAAGACGAAAAATTATAAAAAATGCAGTTAATTTAGGCAATTAACCAATCATCTTACCGCATTTATACTTGACAACGAGGTATTTCAGTCGCGCAGCAATTCGTTGATCGCGGTCTTCGATCGTGTCTGGGCATCCACCCGCTTGACGATTACGGCGCACGACAGGTTCGGCCCCGGCGTGCCATCGGGCAGGGGCTTGCCGGGCAGCGAGCCGGGCACCACCACCGAATAGGGCGGAACCTCGCCGACGAAGGTTTCCCCGGTCGTACGATCGATGATCTTGGTGGTGGCGGAGAGGAACACGCCCATAGAGAGCACCGCACCCTTGCCGACTCGTACCCCCTCTACCACCTCGGAGCGCGCGCCGATGAAGCAGTCGTCCTCGATGATGACCGGATCGGCCTGGAGCGGCTCCAGCACGCCGCCGATGCCGACCCCGCCGGAGAGATGGACATTTTTGCCGATCTGTGCGCAGCTCCCGACCGTCACCCAGGTATCGACCATCGTGCCCTCATCGACGAACGCGCCGATGTTGACGAAGCTGGGCATGAGAATGACGTTCTTCGCGATATGGCTGCCCGCACGAGCGATGCTGCCCGGCACGGCGCGGAACCCAGCGGCGCGGAACTCCGCCTCGCCCCAGCCCGCGAACTTGCTCGGCACCTTGTCCCACCACACGCTTGCGCCCGGGCCGCCGGAGATCAGCGCATTGTCGTTCAGGCGGAACGAGAGCAGCACGGCCTTCTTCGCCCATTGGTTGACCTGCCAGCCCCCGTCCTTGGGTTCGGCCACGCGCACGCCGCCCGCGTCAAGCAGTGCCAGTGCCGCGTCCACGGCCGAGCGCACTTCGCCCTTGGTGGCGGTGGAGACATCGGCGCGGTCTTCCCACGCGGCGTCGATGGTGGCAATAAGGCTGGAGTGGTCTGTCATGGCGGGTTCCTTGGAATATACGATTTCAAGGCGCGCATATCCCCGAACTATGGGTGCGGCGCAAGACCAACGCGATTATTTCAGGCAGTCGTCCAGCCCCTGCACACGCACGGAGCCGATGCGGCGGGTGATGCTGTTGCCATAGCGGCGGGTGAAGCCGGACGGCGCGACCGCCTCGCGCTTCTTGGGCAACGGCAGCACGGCGGCGATGCGGGCGGCCTCGGCGCGGGTCATGCTGCTCGCGTCGTGGTTGAAATAGCGGATCGACCCGGCGTTGACGCCATAGGTGCCGATCCCGGTTTCCGCGACGTTCAGATAGACCTCCATGATCCGCGGCTTGCCCCAGAGCGCCTCGATCAGCAGGGTGAACCATGCCTCCAGCCCCTTGCGGAAGAAACCGCCATTCTGCCAGAGAAACACGTTTTTCGCGGTTTGCTGGCTGATGGTGGAGCCGCCCCGGATGCGCCCGCCGCGCTCGTTATGCTCAAAGGCTTTCTGGATCGCCTCGGCGTCAAAGCCATGATGCTGGCAGAATTTGGCGTCCTCCGCCGCGATTGCCGCGCGGGGCATATCGGGGTCGATGTCCTCAAGGCTCATCCAGTCCTTGGTGATGCCGTTCTTGTCGAACAGCATGGTGAGCGTGACCGGCGGCGGCACGAAGCGGTAGATCACCACCATCACCACCGAGAGGATGAGGAACCCGGCGACGATCCGCGCCGGCCAGCGGACGAGGTCACGCGGCGAGAAGTTGGATCGGGTCTTGGCGATGTTCCGGGTGCGGGCCATGACGTACTGACGTATCGCGCCTTGCGGTTACAGTCCAGAGTGCGCGCGCAGCGCCTTCAGGTCGGCCTCCGGCCGGGCGCCATAATGCGCAATGATCTCCGCCGCGCACACCGCGCCGAGCTTCAGGCACTGGGTGATGTCTTCGCCCTCGACAAAAGCGGCGAGGAACCCGGCGGCGAACAGATCGCCCGCGCCGGTGGTGTCAATCACTTCTTCCACGGCGGCGGCATAGACCTCATGGCGCTCGCCGCCAGCGATGGCGATGGCGCCCTTCTCGCTGCGGGTGGAGACGAGCACCGGCACCTTGGACGCGATGGCGGCGACGGCCTTCTCGAACCCCTGCACCTCGGCAAGCGCCTGAATCTCCGCCTCGTTGGAGAACAGGATATCGATCAGGCCGCCATTGATGAGGTCCATGAAATCGGCGCGGTGGCGCTCGATCACGAAGCCGTCGGATAGGGTGAAGGCGATCTTGCGCCCGGCCGCGCGCGCCATCTCGATCGCGGATCGCATCGCCTGGCGCGGTTCTTCCGGATCCCACAGATAGCCTTCGAGATAGAGGATGCCGCCCGCGCGGATCATATCGGCGTCGATGGCATCAGCGGGCAAATGCTGGGATGCCCCGAGGAAGGTGTTCATCGTGCGCTGCGCGTCCGGCGTCACCATCACGAGGCAGCGCGCGGTAGGGATGCCGCCATTGGAAACCGGGGTGCGATAGTCCACGCCTAGCGCGCGGATGTCGTGGGTGAAGATCCTGCCCAGCTGGTCGTCCGCCACCTGGCCGATGAAGCCGCAGCTCTTGCCCAACGCCGCCAGCCCCGCGAGCGTGTTCGCCGCCGAGCCGCCGCTCGTCTCGCGCGCGGCGCCCATCTCCGAATAGAGAAAATCCGCCGTCGCGGCATCGATCAGCTGCATCCCGCCCTTGGGCAGCGCGTGCTGGGCGAGGAAGGCATCGTCGGCTGGCGCGATCACGTCGACAATCGCGTTGCCGATGGCGACGACATCATATTGGGGCTGGGTCACGGTGGGAGGCTTCCTTGGCGGTCAAGAGAGATATCTGATGGCCGTAACGGCGGGGCGGGGCTTGTGCAAGCGCATGTGAGCGGTTTAGGACGGGCGCATGATGCGGATTTTCCCTCTCGCCCTGCTCTCCGTCTTCGCCCTGTCCGGCTGCGGGCCGACCGGAGAAGCACCGCAAGCCGCGCTGCCCGCGCCGCCAATGGCGAGCAGCTATGGACCACCCAAGCCGCTGGTGGGGCTGGATGCGAAGCGCCTCATCGCCCGCTTTGGCGAGCCGCGCCTCGACATCCGCGACCGCACCGTGCGCAAGTTGCAGTTCGACGTGAGCGGCTGCGTGCTCGATACCTATCTCTATACCACGGCGCGCGGCAAGGAGCCGACCGTGACCTATATCGACACCCGGATGCCGGACGGGAAGGATGTCGATCCGGGAGTGTGCGGGATTAACTGAGGCGGGTAAGCGCCCAACCTGCCGCCTCCGCTACCACGGCGTCCTCGTCATCCAGCAGTGCCTTCAGCGCGGGGGTAAGCGCTGCGTCTCCGCTGTTGCCTGCCGCGATGGCGGCGTTGCGAACCAGCCGCACGCGGCCGATGCGCTTGATCGGCGAGCCGGAAAATATCTCCCGGAAGGTCGGCTCATCCAGCGCGAGCAGATCGGCAAGGCGCGGCGCGGCGAGCTCGGCGCGGGGGAGGAACGCCTTGTGCGCTTGCGCCGCCTGCGCGAACTTGTTCCACGGGCAGGCGGCAAGGCAATCGTCGCAGCCATAGACATGGTTGCCGATGCCTTCGCGCAATTCCTCCGGGATCGCGCCCTTATGTTCGATCGTCAGGTAGGAGATGCAGCGGCGCGCGTCCAAGCGGTAGGGCGCAGGGAAGGCGTCGGTCGGGCAGGCGGTCTGGCAGGCGGAGCAGGAGCCACATCTGTCGCCGGTTGCCGCGTCAGGCGCGAGTGCCTCGCTGACATAGATCGCGCCGAGGAACAGCCAGTTGCCGTGGCTGCGGCTGACGACGTTGGTGTGCTTGCCCTGCCAGCCGATCCCTGCCGCTTGGGCGAGCGGCTTTTCCATCACCGGCGCGGTATCGACGAAGACCTTGAGCGCGCCCATGCCTTCCGCTTCCACCATCCAGCGGGCAAGGCTTTTGAGGGCGGACTTCACCACATCATGATAATCCCGCCCCTGCGCATAGACAGAGATGCGTCCGCGCGTGGGTTCGGCGGCGAGCGCCATCGGATCTGCGGCGGGGGCGTAGCTTAACCCAAGCGCAATGACCGAGCGAACCTCGGGCCAAAGGCCTTGTGGTGATGCGCGCTGGCTCGCGCGTTCCTCCATCCACAGCATCTCGCCGTGGCAGCCCTCATCGAGCCATGCGCGCAGCCGTGCTCCGGCTTGCGGCGCGGCATCGGCGTCGCAAATGCCGCAGGCGACGAAGCCCAGCTCCGCCGCTTTGGCTTTCAGGCGCTGTTCGAAACCGGACTTGATCATCGCTGCGCCACCCTAATGGCGCACTGTGGCTGCGCAATCCTGATTATGCGCCGGCCAGATTATACGCCAGGCTGCGCGGGCGGCGGCACGATGCGGTAGGTGCGGGAGGCGCCCTCGCCCTTGAGGTGGACACGCTCCAGCCAGGTGGGGAGCGGCTTGTCGCTCACCAGCCAGTTCGCCAGCCCTTGCGGCGCGATTTTGCGATAGTGGCCGACCTCGTTGAAGTTCGGCGGAATGAAAATATACCGGACCTTATACGCCGCGACGATCTTGCGCGCCTGTTCCGGCGGCTGCGCGAAGACGCGGATCACCTCGGTCATCCCCACGATATTGCGATGATGCCCGGTGGCGACGATCCGATGATGGGTGCGAAGCAGGATTTCCGGGCCGAGATCGAGCGGGACGAGGATCAGCGACGGCGGCAGGGCGTTAAGTGCCTCGACCTGCTGATAAAGATGGGTCGATGCGCGGTCGTGGCTGATGTCTTCCGGCGTGTCGGTGAAATGCGCGACAATGGCGCTGGCGATGGCCGCGCCGCCAAAGGGGGTGAGCAGGCTCAGGGATACCGTCAGGCTTACGCGCGCGGCCATTGTGGGCAGCGCGGCGATGCGGGGATAGAGCCGGGCGATGATCCACATGTTGCCGATCAGCATCAGCAGGTGCGCGACGCCAACCGCGCGCAGCACCATGATCGAGACGCCGAACGCGCCCAGCGCCATCCCCAGGATCGAGAGCCAGGCGAAGCGCTTGTCCGCATCCTTCTCCGTCAGTACCGCGCCGATCATGCCGCCGAGGCCGAGCAGGCCGGGAATGAGGATGATCGCGCCGGTGGAGAGATCCTGCTTCCAGATCGGCTGGCCTTCCATGATCGCGAGATACCAGACGTTGTACACCAGCGGATCGAGCGCCTGAAAGGGACCGTGCAGGCATTGCGGGGCATAGGAGACGAGCGTCAGCGCGCCCGTCGCCGCGGCCGCGCCCAGTGGGATGATCCGGCGTAGCAGCGTTGCGGTGCCCAGCAGCCTGTGGCCTGCGATCAGGACCGGAACCATCGCGACCAGCGGCAACAGATAGGGCGGTGACATCGAATCGCAGTGGATTTCCTGGGCCACCGTCCAGCCCTTGACGCCGAGCAGCAGCGCGGCGGAGGCCAGCGCCAGCGCGCCCATGAAGCGGATGAAGCGCGGCCATTCTTCGGCGGGGCGGGCGACATAGCGCAACGCGAACACGGCGCCATACAGCGCGATATAGGGCAGCGCCTCGCCGGAGATATGCAGCCAGAGCGCCATCGACGCACCCGCGATCCAGCCGCCCCGGCGCGGATCGAGCGTCAGCATCCCGCCGAGCACCCCGACCGAGGCGACAATCTGCCACGCATGATGGTCGATCCGCAAAGGAGCCATCTGCGTCAGGATCGGGAAGGAGGTGACGAGCAGCGCCACCGTGAGCACCGTACGATGCGGGCCGAACAGCCGTTTCACGGAAGCGTAGAGCGCAAGGCACATGGCGAGCAGGGTCAGCGGCGGCACCGCGACACAGGCGACGATTTCCGCCAGCCGGTCGCCCAGCAGCGGGCGCAGCGCGACGATGAGCCCTGCAATGGGCAGATCGACGAGGCGCGACCAGTGCATCGGTCCACCGAAGGGCGGGTTGACCCGCGGCTGGCTGACATCGAACCAGCCTTGCCCTGCGACGAAATTGCGCACCTGCATCAGGCGCAGCGCGTCGTCGGGATCGCGGAATTCGAGATGGGCGAAGCTGCCCCAGTGCCACACCAGCCAGACTATCGTGCACTCAAGCCACAATGCCGCGACCAGCCACAGCGCATTGTGCCCGCGTTCGATCCACGGGCGGCGCATGTCCAGTGCGGTCGCGGAGAGGAATTTCGCGTCAGGCGCGAAGGCGTGCGGAAAGGGGAGCTGGTTCACGCAAAGACCACGGACCGCCGCAGCATGTAAGTGGTCTGAAAGCTGATGCCGACCGCGACGAGCTTGGCGAGGCGCGGATCGAGGCCGAGATGCGTGCCGAGGCCCACAATCAGGCTGGTGATCGCGAGGCCGATCAGCGTCGATACGAAGAACAGCGCCTTCTGGCGGGTGCGCTCCCGGCCGCTCAATGCCTGCTCGGCGAAGACGAGACGGGAGGAAATCATCCAGTGGACGACGAGACCGGCGCAATAGCCCGCCATCGAGGCCGGGATCGCGTGGATGCCGATTTGCAGCAGCGCCATGAAGACGCTCAAATCCGCCGCCAGCGCAAGCGCGCTGGCCATGATGTAGCGCGCGTAGGTGATGCGCCAGACGAGATTTGCAGCACGTGCGATCATGGCCGCAGCCTAACCCTCAAGGCGTTACCGGTTCGTTAATCCGGCTGGGCACATCGCGCACGCTGGAGAGCGCGGCGCGTTCGCCCGCCGTCAGCGCGGAGTTGGAGACTTCGCCCTCATCCCCCGCCTCGTGATATTCTGCATCCTCGTTGACGGCCCAGGTGTCATAGACGCGCGATCCCGCCTCGATATTGCGGACGGTCAGCATCGCCGTCATCATCGCGTGATCCTGGTTGTTATAGCGGTGCATACCGTTGCGGCCGACAAGGTGCAGGGTCGGATATTTCGCTTCAAGTTCGTCACGCATTGCGGCGACATTGTCGGCATAGCCGTCGTCATAGACCGGATAGGCCTTTTCCTGCCGCACCACCGCGCCACCGACGACATCCTCGGGCTTGCACAGCCCCAGAATGCCCATTTCCTTCTTGGCAAGCTCGATCAGGTCGGCATCCGAGGAGGCCCACAGCGTGTCGCCCTCGAAGCAGAAATATTCGAGGCCCACGCAGGCGATGGTCGGATCGGGCACCATTTCGGGCGACCAGCTGCGGAAATTCTGCACGCGGCCGACCAGCACCTTGCTGTCGTGGATATAGATCCAGTTGTCGGGGAACAGATCCTTGGAGCGGATCATCAGCGCGACGGTAAGAAAATCGCGGTAGTTGAGCCTGTTGGCCTCGACGATTGTCTGCGGCTTCGGCTCGATCCGGTCGGCAAGCTCGCGCATCGGCGCGGAGCTGATGACATGCGCGGCGTTGATCTTGACCAGCGCGCCATCCTCGCGGCGGGCGGAGAGTGTCCAGCGGTTGCCGTCGGGCGAGAGCTGCTCGAAGCTGTGCGCCATCAGCACATGGTTGCCCGCGTTGCGGACATGATCCCGCGCTGCGTCCCACATCATGCCGGGGCCGAGGCGGGGATAGCGAAATGTCTCCAGCAGGGTTTTGGTTTCCATGCCGTCATTGGGCTTCTTGTTGAGGCCCAGGCTGCGCTTCAGGCCATCCATCACCGCCGCGCCGAGGCTCAGCCCCTTGATGCGCTGCGCCGCCCAGTCCGCCGACATTTCGTCGCACGGCATCCCCCAGACCTTTTCGGTGTAGGTCTTGAAGAAGATGGAAAACAGTTTGTGGCCGAACTGGTTGACCACCCAGTCCTGAAAGCTGCGCACATCCTTCTTGGGGAATGCCTTCGCCTTCACATAGCTCATCATGCAGAGCGTGGACCGGAAAATGCCGAGGTTCCACAGCGCCTCGAACGCGCGGAGCGGATAGCTGTAGAACTTGCCCTCGTAGTAGATGCGGCTCATGCGCGGGCGCTGGATGAAATCGTCGGGCAGGATCTCGTTCCAGAGATCGACCACTTCCTTCGATTTGGAGAAAAAGCGATGGCCGCCGATGTCGAAGCGAAAGCCGTTGTGCTCCACCGTGCGGCTTATGCCGCCCACATAATGGGAGTCCTTTTCGATCACGGTGACCTTGTACCCGCTTTTGGACAGGAGATACGCGGCGGTAAGGCCCGCAGGCCCGGCGCCGATGATCGCTACATCAGTGCTATGGTCGCCGAGCGACATTCTATTCCCCCAATCGCGGTGGTCCTCTCCACCGAATGCAACAAATTGGCTAAGGAAAGTTTAATCCAACTTCATGCTGGCACGCCGGTTCACCGGCGTGCCTGTCCGGAATAGACAATATTTCTTGCGCCGCAACATGAAATCGAGACGGGTAATGGGGCTTGTCGCGACCGGCTGCGCCGTGCACATTCCGGTGCGATCACCAACTCGGGTGTACCTGGCCCATATATGGAGGACCGAATGCATAAACTCGTCATTGCCACCCTGGGCTGCGCACTGCTTGTTCTTTCTGCCTGCAACACGGTGAAGGGCGTCGGGCGCGACATCGAGTCCGTCGGCAGCGCGGGCGAAAAAGCGATCAAGAAATAGCTGTGCCAACCGGACCGGGGCGTGCCCTTACATTCCGGGGTCGGCTTCCTATTTAGGGGCCATCACTCCCGAAGGAGAACCCCTGATGACAGATACTGCACTTTCAACACGCCTCGACATCCGTCGTTTCGAAAGCCTCGGCCATGCCAACCACGGCTGGCTCGATGCACGCCACCATTTCTCGTTCGCGGACTATCATGACCCCGCGCGGATGCACTGGGGCAGCCTGCGCGTCTGGAACGACGACCAGATCGCTGCCGGAACCGGCTTCGCGCCGCATCCGCACAGCGACATGGAGATCATCACCTATGTCCGGCAGGGTGCGATTACCCACCAGGACAGCCTCGGCAACGAGGGCAGGACGGAAGCGGGCGACGTGCAGGTGATGAGCGCGGGCACCGGCATCCGCCACTCCGAATATAATCGCGAGAGCGAAGAGACGCGCCTGTTCCAGATCTGGATCATCCCCGATGAACGCGGCGGCGCGCCGGGATGGGGCACGCGACAGTTTCCCGCCAAGGACAGCGCGGGCGCATGGACCATTTTTGCCAGCGGGCTTGCGGGCGATGAAGACGCGCTGCCGATCCGTACCCAGGCCCGGGTGCTTGGCGCGCGGGTGAAGGCGGGTGACAGCATCACCTACAGTCTGGGCGAAGGCCGCTATGGCTATCTGGTGCCCGCGAGCGGTGCGGTCGAGATCGATGGCGAGAAGATCGCAACGCGCGACGGCGTCGCTTTCCGGGGCGGGGATTATACCATCACCGCGCTGGAGGATGCTGAACTGGTGCTCGTCGACGCACGCTGAGGCGGAGGAAGAATACGGGCGGTGTTCCCCAATCGAGGAGACGCCGCCCGTTTCACGAGCCTAACGGCACACCACGTCGCCGCGATCGATCTCGCGGCCGAGCAGCGCACCTGCCGAAGCGCCGAGCAGGGTGCCGACGAGGCCCGAGCCACCACGATCGAGCCGATTGCCGATCACGCCGCCCAGCGCGGCGCCAATGATGAGGCCTGTGGTGCCATCCGAACGGCGGCAATAATAACGGTCATCCGATCCGCGATAGATGCGGGTGGAGCGGGTCACGCGTATCGGTTCGTATCCCCCGGTGTAATAACGGTTGGCGTAATAGCCGCGCCAACGTGGGTCCGGCCGGTTATAGTCATAGACATGCACGACGCGGACCGGCGCGCGCCGGTTAACCACCACGACGCGGCGATCATCATCCCTGCCGCGCCAGTCTCCACCGCGGTCGTCGTCGTGCCACCGGCCATGCTTCTCATGTCCCCGTCCCCGGTCGTGGTCGGGATCGGCCATCGCGGGGCTGGCGGTGAGAGCCAATATGCTCGCTCCCACTGCCGCCGCCTGCACTACGGCCTGCACGGGGCGGTTCCATATATTCTTCATCTTCCGTCTCCTTTTATTTTCGGGACAGGAAGCAGAACGCATGTGTCTCCGCTGTGTTGCATGAACGCAAAACAACCATGCATTCATGCGGTGGTTACCGAGGCTACTTCTTGCGATAGCGGAAGTACCAGACCTTGCGGCATAAAATGCATAAAGCATTGTTATGAATATATTATATACCATATTTGCCTTCGTAATTCTCAGGCTGGCAATCACCGGGTAATCACTCGGCGACCGATTATGCCCCTCTCTCGTCACCTCCCACAGCAGACCCAATGGCATCGGCATAAACGACCGTCAGTGGGCAAGCCATCAAGCTCAAGCCGAATTGTCCCGGACACACATGCCGAATGCCGTGAGCTATTCAAAATCATCAGCATTGCATCTATCGAAGAAACTCGCTTGCCTCACAGCGGCGTCAAATCAAACGAGAGCCTCGGGCAACCGCGCGAATTTCGGGATAGGTCCAGAATGCCTTCGATTTCTCACCGCCCTTCAGCTCTGCGTGACTTCCTGAGCAGTGAAGCAGCAGGTGGCGTCATTCTGATGGCCGTGGCCGTGCTGGCCATGATTGTTGCGAACAGCCCGCTCGCCGACAGCTATTTCCATCTCCTGCACGTGCAGACCGGGCCAGTGCTCAGCGAGAAGTTGGGGCCGATGACGCCCCACCTCTGGATCAACGATGCGCTGATGGCGGTTTTCTTCCTGCTCGTCGGCCTGGAGATCAAGCGCGAGTTCGTCGATGGTCGTCTCGTGACCTGGCAGCAGCGCCGGTTGCCCTTCATTGCTGCTCTCGGCGGCATGGCTGCGCCTGCACTGGTGTTCCTGGCTGTCACGGCACAATCGCCCGGCCTCACCCAGGGCTGGGCCATCCCGGCCGCAACCGACATTGCGTTTGCGATCGGAGTGATGGCGCTGCTGGGCAGCCGCGTTCCCACGGCCCTCAAGCTGTTCCTGACCACCGTCGCCATCGTTGACGACATGGGTGCAGTCGTCATCATCGCGCTTGCGTACACCGCGAGCATCAAGGGCATCGCGCTGTTGGCAGCGGCCGTCATCCTGGGCGTCATGATGGCGATGAACCGGGCGGGCGTACGCCATCTGGCACCTTACCTACTCGGCTTCGCGCTCCTCTGGTTCGCTGTGCTGGTCTCTGGCGTCCACGCCACGATCGCAGGTGTCCTGGCAGCCTTCACCGTGCCCGTAGTGGCGACCCCGGGTGCGCCCGATTCTCCGGACTCCCCGTTGCACAAGCTTGAACACGCGCTGCATCCCTGGTCGGCCTTCCTGATCGTGCCCTTGTTCGGCTTTGCCAACGCAGGGATCTCACTGGAGGGATTCAGCCTCGGCAGCTTGCTGGAGCCGCTGCCGCTCGGCATCGCTGCGGGCCTGTTCATTGGCAAACAGCTTGGTATTTTCTCCTTGATCTGGGCCGCAGTGAAACTCGGCATCGCCCAACGCCCGCGCGGGTCGACCTGGTTGCAGGTCTATGGTCTCTCAGTGTTGTGCGGCATTGGTTTCACCATGAGCCTGTTCATCGGGATGCTTGCCTTCGCCTCGTCGCCAAACCTGATCGAGGAAGCCAAGCTGGGGGTGATAACGGGCTCGCTGCTTTCCGGCGTGCTGGGTTACCTTGTCCTTCGGCTTGCGCCGCCAGCAGCCGACGCTGCCCAAGCCGAGACTGAAATCGATCGTGAGATTGAACAGGATGGCGATGTCGAGGCGATCGAGGGCAAGCTGCGGTAATAAGCCGAGCTGCCGTCCGGGCTAATTCCGCCACTCCACAAGGACAGTTCCGTCGCGCGGGTCCTCGAAAGAGACCCGCGCCAGTTCTACCGCCATAAGACAGACAGGACGTCGATCAGGCGAATCCTGCACGCAGTGGATGGGCTGGCCGTCGGGAAATCCCGTTACCCGTCCGCTTACGGCAAACCGGTAAGTGCGGCCTTCGACTTCTGCCGGCTCCCGAACCCGGATTGTGTGTGCGTAGGCCCGGGATCCGCGCTGGAATGTCCGGGGCGAATCAGGAGCGAAGAACTGGGCGATGCCCATGGTCTGGCGTTCGTTTGATGCGGCAAGGTCGGTATCGCTTGCGACATTTGCGGTCGGGCATTCTTCGCTGCTGGTCCATGGCCGTTCAATCCAGAAACCCTCCACGGCTTCATGAGCCATGTCACCTGCAATGGATTTCACCCAAGCGGCATCAGTCCAGCGTTCAGGGGCCGCAGACAGTTTGAGAGCCTGCCGATTGCGATCGAGTACCCAGCCCGCCCACGCCGGATGTGTTTTGTCAGCTTCGCCGCTGCAGCCAAATGGCAGCTTCAGGCTGAATGTCCTGCCAACCAGTTGGCGGTTGGCATCAGGGAGAGGACGCCCTGCCGCTGCCGCATCGACAGCACGAGCAAACGCTGCGATCAGCTCAACCCGACCGGCCGGGGCCAGCGGCGTAGCTTCAGTGGGCTGCATTGGCGCAACTTCAGACACCTTCTCGCTCGCAGCGCTGTCAGGTGTAGCTTGATGTTCGCCTGGCACATCGCTGCTGCACCCGCTCATCATCAATGCCGCCAGCCCTGCCCAGACGAGAGACGTCCCTTGCCCGGTGTGGCGTGATGAGAACAGGGCAAGCGAGGCAGGCATTCTTGATGGCTAGCAGATCACGACACAGAAATTGAACCCTTTCCGGAAATCAACCGCACAAAAATGGCTCGCGCTGACGGCCTTGCGATTGCTGAAATGCCGGGGCGAGAATAGACCCGGACTTGCGAAACATCAGCCATGTCATTCGAACAGATCATAACCCTTGTCGTCCTGGCTGGCGTGATCGCCGCCCTGATCCATGACAAGATCCGCGCCGACATCGTCGCGCTTGCCGGCGCGGCAGTGCTGCTGGCCAGCGGGGCAGTCCGGCCAAGCGAAGTCCAAAGCGCCTTCGGCAGCCCCGCGCTCATTACGCTTGCGTCCCTGTTTGTCATTGCCCATGCCATGGAGCTTTCGGGCCTGCTCGATCGCCTGATCAGGGCCATGGTCAGAGCCTGCCGAAAAACCGGAGCGACCGGTATCTGGGCAATGATCGGGCTATGTGGTGCCGGTTCGGCATTCCTCAACAACACGCCGATTGTGGTTATGGCGGCTCCCGTCGTTAGGGACGTCGCCAACTCCCTGAAGCTCGATGCCAGGCGATTCCTGATGCCACTGTCCTATGTGGCGGTGCTGGGCGGCTGCTGCACCCTCATCGGCACCTCCACCAACCTGCTGGTGGACGACATGGCCCGTACTTCGGGGCAGGCGCCCTTCACGATCTTCGAGATTACGCCTGTCGGTCTGGTCGTTGCCGTGGCTGGCGGGCTCTATCTAATGCTGTTTTCCGGACATTTGCTGAAGTCATCGCCCCGCACGGAGGGGCCCGACCCCCAGGAGGTCGCAAGGCATCATGTCAGCCATGTCGATATAGCCGGTGATGCCATCGGCGACCCTCGCGATTTTGCCGAAGATCATCATTTTGATCTCACCAAGGCACTGGCATCGGTCGGCGTTTTTATCGGGGTCGTGGCGCTAGCTGCCTTCAACCTCATCCCCATCGCGGCTGCGGCATTTGCCGGCGCGGTCCTGCTCATTCTCGTCCGGGTCATCCGGCCCGAGGAGGCCTATGGCGGCTTGCGCCCGGAAATTCTTCTGCTGATCGCCGGAATGGTCGTCATCGGCATTGCTCTGGAGGAAACCGGCCTCGCATCGACAGCGACCGACTGGCTGGTCAAGTCGGTGGACGGCTTTGGCCCGTTAATGGCGCTGGTCCTGCTCTATGGCGGCACTTTGCTGCTCACTGAACTGCTGTCCAATGCGACCGTGGCTGTCCTTGTGACTCCGCTGGCCGTAGCTCTTGCCGAAAGCATGGGGGTGAGCCCCCGTCCGTTCCTCGTTGCGGTCATGATCGCGGGGAGCGCGGCGTTTGCCACGCCCTTCGGCTATCAGACCAATGTGCTGGTCTACCAGATGGCCGGCTACCGCTACATGGACTTCGTGAAGGTCGGGCTGCCGTTAAACCTAGTCACCTGGGTCGTCGCTGTTGCCGCGATTCACTGGTTTTTTCCATTCTGAGCCGCCCTACAAACCGTCAGTTGGTTACCTTGATCACCACCGTAACCGGTGTTGCACCACTTCTGTAACTGACTTGAGGCCCACCATCGCCCGCGAGCGCCACGGCAGGGCAATGCCCCCCTTAAAATGACGTGATCGCAGACAAGCCCAGATGCGCGTTACTCGGTAGTCTGGCCGTCGAAATGCTCATGGTCGGCGGCCGCGTCGGCGCAGGTCTTGTGAACGGTGCCGTCCACATGTTCCGGCGGGCCATAGATGGTATACAGGCGCAGCGGCTCCTCGCCGGTGCTGATCACATTGTGGCGTGCGCCCTGGGGCACGATGATCCCATCATCCGCCTTGACCTTGTTGCAGATACCATCGATCCAGATTTCGCCTTCGCCGCCCTCGACGCGGAAGAACTGGTCCCGGTCGTCGTGGACTTCCTCTCCGATTTCATCGCCGGGCTGGATCGCCATGAGGACAAGCTGGAGGTTATGCCCGGTGTACAGTACGCGGCGGAAATCGTTGTTTTCTTCCGTCAGCTTTTCGATGTTGTCGACGAAACCCTTCATCCTGCCTGCTCCTGTCATCTAACGCCGCTCTTATCTATCTTGAAGCGCAAGCGAATGTCACCCGGTTTGGCTGACGATCCGCAGCACCCAAGACCGTAAACCACACCCCCGGAAAGTCGGGGCCGCAGCCAGAAGGGGGGCTTCCGGTGCGGCCCCTGTCCGCCAGCATGGGGGTGCCGGCAGAAGCAGGATCATTCAGCAATCTCGATCCGGTAACTGTCGTGGCAAGCAACGCAGGCATTGAGCGCCTGACCGAGCGCCACATTGGCAGCACTGCGATCGCCTTTGGTCGCGGCAAGGTTCAGGCTATCGAATTGCTGGCGCATGGCGCTGCTCATCTGGCGAAAGCCGGACGGCTGACGTTCACGCAGCCCCTCGGGCGGCCGTTTCCCGCGCCCGGTGCCTTGCGCCTGCGCTGCGGCGCCAACGGCGTTCCAATCGTCAGCGGCCATCGCTGTCTGGATGTCGCGGACCGAGGTCAAAAGCCCCCGCATTTCCGTCAGGACATGATCAGCCTGTACCGGGTTAAGCGAGACCGCTTCACGCTGATCGGGTGGTGCGAACTGGACAGAACCGGGGGCACTTGCGCTGCTCTGTGTGCGCAGGAGCAAGGCCAGCAGAACGAAGACTGCCAGCAGCAGGACAACGATCAGGCGGCCAGCCGTCCGGCTCATGCTATTCATCCCTCGCCGCACCGACAGGCCAGGATACGAGGATCGCCCCACGCAGGTCACCTGACTTGAAGCCGGTTGCCTTGTCGGCCGGATAGAGCTCGGCCAGCTTGTTCTTCACTTCGGGAGCAATCGACGTGCCGTGGCAGGCCGCGCACGGCTGTTCCTTCATAGGGATCGCGCGCATGAAATGTGCTTTCGCGTCGGCACCCGAACCGCTGGTCCATTGCATGACCGCCGGCTTGCCCTCTGCCGTCAAAGGCGCGGCCGCTAATTGCTCGAGCCGTTCACGCAGATCGCCCTCTGGCGCCGCGGCCGGATTGCGCTCCTTCAGCGCGATCCGGCGCACCTCTGCCCCGCTTTCCTCAGACAGGCTGGCGGCGATGGCAGGGGCGGCCTGCTGGCAGACGCCGATGGCGCCGACCGGACCGCCTGCTTTCATCGCCGCCTGAAGCTGACCCTGAAGATCCGCCTGAAAGCGGTCCGCCAGCGCAGCTGACTTGGCCGAAACGTCAACCGGCTCAGGCGAGGGAGCAGCGCATCCAGCCACCGCCAGAATCACGCCAGCCAGCATCAGTCGCGTCACAGGTTGGGGTCCTCGTCCATGGGCGACTGGAATTCGTGCCACATGCCGTTGATGATGCCGAAGGCGAGCGCCAGCCCAAGCCCCAGAATCCATGCGAAATACCACATCGTTTTCGCTCCTTAATAAAAGTCAGGGTTGGTGCGCACGTCGCGCAAGCTGATCCGGCCGAACAGGACCTTCATCACCCATGCCGTGTAGGCCAGCACCAGCGGCAGGAAGATCAGCGTCACGATCAGCATGATCCACAGCGTCAGGTGGCTGGAGGAAGCGTTCCACGCCGTCAGGCTCGATTGCGGATCGATCGAGCTCGGCAGGATGAAGGGGAACATTGACAAGCCAACCGTGGCGATAATCCCCACCGTTGCCAGCGACGATCCGGCCAGGTTCAGCACGTGGCTGTGGCGGCGGATGCCGAGCAGCGCGATAACAGGTCCAGCCAGGCCGAGGATCGGCGCGATCAGCATCCACGGATGGCGGCCATAATTGTCCATCCAGGCACCAGGCGCCGCCACCGTTTTTACGAACAGCGGGTTCGAGGGGCCATTGGGATCGACCACGCCTTCCAGGCGGAAACCCATCACCCCATTGGCAACCCACAGGCCGCCGGCCGCGAACAGGACAAGGCTGGCGACCGCCGCGACACTGCCGATCCGGCGGGCGCGGTCCAGCACCGCCCCGCGCTCGATCTTGACCGACAGGAAGCCAGCACCATGCATCACGACCATGGCAACGGACAGCAGCCCGGTCATCATTGCAAAGGGCGAGAACAGGCCAATGAGCGAGCCTTCGTAGAAGCTGCGCAAGTCGCTATCGAGCCGGAAGGGGGCGCCCTGCAGCACGTTGCCCACCGCCACGCCGAACACCAGCGCCGGCACGAAGCCACCGGTGAACAGCGCCCAGTCCCAGCGGCTGCGCCAGGCGGGGTCCGGGCGCTTGGAGCGATACTTGAATGCGACCGGGCGGAGGATCAGGGCCGACAGCACCAGGAACATGGCAAGGTAGAAGCCCGAAAAGCTCACCGCATAGACAAACGGCCAGGCGGCGAAGATCGCCCCGCCGCCGAGGATGAACCACACCTGGTGGCCTTCCCAGTGCGGCGCGATCGCGTTGATCGCCATGCGGCGCTCCTCGTCGGTCTTGCCGATGAAGGGCATCAGCGAAGCCACGCCCAAGTCATAGCCATCGGTCAGGGCAAAGCCGATCAGCAGGGTGCCCATCAGGCCCCACCAGATGACCCGCAGGGTTTCATAATCGAGAGGGATTTCCATCGTCTCAGCCTCCCTTATTCTGCGGGCAGCGGAGCATAGCCCGCCTGGCCGCGTACTTCTTCGGGTTCATGGTGTTCCACCGGACCTTTGCGGATCGTGGCGATCATCAGGCGCACTTCGATCACGGCCAGCGCGCCATACAGCAGAGTAAAGCCGATGATCGTGGTCCAGATCTGGCTGACCGTCAGCGACGACGCGGCCAGGAATGTGGGCAGAACGCCTTCCACTGCCCAGGGCTGACGCCCGATCTCGGCCAGCATCCAGCCAAATTCGATCGCGATCCACGGCAGCGGCATGATGGCCACCGCAATCTTCAGGAACCAGCGCTTGCTGAACTGGCAGGCCGAAGCGCAGTAGAAGGCCAGCGCGAAGAAGCCGATGAAGAAGAAGCCCAGCCCCGCCATGATGCGGAACAGCCAGAACATCAGCGGCACGTTGGGGATCGTGTCTTTGGCCGCCAGCATGATCTGCTGGTCGGTGGCGGCGCGCGGATCAGCCACATGGCGCTTCAGCAGCATGGCATAGCCGAGGTCGGCCTTGTGACGCTCGAATTGTTCGCGCGCGGCCATGTCGGTGCGGTTGACCTTCAGCTTTTCCACCGCGTCATAGGCGACGATGCCGCTGCGGATGCGTTCGTCCGCCTTCAGCACCAACTCGTTGATGCCCGTGACCTCACCAGTCAGGCTGCGGGTGGAAATGAGGCCCAGCACATAGGGCACTTTCACTTCCCAATGGGTTTCGTGCGCTTCCATGTCGGGGATGCCGAACAGGGAGAGGCCGGCCGGCGCCTCCTCGGTGTGCCACATGGCCTCGATCGCGGCGAGCTTCATGCGCTGGTTGTCGGTGAGCGCGTAGCCGGATTCGTCGCCGAGCACGACGACCGAGAGCGATGAGGCAAGACCAAAGGCCGAGGCCGCCATCATCGAGCGGCGAGCCACATTCGTCCACTTGCCCTTGAGCAGGTAGTACGCCGATACCCCCATGACGAAGACGGAGGCGGCGACATAGCCTGCGCTGACGGTGTGGACGAACTTGGCCTGCGCCACCGGATTGAACAGCACCGAATAGAAATCGGTCACTTCCATGCGCATGGTTTCGGGATTGAACCGGGCGCCGACCGGGTTCTGCATCCAGCCATTGGCGATGAGGATCCACAGCGCGGAGAGGTTGGAGCCGAGCGCGACCAGGAAGGTAACGGCGAGATGCGCGATCTTCGACAGCTTGTCCCAGCCAAAGAACATCAGGCCGACGAACGTCGCTTCGAGGAAGAAGGCCATCAGCCCCTCGATCGCCAGCGGCGCCCCGAAGATGTCGCCGACATAGTGCGAGTAGTAGGCCCAGTTGGTGCCGAACTCGAACTCCATGGTGATGCCGGTGGCAACGCCAAGTACGAAGTTGATGCCAAACAGCTTGCCCCAGAAGCACGTGATGGTCCGCCAGATTTCCCGGCCGGTCATCACGTAGATGCTTTCCATGATGACCAGCAGGAACGACAGGCCAAGGGTCAGGGGAACAAAGAGAAAGTGATACATCGCGGTAAGCGCGAACTGGAGCCGACTAAGCTCGACAACCGCCATATCCATATGCACGCTCCTTTACCGGCCCGATTGGCCGGATGGGACTCGACTCAGCGCATCCACTCATTTATTGAATTTGCGAATATTCTAATATGAAACTCTCGTCAATCGCGACCTGAAAGCAAAATGTCCGCTCATCAGTCCCTATCCGCCACTTCAGCGCCCCGCCGCCGATCAATCAATGCCGCTGGCCAAGCGGCTGGATTGTGGTGGCTCAGCGACACGGCAGGCGCCGTCCTTTTCGCCGCCTGCCTGGCCGCGTTCATCGCGTCGTGGACGGCTGAGGCGCTGACCGCACAGGCATGGGGACTGCTGGCCGGGATCGTTACCAGCGGCCTGCTGCGCGCGGGCGTGCAGGCCATGGCGGGACTCAGCGGTCAACGGACCGCCACCCGCGCGAAGTCTGATCTGCGTCGCCGCGTGATGGCTGCGCTCCTACCCAGCGGGCAGTTACGCGGGCGCTTGATCGGCGAAGATCTGCGCGTGGCGATCGATGATGTGGAGGCGCACGAGGGACTGATCGCCCGCTTTCAGCCGCTGCGGCTGGCGGCCATGCTTTCCCCGCTGATCATCGCGGTGGCTGTCGCTTTCGCCAGCTGGTTTTCCGCCCTGATCCTGCTGACCACGCTGATTCCCTTCGGTGCGGGCATGGCGCTGGCCGGCCTTGCCGGCAAGGCCGAGGCAGACCGGCAGTTCCTGGCTCTCTCTCGCTTGTCCGGCCTTTTCGTCGACCGGGTGGCGGCGCTGCCGGCGATCCTTGCCTTCGGCGCGGAGGATCGCGTCGCCCGCCAGATCGGCGGGGCAGCCCGCGAAGTCGCGGCTCGCACCATGCAGGTCCTCAAGATCGCCTTCGTATCCAGCGCCATGCTGGAATTCTTCGCGGCCCTGTCCGTGGCACTGGTGGCGGTCTATTGCGGATTCTCGCTGCTGGGGCTGCTGCCGTTCCCGGCTCCGGAAGAGCTGAGCCTTGGCGAAGCCTTCTTCGCCCTGGCGCTCGCCCCGGAATTCTATCTCGGCATGCGGCGGCTCGCGGCGGCCTATCATGACAAGCAGCAAGGCCAGGCCGCCGAGCGCAGCGTGGCCGCCGCGCTGGATCTGGTGCATTCGGTGGCACCGACAGCTCCAGGCGTATGGCCCGATCCCATCAGCGAGCTCCGCGCCGAGGGCCTGACGATCCGCTATGATGACGGCATCTGCATCGGGCCGATCACCGCGTGCTGGGGGGCGCCCGGCCTGCACGTCGTGACTGGCCCGACCGGTGTTGGCAAATCCTCGCTGCTCCATGCCCTGATCGGACTGGCACGAGTGTCGGCTGGCCGGATCATCCTGAACGATGCGGATGTGGCCGCGGGTGCGTTGACTGGCCTGACGGGATGGGCCGGGCAGCGTCCCTTGCTGCTGCCCGGCACGCTTGCGGACAATCTTCGGCTTGGTGGCAATGGCCTCGAACCGCAGGATCTGGCCCATCTGATCGCAGCAAGCGGACTTTCCGATCTGATCGCCGCGCGGGGCGAGGACCTGATGATCGACCCGCGCGGTTCCGGCCTGTCTGGCGGCGAGCGTCGCCGGATCGGGCTGGTGCGTGCGATTGCCAGCGGGCGGCCGCTGCTTCTGCTGGATGAGCCAACCGCCGATCTAGACCCTGCAACCGCGGCTCAGGTCATCGCGCTGCTGAAAGACGCCGCCAGCACCCGGCTGGTGATCGCGGCGACGCATGATCCAGCGCTCATCGCCGAAGCCACAAGTCGCGTGGTGATGGCATGATCGAGCATCTCCTTCGCGATGCCACGCGCCGGCAACGCCGCAGTACGGCGATTGCCATCGGTCTGGCCATGGTCGCGGCACTGGCGGGCGTGGCGCTGCTGGCGCTGTCAGGCTGGTTCCTGACCGGCGCTGCCATTGCAGGCGCGGGCGGCATGGCCAGCGTGCGCGCCTTCAATTACCTGCTGCCAAGCGCCGGGATCCGGGGCCTGGCCATCGCGCGCACGCTCAGCCGCTATGGCGAGCGCCTGTTCAGCCACCGGGCCGCGCTGTTCGCCCTCGCGGATTTGCGGCCCACCCTGTTCGCAAGGCTTGCAGCAACCGACCCATCCCGCGCGCTAGTTCGGTCCAGCGGGGACATGGCAGCCCGGCTTGGCTCCGATGTCGATGCGCTGGAAGACAGCGTGGTGCGCAAGGTTACGGTTCCGGGCGCCCTGGCCGGAGCGGCTGCGGGCCTGATTGCCGCGAGCCTTGCAGGGTGGCCTGCGGCGCTGGTGTTGTTGGCGGGCCTTGCGGCCATGCGGGTGTCCTCGCGATTGATCGCGCCGCGCCTGCTGACGCAGCCCCGACAGGATCATGCCGCAGCTCTCAATCGGCTCAAGGCCGATTATGCCAGCTATGCTGCCTGTTCCGGCGAGATCGCGGTCTATGGTTTAGGTGCACAGGTTATCGCGGCGCTCGATCCGCACGCCCGGGCGCTGGGCGGGGCGCGTGCCGCCATTGTCCGGGGAGAAGTGCTTATCCAGGGCGCGCAGCTGGTGCTAGCCGCGCTCACCGTGATGGGCGTCCTGGCGTTGGCCGATGGAGGGGCAGCACTGGTTGCTCTGGCAGCTCTTGCGGCAGCGGCCACGGCGGACAACTGGTCGGCGCTGGCACGCACCGACATGGAACGCTTGCGGGTTTGCGATGCCATTGAGCGCCTCGAAACCCTTGCCACACTGCCTGCGCGCCAGGCTGATGGCGCTATCACCTCAGAGACCGGGGGCATAACGTTTATCATCGATGGCAGGCCTCATGTGCTCCAACGCGGCGAACGCATACTGATCGCCGGGCCATCGGGTTCCGGCAAGTCGCGAATGCTGGGCACGCTCATCGGGCTACGCCGTGACGCGCCGGAAGGCCTCGTCGTGGGGGGGCAAGACGTTGGCGCGCTGGGGCTGGAACGGTTGCGTCCGCTGTTCGCCTACGCTCCGCAGGATGCCGGGTTGATTGCTGGCACAGTGGCCGACAACCTGCGCCTCGCCCGTCCCGGCATCACTGAAGCCGAGATGTGGGAAGCGCTGGAAGCCGCTTGCCTGGCCGAAACCGTCCGCAGTCTTCCCCAAGGCCTTGCCGAGTGGCTGGGCGATAATGGAGCCCGGCTGTCTGGCGGTCAGCGCAAGCGGTTGGCGCTGGCCCGCGCCTTGCTGGCACAGAAGCCGTGGCTGGTGCTCGATGAACCGAGCGAAGGACTGGATCCGGAAACGGAACGCGCGCTGTGTCAGCGCCTGTCAGCCTGGCTGGATAGGACCGGAACCGGGCTGGTGCTGGTCAGCCACCGCAGCGGCCTGCACGCGCTCGCTCGTCAGATGGTTACGCTGGATTCTGTCAGCGCGTGACGCGGCTGACCCGGGCAAACATGGCTGCGCCCAGTCGAGAATCGGGAATGGGAGAACCAGCGGCGCGGGTATCCTGCCTTGCACCGCTGCTATCGCCCTCGGGGACCAGCGCATCCAGGATGGACCGGGCCGCCTTCATCTGATCGGCGTCAATCGCGTAGAAGACCTGCTTGGCTTCGCGCCGCGAGGAGACCAGCGCAGCCTTGCGCAGGATGGCGAGCTGCTGGCTGAGCACCGACAGACCAAGGCCGGTGCGCTCGGCAACGTCGCCCACCGATCGCTCACCTCCGATCAATTCCTTGAGGATCGCAAGACGCATTGGATGGCCGAGCACGCGCAGCAGTTCGGCCTGCTCCTCGGTGCTGGCCATGGGTTGGGCGGGTGCAGGCGTCATCATGCCTTCTTGTCCTTACCCGACTTATTCTTGACCGGCTCATCCTTGACCGGACGATAGAACCATTCCGTCGCCTTGCCGGCTGCCAGGGCCTCCTGCTTGCTGAAGCCCGGCTGAGCCAGCAGTGGGTCCCCTGGCTGCCAGCCTTCCGGCGCCAGGCATTGTCCGTCTTCCGTGCGCTGGAGTGCGGTTACAATCCGCAGGATTTCATCAACCGAGCGTCCGACGGCGAGCGGATACCAGTTCATCGCGCGAACGATACCGGCCGGATCAATGAAATAGGCCGCGCGTACCGAGGCTGCGTTGTGCGCTTCCGCCGAAACCATGCCGAAGGCGCGCGCGATCTCGAGGTTCGGATCCTCGACGATCGGAAAGGGCACCGTCACGCCCAGATCGTCATGCAAGCCTCGGATCCAGGCCAGGTGAGAAAACAGGCTGTCGACCGAATGGCCCAGCAGGCTGCAACCCAGCGCCTCGAAGCGGTCAAAAGCGCGGGCAAACGCCACAAATTCACTGGTGCATACCGGCGTGAAGTCGCCCGGGTGCGAAAAGAACACCAGCCAACGGCCACGATAGTCTGACAGGCGGACCATGCCTTCGGTCGAGCGGGCAACGAAATCCGGCGCAGCTTCGCCAATGCGCACCGGTGCGTACTGGGCGTTGCCGTCACTATCGTCCATATGCCCCTCCTGATCAGCCCCGGTTTGATCGTTTTAAATAAATGTTGCATTCATGGCAATGTTCCCGCCCTGGATGATCGGGGAAGCTTTCCTGCTAGGCGCGGCATCATCAGCGTCATTGATATTGGTCATGATCGGCAAGGCACCTTGAACCCGAACGACATCATTCAGATTGGCCCGCTAGCACTGGCGCTCGACCGACTTGTCGCGGTTGGCCTGATCCTGGCCTTCCTGACGGCGCTGGACTGGATCATTCGTCGTTACCGGGTGATGGCATGGCAACCGGCCGTTCTTGCCGTCCTGGCAGGCCTCTTGGCGGCACGCGCGGGCCATGTCTGGCTTTACCGGGAGAGCTATGCGCTGGAACCTGTGGCTGCCCTGCAGGTCTGGCTGGGCGGATGGGACTGGCGCTTTGGCGTTGGTGCGGCAGGTATTGTTCTGGTTCTCGCCTTGCGCCAGCCAAGGCCGGTCGCTGCCGGACTTTCCGCACTGGGCGCGTTGTCCGTGATCTGGATGGGATTCCTGGGCCTGGGGGTGGACAGGCCAGCGCTGCGTCTGCCGCAGGGCCTAGTGCTGGAAGGACTGGCGGCGGAAGCCGGGCCCGCAACCACATGGCGCATCGGTCAGTCGCAGGGGCGTCCCGCAGTGATCAACCTCTGGGCGACCTGGTGCCCGCCTTGCCGGCGCGAGATGCCCATGCTGACGCAGGCCGCAAAGGCCGAACGCCGGGCCACGATCCTGCTGGTGAACCAGGGTGAGCAGCCCGCCCAGATTTCAGCCTTCCTGCGCGCGCAAAGACTTGATCCGGCCCATGTCGCGCTCGACCCAACCGGTCTGCTTGGTGAAATGGCCGGAGCCGGGGCGCTGCCGACCACCCTGTTCATCGCCAGCGATGGCACGGTCCGTCAGGTTCACACTGGCGAGATCACCCGGGTTCAGCTCGACATCGCTATTCGGGCGCTGGAATAGCCGCCCCGTCAGCTGCTTCAGGCAAAGGCCAGCCACTGGGGCTTGGCGATCAGTATGGCGCCGAGCGCGAGCATGACCAATCCACCCACAAGGCGTACCCAGCGGCTGTAGCCGCTATCAGCCGAAACCATTTTCAAAGTGGTCATCGCAATCACGACCAGCGCGGCGTCATCGGCCAGGAACACGAGGATATAGAGGCCCAGATACCCATAATAGCTTGCCGCTGAGAGGTCGGATTGCGCCAGGATACCGGTATAGACGGCTGGAATCCCGGCAGAGCAGATCAATTCGACGAGATTGACCGCAATTGCCAGCAGGGCAACGCCCAGCATCGAAACGACTAGATTGGGCTCGAGGACCAGCGCCCGCAACCGGTCCAGGATCTTCCGTCGCCGTCCGGGCTGGGTCACTTCGCAGACCTGTTCGCGCCGCAAGGCCTCGCGGACATAGTGCCCGCCAGCACCGATCGCGAGAACGCCAATCACCACCCGCAGCCAGGCAAGCGCACCCAAGATGAGCAGGACATTGAGCCAAGCGGCCAGGAACAGGAAATAGACCCCGGCCGTCGCCAGTAAGAAGGTGCCTGCCAGCAGCCACATCCGCCTTCTGTCGCTGATGCCCAGCAGCAGGCCGACAAGGAACACCAGCACCCACATGGCGCAGGGGTTGAACCCGTCGATGGCTGCCATGGTGATGGTGAGAACCGGCAGGGACAAATCCGAAGTTTTGACTTCTCCGATACCCGGCAGATGGAAGCTGCGGGTGTAGGCGACCGGCGAGGCCTGGCTCTGCTTCACTTGCTGGCTTGCAGGCTTCCCGGATGGTTCGGCAACAAAATCGGGACAGGGACCGGCCCGGCATATCCCGATCATGTCTCGAAGCCGTGCTTCCGCCCCAGGCTCATGGCCAACCATGACCTCCTTGCCGATGACCACGATCAGAACAACTGGCGGGAGATTCAGTCTTTCGACTGTCCGGGCGAACTCCCGGGCACCGGCGGGATCGTGGGACACTTCGTGGCGTTCGATGACGATGTCAGGATCCGCCGCGATCACACCATCGAGGGAGGCCGCCATGTCCCGGCAATGGGGGCGTTCTGCGCTCCAGAAGAAGTGCGCCTTGACGACCGTTGCTGCCAGCGCCGGCATGGAAAAGAGGGCGAAGAACCCAAGGACAATGGGCAGCCAGATCGCGCGCTGGCCCATGTGCCAAAGCCGCCTCAGGATCAGGACCGGCATCCCCTGCCGCGGCCCCGTCCATGCCCACCCCGGCCTGAGCCGCTTCGATCGCCGCTTTCCTCGCGCTCGAGGCAGCGGCGGAACGCCGGCAGGTGATTGTCGCGTGACGCATCCTGCAGGTTCTGCAGGACTTGCCGGACGACATCGTCTGGAATTGCGGGCAGCAGCCGATCGTACAAGGCGATGTTCTCGATCTCGGCGTCGACGGCCATGCTGCAAGCCTCAGCCAGCGTCGCAGGGGCTGCGCCCTTGCCTTCCCAGTGATTGGCCGGGATCACGAAGTTCAGGCGTGTCATCTGCCGCTCGATCGCTGCCGAATGCCGCCGCTCGGCATCGATGATGTTGATGAATGGCCGAACCTCACCGAATTTCTCGATTACCGCAGCATATGTCGCTTCGGCCTTGCGCTCGTCGTCAAGCGCTTCCAGCAGGACAGCTTCCAGATTAATGTCGCTCACGCTGGCACTCCTTCAAGGCGAGCCTGACAGCAAGATGGTGGTCTCGTTGCTCAGGACATTCCCCAGTTCATGTCTGCAAGACGGCATGGAAGAGATCTGCCACGCCGTCGTGCAGCATTGTCACCTCACATCAGATCGAAGCGATCAGCGTTCATCACTTTGGTCCAGGCGGCCACGAAGTCGGCCACGAACTTGTCGGCCGCATCGTCCTGGGCATAGACTTCGGCATAGGCCCTGAGGATCGAGTTTGACCCGAAGGTCAGGTCCAGCTCGGTCGCAGTCCACCTGAGCGCACCGGTCTTGCGGTCGCGGACTTCGTAAAGCCCGCCAACCACTGGTTGCCAGGTGTTGGCCATGTCGGTCAGGTTCACGAAGAAGTCCATGGTGAGCTGGCCTTCGCGGCTCGTGAACACGCCATGCTTTGCGCCGCCATGGTTGGCGCCGAGTACCCGCATGCCGCCGACCAGGACCGTCATCTCCGGCGCGGTCAGCCCCATCAGCTGGGTGCGATCCAGCATCAGTTCGGCCGCGCTGACCGCATAGTCCCGCTTCAGCCAGTTGCGATAACCGTCATGGACTGGTTCGAGCGGCGCGAAGCTTTCAGCATCGGTCGTCTCGTCGGTGGCATCGCCCCGGCCCGGAGCGAACGGCACTTCGATCGCCATGCCCGCCGCCTTGGCCGCCTGTTCGATCCCGACATTGCCAGCGAGCACGATGACATCAGCCACGCTGGCGCCGGTTTCCGCCGCAATCGGAACCAGCACGGAAAGAACGCGGGCCAGTCGTTCCGGTTCATTGCCGACCCAGTCCTTTTGCGGGGCGAGACGGATGCGCGCGCCATTGGCCCCGCCGCGTTTGTCGGAGCCGCGGAAAGTGCGGGCGCTGTCCCAAGCGGTTGCGACCATATCGCTGATCGACAGGCCCGAGCCTGCGATCTTCACCTTCACGGCAGCAACGTCATAGGCGCTGTTCCCGGCAGGCACCGGGTCCTGCCAGATCAGGTCTTCGGCAGGAACGTCCGGCCCGACATAACGGACCTTGGGCCCCATGTCGCGGTGGGTCAGCTTGAACCAGGCGCGGGCGAAGACTTCCGAGAAGTAGGCCGGGTCCTTGTAGAACCGCTCCGAGATCGCGCGGTAGGCCGGATCCTTGACCATCGCCATGTCGGCATCGGTCATGATCGGGTTATAGCGGATCGACGGGTCTTCCACGTCAACCGGCTTGTCTTCCTCGCGAATGTTGATCGGCTCCCATTGATGGGCACCCGCCGGGCTCTTCTTCAGTTCCCAGTCGTAGTTGAAGAGCAGATAGAAATAGCCGTTGTCCCACTTCGTCGGATGGGTGGTCCAGGCGCCTTCGATGCCGCTGGTGATGGTGTCGCGCCCCATGCCCTTGCCGTTGGGGTTCTTCCAGCCGAATCCCTGCTCCTCCACCGGCGCGCCTTCGGGATCGGGGCCCAGCAGGCTGGCATCGCCATTGCCGTGGCACTTGCCGACCGTGTGGCCACCGGCGGTGAGCGCAACGGTTTCCTCGTCGTTCATCGCCATGCGCGCGAAAGTGACGCGAACTGCTTCGGCCGTCTTCAGCGGATCGGGCTTGCCGTTGACCCCTTCAGGGTTGACGTAGATCAGGCCCATCTGAACAGCGGCCAGCGGGTTTTCGAGCGAAGCCTCGTCCTCGCTGGAATAGCGGTCCTTGGCCAGCCATTCCTTTTCCGAGCCCCAGTAGACGTCCTTTTCGGGGTGCCAGATATCCTCTCGGCCAAAGCCGAAGCCGAAAGTCTTGAGCCCCATCGTCTCGTAGGCGACGGTGCCGGCCAGCACGATCAGGTCGGCCCAGCTGACCTTGTTGCCGTACTTCTTCTTGATCGGCCACAGCAGGCGCCGCGCTTTGTCGAGGCTGACATTGTCGGGCCAGGAATTGAGCGGGGCAAACCGCTGGTTGCCAGTGCCGCCGCCGCCGCGTCCATCGGCAATGCGATAGGTGCCCGCCGCGTGCCACGACATCCGGATCATCAACCCGCCGTAATGGCCCCAGTCTGCCGGCCACCAGTCCTGGCTGTCGGTCATCAAGGCGCGCATGTCAGCCTTGAGCGCCTCGAAATCGAGCGTCTTCAGCGCTTCGCGATAGGTAAAGTCCTTGCCCAGCGGGTTAGTCTTGGAATCGTGCTGGTGGAGGATGTCGAGGTTGAGCGCCTCGGGCCAGAACTCCATTGCGGACATGCCGCTCGACGTGTTGCCGCCGTGCATCACCGGGCACTTGCCACTGGCCGGTTTCGTCTCGTTCATGATCACTCTCCCGCTCGATCCTACAGCGACAACTGCCGATGCTGACTGTTCAACAGGTATTCCTCATATAACCGATGGCCACAATAGACTTGGCTTCATGACAATCATCGGAAATTACGTTGAGGCGACGTTGAACTTGGCGCACCGAGGTCAGTTGATACGTGCGAGCCAAGCTCATCCCTCATCATGGCCTGTCTTGCGCTTGGACCTGTGATCATGCTGGGTCCAGAACTCCTGCATGACGAGATAGGTGAAGGACACCGACCAACCAATCAGGCCGAAGCCAGTCAGAGATTCAAAACCGACGACGATGCGATAGGCACCGTGGGGGAACAGGTCGCCAATCCCGAGCGTCGTGAAGCTCGTGATCGAAAAGTAGAAATAGTCGACCGCGCTTCGGGAAAAATGGCCCGCGATCTCGCCCAGCTGAGGAAACGGCTGCATCAACCGGTACGTGACCGCAAAGATGATAATCTCGGCCAGGTGGGCGAGAAAGACTGCCGCGATTACTACCAGCACCTTGGGGCGCGGCGGGATAGTCAGCCGGGGGATGAGCAGCGAGGTCAGTCGCAGCGCCTCGTAGTGGACGATGACGCACAGTCCCACGGTCACAAAGGCAATGAGCAAGGCCCAGAACAGGATCATGGCAGCCCCTGCCTTTCGTCAAAGGGGCGATCAGGGGATCTGGATTTCGATCCGCCCCAATCCCGAACTTCCGGTGACCGTGTTTCGCGCGAACAGGACCAGCGTGTAGCGTCCGGCTGGCGGCCGCGGCAGCGTCCCCGCGAAGCCGCCGGGTGCAGTGGCGAATGCAAGTCCCGCCCTCCGGTCCCGGCGATCTTCCTGCCACAGGCTTGCTTCCACCTCGTAATCGGCTGCATCCCACAGCCCGCCGGGCGTCAGCGGGCAGCCGCACATCGGTTCGACCTTCGCCGTGACCTGCAAGCCCTCCGGCTCGATGCGGACCGTGGGAGTCACGGCCAGGCCCGGCAACTCGATGCTCCAGCCGTCGCCCGCAGTTACCGGCACGCCGGGCATCATCCAGCGCTGGGCAGTGACCCGGACGACGGAACCCGGGCGGCCAAGCGCGCCCTTGACCTCCAGTTCGACCAGGGTCGGCCGGACAAGGTCGAGCGCGGCGTGAAAGGCGGCGGCATCAGGCGTGGCGCGCAGCGGACTGCGGCCGACCGACTGCATGATCCAATCGGTGTTGCCGGTGCCGCCTTTCGTAATTCCTTCGGCAAGAATGCGCCCGCTTTCCGCATCCCGCAGGATGACTTGCGCACCGCCGGTGCTGTCGCCGACGAACTTGGCGTCCTGGCTGATGACGTGCACCGTGACCGGCGTGGGTTCAGCTAGCGCCGGGGCGGCAAGCAGCATGGCCGCCGAGAAGAACGCGCCTGCAAGGCGCAGGACAGAGCCCCGATCATCAGGCATTGGCGCTGACCAGCCAAACCGCATAGCCCATCATCACCCCTTCGCCGGGGCGGTAGTGCCTGGCGTAAAGCGCCGTCAGTTCGGCTGCTGCTGCCTCCTGAACCTCCGGCGGATAATCGAGCAGCGCCTGCCCGAAGGCGAGGGCATGGCGGACGAAGGCCTGTGCCTGTTCCGCCGTGGCGCCCGGACCGCCCACGGGCAGTTCGCCCTTGGCCGCGACGATATTCACATTGCTGAAGCCTGCCGCGATGAGCGTTTCTTCCATGTATTCGGGCTCTTCGAAGGCAAACGGCCCCGGTGCGCGCGGGACGGGCGCGGGCATTTCGACATGGCGCCGGGCCACGGCCATGCCTTCGAGCATCCAGGGGTTCTGCAGTGGCGGCCCCCAGACGGCCAGATCGAGCCGTCCGCCTGGTTTGAGCAGACCGCGCAGGTTTGCGAAGGCCGGGACAGGCTCGGCAAAAAACATCGAACCGAAGCGCGAACACAGCCGGTCGAACGGCGCGTCAGGCACCGCAACCGTGGCCGCATCGGCGCAGATGAAGCGCGCGTTGGCAATCCCGGCCGCCGCGGCGCGGCGCATGGTTGCAGCGGCAAGATCGGGCGAAATGTCGATCCCGACGACTTCGCCATCTGGGGCCACGGCCTGGGCAATCGCCAGGCTGGTCGCGCCGCCGCCGAAACCGATATCCACCACCCGTTCACCGGGCTGGTAGGCCGCATGGGCCAGCAGCGCCTCGCCCGCCGGGGCAATGGTGTTTTCAAAACCGGTGAGGTTGGCGAGCCAGCGCGCGCCCATCTCGCCCGCCCAGTCTTCATACTTGAGAGCGTCGGCATGATGGTGGGGGGCGTCGGTCATCGCGGGTCTCCTGTCGTGATCGGCACACCATAGCTGCGCCCTCAAAAAAGAAAAGTGACCAATCGCTTTCTTTGTGGCAGGGTCGCGCCATGAACCGCCCCTATCTCTCTGCCGAACTGCGCCGGGCCGAGGCTGTAGCGACCGTCATCGAATTGGCCGCAAGCCACGATCCGGCGGTGTTGACCACCGGGCAGATCGCAGCGGCCATGGGTGTTTCCCAGGGCGCGCTGTTCCGCCACTTCCCGGACAAGCTGGCGATCTGGACCGCCGTGCTCGAATGGACCTCCGGCGAACTGAACCACCGCTTCGACACCTTGTCGGAAGGCCCGCCGCTCGCCCGACTGGAGGCGATGCTGGCCGCGCATGTCGACTTCGTCATCGAACGACCGGGCGTGCCCCGTGTCCTGTTCGGCGAGCTGCAGCGCGCCGGCGACACCCCGACGAAGGCCATCGCCCGCCAGTTGATGGCCGGATATCGGGCGCGGGTAGCGCAGGAGCTTCATGCTGCGCGAGATGCAGGCGAAGTCGGAGAGGCTACCGACGTGGAGGCCGCAACCGTGCTGTTCCTTTCCATGGTGCAGGGCATGGTCATGCAAGGCCTCGCGATCGACGATTTCTCGGCCATGCCCATCCTCGCGCGGCGCCTGTTCGACCTGTTCCGCCGAAGCTTGGGAGCCTCGCCATGCGCATAGCCCTTCCGCAAAGCCGCCGCGCCCTGATGCTGGTTGTGGTTCTGGCCGTGCTGGCGATCCTGCTTGCTTTCGTGGCTGTCCGCTCCGGGCCGCTGGCGCCGGTGAAAGTCACGGTGGCCAGCATCGAAGAGCGCGCGATCACGCCAGCTCTCTTCGGGATCGGCACGGTGGAAGCGCGCTATACGCACCGGATCGGCCCGACTGCGCCGGGGCGGGTCGCCAGCCTGGCTGTCGATGTCGGCGACCGGGTGGAGGCCGGACAAGTGCTGGCCCTGATCGATCCGATCGACCTCGATCAGCGCATTGCCGCAGCATCAGGCAGTGCCGGTCGCTCTGCCGCGCTGGAACAGGCGGCAGCCTCGCAAGTCGCCGATGCCAGTGCCCGCCTGGCCCTGGCCCGTAGCGAGGCGGCCCGCGGCGAAGAACTCTTCCGAGGCGGCTGGTTGACCCGCACGGCGCTCGACCAGCGACGCCAGGCCCTGGCAGCCGCCGAAGCCGGGCTTGCCGTAGCGCAGGCCAACCGTTCGGCAGCTGTGCAGGATCGCGGCCGGACCGGGGCGGAGCGGGCGGCCCTGCAGGAGCAGAAGGCCAATTTGCGTCTGGTTGCCCCCAAAGCCGGGCTGGTCGTGCGACGCCTTGCCGAACCGGGCACGACCGTGGTGGCCGGGCAGGCCGTGATCGAAGTGGTCGATCCGGCGGAACTCTGGATCAATGCGCGGTTCGACCAGACCCGCGCAGGGGGAATTACCGCCGGTTTGCCGGCACGCGTCGTCCTGCGCTCGCGGATCGACACACCCTTGCGTGGCTCCGTCCTGCGGGTGGAGCCGGTGGCCGATGCCGTGACGCAAGAGGTACTGGCCAAGGTGACCTTCGATACGGGCGCGGGCCTTCCGCCGATCGGGGAACTCGCCGAGGTGACCATTGGCCTGCCAGCAAGAGAGCGCACGCTAGCGGTGCCCAATGCGGCCGTTCACCGCATCGGTAGCGACGTGGGCGTCTGGGCCTTGCGCGACGGCGACCTGGGGTTTGTGCCCGTAAAGCTCGGCGTGGAAGATGCCGATGGTTGGGTGCAGGTGCTGGATGGCCTTGCCAAGGGCGACAAGGTGGTCCTGCACAGCGCTCGGCCGCTGACGACATCGAGCCGCATCACGGTGGTCGACAAGCAGCCATGAGGGGTCAGCCATGATCAGCCTTGCCGGCCGCGACATCCTCCATGGCTGGGGCAAGTTCGTGCTCACCGGCGTGGGGCTTGGCCTGCTGATCGGCGTCACCCTGTCGATGGCCGGGGTCTATCGCGGCATGATCGACGATGCGCAGGCCCTGCTCGACAACAGCGGGGCGGACCTGTGGGTGGTGCAGAAGGATACGCTTGGTCCCTATGCCGAGCCGTCAAGCCTTAACGAGGATACCGAACGCCCGATCCGCGCCATGGCCGGCGTCGACCGTGCGGCAGGCGTTACCTATCTGACCATGCAGATCGTCCATCAGGGGAAGGACGTGCGGGTCATGGTGGTGGGCACCGAAGTTGCCCAGCCGGGCGAGCCCGGCCAGCCGCCGCACCTGATTGCCGGGCGCCGGATCGTCCAGGGTCATTACGAGGCCGTGGCCGATGTGAAGACCGGCTTTGCGATTGGCGATCAGGTCAAGGTGCGCCGCAATACCTACCGGATCGTCGGCCTGACCAGCCGCATGGTCTCCTCTGGCGGGGATCCCATGCTGTTCCTGTCACTCAAGGATGCGCAGGAAGCCCAGTTCGAGAAGGACAGCGACGCGATCGTCCGCCAGCGTGCGCGTACCGCGTCCAGCCCGGTACTGAACCCCCCGGGCAATCCCGCCGTGGCCGAAGCGGTCAACGCCGCGCAAGGTGCCAGCACCAATGTCAACGCGGTGCTGGTGACCGTGGCTGCGGGGTCCGATCCCGATACCGTCGCCGCCGCGATCCGGCGCTGGCAGCGCGTGACGGTCTATACCCGCGCGCAGATGGAAGAGATCCTGGTCGACAAGATGATCGCCAATTCGGCGCGGCAGATCGGGATGTTCCTGGTGATCCTGGCGATCGTCAGCGCCGCGATCGTCGCGTTCATCATCTACACCATGACCATCGGCAAGATCCGCGAGATCGCTGTGCTCAAACTGATCGGCACCCGTAACCGCACGATTGCCGGCATGATCCTGCAACAGGCGCTCGGGCTGGGCCTGATCGGCTTTGCCGTGGGCAAGATCGCCGCGACCTTCTGGGCGCCGTTCTTTCCGAAATACGTGCTGCTGCTGCCGGCGGATTCGGTTCGCGGGTTTCTTGCGGTCATGGCGATCTGTTCGCTGGCCAGCCTGCTGGCGATCCATGCAGCCTTGAAGGTCGATCCGGCGGAGGCCATCGGTGGCTGAAGGCATCCGCATCGAGAACCTGGTCAAGACCTATGGCAGCGGCGATACTGCCGTTCACGCCTTGCGCGGCGTCGACATGTCGGTTGCCAAAGGTGAGGTCGTCGGCCTGATCGGACCGTCGGGTTCCGGAAAGAGCACCCTGCTCAAGTGTCTGGGCGCGGTGATCGAGCCAACATCGGGCCGCATGACCATTGGTGATACCGTGATCTACGACGACGGCTGGAAAGTCGGCGATCTGCGCGCCCTGCGCCGCGACCTGATCGGCTTCATCTTCCAGGCGCCCTACCTGATCCCGTTTCTTGACGTGACCGACAATGTCGCACTGCTCCCCATGCTGGCCGGCAAGCCCAATGCCCAGGCCCGCAAGGAAGCGCGCGACCTGCTGGAGGTGCTCGACGTGGCGCACCGCGCAGCGGCCATGCCATCGCAGCTTTCCGGCGGCGAACAGCAGCGCGTCGCCATCGCCCGCGCGCTGGTCAACCGCCCGCCGGTGATTCTGGCCGACGAGCCGACCGCGCCGCTCGACAGCGTGCGCGCGCTGGCCGTGATCGATCTGCTCAACACCATGGCCGGGCAGTTCGACACCGCGATCATCGTGGTCACACACGATGAAAAGATCATCCCGACCTTCCGCCGCCTCTACAACATCCGCGAGGGCATCACGGTCGAGGAATCTCCAGCAAGCGGCCCAGGCGCGAACTAGGACCGCGATGACGCGGGAAAATCATAAAGTGATGTGCGGCTTCCAGATCAGCCATCGCAGTTTAGAACGGCATTTCAGACGATGTCCGTGCTGCACTTCCATCAAATCGGCTGCATCGATTACTCTGTGCCAAATATTCCAGTTATCTAATTTAATAAACTGATATATTGATGCCCTCAGCCAATCAAGGAGGCCATCATGACTGACACGATCACCGCTCCCGCCGCCATGCCGCGCATCAATGAACCGGCACCCGACTTCAGCGCCAAGACCACCCATGGCCAGCGCTCACTGGCCGACTATCGGGGCAAATGGCTCGTCCTCTTCTCCCACCCGGCCGACTTCACCCCGGTCTGCACCACCGAGTTCATGGGCTTTGCCCGCCATGCCGATGAATTCAAGGCGATGAACACCGAGCTGCTCGGCCTGTCGATCGACTCGAACTACGCCCACATTGCCTGGGTCCGATCGATCAAGGAAAAGTTCGGCGTCGAGATCCCGTTCCCGATCATCGAGGACATCTCGATGAAGGTGGCGACCGCCTACGGCATGGTCCACCCGGGTGCATCCGACACCCAGGCCGTGCGCGCCACGTTCTTCATCGACCCCGAAGGCACGCTGCGCGCCATGGTTTATTACCCCATGTCGAACGGCCGCTCGATCGCCGAGTTCGTTCGCCTCATGCAGGCCCTGCAGACGGCTGACGCCAACAAGGTGGCCACGCCCGAAGGCTGGCAACCCGGTCAGGACGTGATTGTATCGCCGCCGCAGACCGCAGCGGCTGCCGAAGCCCGCGCTGGCGAAGGCTACAACTACGTCGACTGGTATTTCAGCACCAAGACCCTCTGAAAAAGGCCAGGCAACCGGCGGCGCGTAGGCGCCGCCGGGAACCAGCCAGGAAAGGAATGCGCATGTCAGACCCCGTCATTGCCGCCGCAGCAGAGATCGTGCAGCAGGCCGATCCGGCGGCGGTCCAGGTTCGCAGCTTCTTCGACGAAGCAACCTTCACTGTAACCCACGTGCTGTCCGATCCTGCGACCGGCAAGGCCGCAATCATCGACAGCGTGCTCGATTTCGATCCGGCATCGGGGCGCACGTCCACCACTTCGGCCGATGCCGTGATCGCCTATGTCCGCGAACAGGGGCTGGAGGTCGAATGGCTGCTGGAAACGCACGCCCATGCCGATCATCTCTCGGCCGCACCCTATTTGCAGGAGCAACTGGGCGGCAGGCTGGCGATCGGTCGTCACATCCTCACCGTGCAGAACGTCTTCGGCAAGATCTTCAACGAGGGCACCCGCTTTGCCCGCGATGGTTCGCAGTTCGACCATTTGTTCGACGAGGGCGACCGTTTCTCGGTCGGCTCCATTCCAGCCATTGCGCTGCATGTTCCCGGGCACACTCCCGCGGACATGGCCTATGTCATCGGCGATGCTGTCTTCATCGGGGATACCCTGTTCATGCCGGACTATGGCTCTGCCCGCGCCGACTTTCCGGGTGGGGATGCCCATATCCTCTACCGGTCTGTGCGGCGGCTGCTGAGCCTGCCTGAAGCCAGCCGGCTTTTCCTGTGCCATGACTACAAGGCGCCAGGCCGCGATACCTATGCCTGGGAAACCACGGTCGCGGAACAGCGCCGCAGCAACGTGCATCTCCATGACGGCATCAGCGAAGACGATTTCGTAGCCATGCGCAAGGCACGCGACGCCACGCTCGATATGCCGCGCCTGATCCTGCCATCGATCCAGATCAACATGCGCGGCGGGCATTTCCCGGAACCCGAAGAAAACGGGGTCAGCTACCTCAAGCTTCCGCTGAACAGGCTCTGACGCGATGGCGCTCGACACCATCCAGTACCTGCTCGGCGCAGGGTCCGGCGGCCTGGTCGGTTTCACTCTCGGTCTGGTCGGAGGGGGCGGCTCGATCCTGGCCGTCCCGCTCATGGTCTATCTGGTCGGCGTGCCGCAGCCCCATGTCGCGATCGGCACCAGCGCTCTCGCTGTTGCTGCCAATGCGGCAGCTAATCTCGTTCCGCACGCCCGGGCTGGCACGATCAAGTGGCGCTGCGCCGGCATGTTTGCCGCCGCCGGGGTTGCGGGGGCCTATGCCGGCTCGACCCTGGGCAAGGCAATGGACGGGCAGCGCCTGTTGTTCCTGTTCGCCTTGCTCATGCTGGTTGTTGGTGCCCTGATGATCCGCAACCGCAAGGATCCGGGAAATCCCGACGTCCAGTGCCGCCGCGAAAATGCGCCCAAAGTGATGGGCTATGGCCTTGGCACTGGGCTTTTTTCCGGCTTCTTCGGGATTGGCGGCGGTTTTCTCATCGTTCCCGCCCTGATGGCATCGACGGCCATGCCGATGCGCAACGCGGTCGGCTCATCCCTTGTGGCCGTAGCCGCGTTCGGACTGACGGCGGCGATCAACTACGCATTTTCGGGACTCGTGGACTGGGCTCTGGCCGGTGTCTTCATCATGGGCGGCGTAGCTGGCGGCGTGGCAGGAACACTGCTGTCGCAGCGACTTTCCGCAATGAAGGGAGCCCTAAACACCTTGTTCGCAGGGCTGATCTTCGTCGTGGCGTTTTATATGTTGTGGCGTAGTTCGCAGTGGTGAGCCCGCCCAGGCATTCGTGATAGGGGCAGGACCAGAGTATTCTCCTGAGGGGAATGCCTTCCCCTGAGCCCGAGCCGCTGCGCTGTCTCCGTCTCCCCCTTCTGCGGGGACACCCCGCAACGCCCCTTATGATTGGGAGCGGGACTGGTGACGCGCTCTTTCCCGCACGTCCTGGCGGACCTGCTCCTGAGGGCGCGGCAACTCAACCATCTGGCCCCGCACGCACTCTACGCCGGCAGGAATGGCAGGAAGGGCAGCCTGCGAACGCCGACAGGCCCCGCCGTTCGGTCTGCCTTGCGACTGGCAAGCTATCTCCTGCCTCTGTCAGGGTGCGCATTTCTGTCTGGGGCATCTCGCTGACCGCTCGCGCGACCGGCAGCAACGGTGTTGGAGAGTGAGAGCCTGGCGGCTTCGGCCGTGACGGTGCCGAAGCCAGAGGGAGTGGCCCCTGGCCGGTCCGTCCGAGGAGACAGGCCATGGCATCCTTCCGCGCACGCAGCGCTTCCGCACCTGAGCGGACCGACCTCTATCAGGACATCACCGACCGGATCATCGCCCAGCTCGAGCAGGGGCGCGTGCCCTGGGTGCAGCCGTGGGATTCGGCCGCCGCCGCCCTCGACCTGCCGGTCAATGCCAGCACCTGCGCGCGCTACAGCGGGATCAACATCCTGATCCTGTGGAGCGCGATGATCGAACGCGGCTTCACCACCAACCGCTTCCTCACCTTCCGCCAGGCGCTGGAGCTTGGCGGAAATGTCCGCAAGGGCGAGCGCGGCATGACCGTGGTCTATGCCCATCGCTACACGCCGCAGCAGGAGCGCGAACGGGCCCGCGAGGAAGACCGGACGCCCGGAACGATCCCGTTCCTGAAGCGCTACACGGTCTTTTCGACCGACCAGTGCGAAGGCCTGCCCGAGGACTTGAGTGCGCCGGTCGCGCCCGTCGACCGCTCGCTGATCCTGCCAGAGGCCGATGCCCTGATCCGCGCCACCGGTGCCGATATCCGCATCGTCGGCGGCGAGGCCTTCTACGTGCCTTCGCGCGACTACATCCAGATCCCGCGCCCCGAGGCGTTCCCCGACCCGATCAACTGGCACCGCACGGCCTTCCATGAGCTGGGCCACTGGACCGGGCATCCGAGCCGACTCTCCCGCGATCAGTCCGGCCGGTTCGGCTCGCCCGAATATGGCCGGGAGGAACTGTGCGCCGAGATGACCAGCGCTTTCGTCTG
>JALCRK010000013.1 GCA_022652485.1 Sphingobium sp.
CTCCACCATAACGATGAACCCGGTGGCCACCAGCGACGCCGCATTCCGGGGTGGGGCATGCCCCACCCCGGAATACACCATCGCCTACACCGGAAATTACACCACGAGCGCGGACGCTAACTCCTTTTCCTTCTTGGTGTCGGCAAGTGCGCTCGTGGTTGATAGTGCAAAGATGGCGACCCCTGCCATCAAGCCCGCATAAGTGCTTTTCCTTGACATGTTCCTCTCCCTTTTACGGAATCGTTGCCGATCCATTTTCAGGCCAGAGTGTCGTTCAATATATCCGGAGAGAATACTTAGACCTTGGTCGCGTACATTATATACTTTAGTCTGGGATGAAGGGGTTGCTTGCGATGCGTAAAATATCCGTATTTAACGATGAGACATACAGGAGAGAGATGCCATGAGTAGCGTTCATCCGGTTCCTTCGGAGTGGGCCGCCAGCGCGAAGATCAACGCCGAACGCTATGACGCGATGTATGCGCAGTCCCTGAGCGATCCCGAAGGATTCTGGCGCAAGGAGGCGCAGCGGCTGGACTGGATGACTCCTTTTACCAAGGTGAAGAACACCAGCTTCAACGAGGCGGATTTCGGCATCAAATGGTTCGAGGATGGCGCGCTCAATGTCTCCGCGAACTGCATAGACCGTCATGTCGTGACGCAAGGCGACGCCGTGGCAATCCTGTGGGAAGGTGATTCGCCGGGCGAGGAGCGTCGCATCAGCTATCGCGAGCTGCACGAGGAGGTGTGCCGCCTCGCCAACGCCCTCAAGGCCAATGGCGTGCGCAAGGGTGATCGGGTGACGATCTACCTGCCGATGATTCCCGAGGCAGCCTTTTCCATGCTCGCCTGCGCCCGGATCGGCGCGATCCACTCGGTGGTGTTCGGCGGCTTCTCGCCGGACAGCCTTGCCGGCCGCATCCAGGATTGCGACTCGAGCCTCGTCATCACCGCGGACGAAGGGCTGCGCGGCGGCAAGAAAGTACCGCTGAAGGCCAATGTCGACGAGGCGCTCACCCACTGCCCCAGCGTGTCCCGCGTGCTGGTCGTGCGCCGTACCGGCGGCGACATCATGATGAAGGACGGGCGCGATATCTGGTATCACGAGGCCACTGCCCGCGCCGACGCGACATGCGAACCGGAACCGATGAACGCGGAAGATCCGCTGTTCATCCTCTACACCTCCGGCTCCACCGGCAAGCCCAAGGGCGTGCTCCACACCTCGGGCGGCTATCTCGTCTGGGTGTCGATGACGCACGAATATACGTTCGATTACCGCCCCGGCGAAATCTTCTGGTGCGCGGCGGATGTCGGCTGGGTCACGGGCCACAGCTACACCGTCTATGGCGCGCTCGCCAACGGCGCCACCACCCTGATGTACGAGGGCGTACCCAATTTCCCCGATTTCAGCCGCTTCTGGCAGATCGTCGACAAATATCAGGTCAACATCTTCTATGGCGCACCCACGGCACTGCGCGCACTTATGCGCGAGGGCGACGAGTGGGTGAAGAGCACCAGCCGCAAGTCGCTGCGTCTGCTCGGCAGCGTGGGCGAGCCGATCAACCCGGAAGCGTGGGAATGGTATTACAATGTCGTCGGCGAGGGCCGCTGCCCGATCGTCGACACCTGGTGGCAGACCGAAACCGGCGGCCACATGATCACGCCGCTTCCCGGCGCCCATGCGCTGAAGCCCGGCGCGGCCTCAAGGCCGATGTTCGGCGTGAAGCCGGAGCTGGTCGATGGCGAAGGCAATGTCCTCGATGGCGCGACCGACGGCAACCTCTGCATCACGGACAGCTGGCCGGGCCAGATGCGCACCGTATGGGGGGATCATGAGCGCTTCTTCCAGACCTATTTCAGCACCTATCGCGGCAGATATTTCACCGGAGACGGCTGCCGCCGCGACGAGGACGGCTATTACTGGATCACCGGGCGTGTCGACGACGTGATCAACGTCTCCGGCCACCGCATGGGTACGGCCGAGATCGAGAGCGCGCTCGTCGCCCATGCCAAGGTCGCCGAGGCCGCCGTGGTCGGCTACCCGCATGACCTCAAGGGACAGGGCATCTACGCCTATGTCACCCTCAACGCCAACGAGACCGAAAGCCCGGAAGTGCGGGCCGATCTAGTCAAATGGGTGCGGCACGAGATCGGCCCGATCGCGACGCCGGACGTGATCCACTTCTCGCCCGGCCTGCCCAAGACGCGCTCCGGCAAGATCATGCGCCGCATCCTGCGCAAGATCGCGGAAGGCGACACGTCGAACCTCGGCGATATCTCCACCCTCGCCGACCCCTCGGTCGTCGAGACGCTGATCAACTCCCGCGCGGTGGACGCTTGACGCGATAATGCCAGGAACCATTCTCATCGCCGACGACCATCCCCTGTTCCGGCAGGCACTGGCGATGGCGGCGGCGGCGGTGATGCCCGATGCGCGCATCGCCGAAAGCGCCAACCTGCCTTCCGCGCTGGCGGAGGCGATCGCGGCGGACGACCTCGCGCTGATCCTGCTCGATTTGAAGATGCCGGGTGCCGAGGGCTATTCGGGCGTGGCTCTGCTCCACGCGGAAAAGCCGGGCGTGCCGATCCTCGTCGTGTCGAGCGCGGACGCGGCGCAGGCGGCGCGCGAGGCGGTGCGCTTCGGCGCGGTGGGTTTCATCGGCAAGGATGCCGACCTCCGTTTCATCGAGGATGCCATTCGCGACGCACTGTCGGGCAAGCGGATGGAGTCCCCGAAGGATGATGTGCTGGATCCCGTCGCGGCGCAGATCGCATCGCTGACGCCGACCCAGCTCAAGGTGATGCTGGGGGTGATGGAGGGGCGTCTGAACAAGCAGATCGCCTATGATCTCGGCATCAGCGAGGCGACGGTGAAGGCCCACATGACTGCGATCCTCAAGAAGCTCGATGTGCAGAACCGCACCCAGGCCGTGCTCGCGGCCAAGGCGCTGGGAATGTCGATCGTTCACAACTGAGCGGCTATTCCGCCGCGTGCCGGCTTTCGGTCTGGCCGAGCCATTGCTCCAGCTGCGGCGGGGAGAGCGGCTTGCGCATCACGGTGATGCCGAGGGCGGCGGCCCGCGCGGCATAGCTGCTTTCTCGGGCGGCGGTGACAAGCGCATAGCGCGCGTCGGCGGCGCGGCGGCGCAGCACCTCGATCAGGGCGATGCCATCCAGCTCTCCGCCCAGATTGAAATCGACGAGCGCTACATCGAACGCGTTCCCTCCCGAGAGAGCGGCTGCGGCGGTGGTGGCGGTCGTCACCTTATGGCCGAGGCGGCCCAGCCAACCCTGTAACGCCTCGCAGTTGGTGGCGTCGTCGTCGACCACCAGAATGGAGAGCGGCGATACGCCGCCCGCCGGTTCGGACAATGCCGCACCGAGCGCGCCGACGCGCGCCAGCGAGACCGGCAGCGCGATGCTGAACCGGCTGCCTTTGCCCACCTTTGAGCGCAGCGACACCCGCCCGCCCAGTAACCGCGCCGTGCGTTCCACGATCGCGAGGCCAAGCCCTATGCCGCCCTCGCTCGCGTTGGGCAGACGCTCAAACTCGCGGAAAATGACGCTGTACTTCTCTTCCGCGATGCCGGGGCCGGTATCGATGACATCGATTCGGGCACGGCTGCCCCTGCGCCGCACGCCGACAACGATGCCGCCCGCCTGGGTGTAGCGGATCGCGTTGGAGAGGAAATTCTGCACGATCGACCGTAACAGGCCGGGGTCGGTTTCCACGGTGGCGTCGCCCGGACCGAGGCGGATATCCAGCCCCTTTTCCAGCGCGAGCGGTCGCATCGTTTCCACCAGCGCGGCCAGCAGCGGCCGTATCTGCAAGGGTTGCGCATTGGGGCTGATGCCGCCCGCATCCAGTTTCGATATGTCGAGCAACGAGCGCAGCAAGGCCTCGGCGGACTGGATCGACCGATCGAGCTTGCCCAGCACCTCTCTGGCGGAGCCGGAAAGATCGCGGCCGAGCGCTGCCGAAAACAATCGCGCCGCGTGCAGCGGCTGAAGCAGATCATGGCTGGCGGCGGCAAGAAAGCGCGTCTTTTCCGCATCGGCCTCGGCCAGCGCGACATTCGCGGCGCGCAGCTCGCTGGTCCGGTCCTCGATCCGCATCTCGAGTTCCGCCCGCGCCTTTTCGAGCGCCGCGATCGCCTGTTCCTCGGCGGTGACATCGGTGAACGACATCACATAGCCGCCCCCCGGCATCGGGCCGCCCACCGTCTTGACGATGCGCCCGTCCGGCCGCACCCGCTTGAAGCTGTGCGCCTGCCCACGCCGCATATGTTGCAGCCGCCGCTCGATATGAGCTTCCACCTCGCCCGGCCCGCACTCGCCCCGCTCCGCGTTGTAACGGACGAGTTCGGCCACCGGCGCCCCTACCCGCACCAGGCCGGGCGGATAGTGGAACATTTCGAGGTAACGGCCATTCCACGCGACGAGATTGAGGTCGCGGTCGACAAGACTCACCCCCTGGTCGATATTTTCCAGAATCGACGCCAGCAGGCCTTTGGAAAACCGGAGGCTCTGCCCCGTGTCGTCGAGAATGCGCGCCACCTCCTCGTGCGTGAGGTTGGAGCCGTAGAGCGCGGAGCTGACGAAGGCGCGGGCGGAGGGCACGCCCACCACGCTGGCGATCAGGCGCTCGGCGCGGCGGCGATGGGCACGATCGATGGGCCGGCTCTCCTCCACCCCCGCAAACGTCTCGGCCGTTACCTCCGGCCCTACAAAGCGCGCGGCGAGCGCCTTCAACTCGCCCACGTTCGACACTACGGCCGCGCTCGGTCCCGGCATTCTCAGCAACGCGGGGAAGGCGTGGGGCTGAACCCGGCGCATGGTCATCAGCGCGAACACCGCGATGTTGGCGCCCAGGCTCCAGATCGTGCCGTGGCTGATCGGGCTCAGGCCATCGATGCCGAACAGCGCATGGGGATTGAACGCCGAGGCTTCCATCCAGCGCAGCATCGCGGGCGAGGCGAGCTGGGGCAACGCGAGCGTGTAGATCCACACCAGCAGGCCCGCGCCCAGACTCGCCTTGGCCGCCAGCGCGTCCCGGTTGCCACCCATCACCGCCATCACCAGCGCGGGCGCGAACTGGGCCATCGCGGCGAAGGCGACCAGCCCGATCGAGGCGAGGCGCTGGCTGTCTCCCATGCCCAGCGCCCATGCGAGCGCCGCCCCCATGATGCCCGCTATCGCCGCGCGGCGGGTGGTGAGCAGAACGCGCCCCAGATTGCCCTCGCCCTCGAACCTGCGGCTGCGCACCAGAAAAGGCGCGATGAGATCGTTCGACACCATCGTCGACAGCGCGATCGTCTCGACCAGCGCCATCGCGGTCGCGGCGGAAAAGCCGCCGAGGAAGATCAGCAGCGCCGCCCCGGTCCATCCATGCGACAGCGGCAGCTGCAACACGAACAGGTCCGGCCGGCTGTCGCCCGGCAATAGCGCCATTCCCGCAGCCGAGATCGGAAGCACCACCAGCAGGGTGAGCAGCATATAGATGACAAAGGGCCATCTCGCCGCCGTGATGTCCGCGCTGGAGCGTGCCTCGATCACGGTCACGTAAAACTGCCGCGGCAGGCAGACGATCGCCGCCATCGACAGGAAGGTGATGACGAAGAAATCGATCCCGATCCGGGATGGCGCGAAATTGGCGGACAGCTCGGCTATGCCCGCTTGGGCGGCACCCTCCGGCGCCTTCGCCAGCAGCAGCACCGCGATGAACCCCGCCACCAGCAACGCGCCGAGCTTGAGGACCGACTCGAAACTGACCGCGAACAATATGGCGTCGTTGCGGCTGCCCGCCTCATAGCGCCGGGTGCCGTATATCATCGCGAACAGCGCCAGCAGCGCCGCCGCGAAGCCGATGGTCAGCGGCCCGGCCTGCGTCCCCGCGATCAGCGCGTAAGTCGTGCCGAGCGAGCGCAGCTGCAGCGCGAGATAGGGGATACTCCCCAGAAGCGCGAGAATCGTGACGAGCGCGGCGACGCCTTGGCTGTTACCAAAGCGCCCGCCGATGAATTCGGAGATGGAATTGGCGCCGTCCGTCTTCACCGCGTCGATCAGGCGGCGCAGAAAAGGGTGCGCAACCACGAAAACGAGGACCGGCCCGAGGTAGATGGGCAGATAGGACCAGCCGTCGGCCACCGCGCTGCCTACCGCGCCGTAATAGGTCCAGCTCGTGCAATAGACGGCGAGCGCAAGCGCATAGGCCGGAGGGCGCAGGCGCTGCTTCAACACGGGGTGGCTGTCCCCCTCCGCCCAGGAGGCGAACAGGAACAGGGCGAAGGCATAGAAGAGGGCAACTGCCAGCGGCAGCATTTGTGGCATCCGGCTCTCCCCCGCATGGCTCTGACGGCCGCGGCATCCTGCACCCAAATCAGCCCCTTGGCAACGGCGGGGTGCGCCTCACTCCGCCGGGATCGGCACCTCGGTCGTGGATTTTACCTCCGAAATGGTGACGATCGAGTTCGCATCCTTGATACCGGACACGGACGAGAGCCGATCGAAGAAGAAACGTTCATAGTCCGCAATGCTCCGGGTCACGATCCTCAGCAGGAAATCGAAGTTCCCCAGCAGGATGAAGCACTCCATCACTTCGGGAAATTCCCGGATCCGCTCGGCGAAAGCGTTGATGTTCGCCCTTCCCACCGCATCGAGCTTGATCTGCACGAACACCTGCAGCGAAGCGCCGACCTTTTCCTTGTCGACCAGCGCCACCTGCTTGCGGATATAGCCCTTGCTCTTGAGCTTCTGGATCCTGCGCCAGCACGGCGCCTCCGACAGGCCCACCTCGGCCGCGATCTCCGCCGTGGAGCGCGCGGCGTCCTTCTGGAGCAGCACGAGAATCCTGCGTTCGAACACATCGAGGTCATCAGAAATATTCATTCTATTTTTTCCGCTCTATCGAATGATAATATCGATATATTCGATATATCAGGCGAAGATAGCAAATTTATTTTCGATGGATCATGATATCATTTCGCTACAAACGAGGTGGTATGGCAGGTTCCCGTCTTCGGCATTGCAGGTCGGCTTTCCCATTCCGGCGCGTCCGCGCCGCCAATAATCGGATTGCAACCTGCGGCGGTGGGGATATGCTCGTGGCAAGCGAGACCACTCATGTGTCGTACCACTTAACCGGTGGGGGAGAGAGGACCAACGTGGCAGCCAGACATCGCGGCGAATCCGGCGATCGGGCCGATCGGGGAGCTAGCGCACCGACCTGCCCGTTCGCGAACCACAGGGCGGGCATCGCATGACCGGCGCGCCGCCAAAAGGCCATAACGCGCCGGGGCTGCAAGTGCCCGAACCGCCGTTCCGGCCCGGTGATCCGGTCGATTACGCGTTTCTCTCCATCCCCCCTGCGGGAGCGCAGGCGCGCCCGGACGAACTGTGCGCCGCGAGCGATACCCACCCCCTGTGCCTCGACATGGTGCGCGTGCTCGACGCGGGCAACCAGGCCGTCGGCCCCTGGAACCCCATGCTCAGCCCCGATGTCCTGCGCCATATGCTGCGCAACATGACCCTGCTGCGCGCCTTCGATGACCGCATGTTCCGTGGCCAGCGCCAGGGCAAGACCAGCTTCTACATGCGCAGCACCGGCGAGGAAGCGACCAGCGTCGCCGCCACGATGGCGCTCGCCCCGGATGACATGACCTTTCCCAGCTACCGGCAGCAGGGCATCCTGATTTCCCGCGGCTATCCGCTCATCGACATGATCAACCAGATCTATTCGAACCGGGCGGACAGGCTGAAGGGGCGGCAGCTTCCCATCATGTATTCAAGCCGCGAATATGGTTTCTTCACCTTGAGCGGCAATCTGACCACCCAGTATCCGCAGGCGGTGGGATGGGCGATGGCCAGTGCGATCAAGGGCGACAGCCGCATCGCCGCGAGCTGGATCGGCGAGGGATCGAGCGCCGAAGGCGATTTCCACGCCGCGATGACCTTCGCCACCGTTTATAACGCGCCGGTCATCCTCAACATCGTCAACAACCAGTGGGCGATATCGAGCTATTCGGGCTTCGCGGGCGCGGAGCGCACCACCTTCGCCGCGCGCGCGATCGGCTACGGCATGGCGGGGCTGCGTGTGGACGGTAACGACGCGCTGGCGGTCTATGCCGCGACCGACTGGGCCGCGCGGCGTGCGCGCGCCGGTGCGGGGCCGACGCTGATCGAGCATTTCACCTATCGCGCCGAGGGCCACTCGACCTCAGACGATCCCACTGCCTACCGCTCCGCGCATGAGCGCGAGCAATGGCCGCTGGGCGATCCCCTCGCGCGCCTCCGGGATCATCTCATCGCGCTCGGCGAATGGTCGGCCGAGCAGCACGAGGCTTTGAAGCGCACGCTTGCCGACGAGGTGAAGGCGGCGACCAAGGAAGCCGAGAAGAACGGTATTCTGGGTCACGGCCTCCACCACCCGTTTCATACCATGTTCGAGGACGTGTTCGAGGAGCTGCCCTGGCATCTGGAGGAGCAGGCGACGCAGGCCATTCGCGAACGCCGCATCAAATGGCCCGACTGGAAGGAGGACGAGGCATGACGCAGACCGATGCGCAGCCCCGGTCCCTCAACATGATCGAGGCCATCAACGAAGCGCTGGACCTCATGCTCGCGCGCGATCCCGATGTGGTGATCTTCGGCGAGGATGTCGGCTATTTCGGCGGCGTGTTCCGCGCCACTGCCGGGCTGCAACGCAAATATGGCAAGAACCGGGTGTTCGATACACCGATCAACGAATGCGGGATCATCGGCGCGGCGGTGGGCATGGGCGCTTACGGCCTGCGGCCCGTGCCGGAGATTCAGTTCGCGGACTATATCTACCCCGGCCTCGATCAGCTCGTCTCCGAGGCGGCCCGGCTGCGCTACCGCTCGGCGGGCGACTTCATCGCGCCCATCACCGTGCGCTCGCCCTTCGGCGGCGGCATCTTCGGCGGCCAGACCCACAGCCAGAGCCCGGAAGCGATGTTCACCCATGTCGCGGGCCTCAAGACCGTGATCCCCAGCACGCCGCACGACGCCAAGGGTCTGCTCATCGCCGCGATCGAGGACAACGATCCGGTGATCTTCTTCGAGCCGAAGCGCATCTACAACGGCCCCTTCACCGGCTATTACGACAGGCCTGCCGAGCCCTGGGCGCGGCATCCCGACAGCGCGGTGCCGGAAGGCTATTATTCCATCCCGCTCGGCAAGGCGCGGATCGTGCGCGAGGGCGAGGCGCTGACCGTGCTCACCTATGGCACGATGGTCCATGTCGCCTCGGCTGTGATCGCGGACAAAGGGATCGATGCCGAGATCATCGACCTGCGCACCCTCGTGCCGCTCGACATCGAAGCGATCGAGCAATCGGTACGCAAGACAGGCCGCTGCATGATCGTCCACGAGGCGACCCGCACGTCGGGCTTCGGCGCGGAGCTTTCCGCACTGGTGCAGGAGCGCTGCTTCTACCATCTCGAAGCCCCGATAGAGCGCGTCACCGGGTTCGACACCCCCTACCCCCACAGCCTGGAATGGGCGTACTTCCCCGGTCCGGTGCGGATCGGCGAAGCGATCGACCGGCTGCTCGAAGGAAACTGAGGCATGGCGCGTTATACATTCCGCCTTCCCGACATCGGCGAAGGCATTGCCGAGGCCGAGATCGTCGCATGGCATGTGAAGATCGGCGACAGGATCGAGGAGGATGCTCCGCTCGCGGACATGATGACCGACAAGGCGACGGTCGAGATGGAAAGCCCGGTGGCGGGCACCGTGATCGAGATCGCGGGCGCGGAAGGCGACCGCATCGCCATCGGCGCGCCGCTGGTAATAATCGAAACCGACGACGCCGCTGAGGACAGTGCGCCTTCCGCCTCGAACTCGACGCAAAACGCGGAAGCGCTGGCCGAGCGCATCCACGCCGAAACGCCTGATGCGGGTGATGTCGCCCGTGTCGAAGCCGCCGTGGCCGGGGCCGCTCCTCCGCCCGCGGCGCCACCCGCTCCGCCGCCTCCGCCAGCACCCGCCGCCGCGCCGTCCAAAGTGCTCGCCAGCCCCGCCGTGCGGGCACGGGCGCAGGCGCTCGGCGTCGACCTCGCCGATGTCCGCCCCGCCGAGGATGGCCGGGTGCGCCATGCCGATCTTGACGCGTTTCTCGCCTACAACGCAGCAGGCGGCTATCGCAGCGCGGGGTCGCGTGGGCAGGATCAGGTCATCAAGGTCATCGGTCTGCGTCGCAAGATCGCCGAGAATATGGCCGCGTCCAAGCGCAACATCCCTCACTTCGCCTATGTCGAGGAAATGGACGTCACCGCGCTGGAGACGATGCGCGCGCAGCTCAACGACGCGCGCGGATCGCGCCACAGGCTCACCATGCTGCCGCTGCTCATCACCGCGATTTGCCGTACATTGCCCGAATTTCCGATGCTCAACGCCCGCTATGACGACGAAGCCGGGGTCGTGACCCGCTTCGGCGCGGTGCATCTCGGCATGGCGACCCAGACCCCCGCCGGCCTCATGGCCCCGGTAATCCGCGACGCGCAGGACCGCAACCTGTGGCAGCTCGCCGCCGAAATCACCCGGCTGGCCGAAGCCGCCCGCACCAACAGCATAGGGCCCGAGGAGCTGTCAGGCTCCACGATCACCATCACCTCGCTTGGGCCGCTCGGCGGCGTGGCGTCCACGCCCGTCATCAACCGCCCCGAAGTGGCGATCATCGGCCCCAACCGCATCGTCGAGCGCCCGATGTATGTGCCGGACGGCACGGGTGGCGAGCGGATCGAGAAGCGCAAGCTGATGAACCTCTCGATCAGCTGCGATCACCGCGTCGTCGATGGCTGGGATGCGGCGAGCTTTGTCCAGCGGCTGAAAAACATGGTCGAAACGCCCGCCCTGCTCCTGGCCTGAGGGCAGCCACCCGGCCGCGCCGCTCGTGCGGACGGCTCCTGGAGCGGATTTTCGAGCGTAGCCGCCGCTCCACCTGCGGGCGGCAGGGCGCGTTACGTCCAATGTAGAGCATCGTGCGCAAAAGTGGGAACCGGTTTTGCGCAAAAAACGATGCGACACCAAAAATATAGAGCGCGCGTCCTGCGTCAGATTTAACGCAGCGCGCTCTAGAAATAAGCGCCGAACGCTTCCTTCGCACTTTCGGAAGGCACAGTGACGTGCTGCATATAATCCGACGACTCGACGGGATAGATGAATTTCTCGATGTCGATCTGGTTGGTGAAGAAGATATTTTCGTACCTTCGCCCCATGATCCCGAAGTAGAGCTGCAATACGCCACCTACATAGATAGCCTTTTTCTTCAGGACATCCCGGATATGCAGGCCCAGCGGCATGGCATAGGAACCGCACGAGAGCAAAGCCAGATCGAAGTCGATCGAAGCCAGCTGCTCCTTCAGATATTCAGTCGTCTGAAACCAGTCGTCATGCGGATAGTATTCCTCTGGAAGCCCCGCGTAGGTGATCGGCGTTTTGAGTATCTTCAACTCAAATTCGGGATAAATATAGTTTCGGAAAAACCCGTGACGGTTGTGAAAATTGCTTTCGATGCTTTGCGAAAACGGAGAAACGACCAGAACCTTCTTCCCCGTCAAGGTTTTCTCAAACGCCCGGAAAAGCGTATCCGTACCGAGCACGATACGCTCAATGAAATTATAGGGATAGAAGCGCACGCTCCCTCGTACGCCTTCAATGGAATCGATGATCGAATCCATACTATCCTTTAACGGCAGGTCTCTGATGAAACTGGCATCGAGCATGTTCGGAAAATAGGTACTCAGCAGCTTGCTTCCGCACATCACCAGATCGGAACAGTCAGTATAGCATTTCAGGAGAGTGGTGCAGTAACGGATATATTTTTCTATATCATCCGATTTGTCATAATATCCATTGTACCGCTGGACGATCGGTAGATGCTGCATCAAGGAAGCCGGAAGCGCAAGTGTGCCATCCGGGCTGCCCGATGCCACATATTCGATCACCGCGTCTGTATCACTGCCTCCGATACGCGCCAGAAACATGGGATCTTCTGCGTTTATCATGGACACTGCGGAATCATGGCATGACTGCCATTCAGCAACGAAATCAACCGCCATAATTACCCCCGCTCACACACCGGCTTTCACTTTCGAAAAAGCGCCCCGCAAGCCAGGAATGTTTATATCAACAATATCAATACACATGATTCATAATCGTGACTCGATTAGATAATTTTCCCATCATGTCAATACATGACGTGTGCGGAAAATATATGAACATTACAATAGATTCAAATAACAATTGATTCTATTATATTTATTGAACCGAAAAAATCATAATTCCGCCGCCATGTATAGTTAACACGAGGGGACTCCCGGCACCGGGACTTCCGACAGAAGCGACACGGATATTGTTGTCGGCCCGCAACAGGCGGCCGCAACACAGCAGCAGCCTCCTCGCCATCGAGGCGAAGAGGAGGGATTTATCGGCTCTGTGAAATGGTGGGCGCGGTAGGGATTGAACCTACGACCCCACCCGTGTGAAGGGTGTGCTCTACCACTGAGCTACGCGCCCCGATAAGGGAAGCAGCGCATTGGCATCGTGCAGCGGGCGTGTCAAGCCGATGCGGCATGGCGGCGCGCGCCAAATGCGGCGCCTGCTTGAACCCGCGCCGCATTCTGCCCATATGGCGCATCATGAACGCAGACACCTCCTCCGCCCTGCCCAAATGGCACGGCACCACCATCCTCTCCGTGCGCAAGAATGGCCGGGTCGTCGTCGCGGGCGACGGTCAGGTCAGCATGGGGCCGACGATCATGAAGCCCAATGCGCGCAAGGTACGCCGCCTGCATGACGGCTCGGTCATCGGCGGCTTCGCGGGCGCGACGGCCGACGCCTTCACCCTGTTCGAGCGGCTCGAAGCCAAGCTGGAGCGCCACAGTGGCCAGCTGATGCGCGCGGCGGTAGAGCTGGCGAAGGACTGGCGCACGGACAAATATCTGCGCAATCTGGAGGCGATGATGATCGTCGCCGACAAGGACGCGACGCTGATCCTCACCGGCAATGGCGATGTGCTGGAGCCGGTGGACGGCATCGCGGCGATCGGCTCGGGCGGCAACTTCGCCCTCTCCGCCGCGCGCGGCCTCACCGAATATGAGGCGGATGCGGAAGTCATTACGCGCAAGGCGATGGCGATCGCCGCCGATCTCTGCGTCTATACCAACGCGAATGTCACCCTTGAGGCGCTCGATAGCGCGTCCTGAGGTTAGTACCGCACCAGCCCCCTCCCCCTCCCAACCTCCCATAGGATACCATATCGGGTGGTTGGGAGGGGGAGAGGGCTGGCACCGAAACCTGAAATCCCCGCGAGGGGATTTCAAAACAAGAGCACCCCGAGAGTTTCCATAATGAACCCAGCCCTCACCCCCAAGGCGATCGTCGCCGCACTGGACGAGCACATCATTGGCCAGCAGGACGCCAAGCGCGCGGTCGCCGTCGCGCTCCGGAACCGCTGGCGCAGGCAGCAGCTCAGCGCGGAGCTGCGCGACGAGGTGACGCCCAAGAACATCCTGATGATCGGCCCCACCGGCTGCGGCAAGACCGAAATCAGCCGCCGCCTGGCGAAGCTCGCAGACTCGCCATTCGTCAAGGTCGAGGCGACCAAGTTCACCGAGGTCGGCTATGTCGGCCGCGATGTCGAGCAGATCGTGCGCGATCTGGTCGAGGAAGCGGTGCGGCTGGAGCGGGACCGTCGGCGCGAGTCCGTCCGCGCTGCGGCGACGGATGCGGCGATGGAGCGGCTGCTGGACGCATTGACCGGCAAGGAAGCGAGCCAGGCCACCCGCCTCGCCTATCGTCAGCGCATCGAGTCCAACCAGATGAATGATGCCGAGGTCGAGATCGAGGTGGCGGATACGCCCAATATGCCGATGGAAATCCCCGGCATGGGCGGCCAGGTCGGCATGATTAACCTGAGCGACCTGATGGGCAAAGCCTTCGGGCAACAGCAGAAGAAGCGCCGCAAGATGCGCGTCACGGAGGCGTGGGACAGGCTGGTCGAGGAGGAGCAGGACAAGCGCCTCGACGCCGAGGATCTCAATCGTGCCGCCGTGCGCGATGCCGAGCAGAACGGCATCGTGTTCCTCGACGAGGTCGACAAGATCGCGGTTTCGGACGTGCGCGGCGGCTCCGTCAGCCGCGAGGGCGTGCAGCGCGATCTGCTGCCGCTGATCGAGGGGACCACGGTGGCGACCAAATATGGGCCGTTGAAGACCGACCATATCCTCTTCATCGCATCCGGCGCGTTCCATGTCGCGAAGCCGAGCGACCTGCTGCCCGAGCTGCAGGGCCGCCTGCCGATCCGGGTGGAACTGAAAGGCCTCACGGAGGACGATTTCGTCGCCATCCTGTCCGACACCAAGGCGAGCCTCGCCGAGCAGTATAAGGCGCTGCTCGCCACCGAGGGCGTGACGATCGATCTCACCGAAAGCGGCATCCGCGGCATCGCCCGCGTCGCGGCGGAGGTGAACGAGCAGATCGAGAATATCGGCGCGCGCCGCCTGCAGACCGTGATGGAAAAGCTGTTGGAAGACGTGAGCTTCGACGCAGAAAACCGCGCCGGCGAGACTTTGGTGATCGACGGCGCCTATGTCGACGCCCAGCTCTCCAGCATCTCGCGCAATACGGACCTGAGCAAATATATCCTTTGAGGCGCTATTTGATCGTCATCCCCGCGCAAGCGGGGATCCAGAGTATAACAGGCGAACTCTCGACGATGGATTCCCGCGTTCGCGGGAATGACGAAATCTTATGGACAATGGTCACTTGCCGCCAGGCAGCACCACCACCGAATAGCTCTTGCGATCCACCAGATATTTCGCGGCGAGCGCGCGCAGTTGCTCCGGCGTCACCGTCAGCATGTCGCGCGGCATCGCGTTCATCGCGGTGACGTAGCGCCGGTCGATCGCCCCGCCCTCCATCTGGTTCATCCAGTAGGCGTTGCCGGTGCTGGCGCGCATCAGCAACTGCCGCATCGGCGCGAGCACGCGTTGCAGCTCGTCCGCGCTCACCGGCTTCGCTGCCAGATCGGCTGCGATCTCGCGCATGAACCGGAAGAAATACGCGGTGCTGGAAGGCTTGAGCTGGCTGAGCGCCAGAATATAGCCCTGCCCCTTGTCGAAACCAAGCGGCCAGTCCGATTGCGCGCTGGGGGAATAGGCGACCCCCTCTACCGCGCGCAATTTCTCGAACAGCCGGTCGCTGATGATCTGCGCCAGTATCTCCAGCTGATGCCCCTCGCGCATGTTGCGGAACCCCGCGCCGGTCGGCCAGGCGATGGCGGCGGCGGCCTGATCGGCATCGCCCGTGTGGCGCAGCACCAGCGGCGTACCGTTATGCTTCGGGAAACGGATCTTGCGGCTCGCCCCCGCAATGGGCCGCTCAGGGCGCGGCGGCAGCGCGCCGAAGGTCGCCCCCACCGCCGTGATCGCCTCTCCCGGTTTCACATCGCCAAACACCTGCACCTCGATCGGCCCGGACGCCAGAATCGGCTCCCAGAAGGCGCGGAATGTATCGGGCGTCAGCGCCGCGATCTCGGCCTTCTCGGGCGTGTGGAAGCGCATGTCCTTTTTGCGCAGCAGCCACACGAGGTCATGCGCCAGCACCCCGCCCGCGCTCGCCGATGCGCTGTCATAGGCGGCGAGCAGCCCGGCCTTCGCCCGCTCGACCGGCTCCGCCGCCCAGCCGGGCGCATAGAGCTTCGCCGCGAACAGGCGCAGCTGGTCCTTATAGTCCGCCGGGCGGGTCAATGCCGCCAGCTCGAACGCATCGTCATCGACGCTGAAATCGAAGCCCAGCCGCCGTGCGTTGGTCAGTTCATCAAGCTCGCGCTGGCCGAGCTTGCCGATGCCGTTCGCCGCCAGCACATAGCCCGCCGCCCATGTCGGCTGGGCCTGTTTTGGCGAGAGATCGCGCAGGCCGTGGCCGAAACGGACGTTCACCCGCACCTTGCCGCTCTCGCCATTATTGGCGAACAGCGTCATCTTCACGCCATTGGCAAAGGTGATGAACTCCATGCCCAGCGCGCCCGCGGGCACGCGCGAGACCACCTTGCCCTGCGGCGGCAGCGCGGGCAGGTCGTCCATCGACACGGTGCTGGCCTTGATCCGCACGCCCTGCGCGGCGCTCACCGGGGCGGAGAGCGCGGCGGCGAGGCGTGCTTCCGCGCCCGCATCCGCCAGCGGCAGCACCAGCATTGCGCGCATCGCGTCGCCGCTGAACATCCGCCGCGTCGCGTCGAGCATATAGCCAGGTGTCATGATACCGCGCGCGCCGCGATAGATATCGAGCGCCGCCTGCGCCGTCACCGCCGTCTCGCGGATATCGACCGCGCTGACGATATTGTCCGCTTGGGTCGCGCTTGCCTCGGTATCCTGATTTTCGACATCGACTGCGAGATTGGTCTCGAACGCCTTATATTCGCGGTCGATCTCGGCCTCGCTCGCGGGCGCCGCCTTGGCGTCCTCGATGATCGCGCGCACCTGGCCCAGCGCCTGTTCCCACCCCTTGTCGGACGGCAAGATGCTGACGAAAGTGCCGTTGGCGGAGCGGCTGACATCGTCCGCCTCGATCCCCGCCTGTAAAAAGGCGGAGCCGGGGCGGCGGGCGGCTTCCTCCAGCCGCCGGTTGATCATCTGGATCGCCACCGTATCGGCCAGTTTGCGCTGGTTATAGACGATGGTGTCCGCCTTCGCCTGCCACGGCCGCAGCCATACGAGCGAGAGCGTGACAGGCGCGGCGGGCTGCACCACCACAGCGCTGCTCCGCGCGCGCGGGTCGGGCTTGCCGAAATCGGGCGCGGATGCGGCCGGGCCTTCCGCCTTCCAGTCCGCGAAGTGGCGCACGATCAAGGCCTCCAGCGCCTTCGGGTCGGCATCGCCGGAGATCGAGATCACGACATTCTCGGGCCGATACCAGCGGTCGTGGAATGCGCGCAGCGAGTCGTCGGTCGCGGCAGTGAGGCTCTGCGTCGTGCCGATGGGCGCATGGCTGCCGAGCGGCTGCCCGGCGAAGAACAGCGCGCGGCTGGCGTCCTCAACCCGGCTCGCCGCGCCCGCACTCTCCCGCATCTCGGCGAGCACGATCGCCCGTTCCGCCTCCACCGCCGAAGGCACGATATTGGGGTCGCTCGCCATGCCGGAGAGGATCTTGAGGCTCTCCCCGATACTGTCCGGCGTCGCATTGGGCAGATCGAGCGCATAGGTGGTCGCGGTCGGGGTCGTCTGCGCGTTGCTGTCCGAGCCGAAGCTCACGCCGAGGCGCTGCCACAAGCGTTTCGACTCTCCATCGGGCACGAATTTCGAGCCGCGAAAGGTCAGATGCTCGATGAAGTGCGCATAGCCCGACTCTTGCGGTCGCTCATACAGCGACCCCGCGTCCACCCGCATCCGGATCGAGACCTGCCCCGGCGGCACGCCATTGCGGCGGATCGCATAGCGCAGGCCATTGGGCAGGGTGCCGAACAGCCAGGCGGTATCGATCGGTACGTCGCTGTTCTGATAGAGCCACGGCCGCGCGGGTTGCACGGAGGCGGCTGCGACGGCAGGCTTCGTTCCCTTGACCGGAACCGGACGCGCCTCCGCCCCGCTCCACAACAGTGACAAAGCTGCAACGGAGCAGACGAGACGCGGCGCGAAGGATCGGATCATCCCGCCCAGTCATAGCCGCGATTCGATGAACCGCCACTGAGTATCTGATTCAAAATCCGCAATAGGAGCGGATTTTGGGTTCGGCACCAGCCCGCTCCCCCTCCCAGCCTCCCGATATGGTATCCTATGGGAGGCTGGGAGGGGGAGCGGGCTGGTGCCGCACATCCGAAACGCGGCGAAGCCGCCTGTTTCGGATCAAATAATCAACCGACCCGCTGCACCGCCCCCTTATACGCGCCGACGCTCTTCTTCCGGCGCGGGCGGAAGCGACGGGCGTCGTCGCCCTGCGCCCCTTGCTCGCTGCGCCCACCACGCTCGCGATGCTGACGCGGCTGCTGCGGCCGGGGCGGACGGGCCTCGGCCCCCTTGCGCGGGGCGGGCTTGGGCAGGTTGCGCACCAGCTCCGCCATGCCTTCGGGCAGCGGCACGATCTCGCTCTGCGTCCGCGTCAGCCGCTCGATCGCCTTGAGATAGGACCGTTCGTCATCCGACACGAGGCTGATCGCGATGCCTTCCTGCCCCGCGCGCCCGGTCCGGCCGATGCGGTGGACATATTGATCCGGGTTGTTCGGGATCTCGAAGTTGATGACATGGCTGAGGCCCGAAACATCGATCCCGCGTGCGGCGATGTCGGTCGCGACCAGCAGCTTGATCTGCCCGTTGCGAAACGCCTGCAAAGCCGCCGTGCGCTGCGCCTGAGACTTGTCGCCGTGGATGGCGAGCGAATCGATCCCCGCCCCCGCCAGCGCGCGCACCACCTTGTCCGCGCCATATTTGGTGCGGGTGAAGATGAGCGCGCGGTCGATCTCCTCGCCGCGCAGGATATGCGTGAGCAACGCTTGTTTCTCGCTCTGGTTAACATGATAGGCGCGCTGCACGATCCGCTCCGCCGTGGTGGCGGGCGGCGTCACCGAAACCGTGACGGGATCGCGCAGGAACTGTTTTGCCAGCCCGGCGATCTCCTTCGGCATCGTTGCCGAGAAAAACAGCGTCTGCCGCTCCTTGGGCACGCAGGAGACGATCTGCTTCACCGGATGGATGAAGCCCATGTCCATCATCTGGTCCGCCTCATCGAGCACCAGCACCTCGACACCCTTCAGGTGAAATGCCTTCTGCGCGAGCAGATCGAGCAGCCGGCCCGGCGTCGCCACCAGCACATCGACGCCTTGGGAAAGCTGGCGGATCTGCTTGTGGATCGGTACGCCGCCGAACACGGTCGCGACATTCAATGGCAGGAACCGCCCATAATCGCGAAAGCTCTGCGCAATCTGCGCCGCCAGCTCACGCGTCGGCGAGAGCACCAGCACGCGGCAGGTGAGCGGCGGGGTATGCTTGGTGTCGCGCGCCAGACGGTCGAGCGAAGGCAGCGCGAACGCCGCTGTCTTGCCGGTGCCGGTCTGGGCGATGCCGCACAGATCCTTGCCGGACAGCACGGCGGGGATCGCCTGTTGCTGGATCGGGGTGGGGTTCACATAACGCTTGGCGGTCAACGCCTTGATGATCGGCTCCGCAAAGCCAAAATCCTTGAATTCCATACTATTACTCACAAAATATGCACGTCGCGCGCGCGCCATTCATCATGGCGCACACGCTCGGCGGGTGTCCGAAACGACCCGCGTGAATTGGGAAGCCTCATAAAGCAAACGCGGGGTATTGGCCGGTTCCGTCGCCCTCATTCGGGCCGGAGCGTTCACGCCGCCAATCGCAATAATGGCCCTGAGGCCGGTTGCCGCGCTACGGCGCATATGGCGGCACCCTCCCAACAAAGCAAGCCTTATCCCCGAACAACAGGATTTTGCTTGAAACAGTGCGGCACAAGGGCCACATGCTCCTCATGCTGATCGAGACCGAAAAGACGCCGAATCCGGCCACATTGAAGTTCCTTCCCGGCCGCAAGGTGATGGCGGCAGGCACGCGCGATTTCGCCAATGCCGAAGAGGCAGAGGCGTCTCCGCTCGCGGAAGCACTGTTCACGCTGGGCGATGTCACGGGCGTTTTCTTCGGCGCGGACTTTATTTCGGTGACGATCGCGCCGGGCGGCGACTGGTCCGCCACCAAGCCCGATGTGCTCTCGATCCTGCTTGATCATTTCTCGGCGGACATGCCGCTGTTCCGCGCGGGCACGGCGGCGGGCATCTCGGTGCCGACCGAAGAAGCCGACAACGCCTATACCGACGACCCCGCCGATGCCGAGATCGTGGAGCAGATCCGCGAGCTGATCGACACCCGCGTGCGCCCCGCCGTCGCCAATGACGGCGGCGACATCGTCTATCGCGGCTTCGACAAGGGCAAGGTGTACCTGCGGATGCAGGGCGCCTGTTCCGGCTGCCCCTCCTCCACCGCGACGCTGAAGAACGGCATAGAACAGCTTTTGAAGCATTATGTGCCGGAGGTGACGGAAGTCCTCGCCGTCTGATCGCGCTCCGGCCCGTTCCCGGCGTCGAACTCGAATTGGCTCAAATTGCAATTTCCAAACGGCCACTAAGCCGCTAAGCGCCTGAAAATGAGAGCAAGCGGGTGGGTTTGGTGCGGCATCTGATAATCGACACGGCGACAGAGGCATTGTCTGTGGCGCTGTTCGATGGCGGGGAGCTGATCGGCCATCATCACGAGATCGCCGGGCGCGGCCATGCCGAGAAGCTCGTCCCCGCCATCGCCGCCCTGCCCGAAGGTGGACGCGCGGACGCGATCCGGGTCGACGCCGGTCCGGGCAGCTTCACCGGCATCCGGGTCGGCATCGCGGCGGCACGCGCGCTGGCCTTTGCATGGGACGCACGGCTTTCCAGCTATTCCAGCCTGCACCTGCTGGCCGCGATGGCACGGCGGGAGTGTACCGCAGCCACTCAACCCATCGCCATCGCGCTGACCGGCGGGCATGGCGAGCTGTTCTGGCAACAGTTCGATCCACGCACCCTCGCCCCGCTGGCGCCCTCCGCCTCCATACCCATCGCGGACCTCGCGCGCGCAGCCGATGCGCCGGTCGTGTACGGCACCGGAGCACCCACGCTTATCGCCGCGCGCGGCCACGGCGAGGCCCATCTGCTGCATCCCGATGCGCGCTGCGCCATGCTGCTGCCCGAAGCCTTTGTGGAAGAGGGCGTCACCACCCGCTACGGTCGCGGCGCGGATGCCGTGCCCGCCGGGGAGAGGCGCTGATATGGCGTCGGATCTGGGGCATCTGGTTACGATCCGCCATGTCGATCGCCCCGATCACCGCGCCGAGGCCGCCGCGATGCAGGTGATGACCGCCGCGTTCGATCCACGATATGGCGAGGCGTGGACCGCGTCCCAGCTTGCGGGCTTCATGAGCCTGCCGGGCGTCACCCTGTCGCTGGTTCAGCTCGATCAGGCCACTCTGGGCTTCGCGCTGGTGCGCTACGTGGCGGATGAGGCCGAACTATTGCTCATCGCAATCGATCCCAAATGGAGGAACCGGGGCATCGGCAGGGTTTTATTGCAGGACTGTATCATAAAGGCACGAAAATCGCGTATGTCGGTTCTATACATAGAAGTCAGAGAGAATAACCGCGCGATCGATTTCTATGAGAGGGCAGGATTCGAGCATATTCACCGCCGCCCATCCTATTATAAAGGAGACGACGGAACTTTTTATGATGCGCTTAATTTCCGTCTCACGCTATAGACCTAAGTACCTGTTGCTATTTCAGTTATTAAATTTATAAGCGATAACATCCAAAATGGTTCAATCTCCGTTTCGGTATAGGTCGCAAGATATAAAGGAGGAAAAAATGGATGAAAACAATGCCAAGAGTGAAATGCTGATCACGCTTACGTCAGACATCGTTGCGGCACATGTGTCCAACAACAGCGTGGCGGTTTCGGATCTTCCGGTATTGATCCAGAATGTTCACGCGGCGCTCGCTTCACTTGACAATCCCGCTCCCGCTCCTGAAGCAAAGCCCGAGCCGGCGGTTTCCATCCGTTCCTCGATCAAGCCCGATCACATCGTGTGCCTTGAGGACGGCAAGAAGCTCAAGATGCTGAAGCGCCACCTGATGACGCATTACAAGATGACGCCAGACGATTACCGCGCCAAATGGGGTCTGCCCGCCGATTATCCGATGGTCGCACCCAATTACGCCGATCAGCGCCGCATGTTGGCGAAGAAAATCGGCCTCGGCAAATCGCCGACCGGCAAGCGCGCCAAGAAATAACATTGGTAATACCATGAACGGGGGAGCGCGCGACAAAATCGCGGCGCTCCCTTTTCATTTCATGGAAAAAGGCTAATTTACGCGCTCACATAACAGAGACGAGCCGAGACCCATGCCCCGCAAGATCGACATTGAGGCGCTGTGCGCCGAAAAAGGCCTCAGGATAACGGAGCAGCGGCGCGTCATCGCACGGGTGCTCTCGGAGGCCGAGGACCATCCGGATGTCGAGCGCGTGCACGAACGCTCCGCCGCGATCGATCCCGGCATTTCCATCGCCACGGTCTATCGCACCGTCCGCCTGTTCGAAGAGGCGGGCATATTGGAGCGGCACGATTTCGGTGACGGCCGCTCGCGCTATGAAGCCGCACCGGAGGCGCATCACGACCATCTCGTCGATGTCGAGACCGGCAACGTCATCGAGTTCGTCGATCCCGAGCTGGAGCAGTTGCAAAAACAGATCGCGGAAAAGCTGGGTTTTCGCCTCGTCGATCACCGCATGGAGCTGTATGGCGTCGCAATAGACCGCAAGAGCTGAAATTTTTGATCCGAAACAGGCAGCTTCGCCGCGTTTCGGATAATCTGCACCGGCCCTTTCTTGTGCGGCGCGGCATCTGTATAGTGGTGCCAATGAATCGCCCTGAACCCAAAAATCCCCCGCGCACATTCCACGTCAAATCCTTCGGCTGCCAGATGAACGTCTATGACGGTGAGCGCATGGCGGAGATGCTGGGCGCGCAGGGAATGACCGCCGCCGAGGATGGCGCGAATGCGGACATGGTGGTGCTCAATACCTGCCACATCCGCGAGAAGGCGGTGGACAAGGTCTATTCCGACATCGGCCGCCTCCGCCGCGAGGACGGCACCCGGCCTATGATCGCGGTGGCGGGCTGCGTCGCGCAGGCGGAAGGATCGGAGATCACCCGGCGCACGAAAATGGTCGATATCGTCGTCGGCCCGCAGGCCTATCACCGCCTGCCCGAGCTGGTGGAGAAGGCGACGCGCGGCGAGGAAGCGCTCGATACCGACATGCCCGCCGCCTCCAAGTTCGGCGCGTTGCCGGGCCGCTCTCGCCAGGCCCGCCCCACCGCCTTCCTCACCGTGCAGGAAGGCTGCGACAAGTTCTGCACCTATTGCGTCGTCCCCTATACGCGCGGCGCCGAGATCAGCCGCCCGTGGGACGCGGTGCTCGATGAGGCGAAGGCGCTGGTCGATGGCGGCGCGCGCGAGATCACCCTTCTCGGCCAGAATGTAAATGCGTGGGGAGATGGCGAACGCGGCCTGCATGACCTCATCATCGCGCTGGACAGGCTCGATGGCTTGGCGCGCATCCGCTACACCACCAGCCACCCCAACGACATGACCGACGGCCTCATCGCCGCCCACCGCGATGTCGAAAAGCTGATGCCCTATCTGCACCTCCCCGTGCAGTCCGGCTCTGATCCGATCCTCAAAGCCATGAACCGCAGCCACACGCGGGACAGCTATCTCCGCCTGCTCGACAAGGTACGCGCCGTGCGCCCCGATATCGCGCTGTCGGGGGATTTCATCGTCGGCTTTCCGGGCGAGACCGACGCGGATTTCGAGGCGACGCTGAGCCTCGTGCGCGAGGTCGGCTATGCCTATGCGTTCAGCTTCAAATATTCGCCCCGCCCCGGCACTCCTGCGGCCGACATGGACGGCCAGATCGCCGCACACGTGATGGACGAGCGCCTCCAGCGCCTCCAGGCCCGGATCATCGCCGATCAGCTCGCCTTCAATCAGGCCACCGTGGGCAAAAGCTGCGCAGTGCTGATCGAGAAGCCGGGGCGGAAGCCCGGCCAGCTCGTCGGCAAGTCGCCGTGGCTGCAATCGGTGCATGTCGTCGCCGAGGGTGCGAAGATCGGCGACATGATCGAGGTGGAAATCGTTTCGGCCGGACCCAATAGCCTTGCCGGGGAACTAATGAGGAGGAAAGCCGCTTGATACTCCATCGTCATTCCCGTGCACGCGGGAATCCAGTTTCGGACTGCCGTTACCATTATCTGGATCCCCGCCCGCGCGGGGATGACGAAAGACAGGGATAAAGATGGCGAAAAAGCAAACACAAGCCGAAGCGGGGGACCGCGCCCGTCTGGATCTCAACTTCGACAAGCCGCATCTGCTCGGGGCCGTGTTCGGCCAATATGACCAGAACCTCGTCGCCATCGAAAACCGCCTCGGCGTCTATATCGGCGCGCGCGGCAACCGGGTGCAGATCGAGGGCGAGGCGGAAGCCGCCGCCCGGGCGCGCGATGTGCTGATGGGCCTCTACAACCGCGTCTCGAAGGGGCAGGAGATCGATCCCGGCGCGGTCGAGGCGGTGATCGCCATGTCCGCCGAACCGACGCTCGATGGCATCATCCGCCACGATGTCGCCCAGCCGCCCAGCGTGATGATCCGCACGCGCAAGAAGACCATCGTGCCCAGAAGCGCGACCCAGACCCGCTATATGGAGGAGCTGGCGCGCCGCGACGTGATCTTCGCGCTTGGCCCGGCGGGCACCGGCAAGACCTATGTCGCGGTGGCGCAGGCTGTCTCCCAGCTCATCACCGGCTCGGTCGACCGGCTGATCCTCTCCCGCCCCGCGGTCGAGGCAGGCGAGCGCCTCGGCTTCCTCCCCGGCGACATGAAGGAGAAGGTCGATCCCTATCTCCGCCCGCTCTACGACGCGCTGTACGACACCCTCCCCGCCGAGCAGGTCGAGCGCCGCATCGCGAGCGGAGAGATCGAGATCGCGCCGCTCGCCTTCATGCGCGGGCGCACGCTCGCCAATGCCTTCATCATCCTCGATGAGGCGCAGAACACCACCAAGGCGCAGATGAAGATGTTCCTCACCCGCTTCGGCGAGGGCAGCCGCATGGTGATCTGCGGCGACCCCAATCAGGTGGATCTCCTGCCGATGGCGGGCGGCTCGGGCCTTGCCGACGCGGTCGAGCGGCTGGAGGGCGTCGAAGGCATCTCCGTCATCCGCTTCAGCGCGGCGGACGTGGTGCGCCACCCCATCGTTGGCCGCATCGTGCAGGCCTATGAGGGGCCGGACGCCTGATGCTTGAGATCGCCCTCTCCGGTGAGGAAAGCTGGCCCGCTGACACCGAATGGCCCGCACTCGCCGAGAAGGCGGTGCGCGCCGCCTTCGCCGAGACGCCGCACAACGAGCTGACCACGCTCGACGCCGCCGTCGAGCTTTCGATCCGCTTCACCGACGACGCCGAGGTCCGCTCCCTCAACGCGCAATATCGTCACAAGGACACGCCCACCAACGTCCTCTCCTTCCCGATGGTGCAGCCCGACCTCCTCGAAACCCTCGCCAATAGCGACGATGGCGAGGCGTTGCTGGGCGATATCGTGCTGGCGCGGGAGACCTGCGCGCGCGAGGCGGAGGAGAAAGGCATCGCCTTTGCCGATCATGCCGCCCACCTGATTGCGCACGGCACTTTGCATTTGCTCGGCTATGACCATATGGAGGAGCATGAGGCGGAAGAGATGGAGGCGATGGAGGTGCGCGCGCTTGCAAGCATCGGCATCACCGATCCCTACTTCACGATGACAGGGGACTGAGAAAGATCATGGCTGACGACAGCCCGTCCGGCACGAAAGAAGCGGACAGTAGCCCCAGCGGCTCCTCCGCCGCCCAGAACGATGGCGGCAGTCTCTGGCGGGGCATCAAGTCCCTTCTGTTCGGCAACGATGCCGACCACACATTGCGTCAGGAACTCGAAGACGCGATCGACGAATATGACGAAGAAGCCGGCGAAGAAGCGCCGGATCGGGGCACGAAGGGAGACCTCTCGCCGCTGGAGCGCCAGATGCTCCGCAATCTGCTCCATTTCAGCGAGCATACGGTGGACGACATCGCCGTGCCGCGCGCGGACATCATCGCCATCGAGGAAAGCGCGAGCTTCGCCGATCTCGTCGCCTTGTTCACGGAGGCCGGTCACAGCCGTATCCCTGTCTATCGCGGCACGCTCGATACCATCGTCGGCATGATCCACATCCGCGACGCCTTCGGCATCCTCGCCAAGGGTGAAGCGCCGCCCAAGACGCTGGAGCCGCTCATCCGGCAGCCGCTCTATGTCCCTGAAAGCATGGGCGTGCTCAACCTGCTGATGGAGATGCGCGCCAAGCGCACCCACCTCGCCATCGTGCTCGATGAATATTCCGGCACGGAAGGCCTGCTCACCTTCGAGGATCTGGTCGAGGAAATCGTCGGCGAGGTCGAGGACGAGCATGACGACGAGCCGGAGGAGATACTGGTCGCGCTGGAAGACGGCCTCTGGGAGGCGGACGCCCGCGCGGAACTCGATGATGTCGCCGACCGGATCGACCCCCGCCTCGCCGAGGTGGAGGAAGATATAGACACGCTGGGCGGCCTCGCCTTCATCCTCGCCGGGCGCGTTCCCACCGTAGGTGAAATCGTGCTGCACCCGGAAAGCGGCTGGCGCCTCGAAATCATCGCCGCCGACACCCGCCGCGTCACCCGCCTGCGCCTCCACCCACCAGTGAAGAAGGGCGAAAAGGCCGAGGAGTAGCAGTTCACCCCATCGCTAAGCGCATGGAGATTGAACCGCTGCACACAACACGAGGTATCGATTATAGGTACATAAGCAGAGGGCCCCACTATGAAGCGGGGCCCTCTCTAAAAGACAGCCTCACCAAGCTTGTTATCGCTGAAGGTGAGGCGTGCTGCCCGTACCGGCTCAGCCGGGATTAAGACAGGCTCCAAGCCCGATGCCAAAGCAGAGCGGGAACAATTTTCATATATGTCATCAAAGATGAATCGTCAATGAACCGAGGCCAAGGCCATAAAGGATTGAAGCCCGAACAGCCTTTAACTGATCGATATCAAGATGCCCGGAAACATAAATTCTTGAGCCGTCGACGCGGCCAGCCTTGAACCGATCCAACCGCGAACGCGCAACCGTGGCCAACATATCACATTTTGCCCACATTATCAGGCTGGGATAATTCTGGGATAGCGGCTTTGCCATTTCTATCCGGCAATGATGATCTTCCAGCTGATCTGGCTCGGTGGTACTGAGCGGTACAACCCCCACGAGCTCTCCCCTTTTTCTTAATCGCGGGGAAACAACCACCACCGGTCGCAGCTTCGTCATCTCCGGAGCGACAAAGCCCGTGTCATAATTACACAGCAAAATTTCGCCGGGCCTAGGATAGTACATCAACGACATTGTCTGAAAAGTTTTAGGAGTTCGGCGGCCAGCAGGTAAGGGGCCATTTGATCCATTCCGGCTACAATATCTCGACGTCGTCAGTTGGCTTTGGCAAGAGAGATCATCCCCCCTCCCCCCTTTGCCTTCCTCCCTCCCCATGTCTATAGAGGCCGAATGCCTGATACCCAGCTGCGTGTCGCGCTTTTCAGCGGCAACTATAATTATGTGAAGGATGGCGCCAATCAGGCGCTCAACAAGCTGGTGGCCTATCTGCTGCGGCAGGGCGTGGTGGTTCGCGTCTATTCGCCTACAACAAATACCCCCGCGTTCGCGCCCACGGGCGATCTGGTGAGCGCGCCGTCATGGCCGATCCCGAAGCGCCCGGAATATCAGATCCCGCTCGGGCTGCTGCCCGGCCTCAAGCGTGATCTGCGCGCCTTCGCGCCCAACCTCATCCATGTCTCCAGCCCCGATCCGCTGGGCCACGGCGCGCTCAAATATGGCCGCAAGCACGGCCTGCCGGTGGTCGCCTCGGTCCACACCCGGTTCGAGACCTATCCGCGTTATTATGGCCTTGCCTTTCTGGAACCTCTGGTCGAGGCGATGCTGCGCCGCTTCTACCGCCGTTGCGACGCGATCATGGCCCCGTCCGAGGCGCTGGCGCAGATGCTGCGCGATCAGCGCATGAGCTATGATGTCGGCGTATGGACGCGCGGCATAGACGACAGCATCTTCACCCCCGCCAACCGCGATCTCGCATGGCGCGAGAGCATCGGCCTCGGCGGCGACGCTCCGGTTATCGGCTATATCGGCCGTCTGGTGATGGAAAAGGGGCTGGATGTCTTTGCCGACACCATCGATGAGCTGCGCAGGCGCCAGGTCCAGCATCAGCTGCTGGTGATCGGCGACGGACCGGCCCGCAGCTGGTTCGAGCATCGTCTGCCGGGCGCCCGGTTCGTCGGCTTTCAAATGGGGGCTGATCTCGGCCGCGCGGTCGCCAGCATGGATATGCTGTTCAACCCCTCCGTCACCGAGGCGTTCGGCAATGTCACGCTGGAAACGATGGCCTGCGGCCTGCCCGTGGTCGCGGCGCAGGCAACGGGCAGCGACAGCCTCGTCAGGGATGGGGTCAACGGCCGCCTGATCCGCCCCGGCGCCATCGGCCAGTTCGCCGACGCGCTGGAGCACTATTGCACCGACACGGAGCTGCGCGCCCGCAATGGCGCGGCAGGGCTGGAGCTTTCCCGCCGCAACCGCTGGGATGCCGTCAATCAGGCGATGCTGGATACCTATCTGCGCGTGTCCGCCCAGCGGCGGCGGGGCGCGCTGGCCCAGCGCAGCCCGGTGCCCTGAGCGGGTTAGAGCGCGCCGCGCTACATCTCACGCAGCAGGCGCGCTCTATGTATTTGTTGTCGCATCGTTATTGCCAAAAACCGGTGCCCACTTTTTGGCACGATGCTTTAAGCCAGCACTTTCCGGTCGGTCATCCGGCGGCAATACCACCATAAAAATGCTATGAGCGCCAGAATGACGAGCGGCATCGCCTGGTTTGCGGGCGTATCCAGCGCGGCGGGGGGAGACGCGCTCCACTGATAGGCGAAGCTCGCCAGCGCGGCGGCGAACGACAGCGCGAACGCGCCCACCGCATGGCGTGAGCGCAGCAGCATCAGCACCGAACCGGCGACCGAGCTCCACACGCCCAGCGGCCAGCAGATCTGCGCCCACAGCGGAAAGGAATCGATCCAGCCGAGCAGCACCTGCGGATCTCCCATGTTCCTGAGATAGTCGCTGTTGCGCGTGCGCGTCATGACATAGTCATATCCGCCGAAAGCATTCCAGATTAGGAATATTATCGTTATAATCCAATATGTTAAATTGGCAGAATGTTTGTGCTCCCCCGTCATGGCGCCCCTCCTCTATTCTCAACGACATTCTCAACATATCGCGTTATCGATGGCGGTGCAAAAGGCGGCGTATTGCGGTAGGGTCGGCCCATGCCCGATCTGTTCGCCGCCGACCACCCCGCCACTTCCTCCGCCGGGCCGCTGCCCGAGAGCGCCCCGCTCGCCGATCGGCTCCGGCCCCAGCGTCTCGATGAAGTCGTCGGGCAGGAGCATCTCACCGGCCCCGAAGGCGCGATCGGGCGAATGGTCGCGGCAGGACGGCTTTCCTCGATCATCTTCTGGGGGCCGCCTGGCACCGGCAAGACCACCATCTCCCGCCTGCTCGCCGCCGCGGTGGGAATGCGCTTCGAGCCGGTCTCTGCCGTCTTCACCGGCGTTGCCGACCTCAAGAAGATCTTCGCCGCCGCGCGCGACCACGCGAAGCTGGGCCAGCGCACGCTTCTCTTCGTAGACGAGATCCACCGCTTCAACCGCAGCCAGCAGGATGGCTTCCTCCCCTATGTCGAGGACGGCACGATCACGCTGGTTGGCGCGACCACGGAGAATCCGAGCTTCGAGCTGAACGCCGCCCTTCTCTCCCGCGCGCAGGTGCTGATCCTGCGGCGGCTGGACAATGGCGCGCTGGAAAAGCTGCTGGAACGCGCCGAAGCCCTGACCGGCCGCGCGCTGCCCCTCACCCCCGAAGCGCGCGAGGCACTCATCGCCTCGGCGGATGGCGACGGGCGGTTTCTGCTCAATCAGGCGGAAACCCTGTTCTCGGTCGCGATTGCCGAGCCGCTCGACCCCGCCGCACTCTCTGCCCTGCTCCACCGCCGCGTCGCCGTCTATGACAAGGACCGGGAGGGGCATTACAACCTCATCTCCGCGCTGCATAAATCCCTGCGCGGCTCGGACCCTCAGGCCGCGCTCTATTATCTCGCGCGGATGCTGGTGGCGGGCGAGGAGCCGCTCTATGTGCTGCGCCGGATGGTGCGCTTCGCCAGCGAGGACATCGGCCTCGCCGACCCGCAGGCGCTGGTTCAGTGCCTCGCCGCCAAGGACGCTTATGACTTCCTCGGTTCGCCCGAGGGCGAACTGGCGATCGTGCAGGCCTGCCTCTATTGCGCCACCGCGCCCAAATCGAACGCCGCGTACAAGGCGCAGAAGGCAGCTTGGAAATCCGCCAGGGATACCGGCTCGCTGATGCCCCCCACCAATATCCTGAACGCGCCGACCAAGCTGATGAAGGACATCGGCTATGGCGCGGGCTACGCCTATGACCATGATCAGGAAGAAGGCTTTTCCGGAGACAATTACTGGCCTGAGGAAATGACGCCCGCCACCTTCTACGCCCCCACGGATCGCGGCCTCGAAAAGCGCATTGCGGAGCGCATCGCCTATTGGGACGAACTGCGGGCGCAACGCCGCCAGAAATAATCCTCGCCCGGCACTGGCCATTTGCCATTCCGGTCTGCCACCCCTATCTCCCCCTCATGCCGATGAAACCGCCACCCGATCTCACCTCGCTGTCACTGGCGGAGATCGCGCGCCTTGCAGCCGAACGGCGCCTGCCTCCGGTCGAACAATGGAATCCCGATCATTGCGGCGATAGCGAGATGCGCATCGCGGCAGACGGCACATGGTTTCACCAGGGTTCGCCCATCGGCCGCATGGAAATGGTGCGCCTGTTCTCCACCATCCTGCGGCGGGAGGCGGATGGCGGCTATGTGCTGGTGACGCCGGTGGAGAAGCTCTCGATTACGGTGGATGATGCCCCATTCGTCGCTGTGGAACTCGCGAGCGAGGGTGCCGGGTCGTCGCGTCAGCTTGCGTTCCGCCTGAATACAGGCGACCTTGTCGTGGCCGATGCGGATCATCCAATCGCGCTGCGGGGTTCCGCCGACGAACCGCGCCCCTATCTCCACGTGCGCGCCGGGTTGGAAGCCCTGATCGCCCGGTCGGTTTTTTACGAGCTGGCGGAACTCGCCATCGAGGAACAGGCCGCTCCTGGCGCGGCTCTGGGATTATGGAGCGGCGGCCATTTTTTCCCGATGAGCCCTGCATGAGGCTCGCGGAGCGGCTAAGGCGGGATCTGGCGGCTGGCCACGCGCGGGATGTTTTGGTGCGGGCGGCAGACCCGCGCCTGTCAGAGCCAGTCGTGCTCGCCCCCGCCGCCGTTTTGATCGCGGTGACGGATCGCCCCGAACCGGGCGTCATCCTGACCCGCCGCGCCTCCCACCTGCGCAAACACGCCGGGCAGGTCGCCTTTCCGGGCGGACGGCTCGATGACACCGATGCCGATGTGATCGCCGCGGCCCTGCGGGAGGCGCAGGAGGAAATCGCGCTCGATCCCGCGCATGTCGAAATCGTCGGAGTGTCAGATCGCTATCACACCTGGACCGGCTTCGACATTCATCCCGTGCTTGGCGTCATCCCGCCGGATCTCACCTTCGCGCCCCATCCGGACGAAGTCGAAGCGCTGTTCGAGGTTCCCCTCGACTTCCTGCTTTCCCCCGCGAACCGGGAACGGAAAGAGATAGAATTTCAGAATGCAACGCATCATTATGACGAGATATATTGGGGAGAGCATCGCATATGGGGCGTGACCGCCACGATTGTCGCCAACCTCGCCAAGCGGCTGGGCTATGACGATGGCCAATCTGCCTGACGCGCCCTGGCGGCACCGGCCCGGCCTTGAGGCGCTGTGCCGCCTGCTTGGCGCGGAAGAATCGGCGGTACGGCTGGTGGGTGGTGCCGTACGCGACGGATTGCTCGGCCTTGATGTGAACGACATCGATCTGGCCACCCGCTGGGCACCGCAGGAAGTGATGGACAAACTGTCGGCGGCCCGGATCAAGGTTGTCCCGACCGGCATCGCGCACGGCACCGTGACCGCGGTTCTCGATCATCGCCCGGTCGAGATCACCACGCTGCGCTGCGACGTCAGCACGGATGGCCGCCGCGCCACCATCGCCTATACCGACGACTGGCGGGAGGATGCCGCACGGCGGGATTTCACCATCAACGCGCTTTATGCCAATCCGCTTTCCGGAGAGATTCACGATTATTTCGGCGGCCTTGACGATCTTGCCGGGAAGCGGGTGCGTTTCATAGGCGACCCGGAACAGCGCATCGCGGAAGACCATTTACGCATTCTTCGCTATTTCCGCTTTCTCGCCCGCTTCGGCGCGTTCCCGCCAGACACCGCCGCATACGAAGCCTGCAAAAGCAACGCCAACAGCCTGATGGCCCTGTCGCGCGAACGCATCGCCGATGAGCTTGTGAAGCTGCTCGCGCTGCCCGATCCATCGCCTGTATTGCATCTCATGGCCGAGGGCGGGATTTTCGCGCCAGTATTGCCCGAAATTGATACGGCAGGGGTGCAGCGCCTGGACGCCTTGCTGCAACGGGAGAGAGCCGCGCGCCTTGTACGACCTCCCTCGCCTATCCTGCGCCTTGCGGCGCTGCTCCCGCCCGATCAGACGACAGGCGAACAGGTCGCCGCCCGCCTCAAGCTCTCCAACAAGGCGCGCAAGCGCATCGCCGCCGCACTCGCCCCGCCGCCGCTCCACGACCATCCCCGGGAGCTGGCCTATCGGCTTGGCACCGAAACCGCGCTCGATCAGATGCTGCTCGGGGCGGCACCGATGGCGGAGGACATGGCGGCGCTGGAAAGCTGGGAGCTGCCGGAATTTCCGATCGGCGGACGCGATATTATCGCACTCGGGCTGCCTGCCGGGCCGAACATCGCCCACTTATTGAAAGTCGTGCGGGAACAATGGATTGCCGAGGGCTTCACCGGGCCGGAGCGCGCGCACGCAATCGCGGAAATTCAGGTGGCCAAGTTGCTGCGCGAACGCCAGAACTCATAAGCGTCGTCGGCGCTCAGCGGCTTCGCGAAATAATAGCCCTGGCCATAGGTGCACCCCATGTCCCTCAGGGCCGCCGCTGCGTCGGCATCCTCGATGCCTTCTGCGGTCGTTTTCATGCCGAGGGTTTGCGCCAGGGACAGGATCGCCCGGATGATGGCGAGCTTGTCGGTGTCAATCAGCATGTCGGTGACGAAGCTGCGATCCATCTTGAGGACATCGAGCGGCAGGCTCTGAAGGCTGGCCAGATTGGAAAAGCCGGTTCCGAAATCATCCATCGCCACCGCGATGTCGGCCCGCTTGAACGTCTCGAGCAGCGCGCGGCATTTGACAGGATCGTCCACCAGTGCGCTCTCGGTCAGCTCGATCGTCAGGCGGCTGCCGTGCATGGCATTGAGTTCGAGCGCGTCGGCGACCATTGCCGCCACGTCATCCCGCGCGATCTGGATCGACGAGAGGTTGACGCTCACCTTCAAGGGGACTTCGGCACCATGACGAACATCCCAGCACGCCATCTGATGCAACGCCTCATGCACTGCCCACCGGCCGAGCTGCACGATAAGGCCGGACTCTTCCGCCACCGGAATGAAATCCGCCGGTGAGACCACGCCCAGATCCTGATCCTGCCAGCGGGCGAGCGCCTCGAAGCCTATAACCCCACCGCTCGCAAGCTCGATTATAGGCTGATAGCTCAGCGTCAGGCCATCACGGGCCAAGGCGTCCCGCAACCGGCTTTCGAGGAAAAACCGCTGCCGCGCGGCGCCAAGCTCCCCCGCGCGATAGATTTCGACCCGTCCGCTGTTCTTTGCGATCCGGGAGGCGGCCTGCGCCTGACGGACGAGCTCGTCCGGGTCCGCGTCCTTGATCGGCGACAAGGAACAACCGATGGCACAGTTGACCGAAATGGTGAGATTGGAGAGGCGTATCGGAGCGGAAAGTATGGCCTGCACCCGCTCCGCCAATGTTATCACGTCGGAAATGCCGGACCGGGCTTCCACAAAAATGCCGAAATCATTGCCGCCGATCCGCGCAATCACGGCATCCTTGCCGATACAGCCGTTGAGACGCGCCGCGATCGACAGGATCAATTCGTCCCCCGCCATGGACCCCAGCGCTTCGTTGACCCGGCCGAACCGCATCAGATCGACAATGAGCACGCCCAGTTGGGTCGAGGTGTCATGGGCATGACGCGCAATCGTCTCTTCCATCAACTCGCCGAACCCTACGCGATTGGGCAGAGCCGTCAGGCTGTCAGACACCAGTTCGCGGCGCAAACTCTCCTCGACCCGCCTGTCGGCGGTCCGGTCCAGCGCATTCAGAAGGACGCGCTGCCCGCCGACGCAGGGATCATCGATGAGGGCCAAGGTGCAATCGAATGCCTCGATGCCGAGTGGCGACATGCGTTCGACCTCGAAGCGGCGCTGTGGCGCACCCGATAGCACGAAGGCAATGATTTCGGCGCGGATATGGGCAATCCATTGCTCGCTATTGGCCTCTGCCCGGTCCACCATTGGCGGAAATTTTCGGGCGAATTCGGAATTCCAGATCTGGAAAAAGGGCGCGCCTTCGCTCCAGCCGATGATCGCCGCAGCGTTGGGCAACCCGTTCATGAAGGACAGAAATTCAGCAGGAGGATGCGAGGCACTGGGCGTCGCGGCTTCGCCAAATGCGGTTGGCATCAGCGCCTGGCCCTTCCATGCTTCTGGCGAAATTCCCTGCATGACACCCTTAATGACCTAGCGCGTACCCGAATTTTTTCGGCACGATTATTGCGACAATGCTTCCCACCCGCAGCTCAACTAGGTGTAATTCTATAATATCAATTCTTTTCTTACGGTTAAGATCGCGCTTACCGTCACTCGCTTCGTCGCAAAAAAATCAGCCAAAACGGTTGTTTCGGGGAAAACCGGTAGGCGGCATCCGCCCTGCCGCGCCGCGCGCGACCCGCCACATGCCCAGGTCCGTTTCGGTGCGCGTGCGTCCGGTCTCGCCCCCCATCTGCCAGCTCAACCCATCGGCAAGGCGGAAGGCCATCGCATCGGACAGCCCGCCGTCGCGATACCGTTGGAGCGCCACCCCCTGTCCGCGCGCCATTTCCGGCAACTCGGAAAGCGGAAACACGAGCAGCTTGCGGTTTTCACCGATCACCGCGACGCTATCCACGTCCGCCGCCATCGGATGCACCACGGCGACGCGCGCGCCGGCCTTCAGGTTCATGACCTGCTTGCCCTTGCGCGTTTCCGCGATCACCTCATCCATCACCGCAATGAAGCCGCGCCCGTCGGAGGCGGCGAGCAGCATCTTCCCACCGGCCCGGGCCGGAAGCAGCGCCACGATTTCCGCATCACCCTCCAGATCGACCATCAGGCGCACCGGCTCGCCAAAACCGCGCCCGCCCGGCAGCTTGTCCGCGCCGAGAGTATAGAAACGACCATTCGCCGCCACCAGCAGGAGCTTGTCCGTCGTCTGCGCATGGAAGGCAAAGAGCGGGCCATCGCCCTCCTTGAACTTCGCCGTCTCGGCGGAAGCGAGATCGACATGCCCCTTCATCGCCCTGATCCAGCCGCGCTGCGAGAGGATGACGGTGATCGGCTCCCGCTCGATCATCGCCTCCAGCGGGATTTCGCGCGCCGGGGCGGCCTCCTCCACCTGGGTACGGCGGCGGCCGATCTCGGTTTCGGGCGCATAGCGCTTGCGCAGATCCGCGAGATCGCGCTTGAGGCGGGTGCGCTGGCGGGCGGGGCTTTCGACCAGCTTTTCCAGCTCCTCGCGTTCTTTCAGCAACTCGGCATGTTCGCGGCGCAGCTCCATTTCCTCCAGCTTGCGCAAACTCCGCAGCCGCATGTTGAGGATCGCCTCGGCCTGCCGATCGGTCAGGCTGAACTCCGCCATCATCACGTCCTTGGGTTCATCCTCGGTACGGATGATCTCGATCACGCGGTCGAGATTGAGGTAGGCGATAATATAGCCATCGAGCAGCTCGATCCGCGCTGCGATTTTGTCGAGCCGGTGTTTGGCGCGACGCACCAGCACGTCGATCTGGTGCTTGAGCCATTCGCGCAGCACCTCGCCCAGCCCCATGACCCGCGGCGTGCGACCAGCATCCAGCACGTTCATGTTGAGCGGAAAGCGGGTTTCGAGATCGGTCAGCCGGAACAGGCTGTCCATCAGCACGTCGATCTCGACAGTACGAGCGCGCGGTTCCAGCACGATGCGGATCTGTTCGTCGCTCTCGTCGCGGATGTCAGCGAGGATCGGCAGCTTCTTGTCGGTAATGAGGCTGGCGATCTGCTCGATCAGCTTCGATTTCTGCACCTGATAGGGAATTTCGGTGATGACCGCGATCCAGGTGCCGCGCCCTTCATCCTCCTTGTGCCACTTGGCCCGCACGCGCATCGATCCGCGACCGGTAGCGTAGGCCTCGGAGATCACATGCGCGCCATCGACCAGCACCCCACCCGTCGGCATATCCGGCCCACGTACGATCTGCATCAGCGCCGCGTGATCGGCCTGCGGTTCGTCGATCAACAGGCTGGCGGCATCGATGATCTCCGCGACATTGTGCGGCGGGATGCTCGTCGCCATGCCGACCGCGATGCCGCTCGCGCCGTTCGCCAGCAGATTGGGAAACAGGCCGGGGAAGACTTCCGGCTCTTCTTCCTCGCCATTATAGGTCGGGCGGAAATCGACCGTGCCTTCGTCCAGCCCGGACATCAGGTCCGCCGCCGCCTGCGTCAGCCGCGCCTCGGTATAGCGCATCGCCGCCGCGTTATCGCCGTCAATATTGCCGAAATTGCCCTGACCGTCGACCAGCGGCGTGCGCAGCGAGAAATCCTGCGCCAGCCGCACCATCGCATCATAGACCGATGCGTCGCCGTGCGGGTGATATTTACCGATGACATCGCCCACCACGCGCGCGCATTTCTTGTAAGGCGTGGTGTTGCGCGCGGGGTTGGCGGTGAGCACATCGGGCGCGGCACCGGCCGGCTCCATCCGCAGCAGACGCATCGCCCAGAGCAAACGGCGGTGCACCGGCTTCAGCCCATCGCGCAGATCCGGCAAAGACCGTGCCGTGATCGTCGAGAGCGCATAAACCAGATAGCGCTGGGAAAGAGCTTCATCGAACGGGTGGTTGACGATGGTATCGAACGGATCGCGAAAATCGGTGCTCATGGGCTGCGGATAGCAAGCCAGAGGACTCTCGTCGATGGCATTGTGGGCGCCGTAAGGCTATGCAGGCATATCGCGAGGAGACAGCGCCATCATGGATCTTGGAATTGCAGGAAAAACCGCGCTCGTCTGTGCGTCCAGCCGGGGGCTGGGCCGTGGATGCGCCGAAGCTTTGGCGCGCGAGGGTGCGCGCGTCATCATCAACGGTCTCGATCCGGCCCGGCTGGAGCAAACCGCTTCAGCACTACGCGAGAGCACGGGAGCCGAAATCATCGCCATTGCCGTGGATGTCGGCACCGAAGAAGGCCGCGCGGCGCTGCTCGAAGCAGCGGGAGATGTGGACATCCTTATCAACAACAATGGCGGCCCGTCGCCGAGCGACTTCCGAAAACTGACCCACGCGCAGATCCTGGCCGGGCTGGAGGCCAATATGCTGACGCCCATCGCACTGGTGCAGGCGGTGATCGATGGAATGATCGCCCGAAAATTCGGGCGCATCGTCAACATTACCTCGATGTCGGTCAAGATGCCGATCCCGATGCTCGATCTCTCCAGCGGAGCGCGGATCGGGCTGACCGGCTTTCTGGCAGGCGTGGCGCGGCAGGTTGCCGCAGATAACGTCACGATCAACAACCTGTTGCCCGGCGCGATCGACACGGATCGCATCACCGCGCTCGACACCAAAATCGCGGAAACGACAGGCCGTGACTATGCCGAAGCGCGGGCCAGGCGGGAACGCAGCATTGCGGCAAGACGCCTCGGCACCACCGAGGAGTTCGGGGCGGCCTGCGCCTTTCTCTGCTCACGGCAGGCAAGCTACATCACCGGCCAGAGCATCCTTATCGACGGCGGCGCCTATCCCGGCGTACTGTAGCAACGCCGACTATTTGCACCCCGCACCGCTTTGCGTTATGGGCGGACCGTCCAGCCCCGGAGCCGCCGATCGCACCTCATGATTCGCGTTTCCGGGGCGCATAATTTTATGACGAGTAGGCACCCGGAATATGGTTCGTCGCCGCCAGATCTACGAAGGCAAAGCAAAAATCCTCTATGAAGGCCCGGAGCCGGGTACGATCATCCAGTATTTCAAGGACGATGCCACCGCCTTCAACGCCCAGAAAAAGGGCACGATCAACGGCAAGGGCGTGCTTAACAACCGCATCTCCGAGCATGTCTTCACCCTGCTCGGCAATATCGGGGTGCCGACCCATTTCATCCGCCGCCTCAACATGCGCGAGCAGCTGGTGCGACAGGTCGAGATCGTGCCGATCGAGGTCGTCGTGCGCAATGTCGCCGCCGGCTCGCTCTCGCAGCGCCTCGGCATCGAGGAGGGCGCCCAGCTTCCCCGCACGCTGATCGAATATTATTACAAGGACGACGCGCTCGGCGATCCGATGATCACCGAGGAGCATATCGCCTGCTTCGGCTGGGCGAGCCAGGAAGAGATGCACGACATTGCCGACATGGCAATCCGCGTGAACGATTTCATGAGCGGCCTGTTCGCGGGCATCGGCATCCGCCTCGTCGATTTCAAGCTCGAGTTCGGACGCCTGTGGGATGGCGACTTCAGCCGCGTCATCCTGGCCGACGAGATCAGTCCGGATGGCTGCCGCCTGTGGGACATGGCCACCGGCGAAAAGCTGGACAAGGACCGCTTCCGGCGTGATCTTGGCGGCGAAGTGGAAGCCTATCAGGAAGTCGCCCGGCGCCTGGGGCTTTTGATGGAGGACGGCGGGGAGCCCACCGTGCTCGATCTCGACAAGCACCGGAAGAAAAAAGGCAGCTGACCGCCCTGGTGGAGGCTTGCCCTTGCTGCGCTTCGGGCATAGGGGCTTCTCCCATATCCCGCGCATAACCCACGGAGTCGTCGCCCCATGAAAGCCCGCGTTTACGTCACCCTCAAGAACGGCGTGCTCGATCCGCAGGGCAAGGCGATCCATCATGCGCTCGAAGGTCTGGGCTTTGGCGGCGTCAATGATGTGCGGGCGGGCAAGATGATCGAGCTGGATCTGGCCGATGGCACATCGGACGCGGACATCGACGCGATGTGCGCCAAGCTCCTCGCCAATACCGTGATCGAGAATTACCGCATCGAGAAGATCGCCTGAGCACAACGGAAGGGACACGCCCATGAAAAGCGCCGTCATCGTATTCCCCGGCTCCAACTGCGATCGTGACATGGCCGTCGCCATCGAGCAGGCAAGCGGCACCAAGCCGATCATGCTCTGGCACCGCGAGACGGAAATTCCAGCTGGCGTCGATCTCATCGCCGTCCCGGGCGGCTTTTCCTATGGCGACTATCTGCGCTCCGGCGCGATGGCCTCGCGCTCGCCGGTGATGGCGGCGGTGAAGGCTGCGGCGGATCGAGGCGTGTTCGTGCTGGGCGTGTGCAACGGCTTTCAGGTGCTGACCGAGAGCGGCCTCCTTCCCGGCGCGCTGATGCGCAACGCGGGCATCCATTTCGTGTGCCGCGATGTCGCGCTTACCGTGGAGAACAGCCAGAGCGCCTTCACTGCGCGCTATCAGGCAGGCGAACGCATCGCTATTCCGGTTGCCCATCATGACGGCAATTTTTTCGCTGACGATACGACCCTTGACCGGCTGGAAGGCGAAGGCCGCGTCGCGTTCCGCTATGCGGAGAGCGTCAACGGCTCGGCACGCGATATCGCGGGCATTCTGAACGAGGCAGGCAATGTCCTCGGCATGATGCCGCACCCGGAGCGCGCTTGCGAACCCGCACATGGCAATACCGACGGCGCACGGCTGTTTCAGGGGCTGGTCGAAGGCCTGATGACACCCGCCTGAGCGACTTCAGGCCGGTCCTATCCGCTCCACGCTCACGAGATTCGATCCGAAAAGCGTGCCGTCCACCCGTACCTTGCTCTCGGTAAGATGGCAGGGAATCCGGTCCATCTCCAGCCACAGCTCCGCGCCGTCGTCGCGCCGCAGGGCATAGCAGTAGTCCTTGAAAATCAGCAGGCCGGTCTCATGACATTCGGCGCGGCGTTGTGCGACATTGTTTTGCATTGGATGCTCCCCAAACCTGAGAAGGCAACCTCTCCGATTCGGAGACTTACATAAAAATGTCACAGCCGCAATGGGCCGCAGGCTCCGGTCACAGGTCCGCCGTGAACGGCGTGAAATCCGTGCCCTCGTCGTAGATGTCCAGCCCCTCGCGGCGCTTGAGGAACCCGACCACCGCATAGGTCACCGGCGTCAGCACAACCTCCCATGCCACTTTCAGACCCCAGTTGGTGACAAGCACGGACAGCACCTGCGCGTCCGGCCAGACATACAGGAACGCCAGCGGATAGAATATCGCGCTATCGACCGCCTGACCGACCACGGTGGAGCCGATGGTCCGGGTCCAGAGATATTTGCCGTTGGTCCACAGCTTCATCCGCGCGAGCACATAGCTGTTTACGAACTCGCCTGCCCAGAAGGCAGCGATCGACGCGGCGACGATCCGCCATGTGCTGCCGAACACCGACTCATAGGTCGCCTGGCACACCGCGCCCGCGCCCTTCGCAGCGGTGATCGCGGCGAATTCAGGGGCGGCGCTGGCGGCACAGCCCCATTCGCGGAACGGCGGCATCGCCACCACCACGGCACTCATCACCGCCATGAACAGCATCGCGAAGAAGCCCACCCATACGCAACGCCGCGCCCGCGCATAGCCGTAGACCTCGGTCAGCACGTCACCCAGCACATAGCCGATGGGGAAGAACAATATGCCCGAGCCGAAGACATGCCCGCCCACCACGCTCAGCTTCGCCGCGCCAATCAGGTTGGAAAGCAACAGGATGGTGACGAACGCGGCCAGCGCGAAATCATAATATCGCAACGGCCGGCCATGCAGGCTGCTGGCGGCGACATGAGTGACAGGCTGGTTCATGCAAGCTGCATATCCCGCTTTGCGCTCGCGTCAAAGCGCGCTATGCGGCGAGGCATAATCAGGTACGCGCCCGTAGCTCAGCTGGATAGAGCACCCGCCTTCTAAGCGGGTGGCCGCAGGTTCGAATCCTGCCGGGCGCGCCATTTCATAAGGGTCGCTTGCAAAGCGGCTCTTATGAAATAGTGGGCCTATGCAGATCGGACCTTTGTTCGAAGTCGAAGCGCAGCGAAGACGACCGAGCCGCAGGCGAGGGCAATCCTGCCGGGCGCGCCATTGTTTGTCGGCCCTCAAGCGCCGGGCGGGCGCATCCGCGCCCTTGGCTCTCCTCGCATAAGCTCGGGCGGCCGTTCTGCCTTGCGAACCCTAACGGGTTCGATGGCGCCCCTCTCAGGCGCGCCATTTCCATCGGGAAGCGGCTTTAGTCCGTATCTTCCCCTTTAGCCAAACATCCTCCTGCCCCAATGCTGTGGCGTGATCTTGTATGACGCGAAGCAGTGGATCGAAAAATGCTCGAACGAAGCCGGATAATCCGGGATGAGCACGGTGGAGAGGGTCTCAGCCAATGTCCCTTCCGCATGGGCGAGCCAATAGGCGAAGGCGCGCGACAGGAGCCCCGGCCCGGTGCTGAGCCACGGCATATCGCCATCGCCGCGCAACACCGCCTCTACCGCCCTGTCCAGCGCCCAGCCGATCACGGGATGACCCGGGATCACGCCTAGAATATTGTTGGCAAGCGACCCGATATCCTCCTGATAGCCGAAAAATGTCGCGCCGGACGCACGGACATGCTCAAGGGATTTGACGCATCGGTCATCTATGTCGGCATAAAACCCGCCGTTCTGGGAAAGATAGGCCAGCCGCAGGATATCCGCTTTCACCGCCGGCTCCCGCGCGGCGCGAAAGGCGGCGGACACTTCGGGGCGGAAATCCCCCGCCGCCAGAAACCGCGCGCCGTCCTCTGAGGTCAGCAGCGCATAGGCATAGCCCGGGTTGAGCGCGATCCAGCTATCCGTATAGCGCTTCAGCTCGTCTCCCGGTTCGCCGTCCGCCCAGAACTGGCATATGCGCCGCGGTATCCGCGAGAGCGAGCGCCTTGCCTGCCCCGCATCCAACATGCCCGCCTGACGCATTTTGATCAGCAGAATGACCGCAGCCAGGGTGGAATCCGGATTGTTCCGCGCAATATCCAGCACGCTGCCGACATCGACGTCTGGAATGCCCGAAAGGGCGGAGCGAATTTCCGCCGCCATATTTCCATCCAGACGATATTCGTCGAGCAGCTGGCCATAAAGCGATTGCGACTCGTTCATGCTCTGCTGCTTCGCCTGGCGCGCCCGGCGTTCAATTTCCAGGGCCGCCCTAAGTTCGACCCGGGCTTCGTTAAAATCCAGCGCGCACATATGCATCAACGCGAGGTTCCGGCACAAATCGGGCGAAGGAAGATCGGGCTGGGCGGCCTTGAAGTGCCCGATCGCGGCGTCTATAGCGCGGCGGCGCATCGCGGCGTGCCCCATCACCAGCTGCCTGTGGGCTTCGCTTGGGAAGATGGCCTCGTCGGGGTGCTCGCCCTTCCCCGTCCTGTAGCCCAACACGGCCCGATACATGAGCAGATCGGTGTCGGCGGGATAACGGTCGCACGCGTCCGTGAGGAGCAGCATTGCCTCCTCGATCATTCCGATACGCTCCCATATCCGGCAGCGGGCCATCACCAGAGTGGGCACCTCGCCATATCGGGCCTCGGCCGTATCCAGCGTCGCCAGTGCCTGATCGTGCAGGCCAAGCTGCGACTGATAATAGGATTTCGTCGCCTCCAGTTCCGGCCGGTCCGGGTTAAGCTGCCCAAGAGCGCGGAGGGCGAGATCATACTCGTCGGACAGCGCCGCGAAATGGGCCAGCCGCCCCCACGCCTCCTGGTTGTGAGAGCTGCCGTCGATCACTTGCCGCACGAGAGCGAACGCGGTCTCGGTTGCGCCTTCCGCAAGCGCGATGTCCGCTCGCCATAATAGCAGCTCATCCCGATCGGGAAACAGCGCCGCGCGCTCTTCCACCAGCTGCCGCGCCTCCGTTGTGGCGCCTCTGTCGCACAACAGGCTGACCAGCTGGGCAAACAGGCGCGCGGGAGCAGCGGCGGAGATCGCTCCCTCCCGGATCAGGGCGTCTGCTTCATCGAACCGGCGATGCTCCCGCAGAAAAGCCAGAACTTCGTTCGCTACATCGATATCACCGGGCTGCCGGCGAAAGGCGGCAAGGTAGCTCTGGCTCGCCTGCTCGACAGAGGCGTGGACGCGCTCCAGCCGCGCCTTTTCCAGAAGCGCGGCAACAGAGGGCGCGCCCCCGGCGGAAATTTGCGCCAGCAGGGTTTGGCACAATTCGAACAGGCCGACACGTCGGGCTTCAGTGGCAAGGCGCAGCGTCGATCTTTCGTCGCGCGCCTGCCCCGTGGCCAGACGCGAGACCACTGCCCCCGCTTCCACCGCCCGCCCTGCCGATCTGAGGTTCGCGGCATATTCCATCGCCAGATCGATACCCATCGCTTCGACATCGTCGTTCGCGAAAAAATGCTGCAGCGTCTGTGCCGGGCCGCGGATTGCGGAATAGCGCTGGATATAGAGAAGCGAGACATCGGCCTGCCGCGGCTGGCCTTCGGACAGCGCCTGCAAGAGCCGCAGCTCCTCCTCATTGTCGTTGCGCAACCGTGCGAGCGTTGCGAGCCCGCGTTGACCCACAACCGCACCGCCCGGCATTCCCAACGCGGCATCGAACTGCTCCCGCGCCTCTTCCAGACGACCCAGACCGACAAGTTCGTGACCATATTCAGCACGAAAATAGGGGTTTTCGGATTCCATCGAGACGGCCCGGTCCATAAGAGCCGCAGCCTCTTCATGCAGCCCGCGCATCCGCGCCGTTATCCCGAGGCCTATGACCACATGTGCGTTGCCGGGATCGACCTGCCCCGCCTCCTCATAGATGCGCTGGGCCTCGTCGGGCCTGCCAAGATTGCGGCACTCCACCGCACAATCCAACCGGAACCACAGATTGCCCGGCTCTTTGCGGGCGGCCTCCTCGAAATGGGCAAGGGCGGCCGCATGATCGCGCCGCTGCCGCGCGGCGAGGCCCAGGCCATGATCCACCACGGCCAGATCCGGCCGGATCGCGGCCGCCTCCTTCAGAGCCCGCTCCGCCTCCTCGGCCCGGCCCAGGGCACGCAGGTCTGCGGCGCGCTCGACGACAAACCACATATTGCCGGGCTCGCAGGCCACGGCGCGTTCGAAATGATCGAGCGCCGCCCGGTGATGCCCCTGTTGCCGCCTGATATGGCCCAGGGCGCCATGTGCCGCGGCATAGTCAGGATTGGCCGCAAGTATCTGCTCGCACAACGCCTCGGCGTCGTGCGGCCTGCCCAGCGCGCGCATCTCCGTCACGCATTCCACCGCGTTCCAGAGATTCGCCGGTTCGGCATCCCATGCATCGCGGAAATGACCCAGCGCCTGCGCGCGCGCGCCCGCCTGCCGCGCGGAGACGCCTAGGCCATGATGGGCCGCCGCATAGCCGGGCGCGTCGAGGAGTATCTCACGGCACATCGCATCCGCCTCGGCAAAACGCCCCAGCGCACGCAGTTCGCCCGCGCATTCGATCAGGAACCACAGATTGGCCGGGTTCAGCTCGCGAGCTGTAGTGAAAAGCGCCAGCGCGCGGTCGCGATGCCCGCGAGAACGGGCGATGCTGGCCAAACCGAGCACCGCCGCAATATGGCGCGGCTGCTGCTCGATTAAACTTTCGTAGAGCGGCGCCGCCTCATCGAGCTTGCCAGCCTCGCGGAGACGATCCGCCTGCTCAAGCCTGGCATGAAGATCCGTGCCGTCCTGTACTGGAAGATCACTCAGCGTATCAAACCCCGTCCCGGATATCCGTGATCCATATCGCCCAGCCGATATAGACCAGTTAAGTTGATTAAAGAATAGCAATATTAATCGGAATGCAATTGCAAAAATCCACCAATAGCAAGAGAATTAGGTTATTTTCCATAATAAAATCAAAGACTATCCGATAGTCTTGAGTAAATCTGCCACAACGGACAGCAGAGAGCGGGGAACAATCGAAAGAGATGCTATCGTTGACCCCGGAAATTGTGCGCCCACGCAATTCAACCACCTGACTGTTTCAGAATGACACATTTGGCGGAAACCCCGCCGCATCGAATCAACAATTTTTATGCTGCTGCGCAGTGTCTGGGCAGGCGAACAATGTACCATTTTAGTACTCGACCGCAGATATGCGGGCTGGCGCACGATCTACATCCATATGATTTTCGGGAGTTTTTAAATTATTGGACGAGATCCACCCAATTAAACGGGCACTCCCAACAACTTGAGCATTCGCAAAAATTGATTTGACAGTCAGCGCCGTTTTTCGGAGTAAGGAATCGTTAATACATTGTTAGCCGCACAAGATCCTCTACCGAGAACAAGATAAAGATTTACCTGGTCGCACAGGGCGGGGCGTGGCAGATCAAATGGGGGTTTGAACATGGCGAGTGCAACTATAACCGGAGGCAAGAGCGTCAGCCTCAGCCTTTCTGGCAATGAAGCGGTAATAGCGAAGAATGCATTGGCGAACCTGTCGTCGCAATATTCTTCCTCGACCGTGATGAAGTCGCCCCTCACGCCGCCTTCGTCTTCGCCAACATCGCTCGACGCCTATCAGATCAACAGCGCCCAGTATGGCAGCATCACCGCAGCCCCCGGCGCGGAAGCCATCGTCGTCACCGGCGGCAACGGCGTCAACATCCAGGGCAACGCCGGGGTCAGGTTCATTGCCGGCGGCACTGGCAACGACACCATCAACGCCGGGGGCGGCAACGCCACCATCGTCGGCGGCGGCGGCACCGACATCATCCAGCTCGCCAACACCGGGCAGGCAGGAGGCACCGCCTATATCTCGCTCGCCAGCGGCAATGACACCGTCCGCCTCTGGGGCGGCAATGCGGCGATCGTGGATGCCAAGCTGAACGACAAGGTCGAGATCTATTCCGGCAACAATACCGTCGCCATGGAGGGCGCCGCCAATTTCGATATCGGCGGCGGCACCAATACCATTGCGGCGAATGGCGGCAACTTCACCGTGGGCGGCGGCAACAGCACGATCACGGTCGATGGCGCTTCCGCCAATATCACCCGCACCGGCGGCACGCTCGATGTGACCCTCGGCAACACCCCGGCGACCACGTCTGGAGCGGTTGCGAGAGGCAGTTACGGCCTGACCGGCGACATGACCGTGCATCAGACCAAGGCCGGCAACTACACCCTCACGATGAACGGCAACGACACCGTGTATCTCGGCGCCGGTAACGACACCATCAACCAGCTGGGCGCTTCCACCCTCTATGGCGGCAGCGGCAAGCTGAATTATACCGGCGGTCTCGGCGCGGATTCGATCATGGCGGGTAGCGGCGCGGCCACCATATTGGGCGGTGGCGGCTTCGACACGATCATCGGTGGCAGCAACCTGATGAAAGCGGATGGCGGCGACGGAAACGACCTGCTCGTCGGCGGCAGCTTCAAGGACACCCTTACCGGCGGCACGGGCGGAGATCTGTTCCGTTTCGCGGCGACCGCACATGGCGGCCAGCACGTCATCACCGATTTCATCGACGGGTCGGACAAGATCGACCTCACCGGCGGTGGCTATACCCTGGCCGATATCAGCCAGACCAGCATCAAGGCGGGTTCGACCATCATCAAGCTGTCCGACGGTACGCAGATCACGCTCAAGAACTTCAAGAGCCTCGACAGCTCCGATTTCATCTGAGTATAGCATCATTATGCAATCAAAACGCCCGGCCATGCCGGGCGTTTTTATATTGACTGCATAAATGAGATTTTCTTTGCATAAGAATTCATTTGTTTCATTATGCCTTGGGGCAAGGAGCGGGCGAATTCAGTTGGCGTCGGGGGATGAATAGTCGGGAATTCAGCGGAGCGGGGCCATCCCGTAACGAGCTGAAAGGCGATGTACTTTCGGCATGGCTGGACGCGCCTCAAGATCTGGCGCGCCTGATCGGCGTTATCCATCACGCCATCGCCGAGCGCCAGCCCGACCTCGCCCTCCGGTTCGCCGACCGGGCATGGCGGCTCGCGCCCGAATCCGCCCTGTTGTGCCAGATCACCATGTCCCTGCAACTGCAATGCGGCGATCCACATCAGGCGCTGCGCGTGTTCAAGGCTCTGCCTCCCAGCGCGATCAGCTCGGGGATCGCCGCGCTTCATATCGACGCGCTGCGGCTTTCGGGCGCGATCGCGGAAGCGGAAGAGCAGCTGGAGCAGTATCTTGCGCTGTTCGCAACGCCGCCGGACAGCCCTCTTGCCGATGCGGCATCAGCGCTGCTGGAACATTCGGATCTGATGGGCTGGATCGGCGTCGGTCCGGACATGAAGCTCACCGGGCACATACGCTGCGCCGAGGGTGGCAACACCATCGTCCTCGCCCTGACATTGGATGGTCAGGACGAAGAGGCGCTTATGATTCCCGCGGCGAATGGCTGGGCCGACACATCGGCGCTCGGCAATATCGCGGCCGTGGATGGCATGGCACTTGTGCCGCAGGGAGCAGAAGGACGCCTTCTCGGTTCCTGCGTGAAAATAGCCGGAAATTTCAGCCTGACCGGCGCAGTGCAGATCGACGGCCGCCGCATCAGCGGTTCCCTCCGCCTGGCCTGGCTGCCGCACGATGTCCCGCCACTCCTCTATCTGAATAAGGGCGGCCACGATGAGCAGGTGCCCCTGTCCGCCGATCCTGCCGAGCCGGGCACCTACGGGTTCGATATCCCGATGGGGGCGCTGGACATGCTCCGCCTGTCGGAAGTCTGGCTGGAGGTCGGGCTTCCCGATGGTCGGCGCGCCCTCCTCACCGGCGCGCCTGTCGCCCTCAAACCCATCCGCCCCTACCGCCCCGCCAGAAAGCAGCTCCCGGCACGAACGCCCCTCATGGATCAGACGGCGATCGTCATTCCAATCTACCGGGGCGTCGAGGAAACCCGCGCCTGTATCGAAAGCGTGCTGCTGACCGTGGACGATGATCAGAAGGTCATTCTGGTCAACGACGCCAGCCCGGAGGCGGACATGCAGCCCATGCTGGTGGCTTTCACCGACGACCCGCGCGTCACCCTGCTCCGCAACGGCAAGAATCTCGGCTTTCCGGGCGCGGCCAACCGGGGCATGGCGGCAGCTCCGGCGCACGATATCATCCTGCTGAACTCGGACACCCAGCTATTCCACGGATGGCTGGACCGGCTTCAGGCCCATGCGCGGGCAGCGCGCGATATCGCCACCGTCACCCCGCTGAGCAACGCCGGATCGATCGCCAGCTATCCGGGAGGCGAGGAGAACAGTTGCGACGAGAAGACCGCGCGGCTTCTCGACAATCTCGCCGCTCACGCCAACGAGGGCCAGCACGTCGACGTCCCGACCGGCGTGGGCTTCTGCATGTTCATTCGGCGCGCCTGTATCGAGCAGATCGGCGGGCTCGATGAAACGCTGTTCGCGCAAGGATATGGCGAGGAAAATGATTTCTGCCGCCGCGCCAGCGCGCACGGGTGGCGGCATGTCATCGCGGGCGATGTGTTCGTTTGGCACCGGAACGGCGTTTCGTTCGGTGACACCCGGCGCAACCTGATGCAGCGCAACGGTGCCGTCCTCGCCGCCCGGCATCCGGAGTATGACGATCTGGTACGTGCCTTCCATGCGGAGCAGCCGCTGGCCCCGCTGCGGCGCGCTCTGGACATGGCGCGACTGCGGCGCGAAACCCGGCCCATCGTCCTGCTGTTGTCGCTGGCGCTCGACGGCGGTGTGGGCAGGCATGTCGAGGATCGGATCAAGGCGCTGGAGGCGCAGGGCTATGCGCCGCTGCTGCTGCGCCCCGACCGGGACAGCCAGCGCCTGCACATCTCCGCCTCCGGCGCACTGCCCTATCCCGATCTCGCCTTCCGGTTTGCGGATGAAGGCGGCCTGTTTGCCGCGATGCTGGATGCGCTGCCGGTCCATCACATCGAATTTCATCACTTCCTTGGCATGAACCAGAGATTTGTCGAACACTGCCTCGCGCTCGATGTGCCGGTGGATGTCTATATCCACGACTACAGCTGGTATTGTCCGCGCCTCAGCCTGCTTGGCGCTTACGGGATCTATTGCGGCGAGCCGGGCCTGGCTGCCTGCAAGAGCTGCATCCGGCGGGCCGGCTCGGAGCTTCATGACGCCCTCGCACCGGAGGCGTTGCAGGCGCGCAGCTTGCGCTGGCTCTCGCGGGCGCGTTCGGTGTTCGCCCCCTGCCAGGACGTCGCCGCACGCTACGCTGCCATATTCCCGGACGTGACGTTCTCCGTAATGCCGTGGGAAGACAGCCCACCGGCTCCGCGAGCAGTGGAGCACTCCGGCGCGGTGCCCCACCGCATCGCTGTCATCGGCGCGATAGGCGAGCAAAAGGGGCAGAACATTCTGCTCGCCTGCGCCCGTCAGGCCGCGCTGCACGATCTTCCGCTGGAGTTCGTCGTCATCGGCTTCGCGGAGGACGAGGAAGCATTGCTGCGTACGGGAAAGGTGTTCGTCACCGGCCGCTATGCACCGGAGGAGTTGCCCTCACTGCTGCGGCGCGAGGCGCCTTCCGGGATATTTCTGCCCTCGGTGACTCCGGAGACCTGGAGCTACACGCTCAGCGAAGCGTTGGCGACCGGCCTGCCGGTCATGGCGTTCGACATCGGCGCGATCGCCGAGCGCTTGCGGAACGGCCGAACGCCGCACCGCCTCGTGCCGCTGGACACCAGCACATCCCGGCTCAACGAAGGGCTGATGACGATCGCCGCGGCGGAAGCACAAGAAGGCGCCCCCTTCGCGGCGCCCGCAGCACCGATTGCCGCTGCCCCGCCCGCCCCTTCCGCCCCTTCCGCCCAACTTCCCCTCTCCATCCGCACACCAGCAGGAGTGTCCATCATGCGCGACGCCGAACCGGGCCTTACGTCATCGGCAGAGTTTCTTTCGCTCGCCCGTGGCCTGTATCATTTTTCCGTCGCGCCGACGGGCGATGCGGCAAGGGACCATCCCGCTTCCCTGCCCGCGTTGCAGATTGCGGTCGCGCCCGGCCAGAACCACAATGACATCGAATGCGTATCCTCGCCGGGCGCGGAGCATATGTGGCTGTGCACCGGACAGGACAGCGTCATCCTCAAGGTCAACCGGGACAAGGCCCGGGTCGTCGTCATCCTGCTGACCGCGCCTGGGCTCGCGCCGCTGCAGATCGATGTCCGCAAGCTCGACGGGGAGCAGGGAAGCCAGGCCACCCCGCAGCCCGCCACCGTGGCGGTACAAGCCGCGAACGGAACGGCGCCGGTGCCGATGCGCGGCGCCACCCTGCTCCGGTCCCAGATCGTGACGCATGTCGAATATATGGGCGACGTGATCGGGATGGATCAGGGCTGGACGGGTGCGCCCGATGGCGGCCGGGCGATAGAGTGCCTGACGATCACGCCAATCGCGGGCATCGCGCCCGCATCCATCGAGTATAAGGCGGTCAGCGCCGCGGGTCAGGAGACACCGTGGATCGAGCAGGGCCGCCCCTGTGGATCGCGCGGCATGGCGATGCCGCTCGCCGCATTCGCGCTCAGGCAGAAGCCGCTGGGCGCGCCGCGCTTCACCTGCGAATATTCGGGCAAATTCTCGTCCGGCCGCATCGTCGGACCGCTGCAGGACGGAGAATTGTGCCGCAGCCCGATACCCAGCGACCGGCTGGAGGCCATCTGGTTTCACATCATCGACGCCGCCGGCCCCTCTGCGGCCATCAGCCCGGCCATGAGCCCCGCCCTGAGTGGCGCGGCTCCGGGCGGCGCGCCCGAGCCGGTAACGCACAGCGCGCGAAGTGCCGGCACCGGGTTCAGCGTTTTCCGCGATATTCAGGCGTGATCGCGGATACCGCCCGCCAGCCATAGGAGTGCATGTTGGAACCGATCATAATCAACGCCGGTTGCGGCGCGTCCGGCGCGGAACGCCTGCCGGGCCTTTTCGCCCACTGGCGGCATGTGCGGGTGGATGTCGATCCGCTGGCCCGGCCGGATATCATAGCCGATATCACCGATCTCTCGCCGTTCGGCGACAACTTCGCCGATGCACTATGGACGTCGCACTGCATCGAGCATCTTTATCAGCATCAGGTCGTGCGGGCGCTGGCTGAATTCCGGCGCGTGCTGAAAAGCGACGGCTTCGCCATCATTACCGTGCCTGATATTCAGGCCATCGCGCGATATGTGGCGGAAGACCGCATCATGGAAACGATCTACGAATCCCCCGCGGGTCCGATCTCCGCCCATGACATTCTGTTCGGACACGGAAAATCGGTTGCGGAGGGCCATCTTCACATGGCCCACAAGACGGCGTTTACCCCTTCTTCCCTGATCGCGGCCATGCAGGCGGCGGGCTTTGCCGATCTCGTGATCCGCCGTCGTCCGAATTTCGAACTGGCCGCCGTCGGCCTCAAGACGCCCCAGCCTGATCAGTCCCGCATCCAGATGCTGATGAACGCCCTTCAGCTATGATCTATCTGTTCATCCACCAGAATTTTCCGGGGCAGTACAAACATCTCATCCGGCATCTGGCCGACGACCCCGCCAATACCGTCTATTTCATCTCCCAGCCCAACGCCAACTGGATGCAGGGGATCGTCAAGCTCGTCTATTATCCCGACCTCGCCTCGCCACTGCAATGCCACCCCTATACCGTGGATTTCGAGCTGGCCATCCGTCATGGCACCGCCGTCGCCAGCGCGCTGCGGATGCTGAGGGATCAGGGCGTCATCCCCGATGTCATCGTCGGCCACAGCGGGTGGGGCGAGACGCTGTTCGTCAAGGATGTCTATCCCGAAGTGCCCCTTCTCGCCTATTTCGAATTCTTCTATCGGCACGAGGGCGTCGATGTTGATTTCGATCCCGAATTTCCGCCCTCCCCCGATGACAGCGCGCGCCTGCGCGTGCGCAACGCGGTCAACCTGCTGAGCTTTCAATCGGCCGACTGGGGCAACGCGCCGACCCGGTGGCAGCAAAGCCTGTATCCCGAGGAAATGCGGGCGCGCATCAGCGTGATCCACGAGGGGATCGATACGGACGCGATCCGGCCCGACCCGGACGCATGGTTGCAGCTGGACCGCGACAATCTCGTCCTTACCCGCAACGACGAGATAATTACCTATGTCGCGCGCAATCTGGAGCCCTATCGCGGCTTTCATGTGTTCATGCGCGCCCTGCCCGAAATCCAGCGCCGCCGCCCGGATGCGCATGTCCTGATCGTGGGCGGGGATGAGGTGAGCTATGGCAGCCCGTTGCGGTCTGGCCTGACCTACCGGCAGCATATGCTGGCCGAGCTGGAAGGGAAAGTGAACCTCGACCGCGTACACTTTCTTGGCCAGCTGCCGTACGAGAATTATGTCAGCCTGCTCCAGATATCATCCGCGCACGTATATTTGACCTATCCCTTCGTCTTGTCCTGGTCTTTTCTGGAGGCGATGGCGGCGGGATGCGTGGTGATCGGATCCAGAACGCCGCCCGTCGAGGAAGTTATTGAGGATGGCGTCAACGGATTTCTGGTCGATTTCTTTTCTACCGACGAACTCGTCGATAAAATTGAAACTATTCTTGACGATAAGGCGCTGTCCGAACAAATACGGGACCAGGGGCGGCAGACCGTTATAAAGAAATATGATCTTCATACCCGAATGCTGAAACGATGGCATCGGCTTCTGGATGGCTTGGCCGCGGCCCCGGAGTCAGCTTCGTGATGATGAACGCAACCCGCACGAATTCACGATTCTACAACAGGCGAGATGATCATGGATAAATTGCCCAGTTACTCCTTCCTCCTCAACGAACGTATGGTCATCCCTTCGGAAAACACCTCCTATTTCGCCGTGGACGAGCATCTCTTCTATTTCCTGATGAAGGATTATGTTTCCCGCATCCATGTCGATGAAAAATGGTATGTTCGCTCGAACCCCGATATCGCGGAAGCCATCCGGAACGGTATGACCGCCAAGGACCATTATTGCCGGTTCGGCTATTTCGAGCACCGGATGCCTTACGCGATCGAGGTGCAGGAGGAATGGTATCTGGATGCCTATCCGGACATCCGCGACGCGGTGGAACAGAATATCTTCATATCCGGCCAAAGCCATTTCGACATCATAGGCTATCGCGAAGGGCGAGTGCCTTCCCCCGGCTTCAGCCTTCAGACCAGCGCATAGAGCGATTTCCAGTCAAATGACGCCATTTGACGATTCAGAAATCGCGGTAAAACAAAATCTTAGAGATATCGATCTGCTCCAATCAGATCGGAAACCGCTCTAACATTTTGGGAAGTGTGGGCGTTCGGGTTCGAATAATACTGTAATTTACTTGCGAAATACCGTATCGAATATTGCTGGGGGTCTTCATGGAACATGACAATGCCAGTCCGGACAGGCGTACCGCACGCCAGGCGTCACGGTCGTTCGACGAGCGCGCCTATCTGCTCGCCAATCCCGATGTTGCCGCCGCAATCGTACGGGGCGAGGTGGCATCGGGGCAGGATCATTATTTCCGCTATGGCGCAGCCGAGGCGAGAGACCCTTTCAACCCCGATCTCGATCCGGCAGGACAGGTCATTCTCACCACGACCGCCTTCGCCGCAGATGCCGCGCACCTGACCCATTTCCTCGAAACCATAATCATTTCGCGCAGCGGCGGCATTTTCATCGTCGGGTGGATCGACGATTCCAGCTCCGCGCTGGAGCGGGTTCGGCTCACGGCGCCCGGCTGGCGCCTGTCGATCGACGAAAGCTCCATCGCCCGCGTGAGACGCGCGGATGTGGAAGACGCGCTGGGGAAGCCCATCGCCCATTCCTTCGGCTATTTCGGTTTCCATTTCGCCGGGCGCGAGCTGGGCCGGACCGGCGAATTGCAGGTGGAGTTTTTCACCGCTTCGGGCGCGAGGGCGGAATGCACCTGCCAGGTGCGGATGGTGGAAGACACCGAGCTTCGCGACATCGTGTTGCAATATCTGGCCGAGGCGCATCATTTCGGCAACCAGCAAATCAAGGCGATCGCCTGCGTCGACCGGATGATCGGCGGGCAGCTGGTCAATCTCAACACCCACATCACCCGCAATATCGTCGCCGCGCCCTATGTCGAATGGTTCGGCAATCCCGCCGCCCGGCCGAAGGGATCGATCATCGTCTGCCTGTATGGCCGGGCCGAATATCTGTTTCTCCAGAACGCCCTGCACTCCGGCGGCGCGGGCATAGAGGATTATGAATTCATCTTCGTATCGAACAGCCCCGAGCTTTCCGAGCGCCTGCTGAACGACGCGCGGGCATCCTCGTTGCTATACGGCGTGAACCAGGGCGTGGTGATCCTTCCCGGCAATGCGGGCTTTGGCGCCGCCAACAACGCAGCGGTGCGCGCAAGCCGCAGCGACCGGGTGGTCATCATGAACCCCGACGTATTCCCGCGCGAGGCGGGCTGGGCTGCGAAGCACAGCGCCCTCCTCTCCGCGAGACCCGCCAGCGAGACACGGATTTTCGGCGTTCCGCTATATTATGACGATGGTTCGCTGATGCATGGCGGCATGTACTTCGAGATCGACCACGGCCTGTCGATCGAAGGCTTCAGTATGCAGCAATCGCAGCTGATCCGCGTGGAGCATTATGGCAAGGGCGCGCCCGGGGAGGGCTCCGAATTCGCCCGGCCGCGCCCGGTTCCCGCGGTGACGGGCGCGTTCATCTCGGCCGAGCGCCAATGGTACGAGACTCTCGGCGGCTTCACCGAGGATTATATCTTCGGCCATTATGAGGATGCCGACCTGTGCCTCAAAAGCATGGAGCGCGGCGTCGCGCCCTGGCTGCAGGATCTGCATCTGTGGCATCTGGAGGGCAAGGGCTCGACACGGCGGCCGGTCCATGAGGGCGGATCGCTCGTCAATCGCTGGCTGTTCTCGACCCGATGGGGCGGCATGGTGAGAGACGGTCTTCTCGGCCCGCACCCGACCCACGATCTGCTGAAGATTTGACCGTGCCATGCCCCAAGGTAGGAAAAGCGCGCCGATGAAGATCCTGATGCTGAGCCTGTTTCATCCGGAGCTGGTGCGCGGCGGCGCCCAGCAGATATGCTACGAGCTTTTCGAGGGACTGAAGGGCGTCGAGGGTGTCGAGCCCATTCTTCTCTCGGCTGTCGATCCCAGCTTCAAGGCCTTGTACAAGGCCGGAGCGCGCATTACCGGCTTCGACGGCCGGCCGGGAGAATATATCTTCCTCGCGCGGGACTATGATTATTGGTGGCATCGCAGCGCCAGCCATTTTCTGGTCGAAGCCTATGTCGAATTTCTCGAAACCATGCAGCCGGACGTGGTGCATTTTCACCATTTCCTGCTCTACGGCATCGATTTCGTAACGCTGACGCGGCGCACGCTGCCGAACGCGCGCATCATTTTCACGCTGCATGAATTCCTGACCATATGCGCCGCGGACGGGCAGATGGTGCGGCGCTCGGACAAATCCCTGTGCAGCCGCCCCTCGTCCGTTCGCTGTCACCAGTGCTTCCCGGAGCGCGGGCCGGAGGAGTTCTTCACCCGGGAGCTGTGGATGAAACGCCATCTCGCCGAGGTGGACATGTTCACCACCCCGACCCGCTTCATGCTGCGCCATTTTGAACAATGGGGCATTCCTCCGGCCAAGCTCACCTATGTCACCAATGGTCAGCCCGACTACAGCAAGGGCGAAACCCAGATCGAGCAACGCGAAAAGCGCAACCGCTTCGGCTTTTTCGGGCAGATGGTCGACAACAAGGGCGTCTGGGTGATCCTGCAGGCGGTCGCGCTGCTCCGCGCCGAGGGATTCACGGATTTCGTCGTGGAGCTGAACGGCGAGAACCTCAAATATGCGTCGCCCGAGCGGCGGGCCGAGATCGAGGGATTTCTCGAAAGTGAGCAGGAGCTTCCCTCCCATGAGCGGATTGTTCAGCTCAATGGCGGCTATCAGGTCGATCAGCTTTCGTACCGGATGGCGCGCGTCGACTGGTGCATCGTGGCGTCCGTCTGGTGGGAGGCGTTCGCGCTGGTGATTTCGGAAGCCTGGATGTTCAAACGGCCGGTGATCTGCTCCAACATCGGGGCAATGGCCGAACGCGTGGTGCACGAGCAAAACGGCCTGAACTTCGCGGTCGCGGACCCGCGCTCTCTTGCGGACACCATCAAGCGCGCCTGCACCGAGCCGGGCTTGTGGGACAGGATCGTCGCCCAGATCACGCCGCCACCCGCGCGCGATGACATGGTGAACGGCTTCCTGGATCTGTACCGCAGTGCCGCCATAACACAAAAAGAAGGAATGATGGGGGATGCCGCTTAAAGGGAAGATCGAGATATTCAACCACAGGAGCGTTTCCGGCTGGATCGCCTGCTATGGCACTCTGACAGAACCGCTCCTTGTCGAGATCGTCATCGACGGCGAGGTGATCGGGCAGGCTGAGACCTCGGGATACCGGGAAGATGTTGCCCAGATGAACTTCGGCGACGGGCACTGCAGTTTCTCCATCGTTTTTCCCGAGGCTCTTACCGCGGATCAGTATAACCGGGCGAAATTGCGGATATCGGGGAGCGATCTCTGCATCGAGCTGCCCCGTCCCATTCCGGAACCGGATTCGCATGGTCAGGATGCGGACTTGGGGCCATGCTCGCCAGTGTTTATCGTCGGATCACCGCGGTCGGGCACCAGCATCCTGGTGCAAAGCCTCGCGAGTGCGGGCTATAACGGGTTCTCCGAAGGGAATATCCTGGGACTCTCCAAGTCCATTCAGGATTGCATAGACAGCTATTTCATCGCGAACGACCATAGCGAAGCTTCCACCCTGATCGGCAACATATCCCGCGAGGAACTGCAGGACCGCTTTTTCGAGACGATGAAGGGTCAGCTGGAAATGCTCAATCCGGTCAAACCCTGGTTCGACAAGACAGGCAATCCGGAGACTATATGGATCCTGAAGAGGATCATGAAGGCATGGCCGACATCCAGGATCATTTTCGCGAAGCGCCGGGGCATAGAGAATATTATGTCGCGGATGCAGAAATTCCCCGAGCGCGATTTCCAGTATCATTGTGAGGACTGGGCACGCAACATGAAGGCATGGCGCGATGTTCGCGACAGCCTCGACCCGGAGCGGATACTCGAGGTCGATCAATATGACATCGCTCAGGATCCCGTGGCGGTCAGCGAAAATATCGGCGCATTGCTGAATCTCGACCAGGACCAGATACACAATGTCCGCCACACGTTCGGCACCGACAGGCCGCAACAATCGAGCGAGGGGTCGTTTCGGAAAAGGATGCGTTTCGCTGATACGGGATGGAGCGAGGAAGAGCGGTCTCTCTTTGTGCAGGAATGCGGCGTGGAAATGCAGGCGTTCGGGTACGAGATGGATTGACCGGCATTAGAGCACCGTGCCAAAAAGTGGGAACCGATTTTTGACAATAAACGATGCGATAACAAATAGATAGAGCGCGATCTCTGCGTCCGATTAAACGCAGCGCGCTCTAGCTGGCCACGCCGGGGCGGGCGGCTGGGTTCCCCAGCGACACCACATAGGGGGCCGAGGCGTTCGCGGTCTGAAACGCGGATTTGCTCTCCCACCCCCGCCAGTTCATGGCCACAAGCGACTGGATCACGGCGCCGCCCAAAGTCGTCCCCGGCCCCAGCACGATCACGCAATCCGGCGCATATTCCCGCACACCGACCGCGATGGCGCGGGTGAAATCGTAGGTCCGCACGACCTGATGCCCCAGCGTATAGTCCCACAGGGCGGCGGGGTCGGTGGAAAAGGGCTTCCACACATGGCCGCGCCCGTCGATCATGGGAATGGCGGGCGCCCGGAACCGGCTGGCGGGAATGCTTGCCCGCGCCGCCGCCGAAACGGGCGCGAGCAATGGCGTATGAAACGCGGCGTGATGGCGCAGGCGCAGCGGAAAACTGCCTGGCCCGGCGGGAGCGCGCTCCAGAAACAGATCAAGCGCGCGCTCGGCGCCCGCGAACACGATCATGCCCCCCAGTTCGATCGAGACATGCAGATCCGGGATATCGCCCGCCAGCGCGAGCAGCGCCTCGCGCCGCCCCGCTATCGGTCGCCACTCCTCGTCGAGCGTCATGTGGATCAGCTGCCCGCCCACCCCGTCGCGGTGCATACGCCCACCCATTTCGTTGACGAGATCGAACGCGTGTTCCGGGCCCAGCGCGCCGCCGCAGGCGAGCGCGGTGTACCAGCCCATCGAGTTTCCGGTCACGGCGACAACCTCGATCGCATCGCGATCCAGCGCCAGAAAATCCGCATAGGAGCAGGTGAAAATCAGCGGCGAGGCATTGTCGCCCCGGGCGTGGAGGGCGGCCGAATAGCTCTCCGCCGCATCGAGCACCGTGACGGGGGTCTCTCCCGCAGCCGCGCGCCGGGCGTCGGCCATCGCCAGCAGCGCGCCCCGTGGCGCGTGATAGCGCCGGAGATAACCCAGCTCGCCGCTGTTGTAGGTGCCGCGCCCGGGGCACACGACCAGCGCCTTTCTAGCCACGCACCGCCTCCAGCGCCGCCGCCACAATCGAATCCCTGCCGGGCAGCGTAAGGGTGGCGGCCCTGCCCAGCGGGATGAAGCTGTCCTCCGCCGCGATGCGGCTCGCCCGGATATGCGGCGCCTGTTCGGCGAACAGCGCCATCAGCGCCTCGCTCTGCGATCCGGTGACGCGGCATTCGTCCACGATCAGCACGCGACCGCACGGCCCCACGGCAGCGAGCAGCGCATCGGCATCCACCGGGGCGAGCCAGCGCAGATCGATCACCCGCGCCGACACGCCATGCGCATCCTCCAGAACCTTATGCGCCTGGCAGGAGAGATAGAAGCCGTTGCCATAGCTGACGATCGCGAGGTCCGTCCCCGTTCCGCGGCATCCCACCGAACCGAGCGGGATCGGCGAAGCCTCGCCCGGCGCTTCATAGGTGCTGGCCCACAGCAAGTCGCCCTCCTGGTGAAGATCGCGCGTCATGTAGAGGGCGATGGGCTCGACGAACACCACCACCCGCTGCTCTTCCAGCGCCAGCCGGACGCACTCGCGCAGCATCGCCACCGCATCGCGTCCGTTCGACGGGCAGGCAAGGACAACCCCCGGAATATCCCGGAAGATTGCAAGGCTGTTGTCGTTGTGGAAATGCCCGCCAAAGCCCTTCTGATAACCAAGCCCGGCAACGCGGACGATCATGGGGTTGGTATATTGCCCGTTGGAAAAGAAGCTGAGCGTCGCCGCCTCGCCGCGCAGCTGGTCCTCTGCGTTGTGCACATAGGCAAGAAACTGGATTTCGGTGATCGACAGCATTCCGTTGTGCGCGAATCCGATGCCGAGGCCGAGGATGCTCTGCTCATCGAGCAGAGTGTTGATCACGCGGCCGGAGCCGAAGCGGGCGTGCAGCTTCGCCGTGACATTATACACGCCGCCCTTCGGCCCGACATCCTCGCCCGCGACGACGATCTGCGGATGGGCCAGCATCAGGTCCGCCAGCGCCCAGCTGAGCAGGCGCGCCATATGCTGCGGCTTGTCCATCTGGGTCTCGTCACCCGCGAACAGCGCGGCGCGTTCCTCGGTAGCGGGGCGGTTGAGCCTCGGAGATGCGCGGCGCGGCGGGACGATGCTCGCCATGACCTCCGCGGAACTGGTGAGCTTGGGCCGCTGGATCGCTTCCTCGGCCACGCGCGCGACCGTCTCCTCCGCTTCCTCATACATCGCGAGGATCTCGGATGGGGTCATGATGCCAAGCCCGGCCAGCAGGGCCGCGCCGTGCAGCAGGGGATCCCTCGCCTCGTGCTGCACGATTTCCTGCTTCGCCATGTAGCTCGCCTGCATATCCGACCCGGCATGACCATAGAGCCGCGTCGTCTGCATGTGCAGGAACACGGGGCTGCGGCGCGCACGGGCGTGATCGATCGCCTGCCGCGCCGCCCGATAGCTTTCGAGCAGGTGGGAGCCGTCGCAGGCGATATATTCGAGCGCGGGCCGATGGGCGAAGGATGCCGCGATCCAGCCCGCTGGAGTGCGCGTGGAAATGCCGATGCCATTGTCCTCGCACAGGAATACGATCGGCATGGGGCTGCCCTGATAGGCGGCCCAGCTCGCGCAGTTGATCGCGCCCTGCGCGGTGGAATGATTGGCCGACGCATCGCCGAAGCTGCACAGCACGACGGCGTCTTCCGCGAGAGGGGTTTCGAGCCCCAGCTTACCCGCGATGCCGATGCTGAACGCCGCGCCGACCGCCTTGGGCAGATGCGAGGCGATCGTGCTGGTCTGCGGCGGGATGTTGAGCACCTTCGATCCCAGCACCTTGTGCCGCCCGCCCGATATCGGGTCTTCCGCCGACGCGGCGAAGCTCAGCAGCATGTCCCACACCGGGGTCTGGCCGGGAAGCTGGCGCGCGCGTTCGATCTGGAAGGCGGCATCGCGATAATGCAGGAAGGCGATATCGCCGACCCGGCTGGCGGTGGCGAGCGCGGCATTGCCCTCGTGCCCGGAACTGCCGATGGTGTAGAAGCCCTCACCCCGGCCCTGCAACTTACGCGCGATGCGATCGAGCTGGCGGCTGAGGATCTGCGACTGGAACATGCCGACCAGCTCGGGCGCCGATAGTCCGGCCTGCTCCGGGCTCAGCGCGGTACGGACCGGCGGAAGGGCGCCCGTCCGCAGCGCGGAGATCAGGGTGTTATGGACAGTCTCGGCGGGGTCCATCGCGACGGCTTTGGGTTAGAAAAACGCCTGCAGGCCGGTCTGCGCGCGCCCCAGAATGAGCGCGTGGACATCATGCGTCCCCTCATAGGTGTTGACCGTCTCGAGGTTGGCGGCATGGCGCATCACATGATATTCGTCGGCGATGCCATTGCCGCCATGCATGTCGCGCGCGGCCCGGGCGATATCGAGCGCCTTGCCGCAATTGTTGCGCTTGAGCATACTTACCATGTCGGGAGTGGCCTTGCCTTCATCCATCAGGCGGCCGAGGCGGAGCGCGCCGAACAGGCCCAGGGTGATTTCGGTCTGCATGTCCGCGAGTTTCTTCTGAAACAGCTGCGTGGCGGCGAGCGGCCGACCGAACTGATGCCGGTCGAGTCCATATTGGCGGGCCGCGTGCCAGCAGAACTCCGCCGCACCCATCGCACCCCAGGCGATGCCGTAGCGCGCGCGATTGAGGCAGCCGAACGGCCCCTTGAGTCCCTCCGCGTCGGGCAATAGCGCCGCCTCGGGCACCACCACATCATCCATGACGATCTGGCCGGTGACGGACGCGCGCAGCGAGAGCTTGCCTTCGATCTTGGGTGTAGTCAGCCCCTTCATGCCGCGTTCGAGGATGAAACCCCGGATGCCGCCCCCATGCGCATCGGACTTGGCCCAGACGACCATCACATCCGCGATCGGCGCGTTGGAGATCCATGTCTTGGTGCCGTTCAGGCGGTAGCCGCCCTCCACCTTCACCGCGCTCGTGCGCATCCCGGCGGGGTCGGAGCCCGCATCAGGCTCCGTCAGGCCGAAGCAGCCCACTTTTTCCCCGGACGCAAGGGCGGGAAGATGGGCCTGCCGCTGCTCCTCGGACCCATAAGCGTAAATCGGGTGCATAACGAGCGAGGACTGGACGGACAGCATGGAGCGATAGCCGCTGTCCACCCGCTCGATCTCCCGCGCGACCAGTCCATAGCTCACATAGCTCGCCGCCGCGCCTCCATAGCGCTCGGGCAGGGTGATACCGAGAAGGCCGAGCGCGCCCGCCTCGCGGAAGAACTCGCGATCAATGGTTTCATGGCGATAGGCCTCAAGGACGCGCGGCTGTAGCTGGTCCTGCGCAAAGCCGTGCGCCGTGTCGCGGATCAGGCGCTCCTCGTCGCTCAATTCCGCATCGATCAGAAGGGGGTCGCTCCACGCGAAACGACCGGAAAATGCATCGTCCATGATATCCACCGCCTTGCGCCGCGCCATGCGACAAAGAAGCCGGGGGGAATATTGAGCCAATTGGAGCAAAACTGGAAACGAAATCTGATCCTGTTCGGGGCTGCACCAACGGGCGTGCCGGGCGCCGCGCCGGATTCGCTTGCGCTCGGGCCGGGGCGGCATGTAACGCACAGCGCATGAGGCGCATTCGGGCACTTCTTGCTGCAATTCCTCTGGCGCTGGCCGGATGTGGCTCCGTTTCGCACGAGCGGACCGGCGGCATCGTCTCGACCAACCCCTGCGCCGACGCGACGCTGGTGGAGCTGGTCCCGCCAGAGCGGATCACCGCGATCAGCAGCTATTCGCGGGATCCGCGGGCCACATCGATGCCGCTCGATGTCGCGCGGCGCTTTCCCACCACCTCCGGCACGGCGGAAGAAGTGATCGCGCTGCGCCCCGCGCTGGTGCTCGCCAGTGATTTCACGCCGCCTTCCACACTCAGCGCCTATCGACGCGCTGGCCTGCGGACGCTGGTGCTCCCCATTTCGCCCAGTCTCGCGGCGAGCGAGCAACAGGTGATGCAAATCGCGCGCGCGGTAGGCGAAATTCCGCGCGGGCAGGCACTGGTCGCGCACATGCGGCGCGCGGTCGCCGCGGCGAAGCCCTCCTACACGGAGCGAGAGCCCGAGGCACTGCTGTTCCTATCCGGCAACCTCGCCAATGGTGCGGGTACGCTCCTTGACGAGATGATGCGCCGGGCGGGTCTGCGCAACGGCGCGGCACGCTTCGGCCTGGCAGTCACCAACGACATCACCAACGAAGCGCTTCTGGCGCACCCGCCGCAAGCGATCCTCTCCGCCGAAAACAGCTCGCGCCCCGCGCACCTCCGCCGCGCCATGTTCGCAGCCAGCGGCGCCCGGGTGAAAGATATTCCCTTCCCCGGCAGCCTCATGAACTGCGGGGGGCCGGTCGTCATTCCGGCAATGGCGCGTCTGGCGGAGATCCGGCGGGGATTGCAGCCATGAGGCGGCCTGCCCCCCCCTTACTTGGACTTGTCCTGCTCGGCTTCGCGCTGTCGGTCATGACGGGGAAGCTCTGGGTGCCCCCGCAGGCATTCTTCAGCGACGATCCGCTCTGGCGCGTGATCGTGGACCTGCGCCTGCCGCGCACCTTCCTCGGCCTCGGCGTGGGGGCAACACTGGGCCTCTCCGGCGCGGTGTTGCAAGGCTATCTGCGCAATCCGCTCGCCGATCCGGCGGTGATCGGCGTTTCGTCCTGGGCGGCGTTTGGCGCGGTCGCTGCACTGTTTCTCGGTATCGGCGGCAATGTCTGGCTGCTCGCCGGGTGCGCGATGCTGGCGGCCTGCCTCTCGGTGCTGCTGCTTTCGTTTCTCGTCGGGCGTAGCGCCAGCGCGGTCGGGTTCATCCTCACCGGCGCGGTGCTCTCGACGCTGGCGGGTTCGCTCACCACCCTGCTCATCAGTCTTGCGCCCAACCCCTATGCGATGGGCGAGATCATCACCTGGATGATGGGCGCCTTGACCGACCGGAGCTATGAGGAGCTTGCCTTTTCCGCGCCGTTCATGCTTGCGGGCGCCGCGCTGCTCCTGACCACCGCGCCCGCACTCGATGCGCTGAGCCTGGGTGAGGATGTCGCGCGCTCGCTCGGGTTCAGCCTGACGCGATTGCAGATCGTCATCGCGGTGGGGCTGGGTCTCGGCGTCGGTGCGGCGGTGGCGGTGACGGGTGTGGTCGGCTTCGTCGGGCTGATGGTGCCGCATGTGCTGCGCCCGCTGGTCGGGCAGAAGCCCTCGGCGCTGCTGATCCCTTCGGCGCTTGGTGGCGCCTTCCTCGTTCTCACGGCGGACAGCCTCGTGCGGCTCACGCCCGGCGCGGGCGAGGTGAAGCTCGGCGTCGCCATGTCGCTCATCGGCGCGCCTTTCTTCTTCTGGCTCCTCTGGCGCACGCGCAGGCATCTCGCATGAACGCTCTTGTCGCCTCGGATGTGACGAAGATGCTGGGCGGACGCGAGGTTCTGCGCAGCATCGATGCCCGCTTCGCGCCGGGGCATGTCAGTGTGATCCTGGGCCCGAACGGCGCGGGCAAATCGACCCTGATGGGCCTGCTCACCGGGCTGCACACGCCCGACCGCGGGGCCATTACGCTGGACAGCCAGGATATCCTTGCACTTTCGCCCCGTGAGCGCGCCCGGCGCATCGGCTATCTACCGCAATCCGCGGCTCTGCACTGGGATCTCGACGTGCGCGACCTGGTCGCGCTGGGACGGATCGCACGCCGGGGCCGCTTCGCGCGCGAAACGGATGCGGACTGCGAAGCGATAGCCCGCGCGCTGGCGGAAACGGATACGCAGGGCTTTGCGCAGCGCCGCGCAGGCTCACTCTCTGGCGGAGAACGGGCACGGGTGCTGCTGGCGCGCGTGCTGGCGGGCGAACCGGACTGGATTCTCGCGGATGAGCCGCTCGAAAGCCTCGACCCGGCGCATCAGATCGAGGTGCTGGCCCTGTTCCGGGCAATCGCCGCGCGCGGCACCGGAGTCGTCCTCGTGCTGCACGATCTTACGCTGGCGCACAGCATGGCAGACGAAATCCTGATGCTGAAAGACGGACGCGTCGTCGCCCACGGGCCAAGGGACATCATGGAAAGCCCGGGCCTGCTGCAATCGGTCTACGGCCTCGCCTTCGATGTGATCGAGCGGGCAGGCGCGCCTTCGGTTATCGTGCCTTCAGGATTGGGCGCTGCGGCTGGCAGCGGAATCAAGTAAGCTACTGCGGCAGCCTTGCGCTGCCGAGCAAAGCTGCTGCGGTCGCTAGCGCGACCGAGTAAGCCGGATCGGCGTCCCCCGGACGCCGTCTACTTCCAGTTTACTCCCATTCGATTGTTTCTCCAAGAGTTAAGTTGTTGGAATATATAGCAAAAAAATATTTTTTCGGGACGTATGCCGAAGCAAAGTCCGTCAGGATCCTATCCTGTTGTTTTTGAAACCTTATTTTGAAGCCATTGAAGAATCCGGTATCCATCAACATTCGGTGTCAATTGAGGGTCGCGTCCGTCAAGGTGGTGTAATTTCGGCTGTGGCCGTGGGCCATCGTCAGGCGGCTTTGGCGGTGATGTGTAGGGGCTGATTTTCCTCCTCGATCATGGGTTGGTTGAGT
>JALCRK010000014.1 GCA_022652485.1 Sphingobium sp.
GCCGCACTGTGCGAAACAGCATTTATTCCATCGTCATTGAGCATCGTTGCCATCCCACTGCCAATCATGACAGGGTCATTGGCTCAATAATGGGCCTCGTCCATGTGGGGTGCTCGCATCGCTAACGCTAAACCCACAGGCCATTGCTGCGCGAATAGCTTTGCTGCGCGCAGGGCTGAACTTTCCATTAGAGATAAAGCGGTGCGCTTAGCATCATTCATCGGTGCATGTGCCCCCGGATTGAATCCGGTGAGATCATATATCGATAGATAATGCTGAATGCTGGCGATGAATTGCCGTTCGGCATCGTCACCCTGCATGAATTGACGAATCCCTATATACCATTCAGGGGGTTGTGGCTCTGTGGGATTAGCAATGACAATGACCCGACGGTCCTTATTATCGAACGGCAGAGCATCAGCATATTGTGAAAAGAATAGCCATCGGCAACAATTCTTCTCGACTGATTGGACGCCATATTTAGGATTTATGTGTCGGTGAGGCTCATTGATTCGACTCTTAAATCGTTGTGCTTCGCGGCTACTCGCTGACCTTGTGCCTTCGCGGACCTCATCCACAGTGGCGAGCAGTTTCCTTGACTGCCTGCCATTGAAACCGTCATTAATCACCTCGCTAGGCGAAGTCCCTATCGCTGCGTTGCCAGCGAATACCCGCGCTAGGATTTCTGCGAGTGTGCCACGCCCGGTTCCATGTGCGCTTGTGAAAAATAAATAACAAGTATGCGGTAACACCTCCGGCTTCTGAACGATATGAGCAAGCCACTGAATAAAACCTTGCCTTTCTTCAGCGACGGGGATCAGAAACGCTAATAGGGCATCAAACGGCTTGATCCATTCATGCCAATTACCGGGCGGCGGCGTCAATTGTAGCTGTTGGTATGTATTGAAGGCCATACCGGTCTCTTCCAAGGGAGTACAAAATTCGTCCTGCCCCGGCTGCCATGTAATTTGATCCACAGTAAGCTTATGTCCATCTCTCCACGCATCAAAGACGGGCTTCATTCTGATAACCGGGCGGCCTTCCTTATCCACTTTTCCGGTATCAACTTCATATTTTGATGCTGCATAATCAGTTCGCGCTGTTTCAATCCGCTGCACCCTCTTGATACCACAGTGGGCCACCGCGTTGCCACTGCGAACGAATACAAGTTGCTTACGCATCTCGTCTAGGGTCATAACTGGCGTAATTAGATACGCGGCGAGGCCTTCACCTATTTCGGCGGCGTCCTTCATGCGAGCAGCGCGAGATTTCATATAGCTTCCTGAAGCCGCATGTTCAGATGCGGCCTTATGAAGCGCTCTCACTGCCGTGCGGTGCTTCTCTGGTCTAAACAGGGCAGACTTTTGGAATAGTCGCCACATGCGCGCATGATTGCATCCTGTCCACCAAGCTAGGGCATTCATCAGTGCCATGTCGGCGCTGCTGTGATCAAATGGGCGGGATTTTCCGCCCTTGTCGGGCATAAAATGTCCAAGTTCTATAGCATCAGCCTCCCAAAGTGATTTAAAGGAGGGTGATCGTCCAAACATCGCGCTGGGTCCGCCTCTCGCACACAGCATCTTTTCAATTAAGGCTTCATCATCATCCGGCCCTTCATAATCGGGCTGGGGCGTATCGGCCCACTCGATCAGATCGCTGGTGGCTGCACTTCGTAGGGGCACGAATAATTGTAGCATCACGTCAGCCCCCCGTGGTTCATTTTGCCAGCCATGAGGGCCGAATGCGATGAAGCGGCTATGTGTGTAGCATTCGTTCATGCCGCCGTCGGGCCGCCGCCATTTATTGACGTGGTTTTCCAACAAGCGCTTGTCGGTGATGGTAGCAATTAAATGCAGCCCGTTGCCGGACTGAGAATATTCCCATGCAGTGCCGGGAAAGCGCCCCCATTGTGTAGTCTCATTGATCCAGTTGCCCGCCTCATCGCGGCAATCATCGAAATCGAGAAATACAAATGGGTCATTTTTCGTTATGACAAAACCTATGCCTGAATAGCCGCCATGCTGCATTGCCAGCACGGTATGTTCATATGTGCTCCAAGTCGTGGGATCAGTCGTGTCTGCACGATTGCCGGTTATCGGATTGTATGGAACCTTGGTGGCTTTCGGGTTCCCATCCCTAAATTCCAGCTTCCACACGACGAATTGGGGGAGCAGTTTCAGCGCTTGGGGAACATTGGCATAAGCGGGAGGATCTGATACGATAGTGGACATGCGACAACCTTTCCTCCCCTCCTGCTGATTGCGGAGGGGATTTTTTTGGCGGGTATATAGGAGGGTTTTATTAAATTGGTTTAGTAACCAACAGATTTTGTTGATTTAAAGGCGGATAATATGTCCGCCTAAGCAGCCGTTTGAGCACGGTGCTGTTCCCAATTCTCTATATCAGACAGCCGCCAGCGTGTGCAGCCTCTCGATAATTTTACGGGACATGGAAATGTAGGATCAACGCGCTCCCAACGCCATATAGTGGCGCGGGAAACAGCAAAGCGTTCAGCAAGCTGGGTATCGGAAATGAACATATCTACATCCTTTTTGTGACGGATGCAGGCCAATTTGACCACATTTGAACTGATTGCAAAAGAATAGCGGACCAGAAAAATGGGTTATTTAATTGGACTCAACAGCCGCCAAGTTCAATATACTGCTTGGGAGATATGGCCTCCGACCTTCTAATCAGCGTAATTCCTGTCTAACCTCCCTAAGAAGGTAGCCGATCTACATAATGGCCTACACTAAGCGAATGCCCGTGGCATCAGCATGGCTTGATAGCCCTATTCACTTGGTTGCGCTTGAGACGGCTACCTAATAAATTCACTGATGCAGCTGCGAAAGAACCATAATGCCTGATCGTTCTTCTAAGCGTCCCCAAAAGCGACGACTAAGAGCCATGACGTTTGACTGGAGCGAGACACGTGAATGGCTGAACGTTTTGGTTGCTATAGGGGCTTTGCTTATTGGTGTCGTTTCGTTTTGGACAACAGCAAGGATTTCGGGGCTGGAAGATTATTTGCGTTCTGAGATAGGCCGCCGAAACATTGAGCTTAATGAACTCTCTCAACGTACTCAGCGGATGCAAGGGCTTTCAGATTTACAGAGCGACCAACTCGCTGCCATCCAAACTGCGGGAGCGCAAACGGCTGTGACTCTCCAGGAAGCTCAACTGAAGCTTCAAGGAAAGCAGGATTTGATCCTGCGCCTTACATTTGAGGAAACAAAGGCTCGGGGCCGCATTATGGAAGCGGAAAACGCTTTAACGAAGCTTAGGACGGCCAATGATGAGCAAGCCAAGCTTGTGGATTTATTCAGGCGAGATCGAGTGTACGAAGCAGTGATGTTACGCGCTATTGGCTACTTTGATATTCCGGAGGATATCAACGAAATCAGCGGAGAGACGGGCTGGCAGAAGCTGCTAGTCGAGATCAAGGCAGCAGCACAGACAAAGTCCGAACTTGCGCCATATTTTCAAGAGTTAGCGAGCACTGCTCCGATCATGTGCAAAGGTTTACAGTCGTACCGCGCTTCGTTCGAACCTCGGCCTCGACACCCAGAGATGCCAGATCGGCCCGGAAAAAGAATTGATACCGAAACCGGGCCAGCCATTCAATTTGCTTCTAGTGGATTGATTCCAACGTTTGGTGCCCGCGCCTGACGGCTGCGATGATTTCATCGGGATCAGCCTTCCAGACGAACGGGCGTGGTTCCTGATTGTGCTCCCTGATGAAGCGGTTGATGGCGGCCTGAAGGTCGACGACCGAGTGGAAGACGCCATTTTTCAGGCGGCGTCGGGTCAGCTTGGCGAAGAAGCCCTCGACGGCATTGAGCCAAGAGCAGGATGTCGGCACGAAATGGAAGGTCCAGCGCGGATGCCTGGCCAGCCAGGCACGGACTTTCGGCTGTTTGTGGGTCGCATAGTTGTCGAGGATGACATGGACGGCCTTGTCGGCGGGCATCTCGGCTTCGATGGCGTTGAGGAACCGAATAAACTCCTGATGCCGGTGACGCTGCATGTTGCGGCCGATCACCGAGCCGTCGAGGATATTGAGCGCGGCGAACAGGGTGGTGGTACCGTTGCGCTTGTAGTCGTGGGTCATGGTCGCCCCGCGCCCGCGCTTCAGCGGCAACCCCGGCTGGGTGCGATCCAGCGCCTGAATCTGGCTCTTTTCGTCGACCGACAGCACAATGGCGTGGGCAGGCGGCGAGACGTAGAGCCCGACCACGTCGTGAAGCTTCTCGGCAAAGGCTTTGTCATTGGACAGCTTGAAGCTGCGCCAGCGGTGAGGGGCAAGTCCGTGGTCGTGCCAGATCTTCACGACCGAGGACGCAGCAATGCCGACCGCCTTGGCCATCGCGCGGACCGTCCAGTGCGTCGCTTCGTGTTCGGGCGGCTCCAGCGTCAGCGCCACGACCTTGTCGACCAGCGCGGTCTCAAGCGGCGCGATACCCGGAGGCCTGGTCTTGTCGCGCAGCAAACCGTCCACCCCCTCGGCCATGAAGCGTTCCTGCCAGCGCCACACGCAGGTCTTCGACTTCCCGGTCGCCGCCATGATCGCGAGGGTTCCCACACCCTGATCGGTCAGTAGAATGATCCGCGCCCGCCAGACATGCTTCTGCGGCGAACTCCGTGCCGCGGTTATCGTTTCAAGCCGAACCCTGTCCGAGGCCATGACCTCGATCTTGATACCAGTACGCATGCCGCAATGTTGCACGTCGCATCAGCGTCGGGAATCCCCGACAGGACTCTTCCGTCCCGATCAATCCACTAGGCGGGATCAAAACGAGTATGAACGCATAACTTCTGAATGGAGCAAGCAATTCAACGAAGTGAGCGAGGCGCGGTCCGAAGGATTACGACTTAGAAGCCAAGTTTCACGCTACATGTATGAGGCGGCTCAAACTTGCCTTTGCAAAGCCCTTGAAGGACCGGCATATTCCCAAGGTAAATTGTGCGATAACGGTGCTGATCCCAAACCACCACAGCTTCCAACAAAAAGGGGATCGTAGCTAATCGATATGCTACGGCTTAGTGTTAAGCATACATGCGTAGTTTAAATTTGACTCAGCATCCTGTTGTGCGGAGCGCTCGGGTCAGACGCGATGCCAAATAGCAAATCGTTCAATTGGGATTCTGGCAAGCAAAGTTGTGCAGATATCCTTGAAAGAGGAAAGCCCCGCTTCCACAAGTCTTGGAGAATTTTAATCCAAATCTGAGAAGTCTCATGTGGTAAAGGATCAGGTTCTTTTGCTTTTTCAGGCAAATCCTTCAAATACTTATTCAGAGCGATATAATTGCTTCTATAAACCCAGTCGGACAGTCGTCCATGTTTATGAAGAGCATAGTTTAAGGAAGACACAGAAACACCCCAGCGTTTCTTCTTATTGATTAGATCAGTAAGCGTCATACCCCAAGTGGTCTCTGCGAGAAGGTCATCGCGGGGCATGAGAAAGGCCGACGCAAAAGCGTTGGCTTCATCTTCGGCTGTCGCATGCGCTGAGCCCTTGTGGCGATGCATAACCAAGTGCCCAAGCTCATGAAATGCATCTTGGCGACTGCGCTCGGCGGTCTTCGTGGTGTTCAAGAAAATGTATGGCTTATCGTTTCGCCAGAGCGAATATGCATCCAAATGACGCGTTTCCTCAGCTAGAGAAAATATCCGAACGCCATGAGCTTCCAGCAAATTTACAGCGTTGCTGATCGGGCGAAGCCCAATGCCCCAATGCGCGCGGAGCTGGGCGGCGGCGGCGGCGGGCGTAACATCATCCGCTTGGATTAGATCGTGGGGCGGACGAGTATATTCGTCCGATACCCAATCATCGAATTCAAACGCAATTGCTCCAGCCGCCATGGCTGCGTCACGTTTGCCAGCTGTGAGCGAGCGCAGCGACCTAAAACTGACACCGTCCGGATTTGGGAACTCCGGCGATGCAGGGTTCAAGAAATACTCCCGCGCAAAGCCGGAGAACGCGCACAACTTGTCTAGGCAGCCTTGCGGGAATTCACCTTCACCAGTCTCAAAGCGCTGGATTGTGCGACGGTCAACGCCGAGCTTCGCGGCGAATCCGGATTTAGTCAGTCCGAAACGCTTTCGGACCAACTCAACGCGATCAGGATTCATGACTATCCCTTTCGTTGTAACGGGATATCGATTACTTCGAGCGGCGTTACCGGCTCACGCTTTGGCTGAATCGGCAAGCCATCTTCGCGTGAGCAGATAATAATTCGCTTCACCAGCTTCGAAAATTTGTTTGCCTTAAACTCAAGTGGGAGCGAAAGCTCAGCACCGACGCCTTCGTCATCGGACGAGATTCCTAGCACCCACGTCTGCCACTGTTGATGGACGGGTTCAGGCAGCGCGAGCCCCGGAAGCCAACCAGTGTGGTTGCAACGAGTCTTGCGCCATGATGCCCGTCCTTTGGGACGCAGGTTGGAGGGGGTGACGCCTTTGTCAGGGTTGCCAGCCAAATCATCGAAATTGGCCGCGATAATGCGTATGCCGAGCTTAGGGTTACGGATACCCTCTTGGTTCTCGGTATCCTCCCTCTCCCAGTCTTTGCCATTGAAACGGTCCCGTAAAGCCCGCACAGCCCTGTTGTGCGTCGCGATCAAGCGCCAGCCTTTCACATCGTTGCGGCTCACGTAGCCACCTTCCTCGTGAGCCTGCCGGACAACGTCCAGCAGACCGTCGAAATCGAGGTTCATCAACACCAACTCGGCGTCACGATACAGCGGTTCAACAAAGATAGCAGGCTCGCTCATAGTATGTCCCAATTTTTACTCTCAAATGAGAGCAGGTTTTGGGACATAACGCAAGTGCTATTTGTGCTAGCGCTTTTTCGCTGTCTTCAGGGCGATTTCCCCTCGCTGCGCGGGCTCATATTCTCTGCCGCTTTTGCCGCCAGCTTTACCAAGCTAATGGAAGCGCGGGATAATTCCTCGCGCTCGTCCTCAGTTTCGGTGGTAGCAATCTGCCAACCATTACGGCAAGTCCGATAGCCTCAGGTGGACGCTTCGTTCTGCATGTGCCTCTAGGCATCTGGAACTTTCATTGTTCCGTGGCGATCACGAACGGATTAGGGTTGGTTACCCTACCTGTAAGGACATATCTGACCACATACGGCACACTATTATTCCACTTGCCGTCACCCGGCGAGGGTTCAGTCGCTTCCTTAAGTGTGGCTTCGATTTTGGTGCCGTCTTTGTTCAAGAATAACCAATCGCAATCCATCCAGTTCCTCCATGCTTTCCGCTAGGCATATAGGAAATGGTGACTGTATGCGATAGCCGATCTGTCAATACTCAAACTGAGACACTACCTTAAAGTTGACGAACTGCTATGAGCGGATAAGTTTGAAGCATTTCGTCAGCCCAATGAAGGGCTCCTTTGTGAGTAGAATTGCCAAGTCAGTGCGGCCCATTCCGGCTACAATTCACTGGCTTTGAGGGATTGAATTATCAGTGCACGTTGCTCATCAGTATAAGGACTGAGAAGCTTATCAAATTCTTCTATCCACTTGTAAAAAGTTGAACGCCCGACACCCAAGCGGGTATAGATAGTATTCGCAACGGACTCCGGTTTTGTACCCGAATCTCTGTTTTCGGTGTATTCTATCACTGCCTTAAACTGGGTGGTCGGCAAAACTGTTTGTTTTTCAGGGCGGCCACGTTTTGCGTTTTTGAGATAATGCACGAGAAATTCACGCTCCGCCATGCCCAATGGCTCATCAGGTGACATCAAATAATCGTATAGAGGTTGCTTATTTCCCCTAATCGCATGAATGATGACATGCCCAAAGCTTGTCATGGGCTCTTCTCCAGCAAAAAAGCTGCCCAATCTGACATCATTAGCCGTCGCTTCTCAATCATGTCTCCACGTCGATATGCGGCTTCAACCTTATTTGCTATGGTGTGAGCTAACGCTATCTCAGCCATCTCGGTTGGATATTCAGTGTGTTCAGCCGCCCAATCGCGGAAAACACTTCTCATGCCGTGAGGCACCGCGAGCCTTCCTGAACGTGGGTCGATCCAACCTGTGTGCTTTTTTTGCTCTTCTTGATCTTGCATTCGGCGCATTACCGCGCTGATTGACATGTCGGAAAGTTTGCCACCGCGTGGCGCTGCAAATACAAATTCACTACCTTGCATTTTGGGCATGGCTTTTAGAAGCGCCACGGCTTCTTTGGTGAGCGGAATGCGGTGTTCCTTGCCCGCTTTCATCCGGGCGGCTGGAATAATCCATAATTGTTCGTCAGCTTGATATTCGGACCAGCACATACCACGGACCTCGCCAGATCGTGTAGCTGTCAGCATTAGAAATTCCAATGCGCGCGCTGCTGTCCCTTCCCGTTTCCGCAAAGATTCGAAAAAAGTAGCCGCATCCTTAAGTGCCAACGCGGGATGATTGCCACGATCCCCAACCTTGCTGGGCTTTGGCAACGTTTCAGACAAATGACCTCGCCAGCGGGCAGGATTATCACCAGTGCGGTGCCCTTTTACTGTTGCCCATGCTAGGACGTTTTCAATTCGCCCACGAAGGCGGCTGGCTGTTTCCGTCTTGGTTGTCCAAATCGGTTCCAAAACCCGCAAAATATCGTGCACACCAATATCCGCGACCTGCATCTTACCGATTGCTGGTGCGGCATAGGTATCGAGCGTGGAACGCCATTGCTTCTTGTGCTTCTCATTTCGAAATTCTGCTGTCTTGGTCGCCAAATATTTTTGTACGGCGTCATCGAATGTCAGGCCACGCTTTTGCTGTACGATCAAACTGGCGCGAGCGGCCTTCCTCTGTTCAATAGGATCAATACCAGCCTTTATGCTGTCTTTGACGGTGCGCGCTTTGTCTCGCGCATCGCCGAGCGATATTTCGGGGTAAGAGCCTAAGCCAATCTCACGACGCAGTGTTCCGACTAGCGTTCGCAATATCCATGACCGTGCACCTGTGGCCGTGATTTGCAGCATGAGTCCCGCCACGCCTCCCACGGCATATGTGATGTTGCTTTGGCGCGGTGGTCCGGGGTGTTGAAGCCTACCCACAGCTAGCGGCTTCATCTCTTGTGCAACCTTTGGCATATTAACCCATCAATTTACCCGCCAAAAAATTTGCCATTGTTTGAGACGTATTGCAATAGCGCGAGGCGGGAAATTGTATCAATATACTGTTACATAAAGATAAATTGTTACAAATTGAGTCGGATCGCTACATACCTCAGGCGGTCGGCGTCTCCGCCAGACTCTATCCGTGCTGTTTGCCCCCAAAGCCGTGCATACGCCGCGCCCACTGATAGGCGATGACCGCGCCTTTTGACGGCTGGATCAGGACGAGTGCCAGCAGCGCGGCAAGGGCAGGCCAGATCGTCGCTTGCCAGCCGACGGGGATGGCGAACGCGCTGTTGACCTCGATCATCGTCGGCACGAGGATATGGCCGAGCAGCAGAATGACAATATAGGCGGGAAAATCGTCCGCCTGATGGCCGCTGAGCGTCTCGCCGCAGTGCGCGCAGGCCGAAACAGGTTTGAGAAAGCGGGCGAACAGCCTGCCCTTGCCGCAAGCGGGGCAGCGCCCGGCCACGCCGCGCCGGATCGCCGGGCCGACGGCGCGCTGGTTCGGTGAGGCGGGTGATTCCATCATGCCGCGGCCATAAGGCAGGCGCGCGCAAAATCAAGCGAAGGCCGAGAAAAGGGTTGGAGCCACGGTGCGTGGCTGCAATAGGACTTGAGCCATGCAACAGCCCTTTCCTCCCGCGATGCCCTTTGTCCTGATCGACGATGCCCGGGCGGAAGGCGCGCGCCCGGCCCGGCTCTATCGCGACGCGGTGGACATCATCCGGGCAGACCGGCTGGAGGAGGTCGCGCCAGCGCTGGAGCGGCTGCGGGCGGCGGGGGAGGCGGGCCTCCATGCGGCGGGCTATCTCGCCTATGAAGCGGGTTATGCGCTGGAACCGCGTCTGGCCGCGCTCCCGGTCAGGCGGCTGCCCGGCGATCCGCCCCTGCTGTGGTTCGGCCTGTTCGGGCGCGCGGAAGACATCGCGCCGGATGCGGTCGCGGCGCTGTTGCCCCGGGGCGCCGCACCGACACCCGCCACGCTGCGACCGCTGATTTCGGCGGCGGACTATCACGCCGGATTCGAGGCGGTGCAGGAGAATATCCGCGCTGGCGACATCTATCAGGCCAATTTCACCTTCCCGTGCCATGTTGATATCGGCGATGATCCCGCCGCTTATTATGCCGCCCTGCGGTCGCGGGCGGCTGCGGGGCACGGGGCGCTGCTGTTCACGGGCGATCACTGGCTGCTCAGCCTTTCGCCCGAACTGTTCTTCACGCTGGAGCATGGCCGCCTCCTCACCCGTCCGATGAAGGGCACCGCCCTGCGCGATGCCGATCGGGAGCGCGACGCCGCCCTTGCCGACGCCCTGCGCGCCGATCCCAAGCAGCGCGCGGAAAACCTGATGATCGTCGATCTTCTCCGCAACGACCTTTCGCGTATCGCCGAGACGGGCAGTGTGAGCGTCCCCAAGCTATTCACGATCGAAAGCTATCCCACCGTCCATCAGATGACGTCCACCGTCACCGCGCGTCTGCGCGAGGGGCTCGATGCGGTCGATGTGTTGCGCGCCCTGTTTCCCTGCGGCTCGATCACCGGCGCGCCCAAGATCCGGGCGATGGAAATCCTCCACGGCCTCGAGACTTATTATGCGCGCGGCCCCTATACCGGCACGATCGGCGCGATCGACGCCGGGGGCAACGCCGCCTTCAATGTTGCCATCCGCACGGTTTGCGTGGAAAAGGGAATGACCCACGGCGTGATCGGGTTGGGATCGGGTCTGGTGGCGGACTCGCGGGCGGAAAGCGAATGGAATGAATGTCTCGACAAGGCGCGGTTTCTGGGCGCTTCGCTGGTCGCGGCCGGACAGGATGATGCATGAAAGAGGTTCATTCCGTGCAGTTTGATCTCGTCGAGACCATCGCCTTCGATCCCCAGGAAGGTATGCCGCTGCTCGAATATCATATGGAGCGGATCAAGCGTAGCGCTGACGCGCTGGGCTTCGCGTTCGACCGGCACAGCGTACGCAACGAATTGCAGGCGGCGACCTTCCGGCTGCGGCAGAGAAGCCGGGTCCGGTTGCTCGCGTCGCGCGGGGGTGCGGTTTCGATAGAGGTCCGGGCACATCAGACCTGGCCTCAGCCGATCATGCAGGTGGCGATCGTCAAACGGGTGGCCGCAGCGGATGACTGGCGGTTGCGCCACAAGACCACCGAGCGCGGCCTGTATCGCGACGCGCTTGCGGCGGGCGGTACCTATGAGGTGCTGCTGGCGGACGAAGACGGATTTCTGACCGAGGGCAGCTTTACCAACATATTCGTCGAGCGCGGTGACAAGCTGGTGACGCCGCCGTTGTCACGCGGGTTGCTGCCCGGTGTTCTGCGCGCCAGCCTTGTCGCACTGGGCGAGGCGGTGGAGGGCGATCTGCGGCCTTATGATCTGGAACGCGGCTTCTTCATCGGCAATGCCGCGCGCGGGATGGTCGCGGCGCAGCTCGTCCGATCCTAATTTCGCAAGCGCAGCACGGTTGCCCCCGCGTGCAAGCGGCGCTAAAGGCGCTGCATCTTCAAGCTCCACGATAGAGAAAGCCTCAGCATGACCCGGACCTCCGCTGCTCTCGGCCGCATCCAGCCTTCCGCCACGCTCGCCATGAGCGCGCGGGTGAACAAGCTGAAGAGCGAGGGTGTTGACGTGATCGGCCTTTCGGCGGGTGAGCCGGATTTCGACACGCCCGATTTCGTGAAGGACGCCGCAATCGCCGCGATTCGTGCGGGCCAGACGAAATATACCGATGTCGATGGCACGGCGGAGGCAAAGGATGCCGTCGCGCACAAGTTCAAGCGGGACAACGGCCTCGTCTATGCCCGCAACCAGATCAGCGTCAACGCGGGCGGCAAGCACACCCTGTTCAACGCGCTGGTGGCGACGGTGGACGTGGGCGACGAGGTGATCATCCCCGCGCCTTATTGGGTGAGCTACCCCGACATCGTGAACTTCGCGGGCGGTACGCCGGTGTTTATCGAAGGCCCGGCGAGCCAGGGTTACAAGATCACGCCCGCGCAGCTCGATGCCGCGATCACGCCGCGTACCAAGTGGGTGATGCTGAACTCCCCCTCCAACCCCTCCGGCGCGGCCTATAGCGCCGAGGAGCTGAAGGCGCTGGGCGAGGTGCTGCTGCGCCATCCGCATGTGCTGGTGATGACCGACGACATGTACGAGCATGTCTGGTACGCGCCGACGCCCTTTGCCACCATCGCGCAGGTCTGCCCCGATCTTTACGAGCGCACGCTGACCGTCAACGGCTGCTCCAAGGCGTTTGCGATGACCGGCTGGCGCATCGGCTTCGCGGGCGGACCGGAGTGGATCATCAAGGCGATGAGCAAGTTGCAGTCCCAGTCCACCTCCAACCCCTGCTCGATCAGTCAGGCGGCAGCGGTAGCGGCGCTGACCGGCGATCAGGATTTCCTCGAAGAGCGCAATGCCGCGTTCAAGAAGCGCCGCGACATGGTCGTCGCGATGCTCAACGACGCACCCGGCCTCGATTGCCCGGTGCCGGAAGGCGCGTTCTATGTGTATCCTGATGCAAGCGGCCTGATGGGCAAGACCACGCCCAAGGGCGCGAAGATCACCACCGACGAGGAGCTGATCGGCTATTTCCTCGACGAGGCGAAGGTCGCGGCGGTGCATGGCGGGGCATTCGGTCTCAGCCCGGCCTTCCGCATCAGCTATGCGACGTCGGAAGAGGTGCTGAAGAAAGCCTGCACCCGGATTCAGGAAGCCTGCGCCGCGCTGAAGTGAATACGGCGGGGCTGCGCGCCAATTTGTCTCCGATTAGCCGAACTGATAGGCCGATACCGTCCAGCCGAGAACGCTGTCTTTGTAGGTCCTGATGCCGCGATCCTCACGAGCGGCGCCAGCGGCGACCATCAGCGGGATGAGATGATCCTCGCCCCCACCGGGTGGATGCGCTGTGCGCGCGTGGGGGAGATCGGCCCATGTCGTGAGGCCGCTGTTGCGCGCTTGCGCGTCCCGCAGGGTAACAATCCCGGTCAGCGCCTCGTCAAACTCCTCTGTCGCCTGTTCGATCGGCGCGCCGATCAGCCTGAGGTTGTGGAAGCTCATACCGGAGCCAATGATGAGCACGCCTTCTTCGCGCAACGGCGCCAGCGCCTCGCCTGCGCGGATGTGCATCCCCGGATCATAATCGGCATGACGGTTAGGTACGCACAAAGACAATTGCGCGACAGGAATGTCCGCATCGGGTAGCGCCACCATCATCGGGATGAACACACCATGATCCCATCCGCACTCCGCCTCCTCGCCGGTCTGAAAGCCGGCCTGCCGCAACAGGTGACCCGCTCTGCGCGCAACATCGGGCGCAGCAGGTGCGTCCCACCGCAGATCATAGGTGTGTGGCGGGAAGCCATAATAATCGAACAATAGCCCCGGTCGCTCGCCCACATGCACGGTAAACTGCGGCTCTGCCCAATGCGCGGAAACGATCAGGATCGCCTTCGGTCGCTCGGCAAGGCCGTTGACCAGATTGGCAAGATAAGCCTGCATCGCGCGCCACATGGGCGGGCAGCTCCCGTCCTCGTTGAGGAAGAAGCACGGCCCGCCGCCATGCGGGATATAGAGGGTCGGTTGTGTCATGCCGCAAAGATAAGGCGGCAAAACCCTTTTTACAGCAAGCGCTGCACGGTGCCGCTATTATTTCGGCGAAATCACCATCAGCATCTGGCGGCCTTCCATGCGGGGATAGGCTTCGACCTTGGCCACTTCGGCGGTTTCCTCGGCCACGCGCTGGAGCAGCGCCATGCCGAGCTGCTGGTGCGACAGCTCACGCCCGCGGAAGCGCAGCGTCACCTTTACCTTGTCGCCCTCTTCCAGGAACTTCACGACCGATCGCATCTTCGTGTCATAATCATGATCGTCGATGTTCGGACGCATCTTGATCTCCTTGATCTCCTGCGTCTTCTGGGTCTTGCGGGCGAGATTCGCCTTCTTCTGGGCCTCGTATTTATATTTGCCGATATCGAGAAACTTGCACACCGGCGGGTCGGCCGTGGGCGACACTTCCACCAGATCCAGGCCTACTTCCGCAGCCTGCTCAATCGCCTCGCGGGTATAAAGAACGCCCAGATTTTCGCCGTTCTCGTCGATCACGCGTACCTTGGGCACGGTGATGAATTCATTGTATCGCGGGCCGGACTTGGGCGGGGGGGGCGCCAGCGGGCGGCGCATCATTGGAGGTGGTATAGCAGTTTCTCCTGTGGTTACGAATTGCGGGCTTCTAGCGGTTTTATGCACGCACGAAAAGGGGCACTAAGCGCACCGTGGTTAACAAATGCGTCCCATGTGGCGCGGATGCATCACCGCATATCGGGAGCGCGCGCCTCGAGTGCAAGGGCCGAGACCGCTTCGTCGAGCGTCATGATCTGCTGCGGTTGGTCTGCGCCGAGCACGCGCAGAGCCACCTTGCCTTCCTCGGCCTCGCGCTTGCCGACGACGAGGAGGTTCGGAACCTTGGCGAGGCTGTGCTCGCGGATCTTGTAGTTGATCTTCTCGTTGCGCAGGTCGATGTCAGCCCGGATGCCCGCGGCCTTGAGCTTCTCCAGCACCTGCCGCGCATAGTCGTCCGCGTCCGACACGATGGTCGTCACTACCGCCTGGACCGGGGCGAGCCATTGCGGCAGGCGGCCGGCATAATGCTCGATCAGGATGCCGATAAACCGCTCATAGGAGCCGAAGATCGCGCGGTGGAGCATCACCGGGCGGTGCTTGTCGCCATCCTCGCCGACATAGGCGGCGTCGAGCCGCTCGGGCAGCACCCGATCCGACTGGATGGTGCCGACCTGCCAGGTGCGGCCGATCGCGTCGGTCAGGTGCCACTCGAGCTTGGGCGCATAGAAGGCGCCTTCGCCCGGCAACTCTTCCCAGCCATATTCCGGCGTGTTGAGGCCCGCCGCCGCGACCGCATCGCGCAGCTCGGCTTCCGCCATGTCCCACATTTCCTCGGTGCCGAAGCGCTTTTCGGGGCGTAGCGCGAGCTTGATCGAATAAGTGAAGCCGAAGTCCTTGTAGATCCGGTCGGCGAGCGCGCAGAAGGCGCGGACTTCCTCAACGATCTGATCCTCGCGGCAGAAGATATGCGCGTCGTCCTGCGTGAATTGGCGCACGCGCATCAGCCCATGCAGCGCACCATGCGGCTCGTTGCGATGGCAGCAGCCATTCTCGTAGATACGCAGCGGCAGGTCGCGATAGCTCTTGATGCCCTGGCGGAAGATTAGCACATGCGCCGGGCAGTTCATCGGTTTGAGCGCCATCCAGTCGGCGTCGTCAGACACCAGCGGGCCTTCGTCCTCGGTGTTGGGAACCTCGTCCGGGATGACGAACATGTTCTCGCGATACTTGCCCCAGTGGCCGGACTGCTCCCACTGGCGCGCGTCCATCACCTGCGGGGTCTTGACCTCTTTGTAACCTGCGCCATCGATCGCGCGGCGCATATAGGCTTCCAGCTCGCGCCACATGAGGTAGCCCTTGGGATGCCAGAAAACGGAGCCGTGCGCCTCCTGCTGGAGGTGGAACAGGTTCATCTCCGCGCCCAGCCTGCGGTGGTCGCGCTTGGCGGCTTCCTCAAGGCGGGTGAGGTGGGCGTCGAGCTGTTTCTTGCTGAGCCAGCCGGTGCCGTAGATGCGCGAGAGCTGGGCGTTCTTCTGGTCGCCGCGCCAGTAAGCGCCGGAAACGCGCATCAGCTTGAACGCCTGAGGGTCGAGCTTGCCGGTGGAGGCGAGATGCGGGCCGCGGCACATGTCGTACCAGTCGGTGCCGCTGCGATAGACCGTCAGCTCCTCGCCCTGCGGCAGCTCCGCCGCCCATTCTGCCTTGAAGGTCTCGCCCGCAGCGCGCCATTGCGCGATCAGGGCATCCCGCGCCACCACCTCGCGGGTAAGCGGCTTGTCCGCCGCGATGATCTCGCGCATCTTCACCTCGATGACGGGCAGGTCGTCCTCGGTGAACGGGCCGTGCGCGCCGGGCGCGAAGTCGTAATAAAAGCCGTCGTCGGTGGAGGGGCCGAAGGTGATCTGCGTATCGGGCCACAGCGCCTGCACCGCTTCCGCCAGCACATGGGCAAAGTCGTGCCGCGCCAGCTCCAGCGCGTCCGCCTCGTCCTTGGCGGTGACGAGCGCGAGGCTTGCGTCACGCTCCAGCGGGCGGTTGATGTCCACCAGTTCGCCATCCACCCGCGCGGCGAGCGCCGCCTTGGCGAGACCGGGGCCGATCGCGGCGGCGATGTCCGCCGGTGTCGTGCCGGGCGCGACTTCTCGTGACGATCCATCGGGCAGGGTAATACTGATGAGCGCGGTCATGGCTGCGGACTGTCTTCATGGGTGGATAATGGCGGTTCTTAAGCGGGCAATCGGTTATTCTGTCAACCTAAAGCGTCCATTTCCGATGCTCTGCGGCTAATATGCTTGACGAATGGGCAGGCCGGCTATTCATTCCCCGGCGGGGCTTTTGGGGGAGAGGAATATGGAAGACCAGCAGGGGAGTGCCTTCGGTTTCGATGGCACATGGCGCGAATATGCGCCGATCGCGTTCACCAATCTGTTGCTGACGATCGTGACTTTGGGCTTCTATCGCTTCTGGGCGACGACGCGCACGCGGCGCTACCTCTGGTCCCGTACCCGCTTCATCGATGACCGGCTGGAATGGACCGGCACGGGGAAGGAGCTGTTTCTGGGCTTCCTGATGGTGCTGGTGCTGCTGGGCTTGCCGTTCCTGTTCCTGCAATTCGGGGTGCAGGCGCTGGTGATACGCGGTTTTGCCGGGGTTGCGATGGGGACGGGTTTCGCGGCGTTTGTGCTGATCTTCTATCTGGGCGGCGTGGCGCGGTTCCGGGCCGTGCGCTATCGCCTGAGCCGTACCTACTGGCACGGTATTCGCGGCGGTAGCGACGACGGCGGCTGGAAATATGGCTGGTCCTATATGTGGCGCAATGTCGTGGGCATGATACCGCTCTATCTGATGGTTCCCTGGGCCATGATCAGCCTGTGGAACGAGCGCTGGAACAAGATGAGCTTTGGTCCGCACGGCTTTCGTTGCAATGCGCGTGTGAAGCCAGTGTTCAAGCGGTTCCTGCTGTTTTATCTCGCGCCGTTCCTTTTGGCCATCATCGGCGTGGCATATGTTGCCACCATCGGCGGGTTCATTGGATCTGTGTTCCTCCACACCAACTATCCGCCCGTGATCGCCGCCATTGCCTTGGTGGTGATCATTGTGGGCATCTATGCGCTGCTCGGTCTTATTGCACTGGCCTATTACGCGGCGTTTCTGCGCGAGGGAATCGGCGCGCTGCGGCTGGAGAATCTGGATTTTCAGTTTGAGGCCACGACGGACGACTGGCTCAAGCTGTTCTTTGGAGATATTTTGCTCGTTGTTGGCACATTGGGCATTGGCTGGATATTCCTCCAATATCGCCACTGGAAGTTCTTCATCACCCATCTGGAAGCCTATGGCGAGATTGACCTTAATGCGCTCACCCAGTCCACTACGCGCGAATCGCAGCATGGCGAGGGGCTGCTCGATGCGATGGACGTGGGGGCGTTCTGACGCGTGGAGGATAATGTGGAGGCCGAGGTCTGGCATTATGACGGCCGCAATGCCAATCGCTGGGGCGCGCGACTGGCGGGAGACGCGACCTCTTTCCGGCTGATTGGCGGCAGCTGGGAATCCGGCCCCTATGCGTGGGCGGACCTCGCCGCGCTCGATCTTCCGGGCGCGGATGCCGTGTTCGGCCTCAAGGAGGCGCCGGGCTGGCGCATCGGTCTCCCACAAGACGCGATCCCTGACGGATTGGCCGCGCTGCTGCCTCGCAAGGTGCGCTATGGCGGGTTCATCGACCGCATCGGCTTGTGGAAGGCCAGCGCCGTTCTGGCCTCCATTGCGGCGCTGGCGGTTTTTGTGGGCGTCAGCGCGCCCGGCTGGATCGCCCCGGTCGTGCCGCAGAGCTTCGAGGACAATCTCGGCGATGCGATGGTCGGCGATTTTGGCGGGCGCTTCTGCGCCACGCCGCAGGGCAGTGCCGCGCTCAAAGCCCTGACCACGCGGATCGACCCCGATGCCAACGCGCGCTCGATAGAGGTTGCAAACATCCCGATGGTGAATGCCGTCGCCCTGCCGGGCCGACGCATCGTGATCTTCGACGGGTTGCTCCAGCAGGCGAAATCCCCCGATGAAGTGGCAGGGGTATTGGGGCATGAGCTGGGCCATGTCGAGCATCGGGATACGATGGCTGCGTTGCTGCGCCAGCTGGGGTTGTCGGTCATACTGGGCGGGATGAACGGGACTGCGGGCTCGAATATCAATGCGCTCCTCAGCCTGAGCTATGGGCGCGAGGCGGAGCATGAGGCCGATCTGACGGCGATCGCGAAAATGAGGGCCGCCAATATTTCTCCGCTGCCGACGGCGGATTTCTTCCGGCGCATGGAGCCCGCCTTGCCCGGCAAGGGCGCAAAAAGAGGCCGGAATAAAGGGGAAAGATCCGATCTGGAGGACGAAGCCCAGGCGCTGAACTGGCTCGCGAGCCATCCCTCCTCCGCCAGCCGCTATGCGCTTTTCGCCGATGCCCATGACACGCGCCGAACCTATGCTCCCGCCTTGCAGCCCTCGGAGTGGCGAGCGCTGAGGACGATGTGCGCTTCGGACAAAAAGGTGAAGCCGGTCGGCGCCTTCGGCTTGTAAGCCGCACCCGATCCGGGCACTAGCGGGATATGCCCGATGCACCGGATTTCTTAGTTCGCGCCGATGGCGTACGCCTTGCCTACAGGTTCGCGCCCGGCGCGGGGCCGCTGCTGGTGTTCCTGCCCGGCTATATGTCTGACATGGAAGGCGGCAAGGCGCAGGCGGTCTTTGCCTACGCCCATGCGCGGGGACGGGCCTGCCTGCTGCTCGATTATTCCGGTTGCGGGGCAAGCGGCGGCGCGTTCGAGGACGGCACGCTCGACATCTGGCGCGACGATGTGCTGGCCCTCGTCGCCCATGTCTGGCCGGAAGGCGGGGTGGTTCTGATAGGCTCTTCGATGGGAGGTTGGCTGGCGCTTTTGGCGGCGATGGCCTTGAAGGAGCGGACCGTCGGCCTGGTGGGCATCGCCGCCGCGCCGGACTTCACAGACTGGGGCTTTACCGATGCCCAGAAGGGCGAATTGCGTGCTTACGGCCGGATCGTGGAGCCATCGGACTATGATGAAGCAGGCTATGTGACGACCTATGGCTTCTGGCAATCGGGTGAGGCCAACCGGCTGCTGGATGTGGATATTCCCCTTTCCTGCCCTGTGCGGTTCCTGCATGGACAGGCGGATGATGTGGTGCCGTGGCAAATCCCGTTGCGCGCGGCGGAGCGCCTTCGTTCGGTTGACGTGCGGACGGTGCTGGTGAAGGATGGCGATCATCGCCTTTCCCGCGACGCGGACGTCGCGCTGCTGCTCGGCACGATCGACGAATTACTTGCCACCATTACCGAAACAAGGGTTTTGTAATATAATTACAACTTTATCTTATAAAGAGACACAAAATTCTATAAAAAGGTCAGTCTCCATTCCCTATTTTGCTTGAAATGCAAAAAAAGACGCGCCATAGCCGGATAACAAGAGTCGCATTTCGCAAGAGGATGCCATGCAGTTTGAGATCATCCGCAACCCCAACGCGCAGAGCGAGGAAGCGCGCACCGCCCTGATGGCCGACCCCGGCTTCGGGCGCGTGTTTACCGACCATATGGTGACGATCCGGTGGAGCGCCGAGAAGGGCTGGCACGAGCCGCAGGTCCGCGCGCGTGCGCCGTTCCAGCTCGATCCCGCCGCAGCGGTACTGCACTATGCGCAGGAGATTTTCGAGGGGTTGAAGGCCTATCGCGGCGCGGATGGCGGGATCACCATGTTCCGTCCCGAACGCAACGCGCAGCGGTTCAACGCCTCCGCGCGCCGCATGGCGATGGCGGAGCTGCCCGAGGATGTGTTCGTCCAGGCCTGCGAGGAACTGATCCGCATCGACGAGAAATGGGTGCCGGGCGGCGAGGGTAGCCTCTATCTGCGGCCGTTCATGTTCGCCAGCGAAGCGTTTCTGGGCGTGAAGCCCGCGTCGGAATTCATCTTCTGCGTCATCGCCTGCACTGTCGGTGCCTATTTCAAGGGCGGCGCCAAGCCGGTGAGCATCTGGGTTTCGGATCATTTCAACCGCGCGGGGCCGGGAGGTACGGGCGCGGCGAAATGCGGCGGTAATTACGCCGCGAGCCTCATCGCGCAGGCCGAAGCGATCGATAAGGGGTGCGATCAGGTCGTGTTCCTCGATTCCTCCGAACATAAATGGGTCGAGGAGCTGGGCGGCATGAACCTGTTCTTCCTGTTCGACGATGGCAGCGTCGTTACGCCGCCACTTGGCGGAACGATCCTGCCCGGCATCACCCGTGATTCGATCCTGCAATTGCTGCGCGCGGATGGGGTGAGCGTCGAGGAGCGGCCTTACTCGATCAACGACTGGCGCGCCGATGCGCAAAGCGGCAAGCTCAGGGAGGTGTTCGCCTGTGGCACTGCGGCGGTGCTGGCGGCGGTTGGCCAGGTCAAGTCCACCAAGGGCGATTTCATGATCGGCAATGGCGGCACAGGCCTCCGCACGGAAGCGCTGAGAACGCGCCTCACGGCAATCCAGCGCGGACAAGCGCCCGGACCCGAAGGCTGGGTACACCAGGTCGCGCTATAAGCGGGCGGCGGGGTCCGCCTCGCGCCATTCGCCGGGGGCGATGCCCTCCAGCGACCAGTCGCCGATGCTCCACCGCACCAGCCTGAGCGTGGGATGACCGACTGCGGCCGTCATGCGGCGTACCTGACGGTTGCGGCCCTCGCGGAGGGTGAGCCTGAGCCAGCAATCGGGCACCGTCTTGCGAAAGCGCACCGGCGGCGTGCGCGGCCATAAAGCCGGTTCCGCGATCCGTTCGACGCTTGCGGGGAGGGTTGGCCCGTCTTTCAGATCCACGCCCCGCCGCAGCCGCTCAAGGCTTGCGGCGTCCGCCTCGCCTTCAACCTGCACCAGATATGTTTTCGGCAGCTTGAATCGGGGATCGGCAATGCGCGCCTGAAGCCTGCCATCGTCGGTGAGCAGCAGCAGCCCCTCGCTGTCCCTATCCAGCCGCCCGGCCGGGTAAACGCCCGGCGCGGCGATGAAATCGGACAGGGTGGCGCGCGCGGTATCGCTGCCCCGATCGGTGAATTGCGACAGCACGTCATAGGGTTTGTTGAACAGGATCAGCTTGGCCATGGCGATTATCCCAGTACCGCGCCCACGGCGCGCTGCCAGCCCTGTCGCAGCTCCGCGCGCCTTGCCGCGTCATATTGCGGGTGAAATCGGCGGTCCGGGGACAATCCCTCAGGCCCGTGTTTTGGCCACAACCCCATTGTTATCCCGCCGAGCAGGGCGGCACCAAAGGCGGTGCTTTCATGATGTCGCGGGCGCTCGACCGGCACGCCGATGAGGTCAGCGAGACACTGGGCGAACCAGTCGTTGCTGGCCATGCCCCCGTCGATCCGCATCAGCGAAGGCGCGGCCATGCCGTCCGCCGCCATCGCATCAAGCAGATCGCCGGTCTGGAACGCGGCAGCTTCCAGCGCCGCGCGCGCGAAATGCGCTGGGCCTGAGTCGAGCGTCAACCCGGTGATCGCGGCGCGGACATCGCTACGCCAGTGCGGCGCGCCCAGTCCGACGAATGCGGGGACAAGATGCACGCCGTGATCGTCCGGCACGCTGGCCGCCAGCCGCGCTGTATCCTCGGCGGAGGCGATGATCCCTAGCGTGTCGCGCAGCCATTTTACCGCCGCGCCCGCGATGAAGATCGAACCTTCGAGCGCATAGGCGTGCTCGCCACCGAAGCGGTATGCGGGCGTGGTGAGCAGCTGGTTCCGCGATAGCACCGGCTCCATCCCGATGTTGGCGAGCAGGAAGCAGCCGGTGCCGTAGGTCGATTTGACCTTCCCCGGCGCAAAGCAGCGCTGGCCGATCAGCGCGGCCTGCTGGTCGCCCGCCATGCCGGCGATGGGGAGCGACCGTCCGGTGAGCGCGGCGTCGCTCAGCCCGAAGACGCAGGCGTTATCCCGTACTTCGGGCAGCAGCGCGGCAGGAATGTCGAACAGGCGCAGCAGCTCCTCGTCCCATCGGTGATGCCGGATATCGTAGAGCATGGTACGCGCGGCGTTGGTAACGTCGGTCGCGTGCACCCGCCCGCCGGTCAGCCGCCAGAGAAGAAAACTGTCCACGGTTCCGGCGGCGAGCCTGCCCGCATCGGCCCGCGTCCGTGCGCTATCGATGTTATCCAGCAGCCAGCGCAACTTGGTGGCGGAAAAATAGGGATCGAGCAGCAGTCCGGTCTTTTCGCGAACGAGGGGCTCCAGCCCGTCCGCGCGCATGGCCTGGCATAGCTCGGCGGTGCGGCGGTCCTGCCACACGATGGCGTTATGCAGCGGTTGGCCCGTTTCCCTGTCCCACAGGATGATCGTCTCGCGCTGGTTGGTGATGCCGATGGCGACGGCGACATCGTCGATCACGTCGCGCAGGCAGGCCAGCGTGCCTGCCCAGATGTCTTCCGGATCCTGTTCGACCCAGGCCGCGCGCGGATAATGTTGCGGCAGCTCGCGGGATGCGGAGGCGAGGATCGTGCCATCTTCCCCGAAGCGGATCGCGCGGGTGGAAGTGGTGCCCTGGTCGATCGCGATGATGCTTCTGCCGCTCATACGCCTTTCTCCGCGACATAGGCCTGCACCGCCTCGGCCTGCGCGACGCTTAGACGCAATCCGAGCTTGGTGCGCCGCCACAATATGTCTTCCGCGCTTCGCGCCCATTCATGCGCGATCAGATAATCGACCTCCCGCGCGGTGAGGCCCGCCCCGAAATCCTGCCCCATGTCCGCCCCGGCGTGCGCATCACCCATCACCAGCGGGAGCCGCGTGCCATAAGCGCTGGCCATGCGATCGAGCGTCGCCTCGTCGAGAAACGGCCAACGGCCCCGATACGTCTCCAGCAGGGCTGCAAAGTCGGCAAAGTCGCCGCCCGGCAGTGGACGGTGATGCGTGCCGCCCGTCGCGATACCCAGCCGCGCAAGGACATCGTCGGCCAGATGCCGCGCCGTCGTGATCTTGCCGCCGAACACGTTCAAAAGCGGCGGCCCGGCACGATCGAGGTCGAGATGATAATCGCGGCTGACCGCAGCCGCAGAGGCTGTGCCATCGTCATAAAGGGCGCGGATTCCGGCGTAGCGGGATACAATATCGGCCTCTGTGAGCGGCACGCGGCGATAGCGATTGACGGCATCCAGCAGATAGGCGGTTTCCTCCGCGCCGATGTGCGCATCCTCCGGGCTTTCCACCGGCATGTCGGTGGTGCCGATCAGCGTCCATTCCTGCTGATAGGGAATGGCGAACACGATCCGCCCGTCAGGCTGCTGGAACAACCAGGCATGATCGCCCGCAAAACAGCGCCGCACGATGAGGTGGCTGCCCTGCACGAGGCGCAGGCGGCTGCGCGAAGTGTTGGCGATGGGGGCATGGGCGGCGAAGCCTTCGTGCAGAACGCGCTCCACCCAGGGGCCGGCGGCATTGACGATCATCGCGGCGGAAACCTGCCGGGGTCCGCTGGGCGTATCCAGCGAGATCGTCCAGCTCTTCGCGCCTCGCTCCGCGCGCAGGAACTGCGTCCGGGTCATGATCGTCGCGCCCTGCTCCGCCGCATCCAGTGCATTCCCCACCACCAGCCGGGCGTCGTCCACCCATGCATCCCAATAGCTGAGGCCGAGGCCATGCGGGTTGCGCAGCGCCGGGTCATCGATCCGGATCGTGCGCGAACGGGGCAGGCCGCCGCGCAGCGCCAGCAGATCGTAGAGCCACAGGCCCAGCCGCAAGATCGGCAAGGAGCGCCCGCCTTGCCCGCGTGCGATGCGGAATTCCAGCGGTCGGACCAGATGCGGCGCCGCTTTCAGCATGATGCCGCGTTCGGTGAGCGATTCATGCACCAGTTTGAACTCGTAGCGCTCAAGATAGCGCAGGCCGCCGTGCATCAGCTTGGTCGAGGCGGACGATGTCGCCTGAGCGAGATCGCCCTGTTCGACCAACAGGATGCTCCGCCCCGCCACAGCCGCCGCGCGCGCGATGGCGGAGCCGTTTATGCCACCGCCGATGATCAGCAGATCATGGATCATAGCCGCCGATCATAGCCATCCCCCGCCGGTTGCAAAATCAATTCTTCGGCGTGTTTTGCCCTCGCCGGTTCAGTGAAAATCCCGCGATTTCGGCAGCAGCCGGACATTACGGGGATGGCGATGGCCCGCATCCACAGGGGGTGTGCGGGGATGCTGGGGGTGCACGAACGCGTCGGCGGGAGAGAGCCTGGGCGCGGCGGCATAGATTTCCGAGAGATGGGCCAGCATCTCGCTGCGATCGAGAATGCGGCTGGCCATGACATGCACGACGCCCTCCTTGCTGACCTGTAGCACGCCTTCGACCAGCATGATGCGCGCCGCCATCACCGCGCGGCGCATGATCTCGAACTGCCGCGCCCACAGCACGATGTTGGCGATGCCGCCCTCGTCCTCCAGCGTGATGAAGATCGCGTTGCCCTTGCCGGGGCGCTGGCGCACCAGTACGACGCCCGCCACGCGTACATTGGCGCCGCTCTTCATGTCCCGTAATGCGGCACAGGGCATGGCCTGCTCCTGATCGAACAGCGGACGCAGTATCGTCATCGGGTGCGCCTTCAGCGACAGGCCTGTCATCTGGTAATCCGCCGCCACCTCTTCGCCCAGGCCCAGGGGGCGCAGGGCAATATCCGGCTCCACCCCCAGCTCCGCGGCCCGCGCCGCCGCGAAGAGCGGGAGTTCGTCATCGGGCATACGGCGCACTTCCCACAGCGCGCTGCGGCGATCCGGCGCCAATGTGCCAAAGGCGTCGGCATCGGCAAGCAAGCGCAGCGCCCGTTGCGGCAGGCAGGCGCGCCGCGCCAGATTTTCAATGGAGGTGAATGGGCCAGCCTTCCGGGCCGCCGCGATGGCAAGCGCCCACTGTTGCCGGAAGCCGCCCATCTGGCGAAAGCCGAGGCGCACTACTAATCTGCCATTCCCGTTCCTTTCCAGCCCATTGTCCCAGTCGCTGGCGCTGATATCGATGGGCCGAACCTCCACTCCATGCTCGCGGGCGTCGCGCACGATCTGGGCGGGTGCATAAAAGCCCATCGGCTGGGAATTCAGGAGTGCGGCGGCGAACACGGCGGGCTGATGGCATTTGATCCACGCCGAGACATAGACGAGGCGCGCAAAGCTCTGCGCGTGGCTTTCCGGGAAGCCATAGCTGCCGAAGCCCTCGATCTGCCGGAAGCATCGCTCGGCGAAGGCTGGCTCATAGCCGCGCGCGATCATGCCCTCGATCATCTTCCGCCGGAAGCCGTGAATGGTTCCCACATTGCGGAACGTCGCCATTGCGCGGCGCAGGCCATTGGCCTCGTCGGGCGAAAAATCCGCCGCGACGATGGCAAGCTTCATCGCCTGTTCCTGAAACAGCGGCACGCCATAAGTCCGGCCCAGCACCCCGCGCAGCTCATCGGGATCATGCGGCGGGGTGGGGGAGGGATATTCCACCTTCTCCGTTCCTTCCCGGCGGCGCAGATAGGGATGGACCATATCGCCTTCGATCGGGCCGGGGCGCACGATCGCCACCTGCACGACCAGATCATAGAGCTCGCGCGGCCTGAGACGCGGCAGCATGTTCATCTGCGCCCGGCTCTCGACCTGGAACACGCCGATGCTGTCGCCTTTGCACAGCATGTCGTAAACGGCGGGGTCGTCGGACTTGAGGTCGATTTCGAGGCTATGATCGCCAAGGCCATACGCCCGCATCAGATCGAAGCTCTTGCGGATGCAGGTGAGCATACCGAGCGCCAGCACATCGACCTTCATCAGCCCGAGCGTGTCGATATCGTCCTTGTCCCATTCGATGAAGGTGCGGTCTGCCATCGCGGCGTTGTGGATGGGCACGATCTCGTCGAGCCGCCCCTGCGTCAGTACGAAGCCGCCGACATGCTGGGAGAGATGGCGCGGGAAATGCACTATCTTCTGCACGAAATGGTTGAGACGGGCGATTTCGGGATTGTCCGGGTCGAAGCCGCTTTCCTCCACCCGCCTGCGTTCATATTTGGATGAATAGCTGCCCCAGACCGTGCTCACCATGCGCGTGGTGACGTCCTCTGAAAGGCCGAGTGCCTTGCCGACCTCGCGCACGGCGCTTCTCGGGCGGTAGTGGATTACCGTGGCGGCGATGCCAGCGCGCTCCCGCCCGTAGCGGCGATAGATATATTGCATCACTTCCTCGCGCCGCTCATGCTCGAAGTCGACGTCGATATCGGGCGGTTCCTTGCGTTCGGCGGAGACAAAACGGGAAAAGAGCAGGTCGTGCCGGGTCGGATCGACCGAGGTGACGCCAAGGAGAAAGCACACGATGCTGTTCGCCGCGCTCCCTCGCCCCTGACACAGGATCGGCGGGTCTTGCGCGCGGGCGAAGCGGACGATGTCGTGCACGGTGAGGAAATAATAGGCGTAGTTCTGCTCGCGGATGAGCGTGAATTCCTCATCGATTCGCCGTTGCGCATCGGCGGGCAGGGTTTCTCCATAGCGCTCATGCGCGGCTTCGCGCACCAGATGCTCCAGCCAGTCCTGCGGTTCCCAGCCATAGGGCACCGGCTCGTGCGGATATTCATAGCGCAGATCGTCGAGGGTGAAGGCGATGCGGGAGAGGAAATGCCGCGTTTCTCCAATCGCTTCGGGCGCATGGACAAAGAGGCGCGCCATTTCCGCAGGCGCCTTCAGATGCCGCTCGGCATGGGCGGCGAGCTCCCGCCCCGCCTTCTGCACCGTGGTCTTGAGGCGGATGGCGGTGAGGATATCGTGCAGGGGCCGGGCCTCGGGCGCATCATATAGTGCGTCGTTGAGGGCGATAAGGGGCACATGGCACCGCGCAGCCAGCGTGCGCGCCTTCGCGAGGAGGCGCTCATCCCGCCCCGAGCGTCCCATCACCGCGCCAAGCCAGATCCGGCCGGGGGCGGCGCTATCCAGCTTGGTCAGAAGAGTGGCATTCGCGCCGGGCATTGCGATCAGCAGCAGGTCTTCATTATGGCCCAGCAGATCATCAAGAGTGAGGATGCAGGCGCCCTTTTCCGCGCGCCGATTGCCCTGCGTGAGCAGGCGCGTCAACCTGCCCCAGCCAAACCGCGTTGCCGGATAGGCGAGGATGTCCGGCGTTCCATCCGCGAAGACCAGCCGCGCCCCGACGACAAGACGGAAATCCGGATCGGGCAGGCCCGTCGCCATTGCTTTCGCCCTGGCCTCCTTCAGCGCCGCATGGGCGCGTACCACGCCCGCTACCGTATTGCGGTCGGCAATGCCGATGCCGCTCATGCCCAGTTCCAGCGCACGGGCGACCATGTCCGAAGGGTGCGATGCGCCGCGCAGAAAGGAGTAGTTGGTCGCGGCCGCCAGTTCCGCATAAAAGGGCGCGTGTTCCAAGCGAACAGGGTCTTTGTGGGCCTCTTCGCTCATGCGAACAGGCCGTGCACATACCAGCGCGGCGTGCTCGTCTCGCGCTCGTAAAGCCCGTGGCGGCACAACCAGAACCGGCGGCCTTCTTCATCCTCGACCCGGAAATAATCGCGGCTGAAGCCCGGTTTTTCATATCCGCTAGGCCGCTGCCACCATTCGGGCGCGATCCGTTCCGGTCCCTCGTAGAGCCGCACCAGATGTTGCTCCCCGCGCCAGCGGAAACGGCGCGGGGGGCCGTCGGGGATGGCAGCCAGCACCTCGACGGGCTGCGGCGGATCCAGCAGGAAAAGCGGGCGCAGCGGCGGTTCGCCTGCTTCGCCCGCAGGCCGGAGGCGGACTGCATGAGTATCTTGTGCTCTCGCGAGATAGGCGGTGCGTTCGGGCAGATGGCTGTTGCCCGCCGCAAAGCGCAGCACCGCCGCCGGGCCATAGCGCACCGCCAGCCGATCCAGCAGCGGCCCGATATCGCGGCTCTTTTCCGGCTCCGCGACGAGGCTGCATTGCACTGTTTCCTGCCTCTCCGCACGGGTGACGCAGAGGGCAATGCTGTCATAACCGAAGCCGGGATCAAGCGGGTCGGCGAGGCTGTCGATACGCTCGGTAAAGAGACGCATCAGCAGCGCGGGGTCGCGCGTGGGGGCGCCCGTCTCGATGGCGAGGTCTGCCACATGCCCGTCGCTGCGATACAGCCGCACACTGAAGGCGCGTCCGCCCTTGCCCACGCGCGCCATCTGTTCTCCCGTCCGAATGACAAGCCATTCGATTGCGTCGAGCACGTCCTCGTGCCGCCCGACCGGTTCTGCAAAGCGCAACTCGGCCGCTATCGCTTCCTGTGGTGGATGCGGGACGATATGCGCGTCCTCGCGTCCCGTCAGTCGGTCGATCCGGCGTACCAGTGCCGCTCCGAACCGCGCGGCGAGCGCGGCGGCTGGCAGGTCGGCCAACTCTCCGATGGTGCGGAAGCTCGCACGGCGCAGCGCGGTATGGACATCTTCCTCCACTTCCAGCGCAGCGAGCGGCAGAGCGCGCACATCCGTGTGGCCCGGATCATGGCGGGCAAGCGCGCGCGCCGCGTCAGGCGTGTCGGCAAGAGCGGTGGCGAGGCGGTGGCCACGCCGCCGGAAATCGGCGACGATCCGTTCCAGCATGGCCCGCTCCCCGCCATGCAGATGCGCGCAGCCGGTGATATCGAGCATGATCCCGCCGGGGGGGTCTGGCATCACGCTGGGTGTGTAGGCGATGCAATGCCGGGCCATCTGTTCCAGCAAAGCCGTGTCTGCCTGCGGAGCATGAGGGAGGCTGACCAGGCCGGGCACCAGCCCGCGCGCATCAGCGAGCGCCATATCCGGCACAAGGCCTGCCTGCACGGCCCGTGGCGAGAGCGCGGCAAGGCGCATGGCCCCGCGCCGGCTTTCGACAAAGGCGAAGACAAGGCCAGGCCGCGCGTGTCCGCCGCGTATCGCCCGCTCCGCCGACAGCCACGGCAGATGCAGGGCGAGGTAGCGGCGTGGCGCGTGCGGCGCTGTCTCGCGTCCGGAACGAAGCGCTGTCACGATCCCACTCCAGTATGAGATGAAGGCCATCGCGCCCGCCGCGCTGGCGCAACAGATCGAGCACGAAGGCAGGAGCGCCGGGCGCATGTGCCTCCAGCGCGCGCGATGGAGCGGCGGCGACCTGCCAGCGGGTATGGGCGGCGCTGGGGCAGGGCTTCGCCTCTCCCCGTGCCAGCAGCACCATCGTGTCCTGCTCGGCGGCGGCAAGCGCGAACCGCCGGGTAGCCGTAAGATCGAGAAGGGCCGACTTGCCGGGAAGTTCCACCACCACTGCCGACACCGCGGCATCCCGCGCGGCATCGAAGGCCGCGCGAAGAACCGCCTTTGCGTCCGGCAGGGCCAGCAAAGTCACCATGCTCGTATCGATACCGAGCTCAGCCAGGCCGGGGCCATAGGGATGCCCGCCTTGCCTGGCTGCCTTGACTTCGCGGACCCAGATCAGCGCGCGGCCGTGCTGCCGCTGGCGCATGGCCGCCAATAGGAGTGTAAATCCCTGCAGGGCGGCTCCATCCTTTGCATGGGCCGGATAAAATTCGTGCAGACCCTGCGCGACCAGACCGCCTTCCAGCCATATATCGGCCTCGGCAATATCAAAGGCCAGGCGCGCGGCGGCGCCCTTGGCAGGCATAAAGCCCTCCGGACAGGGTTGGCTTGGCCGGGAGTAGGGCGAATCAAGGACCATATGTTCTTGTTATGTTCTTATTCTCTCCGAGTCCAGAGATGGGAAGCTGCGGGGTATCCGGCAGGCCTGATCGGTCGTTTATTCAGCCAGGGTCGCCAGCGCCCGCATTATTGGCGCGCAGCAGCCGGAAGGCGGCATATGCCAGCACAGCCACGCCCGCCAGCAATGCCACCCAGAGCGCCACGACGCGGGGAGACGTGCGGGACATGGTTGCATCGTCACGCGCCATGATCGTGACTCCGGTCTGCGCGCCGATAATTCTGGCGGTGGCGAAAGGGCCGGTCTGGCTGGTGAGGTCCGATAGCGCGAAGGTGGAAGGCTTCGCCGCAGCATTGCCGACCAGCAGCCGGTATGGACCGTTGCCATTGAAGGCGACCGCAAGAGCCACCGGCGCATATTCAAAGGTGACGGAGGGCACTTGAGAAAATCCCCCGCTGCGGGGGTCGGCCTGCAGTTTCAGGAAGCGCGCCGGTCCTTCATGGAGATCGAGTGTCGCGCCCGCCCCGCCCTGTTTGAGGCTGGCGATTGCGAGCGGCGTCCACGGCGCCTCCGCAGCATCGCGTCCGAGCAGGCGCACCGGAACGACGCCATCCCTGCCGGTCATCGCGACACGCAGGGCGAGGGGCATCGATCCGGGCGGGAGGCTGAACGCCACTGTGTGCGAATCCGCCAGCGCCAGCCCTGCGGCGGGGATCATGACGCGCGGAGGCGGCGGGGTGGTGCTGGTAACAAGCGTGGCGCCCGTCACATTCAGTGGAGGGCCGCCCTGCCATGCGGCGCGCAGATACCGGCCCCGCAATTCAACCGGCGGCAGCGCGATCCGGTTGCCTCCCAAAACATCCGGGCCTTCGCCGGGGCGGAACAGCACGCGCTCGACCAGTGGTTCCCAGCCTTTGAGATCGCCCCCTGCCGCGAGATATATCGTTACCGGCCGCTGTTTCGGCAAGTCGGTTTCCAGGGCGAGGCTGATCGCCGTGCCCTTGATGGCCCGGGTGTCGAACAGCACGCTCCGTTCGGGATCGCGTGCCTCTTCGCCTTCGGCATGGACGCTGACGGAGCCGCCCTTCTGCTCGACGCGAACGGATATCGGCGCGTGGCCCTCCACGGCCTTGCCGCCGAACGGAATGGCATTGAGGTGGATCCACTCCTGTTGTGCCGCGCCGGGTTCGATGAAGGCGATCGACAAGGTCCGGCCCTGCGCGTCGAGGATACGGATATCGCCCTTGTCCGCCCGCTGTATCGCGACGAGCGCTACCGCCGGGAGATCAAGCCGCGATACCTGCGCGCCGCTCGCCTCGACCTTCAGTGAGAGCGCGAAATCCTGCGGCTGGGGATCGGCGGCTTCGTCCTTCTGGCCGCATCCTGCCACGAGCAGGAACAGCGCCAGCACGGCGGGCCGAGGGTGGCGGCGCCTCATGCCTTTCCCTCCGCCGGTTCTGCCGTGCGTGGCGGTATCGGCACGAAATAGCCGATGAGCAGCATCAATATGCCCACCGCGATGAACGCGACGATGCGCGCCAGTCCTTCGATCCGCGACATATCGAGCAGGGCCAGCTTCCCCACGACCACGGCCAGCAAGACCGCGCCCGCCAGCCACGGCAGCCGCTCGGAACGGCTGCGGGCGAAAAACATCAGCGCCATCGCGATCAGCGTCCACAGGATCGAATAGCCCGATTGCACGATCGGACTGCTGCCTAGTGCCTGTGTATCCCAGGCGATGCCGAGGACATGATGCGCGGTGCGCAGCCAGATCGTGTTGACGAGAAGGAAGGCCAGCACGGCCAAAGCACCAAGGCCAGCGCGCCCGGCCAACGCCTGCGCGGCTGGTTCCTCAAGCCGGGCCGTCTGCAATAGCTGCCGCCAGAGCGCCAATGCCCCGAGAGCCAGAAGGGTCGAGAGATCGACCGGATTGAGCACCGGCAGATAAGGGAGAGGATCGGTCACGCCCTCCGCGACAAGGCAGGTCGTGAGCGCACCCGCATAGACCAGCGCCGCCAGCACCAGCGCGCCATGCCACCAATAGGCGCGGGCATAGGGATGCAGCGGCCACGCATGTCCGGCGGCATCGCCTGCGCGGGTCGCCCTGCCCGCCCAGCGAACCAGCAGGATCAGCATCGCTGTCGCGCTGACGAGGAAGGCGACACCCGCCCAGGAGGTGTCCCAAAGCTCTCCGTTTTCTATGCCCAGCCAGATCCAGTCCGCGACGATGGCGGTGCCAAGCAACACCCCGCCGATATGCAGGGCATGGGTCCAGCGGGAAACCGGCTGACGGCGAAGCAGCCAGACATGCAGCGCCAACGCGCCGCTCCAGCACAGCAGATCGGGCAGGTAGAGCATGTGACGCCCGCCGACGACCGAGATGAGAAGGCAAAGCGCGAGGAACGGCAGGCCCACCCGCCCCGGCCAGCGCGCCACGGCCCAGTCCCTGCGCGCGCCGAACCAGTCCGCCAACGCCATCAGGCCGAGGACGGACAGCAGGACCGCGTAGTTTTGCATATAAGGGGCGAGCACCGGCATCGGCAGATCGTCGAGCTTAGCCACGGGTGCCGACCGGCCCGCCTCCAGCGCGAAGGCGATGCAGGCAAAGGCGAACCCGCCGAGGAACCATATCTCCCGCAGCCCCCGTTCGGCGTGGGCATAGCCCTTGGCCCACATCGAGCCGCTATGCTCCAGGGTGTTTCGCATTGTCCACGCCGTAAACAGCAGCGGCCCCGCCACCAGCATTGGCTGCAGAAAGCCGCCATTGGCAAACGGGATCGCGGAAACCACCGGGTGGATCGCCGTCAGCGTCAGCAATGCGGCGATGGCTTGCAAGGCAAGGCCGAAGAAACGTGGTAGCCAGCGTGCCTGCCTCGCCCCGACCCAGAAGGCTCCGGCTCCCTCGAGAGCCCAGACGCATGACGTCCACCGCATATCCAGCGCCAGAGGTACGGCGAGCGTGATGAAGCCGATGCCGATGGCGAGCAGGCACTCGTTGAGCAGCCGCATCTCCGGCCCCCGCCGCATGGTCGCCGCCGCGATGCCGATATAGACCGCGCCGAAACCGAGCGCGGACCACGCCGATGCAAAAGCCTGATCCTGCACCAGCGCGATCTGAAGCCCGAACCCGGCGAGCGCCGTACCGAACAGCAGCGTCGAATCCGCATAGTTGCCGAGCTTGCCCGGTGTATTGTGGGCATAAAGGACCGCAGTGGCGAGATAGATCGCCATCGAGACGATCAGGAAGCCCTGACACAGTAGATAATGCTTTATTTCATAGGCCGCAAAGCCCCAGGCGGACGCCAGCGCAAAGGTTGCGAAAAAGCCGAGCAGGTTGAGCGGACGCCAGCTCTTCTTCCACGCGATGCCGAAGATCGCCAGATTGAGGATCGTCATGTAGGTGAAGAGGCCCAGCGGCGTCTCGCTCTTGCCGCCGAGCAACACGGGGACGGCAAAGCCGCCGAGAAAGGCGATGAACGCCATCACCAGCGAATCCTGCATCACCGCAAGGGCGCAGCCTAGCGCCGCGAAGAGGATCATCAGCGCAAAGGCGGCATAGGGAGGCAAGAGGCCATAGCCCCGGGCTGCCGCGAAAACGACGAGATAGAGCACGGCGACCCCCGCGCCTTGCAGCGACAGGGCGAAGGTCGGGCGCTCAATCCTTTTGCTCAGGCCCACGGCCAACAGCGCGACGCCGACCGCCGCGACCAGCGTGAGCCGCACCTCGATCGGGAATATTCCGGCCATCGCGGCGAAGCGCACCAGGAAAACGAGACCAAGGAACAGGATGACGATGCCGACGCGGACGATCGTGTTGCCGCCCAGAAACCAGTCCCGTGCCTTGGCGAAAAGCAGCTCGATCTGGCTGGGAGGCGCAGGTTCATGAACAACGGGATCGGGCGCGCGCGCGCGCTGCAGAGGCGACGACGCGCGCCGGAGCGGGCGACTCGTCCGTGGTCGGGGGTGGATCGGCGGGTGGAGTGGCGATGACTCGCGCCGTCGCTGCGCGTGGCCTGACCGGCGGAACAGACGGCGCCGGCATGGGGACGGGCGGCGTCGGCATTTCGGCAGAGGGAGCCGGCAGATCGCCCAAGAGCGCCGATTGGACCGCCTCCGCGATTTCCCGGCGGAGGATCGTGCGCAGCCAGGCTCCCATGCCGCCGCCAATCGCGCCGCCCAGGAAGAAGCCGAATTCGGAGAACTCTCCGACCATGAAGCCCAGGAGCGCGCCGACCGCGGCTCCCCAAAGCGCTATGCCCATCTGCCAGCCCTCCCCCTCGACAGGTGAAGACTGGCAGATTTCGCGAAAATTGAAAGCGGGCTTTCGCGCTGGTCCTTTCTCTTAAGCGCCTTCTGGTGCTGTCGCACCCTTGCCGGTTTTCCACAGCGACCAGACGATACCCGTGGCGAGGATCGCGAAGGTGATCGAAAGCGAGGCCGCAGGAGGGATCTTGGCGAGACCCAGCGCATCGGCGACAAAGATCTTGGAGCCGATGAACACCAGCAGGATCGCCAGCGCATATTTGAGGTAATGGAAACGGTCCACCATCGCGGCGAGCGCAAAATACAGCGCGCGCAATCCGAGAATGGCGAAGATGTTCGAGGTATAGACGATGAACGGATCGGTCGTGATCGCGAAGATGGCGGGCACGCTGTCGACGGCAAAGACGACGTCGACGATTTCGACCATCAGGAGCGCCAGGATCAGCGGAGTCATATACCACGCGGCCTTGCCGGTTGCCGGATCGGTCTGCCTGACAAAGAAGCGTTCGCCATGAAGCTGGTCCGTCACACGGAAACGTCTGCGCACGAATTTCAGGACCGGATTGGCGCTGACATCATATTCCTTGTCTGCGAACAGCCACATCTTGATGCCGGTGAAGATCAAAAAGGCGGCGAAGACATAAAGCACCCAGCCGAACTGCTCGACCAGCGCGGCGCCCAGGCCGATCATGATCGCACGCAGGACGATGACGCCCAATATGCCCCAGAACAGCACCCGGTGCTGATAGAGGCGCGGCACCGCGAAATAGGTGAAGATCATGGCAATGACGAAGACATTGTCCATCGCCAGGCTCTTCTCGACCACAAACCCGGTCAGATAGTTCATGCCCGCGCTGGCGCCCATGTACCACCAGATCCAGCCGCCAAAGGCGAGGCCCAGCAGGATATAGACGGCGGACGTGACGAGGCTCTCCGCGACGCCGATCTCCTTCGACTTGCGGTGGACGACACCCAGATCAATCACCAGAAGGATGGCGACGATGGCGAGGAAGCTCAGCCACAGCCAGAGCGGCTTGCCGAGCCAGTCAAGAAACAGGAAATCCATATACTATCCTCTTGCGGTCACACCCAGGTGCCGCGTTTGTCCCTCCGACATCGCAGATCCAGTCTGCCAGCGGGGCCCGGCGGGATAGGGAATGAGGCAGCCGCCACGGTTGCGGCGGCTGCGGCTCGTCTCAGTCGAACAGCTCCTCGAGGAAGCTCTTCCGCCGCTTGTGATAGGGCGGTGGATAGCTGCCCTGATATCCGTGCGTCGGCCAGGGCTGTGCCGTGGGCTGTGGCGGCGGGGTGGAGGGAGCGGGCGCCACGCTGCGCTCGATAATCTTGTCGAGTTCGCCGCGATCCAGCCATACGCCCCGGCACGATGGACAATAGTCGATCTCGATGCCGGACCGTTCGGACATGGTGAGGGGCGTTTTGCAGGCGGGGCACAGCATATCAATTCTCCTCACGCTGACCGAAGAAGGTCAGCAATAGCTGGAACAGGTTCACGAGGTTGAGATAGAGCGACAGCGCGCTCATGACGGCGAGCTTCTCGGCCGCTTCCGATCCCGCATAAGCGAGATATTCGGACTTCGCCCGCTGGGTATCGAACGCCGTCAGGCCGGTGAAGACGATGACGCCCACAATGCTGAGCACCAGCTGCAACATGCTCGACGCGAGGAAGATGTTTACCAGGCTGGCGATGACGACGCCGACAAGGCCCATCAGCAGGAAGGTCGACCATCGGGTGAGATCGCGTCCCGTCGTATAGCCCCAGACGCTCATCGCAAGAAACATCGTTGCGGCGACGAAAAAGGTCGTGGCGATGCTTTGGCCGGTGAAGACGAGGAAAATGCTCGCCATCGAGAGGCCCATCACGCCCGCGAAGGCGAGAAAGGCGGCGCGCGCCGAGGCGGTGCTCATCCGGTCGATACGGAACGAGAAAAACATCACGAACGCGAGCGGAGCGAACATCACCAGCCATTTGAGCGGTGTGTTGAAAAGAGGCCCGTAAAGGGCGGGGCTCGAAGCGATGCCCATCGCGACTGCGCCCGTGATGATGAGGCCCAGCCCCATGTTGCGGTATATTCCCAACATATGGCGGCGCAGACCCTCGTCATAGCTGACGCCGGAGGCATCCGCCGCAGGGCTGGCGCGATAATAGGAAGGATAACGGTCCATCGTTCAGACCCTCATTTCTTTGCGCGCGAGCATCGCCAGCCGATCCTTGATCGCCAGCTTAAGCTTTTTCAGCCGCATGATCTCGAATGGGTTGGGAAAGCTCTGGCGCTGTTCGGCGCGAAGCGCTTCGTCGATGCGCCGGTGCAGCTCGTGAAGCCGGAAAGCACGCCATTTCATACCTTGTCTCCTCATGTTCAACCGACGTGATCATCCCCCGAACCGGCGGCGGTCGGCATTCGATTCGCCTGCCCGTCCAGAGGTCGATGCGGCCCGACATCGCGCGGCACGCTTTTGCGTTGCCTGCCGCGCCAGAGGGGCCCGGTCCGCACAAGCAAATTTAGGGGAATAAGCGGCGAGCGGCCAATCGAGATCGATTGCTGCAGGCGATAGGTTTATCCTATCGGTTTAAGGGTGCATCAAAGCCCTGGCCTCGCGCTGGACTGTCTCCGCGATGGTGCGATAGGCGTCGGCATAGGCCGCGCCCCGCCGCCACGCCACCGCGATGCTGCGGGTGGGCTGCCAGTTTTCCACTTCCACAACCCGGATGCCGAGGCTTCCGCCCGCCTCAGAGCGGATATAGAGATCGGGCAGGATGGTGAGCGCCAGCCCGGTTCCGGCCATCTGGCGCAGGCTGTCGAGGCTGGTGCCCTCATAATCGCGCAGCAGCTGCATCTCGAGATCCATGCAGAGGGCGGCTACATGGCGGTGGAGGTGATGTGAGGCATGGAGCCCGAGAATGGGCGCACCCTTGAGATCCTCCTTCCGCACTACCCCTTTTTGGGCCAGCGGATGGTCCGGCGCGGCGACGAGATGCAGCCGCTCCCGGAAGAGCGGCTCGATCTCAAGATTCTCGCCCCCGATCGGCAATGGGCCGAGCAGCATGTCGAGCTGGCCGCGCGACAGCTCCAGCGCCTGCTCGTCAGGGATTCCCTCGCGGATGTAGAGCCGCAGGCCGGGCTGTTCGCGGTGAAGCGCGGAAATCACCTCGGACATGAGATAGGGGCCGAGCGTGGGCGTCACGCCGAAGCGTATCGTCCCCGCAATTCCTTCCTTCGCACGCCTGGCTACTTCACGAACGTCTTCGACCGCCACGAGAATGGCGCGTGCCCGTTCGGCTATGTCCCGCCCTATCGGTGTGAGCTCGACCCGTGTCTGGTTGCGCTCCACCAGCTCCAGCCCCAGTCGCTGTTCGAGCGCGCGCACCTGTTGGCTGAGCGATGGCTGGGACACATGGCTCGCCTGCGCGGCGCGTCCAAAGTGGCGTAGATCGGCCAGGGCAACAAGATATTCGAGCTGGCGAAGCGTGGGCATCGTTACACGATAAGGCAAAATGGAGCATCGCCCAACATCTATCCTGTCGGGAAAGACGGTTTCCCGTAACCCGCCGACATTGACAAATGACTTATCAGAATGCAATATACTGATGAGTAAACAAACTGGAAGAGCCCATGCTGCTGACCGAAATCCAGGAAGCGGTTCGCGACACTGTTCGCGATTTTGCGCAGGCCGAGATAAAGCCTCGGACATTCGCCTTCGAGGAAGCAAAGGCCTTTCCTCCCGCCCTGTTCGAACAGCTGGCGGGGATGGGACTCATGGGAATGATCGCGCCGGAGGAGGCCGGGGGAAGCGGCGCCGACTATGTTTCCTATGCCCTCGCCCTCATGGAAATCGCCGCGGCGGACGGTGCGTTGTCGACCATCCTCAGCATTCAGAACAGCCTCATCATCTCTGGCCTGCTCAAGGATGGCAGCGCAGCACAGAGGGCGCGCTACCTGCCCGAGCTGATATCCGGGCGCATGATAGGAGCCTTCGCGTTGACCGAAGCGGATGCCGGATCGGATGCCTCCGCCATCCGCACGCGCGCCACGAGGGCGGAAGGCGGATGGATCCTGAGTGGCTCCAAGCAGTTCATCACGTCAGGCGGGATCGCTGGAGTGGTGATGGTGGTCGCCGTCACCGATCCCGATGCGGGCAAGAAAGGCATTTCGGCATTTCTCGTTCCCACCAACGCCAAGGGCTATAGGGTCGACAAGGTCGAGCATAAACTGGGTCAGGCTGCCTCCGATACCTGCGCCATCCGGTTCGAGGAATGTTTCATTCCCGATGACGCGCTCCTTGGCATGGAAGGGCGTGGCTATTCGATTGCGCTATCCAATCTGGAGGCGGGACGTATCGGCATCGCCGCACAGTGCGTGGGTATGGCGCAGGCCGCGCTGGAAATAGCGGTCGATTATGCGAAGGACCGTCGCAGCTTTGGCCAGCCGATTATCGAGCATCAGGCGGTGGGGTTCCGCCTTGCAGACCTTGCCGCGCGGCTGGAAGCGGCACGGCAGCTGACTCTGCATGCCGCCAGCCTGAAGGATGGTGGTATTCCCTGTCTCAAGGAAGCATCGATGGCAAAGCTCGTCGCCTCTGAAACGGCCGAATCCGTGGTGTCAGGCGCGATCCAGACTCTGGGCGGCTACGGCTATCTCGAGGAATTCGGCGTCGCCAAAATTTATCGCGATGTCCGGGTGTGCCAGATCTACGAAGGCACATCCGATATCCAGCGCATGGTCATTGCGCGTGCCCTGACAGCCTGAAGGGCTTTGTCGGGGTAACCGATTGAATATGACCGCGAGCCCCCGCCAGCCGCGATGATGGATGTGTCAGGCTGGCCGGGTGAGCCGAGGACATTGTTCCGAGCGCCGTCTCCGGGCGATCAAGGAGAATCGCCGGAGCCGGTTGTTGTGCCGGCAGCCAACTTATAGCGTGCTGCGTTAAATCTGACGCAGGACGCGCGCTCTATATTTTTGGTGTCGCATCGTTTTTTGCGCAAAGCCGGTTCCCACTTTTGCGCACGATGCTCTAGCCTGATGAAGCAAGCTGACGCATGATCCGGTCGAGCACGTCTGCATTTTCAATGGTGGGTGGGGTGACGACGGTTTCACCATTGGCGATCTTGCGGAGGGTTGCGCGCAGTATCTTGCCCGAGCGCGTCTTGGGCAGCGCCTCGACGATGTGCACATCCTTGAGCGCGGCCACCGGCCCGAGATCGTCGCGCACAAGGGCGATGATCTCGCCCTGCATATTGGCATGAGCCTCCTGCCCGGCTTTCAGCACGGCAAATGCCATCGGGATCATGCCTTTCAAGGCATCGTCCGCGCCGATGACCGCGCACTCGGCGACTGCCGGATGGCTGGCGACGATCTGCTCCATCTGGCCGGTGGACAGCCGATGCCCGGCGACGTTGATGATGTCGTCCGTGCGCCCCATGATGTTGAGGAAGCCCTCGGCATCAAAATGGCCCGCATCGCCGGTTTCATAATAGCCGGGGAAGGTCTGGAACGCCTTCGCATAGCCTTCCGGGTTATTCCACAGCGTCGCATAGCAACCCGGCGCCATCGGCAGGCGGATCGTCACCGCGCCGCTCGATCCGTGCGACACCGGATGGCCGCCTTCATCCAAGATTTCGAAATGGAAACCGGGCACGGGGAAGCCCGCGCTGCCAGCCTTGCGCCGCGTATCGCCCATGCCAAGGCAGGTCGCGATAGCGGGCCAGCCAAGCTCCGTCTGCCACCAGTGATCGATTATCGGGAGGCCCAACTGGTCCTCCGCCCAGTGGATCGTATCCGGGTCCGCGCGCTCGCCCGCAAGGAACATCGCGCGCAGCCTGCCGGTGCCGACATCCGTTACGAACGCGCCTTGCGGATCCTCCTTGCGGATGGCGCGGATGGCGGTCGGCGCGGTGAAGAAGACATCGACATCGTGCTTGTCGATCGTGCGCCAGAATGTGCCCGCATCAGGTGTTCCGACCGGCTTGCCCTCGAACAGCACCGTCGTGCAGCCCGCGATCAGTGGCCCATAGACGATATAGCTGTGGCCCACGACCCAGCCGACATCGGATGCCGCCCAGAACGTCTCGCCCGGCGCCATGCCGTAGATATGCTTCATGCTCCACGCGAGCGCGGTGGCGTGGCCGCCATTGTCGCGCACCACGCCCTTGGGCGTGCCGGTGGTGCCGGAAGTATAGAGGATGTAGAGTGGATCGGTCGACGCGACCGGCACACAGGGCGTGGGTTGCGCCTTTGCGAGTTCCGTTTGCCAGTCCAGATCCCGGCCAGCGGTCATCTCCGCCGCCAGTTGCGGCCGTTGCAGCAGCACGACATGATCGATGCTGTGCGTGGTCAACTCCAGCGCATGGTCCACCAGAGGCTTGTAGGGAATGACCTTTTGTCCCTCGATCCCGCAGGAGGCGGTGAGCAGCAACTTTGGTTTGGCATCGTCGATCCGCTTCGCCAGCTCCGGCGCGGCGAAACCGCCGAACACCACCGAATGCACCGCCCCGATGCGCGCGCAAGCGAGCATAGCGAACAGCGTTTCCGGGATCATCGGCATGTAGATGACCACCCGGTCGCCCTTCGCAACGCCGAGACCGGCGAGCATACCCGCGACCCGCGCCACCTCATCGCGCAGTTCCGCGTAGCTGAAATGCCGCGTCTGCCCCGTCACCGGGCTTTCGTAGATGACGGCGGTCTGCTCTCCCCGCCCCGCTTCGACATGGCGATCGATCGCATTATGGCAGGTGTTGAGGATGCCGTCCGCGAACCAGCCCTCCTGCCTGCTCCATCCCTGGGTAGGTGCGCGCTCCCAATCGAGTGCGCGAGCGGCGTTCAGCCAGAAACCGTCCGGGTCGCTCTGGCTGGCGGCGTAGGATGCGGCATACTCTCTGCTCATGATTTCTCAGACATCTCCCCTAGAACCTTATGGTCCAGTATCGGAGACTATTTCATCCTGTTCGCCAAGAAACGCAATTGGACCAAAGTTGGTAAAGAGGGGGGCGGCGCGTTGTCTTACAATCTTGTGCAGAACCATCGAACGAGCCTGCAAAAACCGCCCAGCTCGAATAACATGCTTTCATCGCTTCCCATATGGCGAAGTCCGCATGGGTGCGCCGTTCCCTTGCTGCTGTGCTGCCCGGATAGGCGCAGAGCGGCTTCGCTCCTTCCTTCTCTCGCAATACCAATATGGGAGGGTGCTATATCCAGCACCGCGTGGGCGGCTTCAGGCGGCACGGCGCTCTCCTTCTGCCAGTGCGTCATAATGGCGCAGCAGATCGCGGAAATGATGCTCTATGAACCGGGTACCCTCGGCTGCTTCCATTGCGGTCTCGCGGATCGCATCGCGGTTCATGGCTGAAAATCGCAGTATCGCCTCGGCGAGGCCTTGCGCCGAACCGGCGTCATAGAGCAGGCCCGCTCCCGGCACGAGCTGGTCCCGCGCGCCGCCCTGATCCGGCACGATGATCGGCAGACCACTGGCGCGCGCCTCGGCGGCGATCATGCCGAACGTCTCGGCTTCGCAGCCATGCACCAGCGCATCCGCACTGGCAAGCAAGCGGGCGAGATAGGGCCGGTCATGCACCGGCGGCATAATGCGGACATGCGGATCGGCCGCGTGGTGGCGCTGGATGAGGCGGCGCTCCGGGCCATCGCCAATCAGGATAAGGCCGACCGCGCAGTTCCGGCTGGCCCTGCGAACGGCATCGATCACCATCGGCCAGCGCTTTTCGGCGGCAAAGCGCCCCACGCCCAGCAGGAGCAGAGCGTCCTCCGGCAAACCGCAGCGGGCGAGCATCTGGCGACGCAAAGCCGTATCCCGCAGGATGGGCGTGAATATCCTGTCTGCAACGCCCATCGGATTGGTACGGGCATGAACCACGCCGCCGCGACGGAGCCGGTCGGTCAGGGAGGCATTGGCGCACAATATCGTGTCGAAGTCCGCATCGAGCCGCCGGAGATGCCGCCAGAAGGTGCCAAATGCCCGGTCGATCCAGGGACGCGGCATGATCGATCCGAACCAGCGATAGGCGTAAGCGGAGAGCGGGTCTGCGTGCATCACCAGCGAGCGGACCGCGCGCCCGTTCCAGCGCGCGACCATCGACGCGCTGGACCAGGGGGATGATGCTTCCACCACATCGGGGCACAGGTCGCTGAGCGCAGCGTGCAGCGCGGCCTCGTCGTCAAAATAACGATAGCGCCGGTCGAGCGGGAAGGACGGTGCGCGAAGATAGCGGATGCATGCGCCATCGCCGCGCTCCTCCGTTGCGTCATGCTTGCCGGGGGCGAGGATCGTGATCGTCGCGCCCATTTGGGGCAGCACGGCGAGTTTGCGCTCGACATAGGTTTTCACGCCGCCGCCGTGGGGGGTGTAAAATGCGCAAACATCGACGATGTGCATTGCCTCAGTCCGGTTCTCTTAGCGGGCGAAAGGTGTAAAAGCCCTGGTTGTAGTTCATGAGGATGCGCAGCTCCGTAATGCCCGCCGAGGCTTGCACCGAGACGGTGGCGGCCCGGGGTTTCGACCAGCCCAGACGCGGATTGTTGGAAAAGCCCAGCCCGTCCTTGCTGATCGTCAGCTTGTGGTTGCTATCCCGGTCATGCAGCAGCATCAGCGCATAGGCGCCGGGCGCGGGCGCGCGAATGCAGAGGCGCGGCACGCCTGTTTGCGGCACCGGAACCTCGACGCGGCGGAAGGTCTTGCCTTGCGACAGCAGGATATTGTCATCGGCGAGAAAATCACGCTCCGCCGCCGGATACAGCTCCAGCTTGAGCTGCCCTTGCCGGTCCTTGAGGCCGTCCACATCGATCAGAAAGGCTGGCCCCGGCTCGTGGGCGCGGCACTGCCCCTCCGCCTTGCCCAGATCGGGGCTGGACGGCATCAGTGCGGCGGCGGCCAGCAGCGCGAGGGCTCCTCCGCTCATGCTGCATCCTTCCTGATGATGTATTCGACGACCAGCACTATGCCGACGATGACGTGGGCCGCGACGATCAGCGCCGCGATGAAAGTGAGCATCTCGCCGATCTCGTGGTCCCGACCGATCAGGAACACCGCGGCGGCGGCGAACACCACATCCTTGTTGGCGATGAAGGGAAGCCGGGCGATGAGTTGCCTCCACGTCGAAAGCAGCAGCCACCAGCCGATCTGCGCACCGGGCAGCAGCAGGTGCCACAAAAGGGCGGAGAGCCCGATCATCGCCACGATGCGCCCGAAATGGACAAGGCTGACGAAACGGATCTCGCGCCAGTCCAATGAAAACAGCTTCTTGCGATAGAACAACACCGCCAGCGAGCTGGCCATGATGATGACGAGCGACGCAATGATGGTGTGGCTGTCTCCATTTTCGCCGAGGCGGGGCAGAAGCTGAACCAGCACGGGCGCACTGATGACGAGCAGCAGTATCGTCACGACATTGCCGATCATCGCTGAGAGAATGGTGACATCCTTCACCGCGCCAAAGGGGGATGTCGTCAGCTTCACCGCGCGCCGCGCCCAGCTGTAGAAATAGACCTCCCCCGAATAGCCCAGCAGCAGTTCGTTACTGACCTGTTTTCGGAGCAGCGGGATCAGGCCGGAGAGGGGTATCGCCCATAATTTGCGGAAGATAATGAGCTCCGAAAGCGGACCGGCCAGGTAAAAGCATCCGAACACCATCCAGAATTCGCTGCTGGACGAACCAATACGGACAATCGATCCCAGATCGAAGTGCCGCAGGTGCCAGAGCGCCGCGCCCAGAATGGCCACGGAAAACAGGGTTCCCGCCCAGTGCAACCACTTGCTGCGGGCTTCGTCCATCGTATCGAGCGGATAGAGGGAGGATGCACCCGTTCCGCTATCGAGCGCCATATCCTGCACTGGCGTCATCATCGCTGTCCCCCTCTCCATTCTGTCACCCCCGCACTATCGGCCGGAACGGGGACAGGGCGCAGACGGTGTGCGTTGGCCGCAGGCCCGGCGACTTGATGGAACAGCGTCATATAATCTTTCGCGGAGAGGGCGGCTGTGAAGCGCTCGACGGAGCGCGCGGCGGCGGCGCGGTCTATCTTCAGGGCGCGTGCGGAGGCGATCGCGCCCGCCAGCGGCGTCATCTGTCCAACGGGGATGGTGATACCGAACTCTCCTCCCTGAAGCAGCGGGCCGATACTCACCGCGCAATCCGTGGTGATGACAGGAAGCCCCACCGCCAGCGCCTCGACGATAACGGCGGGCACGCCCTCGTAGCGGGACGATAACAGGAACATATCGCTCGCGCTCAGCAAGGCGGTCGTATCCGTGCGGTGGCCGGTAAAGATGACGCGGTCCGCGATGCCCAGTGCGCTCGCCAGTGCCCTAAGCCTCGCCTCCAGCGGGCCGTCGCCGACCAGACAGAGAGTGTCCCCCGGTTGGCCGCCGATCGCGAAGGCGCGCAGCATTAGATCCTGATCCTTCTGCGGGGCCAGCCTGCCGACGCTGATAAAGCGCAGCCCGCCTGCGGGAGCGGCCTTCTGCTCCAGCGGCAAAAGCTGGTCCAGAACCGGGTCCGCTACGATGGAGACGCGCGCCTCGGCTACCCCTAGCATGGACCGAAGCTCTCTGCGCATCGGCTCCGCCATGCCGACGAACCTGTTGATGAACCGGCCTTGGATCCTGAGCCAGAGATGATAGGCCGCGCGCGCAGGCCACGGCATGTCTGCGCGGACAAGGTCGTTGCTGATCTTGGCGACGATCGGCGGACAGCGTTTGCCCAGCAGCAGCTTCATCGCCACCGCCACGATGGCGTAGCTGTTCCCTGCGCAGAACAGCGCATCGGGCCGCAAACGCCGGATCACACCCGGCAGCAGCAGGATCATCCACAAGGTTTCGAAATGGCGGACGGGCAGGTGCGTCTGTGGGCCAGTCTCATAGCACACGCGCCCTTCATGGATCGTGCGCATCGGGCCATCCCTGCGCCCCACCCACACCGGCGCATCGACGCCCGCCTTCTGCCATTGCTCGACGAGGCGCAGCGCCATGCGCTCCACGCCGCCGGACTCGAAGCTGTGCAGAAAGGTGAGGACACGGATGCTCACGCGCCATGCTCGACAAGATCGGAATAGCCCGAAAGCCGGTGGGTTGGCCGGAAGGCGGCGATCGTCTGCCCGATGCTTTCCAGCAGCTCCGGCTTGGTGGTGTCGCCCGGATGCGCGGCGATCCGCACGATCCGCTGATGCCGCAGCATCCGCCGGGCCAGCGCCGCGAAGCCGAGGGAAGACAGGGTGCGCACGCGGCTGCGGCTGGCCCAGCTGATGACCGGCCCTCGGGCGATCTCCCTGCCATCGCGCGGGCGCCATACGCGCATGTGATTCTCCGCGAAATCGAACTCCTGCTCGCGCAGGGCATCGCGCGCGCCTTGGCCATAGAGCCATGCAGGGGCGATGAAGCCGCCGATCCGCTTGCCCGTAATATCCTCCAGCAAGGCGCGGCCATCGCGCAGACGGCGCACGGCTTCCTCGCGCGAAAGGCCCAGAAACTCGCCCTCTCCGGCGGTGAAATGCCGGGCCTTGAACCCCGCCCACCGGCCAGTATGACGGCTTTCATCCTTGTGGCACCAGCCATGAAGAATGATCTCGCAGCCCTCATCGCTCCATGCCCGCAGTTTGGAAGCAAATGCGCTGTCTCTCGAAAGGGGAGCGCGATGCCAGTGATCCGGCACGACGAGCAGCGCCATCCGCATGGTGCCGGTGCAGTCATACAGCAGCTCGCGCAGCCTTTCTGTCTGGCCGGCGAACATCGGACCCACGTCGTGGATCGAGCAAATCAGGCGCTTTCCGGTATTTAACATGCGGTTCCGTGCGCTTAGACGCCGCCGTCAGCGGCGCACCGCAGCCCCATGCCGATGAAAAATGACAATTTGAAGTTGGCGGGGCCGCAACCAACCGGGCGCGTGCATCGTGTCGGCCCGTGGGGGGCGATCCAGCCCTCGCGACGCGATTGCCAATCGCTTTCCCACTACATAGATTTTGGAGGAGGGCGGGCCAGAAAGCGGCGTTGCTGCCTGTCGGCGGAAGGGTAAAACTGCACTTCAGTGAGCCTCTCGCAGGCGGAGATCGCGCTTCGCAGGCTCATTCGTGCGTAGTACATTTTGAAACCGGGCAGCCAAAGTTCGGGATGCGTCCGCAGATGCGATCGGGAAAGTCTGCTTTCCGTTCAGGTCTTCCAGAGTGGCTTTCGACGTTGACGATAGGAAAATGGAGCGCAAGGCGTTCCATTTTGGCCATGTCCATTGAAAGCATGTGGTCTGGCAACCAGCATTACATCAGACGTATAGCTTGTTCTGCGGCCTGAGCTGCACGGAACGAAGCGACAAGAAGATTGGCATCAAAATCGCTAACGCTTTCGCCGTTCGCATCGTCGGTTGTGGCCTTTATCGCGGACCATGGCAGTCCGAGGCGGGTTGCGACCTGTGCAACCGCGCCGGTTTCCATATCGACCAGATCACCCGCCAATCCGTCCCGGAGGCGCAGGCTGTGGTCCGGACATTCGACGAATGCATCTCCTGTCACAATTCGCGCCTGTGGAAGGCCGATATCCGGCAGCGGCCCCGCGGAAAAAGCGGTGACCTCAGCTGGGCCGATGGGCCAGGCGCCTGCCGTGTAATGAACAAAGCCGTCAGGTCGCTGTGCTCCATAGTCGCCTTGCACTGCCTCATGGATAACGAAGCAGTCCCCTGCCAAAGAGCTCAGCTTTCCTGCTGTGCCGATGATCATCAGTAATTCCGCCTGATGGAGGGACGCGAGGAGAGTGGCAGCCATTGCGGCGTTGACCTTGCCTACGCCGCAGCAGCTGATCGCCATGTCATGATTTGCACATGACACAAAGCGGATCGAGAGCCCCCCGATCCGTTCAAGCCGGTCATAAGCGCCGGCCATAAAGGCATCGGCTTCGGCTTGAACGCCCGTGATTATGGCGATGCGCAAGCGCTCAATGCCCGGGAAAGGAACAAAGGGCTTCGGTCTGGACGCCCTGCGCTCTTAGTCTGGCGGCCCCGCCAAGATCGGGGAGATCCACAAGAAACCGCGCTTGCATGACAATAGCGCCTTGGCCGCGTAGCAAGGCAACGCCAGCCTGCGCCGTACCCCCGGTGGCGATCAGGTCATCCACGATCAGTACTCTTTGCCCTGGCGATACGGCGCCCACATGCATCTCGATCCTGTCGGTGCCATATTCAAGCGTATAGTCCCTTCCAACCACTTCGCCGGGAAGTTTGCCTGGCTTGCGCAACATGATTTTACCTTTGGCAAGAGCGTACGACATGGCCGAGGCCACAATAAAGCCGCGCGCCTCGATTCCTGCAATCAGGTCGATCTCGACCGGATCTACGGTCGCGATCATGCGGTCCATCGCCGCACGAAAGCCCGACCCGTCGAGGAGCAAAGTGGAAACATCCCGAAACAAAATCCCGGCGGTGGGGTAATTCGGAATAGTACGGATCAGCTCGGCGAGATCCTCATTCCGTGCAAGCTCGTTCACATCGTCCATTGCGTCAAGGTTGACGACAAAGACCCTCCTGTCAATGGGAGGGCGCCTCCACTGAAGGCCGATAGCGTATCATTTGCCGGGACGAACCAATGTCCATTTGCGCATTGCAGCAGGTTAATCCGCTCAGGATCCGCCCAACAATCGATAGCCGATGCCCGGTTCGTTGCGGATCAGCCTTGGTTGAGAGGGATCACTTTCCAACTTGCGCCTGATGCCGCGGGCAGCAACGCGAAGATATTCGACATCCGTTTCGTGCCCCGGCCCCCACACGGACCGGAGTAACTGGGCGTGAGTCACGACCCTGCCGGGGTTTTTCGCCAGTTCCGACAGAAAGCCATATTCCTTTGGCGTGAGATGCACCTCCACACCGTCCTTGCGGACCAGACGCGAGGCCAAATCGATCTCCACATCATCCCGTATCACAACCGGCACGCCGGTCTCTCCCGCAAGACGGTGGCGCAGTGCAGCCCTGATGCGCGCGAGCACCTCCTCGCTGTCAAAAGGTTTGGACACATAATCATCGGCGCCGAGATCGAGCGCGGCGACCTTCTGGTCGGTGGCGTCGCGCGCTGACACCACGACCACCGCCGAGCCTGCCGTCGTGATGATCGGGATCAGTTCAAGCCCATCCCTGTCCGGCAGGCCAAGGTCGAGCAACACAATCTCCGGCTTATCAATATGCAACGCCGCCAGGGTCTCCCGCGCCGACCCTGCCTCCACGACATGATAGCCAGCGCGGGCGAGGCTGGCGTGAAGCAGACGGCGGATTGCCGGCTCGTCGTCGACGATGAGGATCGACACCGGGTTGCTCATTGCTCGTTCCACTCCCTGAGCTGGCTGTCGTCAAAGCGGATCGTGAAGCAGGCACCCTGACACTCCGCACGGTTGGATGCGCTGACAGCGAGGCCCATTGCCTCTGCGAAACCCTTGACGATGGCAAGCCCCAGGCCAGTGCCGCCCTTGCGGTCCGAGCCCTCGATTCGCGCGAAGGTTTCGAATATCCGCTCTTCTTGTCCTTCGGGTATGCCGGGCCCTTCATCCTTGACCGTCAACACGATGCCGTCAGCATCTCTGAACGCAGCAATCGTCACTGGCGAACCGGTTGGCCCATATTTCGAGGCATTCTCGATCAGGTTGATGAGGCAGTGGTGGAAGAGCTGGGGATCGACCAGCACAAAAGGCAGGTCCGCCGCGATCTCCACCTTTGCGGGATGGTCTTCCAGCACACCGCGCAGGTCTTGCACCACGCTGGCGACCGCTTCGCCGAGGTCTACCGGCTCGATCGAGCGATGCAGCGCACCAGCCTCGATCCGCACCATGTCGAGGAGATTGCCGACAAATCGGTGAAGCCGCTCTGCTTCGGTGCGGGCGGTCGCGAGCTGCACCGCCTGTTCGGGCGATTGGACGCGAATTTCTTGGAGCGTACCCAGGATCGTCGTCAACGGCGTGCGCAAATCATGGCTTACCGATGATAGCAGCGCATGGCGCAGGCGATCCCGCTCGCGTACCTGGCTGAAACTCGACATTTCGATTTCGAGGCTAATGCGTTCCATCGCCAGCCCTGCCTGATCGAGCAGGCTGAGCAACAGCGGCAGGTGATCGGAGCGGATGGGCGCACCTGCATCTGAACGGGACAGACCCAGCACGCCCAGCACTTTGCCACCCGCGCTCACCGGGTGAAACAGCCATTCGGACGCGGTTAGCGTATCGGACCCGCGTCCCGCCGCGCAGTCATTATCGAACGCCCAGCGCGCAGCAGCCTTGTCGAGCGTTTCAAGCCGATAATCGCCTGGCCAGGCCGCCTCAACAACCAGCTCCGCATGTCCCGGCATGAGCAGCAGCGCATTGCCATCGAACAGCCGCCCAATCTCTGCGCATAACAGCTGCGCCAACTCCTCCCGCGTGCTGATGGCGGTGAGCTGCCTCGCAAATCCGGCAAGTGAACTGTTCTGTCCCGCGCTCGCCTGCGCCAGTAATGCCTGCTCCCGCACGCGCGCCGCGAGCTGGCTGCTCACTATGGCGACCCCCAGCAACACCAGAACAGTGACGAGATTTTGCGGATCCTGGATAGTGAAAGTATGCAGCGGCGGAATGAAGAAGAAGTTGTACGCGAGCGAACAGGCAAGGCCAGTCACGATCCCCGTTCGTATGCCGTATCGGGTTGCGGCCAACATAACCGGGATGAGAAACAGCAGGCCGATATTGGTGATATTGCCATGCTCGAAAATCACCTTGCCTACGAGCGTAACGAGAGCACCCAAGCCCAACGACACCGCATAGCCTGACCACGAACCCCATTCGGAGCTGGTTCGCGGGGTAAGCGGGATCAATCTGGGCTTGGCTGACGGCTGCGCCTCAAGCGGAAGGATATGCACGGCAAGCCCAGGCACCTCCCGCACCAGCCGGTCCACGATCGAGCCGTGGCGCAACTCGAACCAGCGCGAGCGCTGCGTCTTGCCGACGATTAACTGGGTCGCGCGGGCATCGGCAGAGAATTGTTTGAGTCCTTCGAGAACGGATTGGGCAGGAAGCGTCGCGATCTGTGCGCCGAGTTGCGTTGCGAGATGCATCGCCTCGGCAAGGCGCGCGTTTTCCGCATCGTCGAAATACAGCGAACGCGGCGTTTCGATATGGACCGCCGTCCAGGGCGCATGAAGCGCATCGGCAAGCCGCTTTGCGGCGCGCACCAGTTCCAGCGACCCCGGATGCTCGTTCACGGCGACAACAAGGCGGTCGCTCGCCGCCCAGGTGCCTACCATCGCATGGGCCCGCACATAATCGAGCATCTGTGCATCGACCGTCTGCGCCGCGCGGCGTAGGGTGAGTTCCCGCAGTGCGGAGAGGTTCGACTTGGAGAAGAAATTACCGAGCGCCCGGCCGACTTCCTGCGGCACATAGACCTTGCCGTCCTTCAATCGCTCTATGAGCTCATCGGGAAGGATGTCGACGATTTCGACATCGGCCTCTTCCAGCACCCGGTCGGGCAAGGTCTCACGCACGCGCACCTTGGTGAAGGAGGTGACTATGTCATTGAGGCTTTCGAGATGCTGGATGTTGAGCGTCGAATAGACGTTGATCCCGGCGGCGAGCAGCTCCTCGACATCCTGATAGCGCTTGTCATGGCGGCTGCCGGGCGCATTGGTGTGGGCGAGCTCGTCGACCAGCACGAGCGCGGGGCGGCGCGCGAGGATCGCGTCTATGTCCATCTCGTCGAGGACATGCCCCTCATAGTCGATGTGTTTCCGTGGAATTGTCTCGAAGCCAAGAATCTTCGCCTCGGTCTCCTTGCGGCCGTGGGTTTCCACGATCCCGACGACAACATCCACTCCGGTATCGCGCCGCGCTGCGCCGTCGCACAACATCTCGTATGTCTTGCCTACACCGGGAGCCGCCCCGAGGAAAACCTTGAGGCGGCCCCTGTTCTCGCGCGCGGCGGCGCGCAGGAGGGCGGCGGGATCGGGCCGGACTTCATTCACGGGGCCGAATGTGCACCCTTGCCTGCCATGTTGTCGAGCGCGCGGTTGAGCGCGAGCACATTTATGCGCGGTTCGCCCAGAAAACCGAGCAAGGGCTGCTCGACATGACCCGTGACCAGCCTGCGCACCGCCGCATCATCGAGCTTGCGAGCCTGCGCAACCCGCTGGATCTGGAAAAACGCCGCTTCCGGGCTGATGTGGGGATCAAGCCCCGAAGCGGAAGTGGTCACCAGATCAGGGGGGACCGGCGTTCCGGCAGGCGGAGCTAGCGCTGCGACATCTGCCTTCACGCGTTCGGCCAGCACCTTGCTTGTTGGGCCAAGATTGGAACCGCTCGACGCCATCGCGTCATAGCCCTTGCCAGCCGCCGAGGGCCGCCCGTGGAAATAACCGGGGGCGGTGAAGCTCTGGCCGATGAGGTCTGAGCCGATCATCTGGTTTCCATCACGGATCAGGCTGCCATTGGCGGCATAGGGAAACAGAGCCTGCCCGATGCCCGTCAGCGCCAGCGGATAGACGAGACCCAGCAGTATCGCGAACAGCGCGGTCAGCACCAGAGCGGGGCGAAGAGAGGAGGCGAGATCGTCCGTCATGATGCTACCCTTAGGCAAGATTGAGGCCAGCGACCGCAAGGTCGATGAGCTTGATGCCGATGAACGGCGCGATAAGACCCCCGACGCCATAGACGGCGAGATTCCGCGCCAGTAGCGGGCCTGCCCCCATAGGCTTGTAGCTTACGCCCTTGAGCGCGAGCGGCACGAGCGCGGGAATGATGAGCGCATTGAAGATGATCGCTGACAGGATCGCGCTCTGCGGCGAGGCCAGCCCCATCACATTGAGGACGCCAAGCCCCGGATAGAGCGCAACGAACATCGCGGGGATTATCGCGAAATATTTGGCGACATCGTTCGCTACAGAGAAGGTGGTGAGTGCGCCGCGCGTCATCAACAATTGTTTGCCCAGCCCCACGATCTCGATGAGCTTGGTCGGGTCGCTGTCGAGATCGACCATGTTGCCCGCCTCACGCGCCGCCTGCGTGCCGGTATTCATCGCCACGCCCACATCGGCTTGTGCCAGCGCCGGGGCATCATTGGTGCCATCTCCGCACATGGCGACCAGCTTTCCGCCCTGTTGCTCCTTACGGATCAGCGCCAGCTTATCTTCCGGCGTTGCTTCCGCCAGGAAATCATCGACGCCGGATTCGGCGGCGATCGATGCGGCTGTGAGCGGATTGTCGCCGGTAATCATCACGGTGCGGATGCCCATACGACGCAGCTCTGCAAAACGCTCGCGCACCCCGGCCTTGACGACATCCTTGAGCGCGATCACGCCGAGCAGCCGTCCGTCGAGCGCCACGGCCAGCGGCGTCTGGCCTGAGCGGGCGATGTCCTCTGAGATATGGCGCAATTCGTTCGCGCTGGCCGACGTCGCCGCATCCGGATTGGCGCGCAGAATTGCATCGACCGCGCCCTTTTGCACCAGACTCTTGTCCGTCTGCACGCCGGATATGCGGGTTTGCGCCGAAAACGGACTAACCAGCGCGTCTTTAGGCAGAGCACGCTCGGCGATGTGGAATTTCTCGCGCGCCAGCATGACGATAGAGCGGCCCTCCGGCGTTTCGTCGGCAAGACTGGCGAGCAGCGCGGCACTGGCAAGTTCGGTCAGGGCCACACCGCTCACGGGGCGGAAGTCGCCCGCCTGCCGGTCGCCAATGGTGATCGTGCCTGTCTTGTCTAGCAGCAGCACATCGACATCGCCCGCCGCCTCGACTGCACGGCCGGATTTCGCCATCACGTTGAAGCGCACCAGCCGGTCCATGCCCGCAATACCGATTGCGGAGAGGAGCGCCGCAATGGTGGTCGGGATGAGCGTAATCAGCAACGCTGCCAATATCGCGACCGGGATCTTTCCTCCTGCATAGCTGGCGAAGGAGGGAATGGTCGCCACCGCAATAAGGAAGATGATCGTGAGGCCCACGAGCAAGATGGTGAGTGCGATTTCGTTGGGTGTCTTTTGCCGTTCGGCGCCCTCGACCAGCGCAATCATGCGGTCAAGAAAGCCCTGCCCGGGCTCCTGCGTGACGCGCACGCGAATCTGGTCGGAGATGACGCGCGTGCCTGCCGTTACCGCAGACCGGTCGCCACCCGCCTCGCGGATTACAGGCGCGCTCTCGCCCGTGATCGCTGCCTCGTTGACCGACGCGACGCCCGCGATCACCTCGCCGTCGGCGGGGATGAGATCGCCGGTTTCGATCAGCACCTCTTCGCCGCGCTTCAGTTGCGAGGCTGGAACGGTGCGCCCGTCAGGCAGGCGCGCAGTAAGCTCACTCTTCGCCGCGCGCAGCGAAGCCGCCTGCGCCCTGCCGCGTCCCTCTGCCAGTGCTTCCGCGAAGGTGCCGAACAGCACGGTCAGCCACAGCCAGACGATCAGCTGAATCTGGAAACCGAGGGGCAGCGGCTCGGCCCCTATCAACAACAGCACGGTGAGCAGCAGGGCGATGATGGCGGTCGTAAACAAGACCGGATTTTTCACCAGCTTTGCCGGGTTGAGCTTGCGGAAGGCGTCGCGACAAGCCGGGACGACCAGCTCACCTGAAAACATGGATGTTGCGGTTGTCATGGGATTTTCCCTTAGAAGATCTGGCCGGAAACCATCGCCAGATGGTCGGCGATCGGACCGAGCGCGAGGCTGGGAAGAAAGGTGAGGCCACCGACGACGAGGATGATGGCGACCAGCAGGCCGATCCAAAGCGGCCTGGTCGTCGGGAAGGAGCCTGCCGTCGCAGGCGTGTACTTCTTGGCCGCGAGACTGCCCGCTATCGCCAGCACCGGCACGATCATGAAGAAGCGGCCAATCCACATCGCGACCGAAAGCAGGCCATTGTAGAATGGTGTCCCCGCCGTCAGTCCGGCGAAAGCCGAGCCATTGTTGCCGGTGCCGGAACTGAAAGCATAGAGGATCTCGGTAAAGCCGTGCGGCCCCTTGTTGAGCGGACCAGCCAGCCCTTGCGGAAGCACGGCGCTCAATGCGGTGAATCCCAGAATGCAGAGAGGCAGCACGGCAATGGCGAGCACCGCGAGCTTCACTTCCTTGGCCTCGATCTTCTTGCCGACATATTCCGGTGTGCGGCCGACCATCAACCCAGCAATGAACACCGCGAGCAATGCGAATAGCAGGAAACCATAGATGCCTGCGCCTACGCCGCCGACGACAATCTCGCCCAATTGCATGTTGAACAGCGGAATCATTCCGCCCAACGCGGTGAAACTGTCGTGCATCGCATTGACCGCTCCGCAGGAGGCAGCCGTGGTGATGACCGAGAACAACGCGCTTGCGGCGATGCCGAAGCGGACATCCTTGCCCTCCATATTGCCGTCGGCTACCCCGAGCTGATGCAGGACGGGGTTACCCGCCGCTTCCTGCCAGTAGGTGATGCCTGCGCCCGCAAGAAACAGGACCATCATGGCGGCGAGGATCGCCCAACCCTGGCGCGTGTTGCCTACTGCCTTGCCGAAACACCAGGCGAGCCCCGCGCCTAGCGCGAAGATTGACAGCATCTGCACGAGGTTGGTGAGCGCGGTCGGGTTCTCGAACGGATGGGCGCTATTGGCGTTGAAAAAGCCGCCGCCGTTGGTGCCGAGCATCTTGATCGCTTCCTGGCTGGCGACGGGGCCGAGCGCGATCGCCTGTTTCATGCCTTCCAGCGTCGTCGTGTCAACGGATGCGGCCAGCGTCTGCGGCACTCCGCTTGCGATCAGGAACAGCGTATAGACCACGCAGACCGGGAGCAGCAGATAGAGTGTCACGCGGGTGCAGTCCGCCCAGAAATTGCCGATTGTGCCTGCTTGCCGACGGGCAAAGCCGCGAAACATCGCAAAAGCGATCGCGATGCCGGTCGCCGCTGACAGGAAGTTGTGGATGACCAGCCCGACCATCTGGCTGAAGTTCGACAACGCGACCTCGCCCGAATACCATTGCCAGTTGGTGTTGGTGGTAAAGCTGATCGCGGTGTTCATCGCGCCATCGGAAGTGAAGCCAGCGAGGCCGCGCGGATTCATCGGCAACACTGCCTGAAGCCGCAGGATCGCATAGGTGAAGAGCGCCAGCGCAACCTGAAACACCAGCATGTGGAGCGCATAGCGTCGCCAGGGTTGCTCAGCCGCGGGATCGATACCGGCAAGGCGATAAAAGCCGCGTTCCACCGGCCCCAGCACGCGATGCAATGGCGTGTCCCGCCCTTCGTAGAGCGCGAACAGCCACATCCCCATCGGCTTGGCGAGGGCGATTGTCAGCGCGGTGAAGAGGAGGATAAGCGTCCATCCCTGAAGTGTCATTATCAGGCGTCCTTCAGAAACGTTCGGGGCGGATCAGTACCGCGACAAGATAGACCAGGAGCGCGAAGGCGGTCAGCGCCGCGAGCAGAAGCGATAATGTCATGATCGTGCCTTTCAGGCTTTCTCACAGAGCCGGACAAAAGCGAACGTCAGCAGGACGAGGCAGCCCAGTAGGCCAAGCCAAAATAGATCAGTCATGTTTAGCGGTCCTCAGAAATGCACTGCGTGGAGGAACAGGATAATGCCGGAATAGTCCGGGACCCGAGAAGGTGAAGGCGAGGCCCGTAATCAGCAGCAGGAACACTCCGGCGCAGATCAGGAGCTCGGTCAAAGTGGCTTGATGCGGTGGCGGCGCTATGATCAGCCTGTGGGCCAGCACCGCCATGCTCCAGCAGCCTGCAAGGCTGACAAGCCCTACAACGCGGAGCACGCACTCGGCGGCCCACCAGCGCTCGCCCTTTTGAAGGCCTTTGAAATTTTCGGACATGGAAGGTCTCACTGTTCCCATCGTCAGAGGGAAATGGCCCTTCAGGGCGTTAAGCTTCCATGTGAAATTTGGGCGGCGGCATAAAGATTCCATAAAATTTATGGCGTCTGCGGTTCGGCAAGCCTAGGCGCAGGGTCATGAATGATGAGAGCACCGAGCACGGCCATAGCGAAAGTCTGTCGTCGCTGGCCTTGGGCGCAATCGGTGTCGTCTTCGGCGACATCGGCACGTCACCGCTTTATGCGCTGAAGGAAAGCTTCATTGGTCACCATCCGCTCGCGGTCGATCCCGCGCATGTCTTCGGTGTGTTGTCGCTCGTTTTCTGGACGATGATGTTGATCGTCACGTGCAAATATGTGTTCGTCATCTTGCGCGCCGACAATAAGGGCGAGGGCGGAAGCCTTGCGCTGCTGGCGCTGATAGCGCGCAAGCTGGGCGACCATCGCATGGGTGGCGTCATCGCCATGCTCGGTGTCATTGCCACCGCGCTCTTTTATGGCGACGCGATCATCACGCCTGCCATTTCGGTGCTTTCGGCGGTGGAAGGCCTGACGGTCGTGAATGAGGGGTTTGCGGACTGGGTGCTGCCCTTGTCGATCGGCATTCTCATCGGCCTGTTCGCGATCCAGTCGCGCGGCACAGCAGCCGTCGGTAAAATGTTCGGCCCGGTGATGATACTGTATTTCGGGGTGCTGGCGTTGCTCGGGGGCATCAATATCGTCCGCGCGCCCGAGGTGCTGTGGGCGCTCAGCCCTCATTATGCCTTCGACTTCTTCCTGCTGGACCCGGCCTTGGCCTTCCTCGCGCTGGGCTCGGTCGTGCTGGCCGTGACCGGCGCGGAGGCGCTCTACGCTGACATGGGGCATTTCGGCCGCAAGGCGATTATGGTGTCCTGGCTATACATTGCCTTTCCGTGCCTCGTGATCAATTATCTGGGCCAGTCCGCGCTGCTGCTGACCAGTCCGCACGCGGTCGAAAATCCGTTCTTCTATCTCGCGCCCCAGTGGGCGCGGCTACCCCTTGTCATTCTCGCGACGGTCGCGACTGTCATCGCCAGCCAGGCGGTGATTTCCGGCGCGTATTCGGTGTCGCAGCAAGCGGTACAACTCGGCTTTCTGCCACGGCTCAAAATCCTGCACACCAGCGCGAAGGCGGCAGGCCAGATTTATGTTCCGACCGTAAACTGGGCCTTGCTGGTACTAGTGATCCTGCTGGTCATGGGGTTCCAGACATCCAGCAATCTCGCTGCCGCATATGGCATAGCCGTCACCGGAACGATGTTCATCACCGCCTGTATGCTGGGCGTGCTCACCTTTGCAGTCTGGAAATGGAACCCGTTGCTCGCGACGCTGGTGACAGGGGCATTCCTGATCGTTGACGGGCTGTATTTCGCCTCGAATGTCACCAAGATACCGGACGGCGGCTGGTTCCCGCTGCTGGTCGCCGCCATTGCCTTCACACTTCTTACGACATGGGCCACGGGGCGCAGGCTGGTGCGCGAACGGCTCAACGAGGATTCTATGCCGTTCGATCTGTTCTTCCAGTCGATCGGCGACCGGGTGGTCAGGGTATCGGGAAGCTCGGTGTTTCTCGCCTCGACGATGGAAGGCATCCCGCCCGCGCTGCTCCACAATCTCAAGCATAACCATGCGCTGCACGAGCGGGTCGTGATTCTGACGGTGTTCACCGAGGGCATGCCCCATGTTCCGGTCGAGGACCGGCGCAAGGTCGAAAGCCTAGGCCACGGCTTCTACCGCATCGGCCTGCATTACGGCTTCATGGACGAGGTCGACATCCCCGCCGAGCTGGCGCAGGAGGAGCGCGCCGGCGGGGCGTTCAAGCCGATGGACACAAGTTATTTCCTCGCACGCCAGACACTGATCGCGTCAAACAGGCCGGGGATGGCGATCTGGCGTGAAAAGCTGTTCGCCTGGATGGTGCGCAATGCGCAGAGCGCGATGGAATTTTTCAAGCTGCCCACGAATCGCGTGATCGAGCTCGGGAGTCAGGTGGAAATTTGAGTGCTCAACGGCGAATGGATCCTCAAGGCCGACCGATCGTTAAGACCTTCAGCTGCAAAGGGACATGCCGTTATCGCTATTGCGAGACACGGAAGCACATTGTGCGTGCGGACATGGTTCCAACCACCCGTTTTCCGATGCCGTCACGCGACACCCATATTATCGACCAACTTCACCAGCCGCCTGGAGACGGGAATGCACTTCGCCGTCTTTCAGGGCTCCTGCTGCGAATTCGAGACGTCCTTCGCTCTGCAATGCGTCAAGCCGTTCCGCAACCGAAGGCGCAAGTCGATGGCGATGAACATCCCAATAGGGCCGCAAATGGCGCAGGAAGCGCTTTTGCCCTTCGGCGCCAAATCTTGCGTATGGGGCCGCAGCTCATCCACGGCCGCATGCCAGCCGACATCACGCGCGCGGCGGCGCACATGATGGACAAGCCATGACCCGTCTTTGGATGGGCGCTCCTGTCTCTCTACCATCGGCCCGACGGGCAGATGCCGCTGCGGTGCAAGACCGCGGCGCGACAGCGCAATAATGCGTCCCTTGAAACCGGATGCATCCAGCGAGAGGGCCATATCTACACTCGTCAGCCCGGTGCCGATAAGCAATACTTCGTCATCATCTGTGAGGCCATCGGCCACATCTGTTTGCCAGGGGTCAGGAGAAAAGAGTTCCGGCCCCAGGCTTTCAAAAGCACGAAGACCTGCTGGCGGCAGATTGCCCTGCGCCAGGACCAGCGCGTCACACTCGACACTCGAGCCATTATCCAGCTCAACTGTCATGCGAGATCCGGCCTGGTGCATGTTGACGGCTTCCCCTGAGATCGTCGTCAAGCGCCCGGCTGACTCGGCGCAGGCTCTTTCCAGCATCTCTTGAAGATACTGCCCATAGACGGCACGGGGCACGAAGCGATTGCTCTCCTCTCCGAGATCGCCTCCCAGCCAACGGAGGAAATGATCGGGCTGGTCGGAAAGGGCGCTCATGTTGGATGCGCGTACATTGAGCAGATGTTCCGGTCGGGCGCTGCCATAAAGGGCTACAAGCTCATCCTGGTGATGCCCGAAAGCATGAGCATCGAACGGCGCCGGCTGATGCTGGCCTATGGCGCGACTTTTGATCTAACCCCGCGTGAGAAAGGCATGAAGGGCTCGATCGAGCGCGCGCTGGAGCTGGTCGAGCAGACGCCGGACAGCTGGATGCCGCAGCAGTTCGAGAATCCCGCCAACATTTCCGTTCATGCCCGCACAACCGCGCAGGAGATTCTTGCCGATTTTGCTGATACACCGATTGACGTGCTGATTACGGGTGTGGGCACCGGCGGCCATATAACCGGTACGGCGCAGGTGCTGAAACAGGCATGGCCGGGGCTTAAGGTATATGCTGTGGAGCCGACATTATCTCCGGTCATCTCGGGTGGCGCACCCGGCCCGCACCCGATCCAGGGCATTGGCGCGGGCTTTGTGCCCGCCAATCTCCATACCCAATTGCTAGATGGCGTCATCCAGGTCGATCCGGCCGATGCCAAGGACTATGCACGCCGCGCCGCGCGCGAGGAAGGGCTACTGGTCGGAATATCCTCGGGCGCTACATTAGCGGCGATCGCACAGAGGCTGGGAGACCTGCTTCCTAACACACGTGTCCTGGGTTTCAATTACGACACCGGCGAGCGCTATCTTTCCGTACCGGATTTCCTCCCGGAGTAAGTAGGTTGGTCTACGTTGTCCGGCATGCGCCTACACGTGTTGGAACGGATCGCTCAATAGCCGACGTTCTTGGCGTCTTCGGCGCCATCTAAAACCTTCCCTTCGTTCATCCCGCTCGCTATTGCCGTACGATGGGTATTGTCGCAACGATCATGAACACGAAAACCGGCCAGCCACTTCAAAAAATGACGTTCGGTCGGATGCCAAAACCGTGGGCCAGTTTCAATCTGGCCAGTGGTGAACTTGTCACGGCCGAGCGGGTCAGCGTTGGCAAGCCTGCGCCGGGCAAGTTCTCCGTTCCGGTAGAAATCTGGGTTTCGCCGAAGGACTGATGGTCACCGCATTGCCAGCACTGTCCCGAATGGCGCCATGGTGACGGCCTCTGCCGACCTCGCTATCCGTTTACGCCGCGCCGCTTTCAACCGAGCGCTGGCCGAGGCCGATTTGGGCGCGATAGGTCCCATTCTCGCTCCCACCGCGATTCTGGTTGCGGGGACCGACAGTGCGATCCTTTCAGGGCGCAAGGCCCAGCTCGCGGCATGGAAGTGTGAATTCGCCACCGCCGAGCGGACTGTGTACACGCGAACGCCCGATACTATCCAAGTCTCGACCGTAGCACCGGTGGCCCTCGAACAGGGACGCTGGCAAGGGGTTGCCGCAGCGGGCGCCCTCCCGCTCGCCAGTGGCATCTACACCGCCAAATGGCGCAAGTCGGGCGTGGATTGGGTAATCGAGGCCGAGATATACCTAACCCTTGCCTGATGCGCAGCGGGGCGGCAGGAATTTTGTATTGTGCGCGGGGCATTGGGGCAATGAAACGGACAAGGTTAAGCATCTGCACCAAGAAAGCGCGCTTCGCGACCGAGCGCGACGCACACGAGCTAGCGGCCCGCGCCGCTGTTCCGCTGCGCGTGTATCGTTGCGACCGTTGCCGACGGTTTCATCTCACCAGTCGCACCAAGGGCAAGCGCATACCCCGCACGCAGAGCATCGACGCAGCGACATAGTCACCCTCTTAAGACGTGTATAGCGAGCACTTCGATCGCATCGGGTGCGCCTGCGAAGTCCAGTACGTCTCCGACCACCGCATTCATCATCGCCCGGCAAAGCGGTGCGGAAAAGGCCAGTATACCGGAGGTCGGATCGGCCTCGTCATCGCCGACGATGGTGAGGGATCGGTTGCGGCCCTTGAACCGGAAATCGACCGTGCATCCGAAGGCGACGATGGTGCCATCGGGCACCGGCACCACCTGCGCGGTAGTCTGCCGCGTGCGCCAATAACGTAACTGACGGCGTGCGGCAGTGATTTCCGTTTCCTCGGCTAGCTGCAACACCAATGCCTCCAGTTCGGCCACCTTGAGGCGGATTTGGGTAAGTCCGTTGGCGGTGACAAGATTGGGGCCGGGCGGGATCGGCAGCTCGAACTTGGGCTCCAGATGCTCCTCGTCGCTCTCGCGGCGAAAGGCTACGCTCAAGGCTGGTCTCCATCCGGCAGGGTGTCTGGTGCCAGCCATTCATGCACATTGGGATCTTCCCCGATCAATGCCAGGCCATGAGCAATGGAGGTCAGCTCATCGCCGCTGGCGATACAGTCCGGTGCGAAGCGCTGTTCGAACAGTCGACGCACCGCCGGTATCAGCGACGAACCCCCGGTCAGGAAGACATGATCGATCTGATCTGGGCGCAGCCCAGCGTTCTTCAGCGCCCCATCTACTGTGCCAGCAATGCGATGCAGATCGGGTTCGATCCATCGTTCGAAATCCTCGCGACTGACATCGGCATCGATGGTCAGGTCCGGACCTTCGAAGTGGAAATGGCCGCTGCTTTCGTTGGACAGCGCACGCTTGAGGCTGCCCACCGTCTCGTACAGGGCATAGCCCAGCTCATGGTCTACTACGGCGATCATGCGGGCGATGGCAGCGGGGTCGGTCGCGTCACGGCGCAGACGTTCGAGTTGCTCCAGCGTGCGCCGATTGCGCATGAGTGCGAGGCGCGACCAGTCGCCGAAATCGGAGAAATACCCGGCCGGGATCTCCAGTATCTTGTCGAAAGACCGATAAGTGCCGCCTTTGCCCAGTAACGGCAACACCAGATGCTCCATAATGCGATAATCGAACCTGTCGCCAGCAATACCGATGCCCGCTGCGCCCATTGGAATGCAACGCCGTGCGGCGCCCGGCGCTTCAACCCGGACGATGGAAAAATCGCTGGTTCCGCCGCCGAAGTCCGCCACCAGCAGTGTCGCGGGCTCTGTCAGGCGCGCGGCAAAGCTGTAAGCCGCGCCCAATGGCTCGTAAACATAATGGACAGGGCGGCCCAGCGCGCTGAACATCGCATCATAGCGGGCTCGCGCCAGCGCTGGATCGGGGCGTGCGCCGACATAGCGCACTGGTCGGCCCACTATGATGCGCTCGGGGAGATCAGCCATCCCATCTCCCGCATGCGACCGCAGATGTGTCAGGAAAATCTGTCCCAGTTCCTCGAAGCGCAGGCGCTTGTCGAACAGGGTGGCGTGCTCGAAGCCGGGGTTGGCTGCGACCGACTTGAACGATTGCAGGAAGCGGGATCCTTGTGGGAAATCGAGAAATTCCGCGATGGCCCAAGGGCCTGCTTCATGGGCCAGCCCGCCACGTGCTCCGTCCTTTTGCCAGAAGCACAAAGCAGAGCGAAAAACCGCACTGGCGCCATTGGGGGCCGCAAAGCTAATCAGATCCGCATGCCCCTCGCTGTCGGACTGTGCGACAACCGAATTAGTCGTGCCAAAATCTATCCCCACAGCACGCGCTGTGGGAAGGCTATGAGACATTTGGGCAGCCCTCTTGTTTAAATGAAGTGACGACGCCTATTACCGTGTGGTGAGGGTCGCAGAGCATCCTCATTTTGCAATTATTGCGATTAGCAAAATTACAGATGAGTCCGCGAACAAGCCGCCCTTACTTCGTTGCGAACTGCCCGGCTTCAGCCTTGAAATGATCGCGCGCGTGAGTTCTGGCGGCGGTTGCGGTTTTGAACAGATCGTCCTGCATTGTGGACGTCACAATCGGATAGCCCTGCGAATTGTAGCGGACGTCGCGCACCGTCAGTCGGAAATTTCCATCCTCGTCCTTATTGATCAAAAAGGGTTGAATTTTCTCACGAGACATTATGCGTACTCCTTGTTGGTCGTTGGCTGGGAAATCGACGTGCGTCCAAAGATGCGCCGCGTGATTTCGTCGCAAACCAGATTACATGTTTGGCGCCTTTGCCGTTACCACGTGCCCGAACGGCTACTTCATCGACCGCGAAACCGACGTTTTTCAATCGACGGGCGAACGCGTCGTCTTTGCCGGCGGACCAGATTGCAAGGACGCCGCCCGGCCTCAGCGCAGCTTGCGCCGCTTTTAGGCCCTGTTGGGAATAGAGCTGGTTGTTGGCCTCACGTACCAGACCGTCAGGTCCATTGTCCACGTCGAGCAGTATGGCGTCGAACGAAGCGGGACGGGATCGGATCACCTCAACGACATCGTCAGCGACTATATGAACGCGCGGATCGTCGAGACACCCCGCAGCTACATCCTGCATGGGGCCATGCGCCCAGTCGATAATCTCAGGCACCAGTTCTGCCACAGTGATGTGCGCGTTGGACGGGAGCGCCGCCAAAGCCGCACGCAGAGTAAAGCCCATGCCATAACCGCCGATCAGCAGGCGTGTGTCGGCCCGGCCAGCAATCCGCGCGCAGCTCATGGTGGCCAGTGCTTCTTCCGAGCCGCGCATGCGGGTGTTCATAAGCTCGTTGCGGCCGATCATGATGACGAAATCGCCGCCATGCCTGATAAGACGCAATTGTTCGCCACCGGGGATTTCGGCGGTCCCAAGGAGTTTCCGCGGAATCATGGACGTGTTTGCATTCGAGCCAGCTCAGCCCTTGCGGCGTTTGCGGGCGGCATAGCGTGCATCACGCGCTGCCTTGAGTTCGCTTTCGGTCAGCACTTTTTCTGTTGCCGCCGCATTTGCGGCCTCGCGCTCACGTACCGCTTTGGTTTCCGCAGCGGCCTGACGCGCAAGGAGGGTTGCCGCTCGCTTTTCCTGTGCTGCGGCATCCTTGGCGGCCTGCGTGGCCACCCGCCGTTCGATTTCTTCCGGGCTTAATGCGGGACGAGCACGCAGTTTCTCGAGCGCGCTGTTACGCGCCCGAGCTGCGGCGGCTGTGCGTTCCTGAAAGCCAGGTTCCCTGTAACCACGCATGGGGAAACCTCTCCTCAGGCTGCCTGCAGGTTAACCGCAGACGTCTTGCCACGACGATCAGTTTCCAGTTCGTAGGAAATGCGCTGATCCTGAACCAGAGTCCGCATGCCCGCGCGTTCAACAGCCGAGATATGCACAAAGGCGTCGCCGCTACCATTTTCGGGCGCGATGAAACCATAGCCCTTGGATTCGTTGAAGAATTTGACTGTTCCGGTAATCATTTCGGACATCCTTAGTATCAATAAATAATAGACATGTCCGAACAGCCGGGAATGTCTGCGTCGTGAAGCTAAAAGGGGATAAAGACAGCGGCGCAAGGCAGCCAGATCATCCGTCGAAAGCGACGTGAGCGAGTTACGCCTAGCACATACCGACGCATAATAGAAGGGCGTCGTCCGAACATCGGTCAGGCGAGGCTGCATCCCTGTCCGTTCGGCCAGCATCCGACATGCCTCGCGGAAGCGCACCGTCGGTTCCCACACCAGGAATGGACATTTTGTCCTGGCGCCCGGATAAGAGATCCGGGCTGGGGATTTTGAGGTCACTGATAGCTATGACAGGTCTCCATCAAAAAGAAGCAACTCAGATTGAGCGCATACAGGAGAACGTCCTCGCACGTTCCGAGCGGAAATTTCTCAACTGGATGTGCGCAAGAATGCCGGACCGGGTCTCTCCCGATATGCTCACGACACTGGGCATGGCAGTCGCCCTAGTTGTTTAGTCCCGGCATTTGGTGGTGCGGATTGAGCGTAAAGCGTTCTGGCTCGGCTGACCAGATTTTGCAGATGTATTCGTATGGCGTGAGGCCACGCAGTGTCTTGAGCCGACGGCCGTAA
>JALCRK010000015.1 GCA_022652485.1 Sphingobium sp.
GACTTCCGCCTCATCCCAGGCATGACACTCACAGGCGATATCCTCGTCGGTAAACGCACCATCCTCTCATACCTCCTCACCGGCGCTCAACGCGCCTCCGCCGAAGCCATGCGAGAACCTCAATGATAAAGAACCTCACCAAATGGATGCAGGGCAAAGGCCGCCCCGCGCCGCTGCCCACGCCCGCCGATCTCGATGCGGCGTTCGCGCGCCAGGATTTCGCGGCGGCGATCGCGCTGACCCGCCAGCTCGCGGACGAGGGCAACGCGGCGGCGCTGTATCGTCTCGGCGAGGTGTTCGAGCATGGGCTGGGGGTGTTGCAGGACTTCGGTCAGGCGCTCGAATGGTATGAGAAGGCCGCCGAGGCGGGCTTCGAGAACGCATGGGCCAAGCTCGGCGACTTCTATCTCGCAGGCCGTGGCACGCGCTCCGGCGAGGGGGCGGACGCGGACAAGGCGGGCGCGCACCGCCTGCTCGACATGCTCTCCGTCCAGCCCGACCACGCCAAGGCGCTGCACTGGAACCGCAAGGCGGCGCAGGCGGGACAAGCGGCGGCGCAGGCGCACCTCGCCCTCCAATATATATACGGCCTCGGGATCGAGGCGGACCGGGACGAGGCGGAGCGCCTGTTCCTCAGCGCGGCGGAACAGGGCAGCGTCCTTGCCCAGCGCTGCCTCGGGATGCTGTATGCGGGCGGCGAGGACAAGGCCGCGCAATATGACCTCGCCGAGCGCTGGTTCCGCGCGGCGAGCGAAGGCGGCGACGCGGCGGCCTGCATGGCACTGGCGATGCTCATCATCAACGGCCATGCGGGCAGCGGCACCGACGAGGACGCCTACCACCTGCTCGGCAAGGCCGCCGACGAGGGCAATGTGGAGGCGATGCTCTACCTCGGCAGCCTCTATCGGGACGGCAGGGGCACCGCGCAGGATCTCAGCGTGGCGGAAACCTGGTTCCGGCGGGCGTCGGTGCGGGGGAACCGCAATGCGACGCTGTCCCTCGGCTTCCTGCTGACCGAGATGATCGAACCGCGCGACTATGTTTCCGGCGCGAGCATTTTCCGCGAGGCCGCCGAGCAGGGCGACCCCGTGGGCCAGTATGTTCTGGGCAAGCTCTATCTCGCCGGGCTCGGCGTGCCCCAGGACGACGAGAAGGCCTATGGCTGGCTGGCGCAGGCGGCGGAGCAGGAGCTGATGCAGGCGATCGAGACGCTGGCGGCGCTCACCGCGGGCGGACGCGGGGTGGAGGCGAACACCAGCGCGGCGATAAGGCTGTTCGAGCGCGCCGCCGAGGCGGGCAGCATCGATGCACCCTATCACAAGGCGATGCTGATGATGGGGCAGACACAGCCCGGCGCGGCGGATGATGCCGCCATCATCGCGCTCCTCAAGGAATCCGCCTCGCGCGGCAGCGCGGCGGCCTGCATCCAGCTCGGCGTGCTGTGCGCGAGCGGGGAAAGGCTGGCGCAGGATTACGACAAGGCAGCGCGCTTTTACGCCAGCGCGGCGAAGCTCGGCTCGGTGGACGGACTGTTCAATCTCGCCTTTCTGCGCCTGCAGGGGCTGGATCCCAATCCCGCCGACGCGCGCGGCGGCATTGCGCTGCTGGAGGAGGCGGCAGCGCAGGGGCATGGGCCAGCGCTGTGGGCGCTGCACAATATCTATCGCGAGGGACGCTACACCGCCGCCGATCCCATGAAGGCGGACTTCTGGCTGGCGGAAGCCGCGCGGCAGGGCAGCGCCGCCGCCGCGACGCGCCTTGCCGAACGTCTGGACGAGGGCGGGCAAGGCGCCCTCCCGGCGGATGTCACGACGGCGGACGTGCTCGCCTGGCTGGAACAGGCCGCCCTGCGCGGCGACACCGGAGCGCAGGTCCGCATGGGGCTGTTATATGCCGGGGGCCGATATGTGCCGCAGGATGACGAGACCGCATTCCGCTGGATGCACGGAGCGGCCGAGGCCGGGCATGTGTTCGCGCAGGCGTGGATGGGGGATGTGCTGTTCCGGGGTCAGGGCGTGATCCGGGACGAGGCGCTGGCGATGCAATGGTATGCGCATGCCGCCGCCCAAGGGCATGAGGGCGCGCGCGCCGCATTGGGGAGCACGGCACAGTGAATATGATGACCGAAGTGCTGAAGGAATTCAGCTTCGATGAATATATCGCGACGAATTCGGATCTTGCGGAGCATTTCACCGACCGTGACAAGGAAGAGATATTCAACCACTTCCAGGAATTCGGCAGTGCGGAGCGCCGCGGCATCCACCTCAATGACTATCTCTACATCGATGCCGTGCTCTGCTCCGACAAGGGCGATTTCTTCATCACCGGCTGGGCCGACCGCCGCATCTTTCCCACCATCGAGATTTCGGTTCAGGTCGGCTATGTCAAATACCGCTTCGCCGATGCGCGCCCCTGCTGGTACGACCGCGCCGATGTGAACGCGGTGCTCGGCGATCATGACCAGCCGTCCGGCTTCATCGCGCTGGTCCGGGTGGACGACCCCCAGCATTTTCTCGTCCATTCGGCGCTGTCCGTCTTCATCAACGGCGTCCCGCTGCACCGGCAGAACGTCGCGCGCTGGCTTTCGTCGGAGCGGTTCCTGCAGGAGGCGCTGGGCGCGTGTGCAATCCTTGCCGACCGGCCGATCGGCGAGACGCTGGCATCGGGCAAGATCCTGCACCGCCAGTTCTTGCCGCTCTGGCAGCGCGTGCAGCAGGGCATGAAGTTCGCGAAGGTGCTCGCGGTGGACAGCGAGCGCAAGGTGCGCAGCAGCATCGTCATCACCATCTACCGCAAGGCGGACATGCTGCTGGTGCAGCTTTCCGAGCTGGCCGAGTTTCTGGAGCGTGCCGCCGTGGAGGTCATCGTCGTGCTGAACGATGTCGCCAACGCGGCAGCGCTGGCCGAGGAGGTGATGGCCTTCTGCCAGATCCATCCGATCGCGATCTCGATCTATAACTGCACCGGCAATTCGGGCTTCTCGGCCGGCAATAATTTCGGCGCCAGCGTGGCGCGCGGCGACGTGCTGGTGTTCATGAACCCGGACGTGTTCCCGCCGCTCGAAAATGCGGAAGGATCACTGGGCTATCTCTTGAGCGATCCGGGCGACGGCCTGCATGGCGCGATGCTCTATTATGGCGACGGTCTTCTGATGCACTCCGGCATGTACGTGGTGCAGGATCTGGTGTTCGACGCGAAGGGCGCTACCGACCTTGCTCTTCGCGTCGAACATTTCGGCAAGGGGCTGACGCTCGATATCGATGCCGACAAGCAGGCGCTCGGCCGCGCCATCGCCACCATCCCCCAGCAGATCTGCATCCCGAGCGCCGCGCTGTGGAAGATCCGCAAGAAGCAGTTCGCCAAGATGGGCGGTCTCTCCACCGATTATATCTATGCCTATTATGAGGACGCGGCGCTGGGGCTGGATGCCCTGGCGGAAGGCGTGCGGGTCACGATCGATACCAGCGCGCGCTGGATTCACATGGAGGGCGTCGGGAAATCGATGCCGCCCCATGTGCGCAGCTTCATGTGGCTCAACCGTGCCCGCTTCTCCGCGCAATATGCGGGTACGCCGCATGTCGTCGATACTCTGATGGATCAGTCGCTGCTATGACTTCGCCTTCCAAGCTCAAATATCTCACTGTCGCGCTCTATCACCCCCGCGTGATGAAGGGCGGCGCGCAATATGTCGCGAAGGATCTGCACGACATGGCGGATGCGGGCGACGACTTCGAAGCCGTGCTGCTCGCCGGCATCGACGGGCGGATGTTCCCGCAATATGTGAAGGTCGGCTCGGTCATCACCGCGCTGCCGGAGACGCAGAACGAGTATATCCTCGGCGGCTTCAAGTTCGACGATTTCTACCATGTCGTCCACGATCCGCGCCGCAACAAGATGCTCGCCCGCTTTCTGGAGGACCACCGGCCGGACGTGATCCATATCCACCACTCGCTGTGGGTCGGGCTGGAGTTCATCGAGCTGTGCCGCAAGGTGCTGCCCGATGTGAAGATCATCTACACTCTGCATGAATATCTCGCCATGTGCTACTCGCAGGGCCAGCTGTTCCGCTATCACGAGCGCGCCATCTGCCATCAGGCCGCGCCCGACCAGTGCGTCAAATGCTTCCCCGGCCGCTCGGTCGAGGAGTTCATGCTGCGCAAGCGCTTTTTCCAGCGCGCGTTCGAGAAGGTCGATCATTTCATCTCGCCGTCCGCCTACCTCGCGGAGCGGTTCATCGAGTGGGGCATCCCGCGCGCCAAGATGTCCGTCATTCCGAACGGCCATCGCACCAGCCGCCCGGCGGGCTGGACGCCCGCGCACAGCGAGGATCTCAACATCTTCGGCTATTTCGGCCAGTTCGTGGACGCGAAGGGCATAGACGTGCTGTTGCAGGCCGCGCGCACCGCGGCGGAAGCGACGGACAAGCCGGTCGAGGTCAAGATCTTCGGCGGCAACAAGAGCCATGCCAGCCCGGATTATCTCGCCCGGATCGACAAGGCGCTCGCGGACGCGCCCGCGAACCTGCGCGTCAGTGAAATGGGCGCCTATTCGCGCGAAAACGTGTTCGATCTCATGAACAGCGTCGATTGGGTGGTGGTGCCGTCCGTCTGGCCCGAAACCTTCGGCCTCGTGGTATCGGAAGCCTGGGAAGCCCGCCGTCCGATCCTCGCCTCGCGCGCGGGCGGCCTTATCGAGCGGATCGAGGATCGGAAAAACGGCTTGAGCTTCGCGCCCGGCAGCGTCTCCGGCCTCGCCCAGCTGATGACCGAATGCATCGGCAACGCGCCCTTGTGGGACACGATATCGGCGCAGGTCGAAGACGAGATTTCGCTCGATCTGGCATGGTCGCGCCATGCCGAGCTTGCAAAATCGCTCATGATGTCGGCACACGCGCACCCTCAGATCGCGCTGGCCGGATAGGAAAGGCTGCCCGAATGACGACAATCCTCTATATATTGGGCTCGACCCGCTCCGGCACCTCGGCTCTGCGCAATGCGATCGCGGGCACCCGCTACAAGGGCTATGGCGAGGGGCATCTGGTGCCGATCCTCTCGGAGATCATCGCCTCAGTGCGCAGGAACGGGCAATCCGGTCTGGGCGCCAATGTGCCGGGCAACGGCCTGTCCGGCCTCCGGGCGGACGAAATGATCCGCGCGCTGGTCGCGGGCTATGAGAGCTATCTCGCCGCCCAGCTAAAGGCGACGCACATCGTCGACAAGACCCCGACCATCGCGCCGATCCTCGCCGCGCCCGATCTCGCCCGCTATCACAGCAATGCCAAATTCATCCATTGCTCCCGCCGTCATCTCGACAACATCCAGTCCAAGGCGAAGAAATTCCCCGATCAGACGCTGGAGATTCACGCCCAGGAATGGACGGATTGCCATAAGGCGTGGTTCGCTGCCCGGCAGGAGCTCGAAAACCAGGGGCAGGATTTTCTGGAGATCAACTTTCACGACATGGCGGCGGACCCGGCGGGCGTCGCCACCAAAATCGGGGAGTATCTGGGACTTGAGGCCGAGGAAATCGCAGGGGTGGAGAGCTATCTCCAGTCCCAGCGCCCGCAGGCGAACGAAGATCGGGATCTCCTGAAATTCCTGAAGCTCAGCGAACTGCCGTGGAGCGACACCGACAAGCACCGTTTCATCGAGATCACCTCGCAGGTCAGCCAGACTCTCGGATATGGCCTGGAGCAATATTTCGAGCGATAGGCGTCACGCCCCAGCCTGCGAGCGGCCGCATCCCGGAACGCCGGGCCGCCCCGGCGACAATGAAACCAGAGCATCGTGCGCAAAAGTGGGAACCGGTTTTGCGCAAGAAACGATGCGACACCAAAAATATAGCGCGCGCGCCCTGCGTCAGATTTAACGCAGCGCGCTCTAGCCCCGGACAGCCGCAAGCGCGGCGGCGAACGGCGCGAGGTTGCCGGGCACCAGCCCCGCAATGTTGATGCGGCCGGACCCCGCCATATAGACGGCATGGTCCTCGCGCAGCGCCCTCACCTTCTCCGGGGTCAGGTTGAGGGTCGAGAACATGCCCTTCTGCGCGGCGATGAACGCCAGTGCGGGGTCGAGCGCCGCCAGCCCCGTGCGCATCGCGTTGATCCGCAGGCGCATGTCTTCCAGCTCGGCGCGCCATTGGCGGGTCAGCTCATCGCTTTCCAGAACGATGCGGACGGCGGCCGCGCCGTGATCCGGCGGCATCGACCAGTTGGCGCGCGCCAGAGCCAGCAGATTCGACTGCACGATGCCCGCCGTCTCGGCGGAAGCACTCACCACGAACAGCGCGCCGACGCGCTCGCGATAGAGGCCGAAATTCTTGTCGCAGCTATAGGCGACCAGAAGGTCCGGACAATGGCGCGCGACGATGCGCACACCGGCGGCGTCCTGCTCCAACCCGTCGCCGAGACCTTGATAGGCGAGATCGATGAACGGCAGCAGCCCGCGCTCCGCCATGATCTCCGCCAGGCGCGTCCACTGCTGCGGCGAGAAATCCACCCCGGTCGGGTTGTGGCAACAGCCATGCAGCAGAATGATATCCCCCGCAGGGGCAGCATTAAGCGCGGCTTCCATCTCGGCGAAGCAGGACGCCTGGGTCGCAAGGTCCATATGCCGATAGCGGGCGATGGGCACATGAGCGGCGGCGAAAATGGGCGCATGATTGGGCCAGGTCGGTTCGCCAAGATGCACCGTCGCGGCGGGCAGAGCCTTCGCGACCAGCTCCGCGCCCAGACGCAGCGCACCAGTGCCACCCGGCGTCTGCACACCGCAGAGCCGTGCGGTGTCGTGCCCCTCGCCGAAGATCAGCGGGGTCAGCGCTTTGAAAAAGCCGATGTCCCCTTCCGGGCCGACATAGGACTTGGTCGCCTGATGTGCCAGCAGGTGCGCTTCCGCCGCCTTGACCGCCGCGAAAACGGGCGTCTCGCCCGCCTCGTTTTTGTACACACCGACGCCAAGGTCGATCTTGTGCGCGCGCGGGTCCGCCGCATACATGCCGATCAGCGCCAGCAGCGCATCGGCAGGCTGCGCTGGCAGGCCGCCGAAATGGGACCGGGTGATCCGGGCGGCTTGCCCGGCTTCCGACTCCGCCATCATGGTCATGGGATATCGCCTCGTCCGTTCCAATCGTGGCCCAATAGCCCGGACAAAGCGAAATGTCTCTTCAATGTCACCCGTTTTCGCGAGAATTATGATATGAAAATTTCAGCAAACCCGCTTTTTTTGCGATATCGAGCGCATGGCGCCGAACGCCCTATTTCGGCGCCATGCGGATCGCGCCATCGAGGCGAATCGTCTCGCCGTTGAGCATCGGGTTGCGAACAATGCTCTCGACGAGCTGCGCATATTCCTCCGGCTTGCCGAGACGGCTGGGGTGCGGCACCTGTTTGCCAAGGCTGTCCTGCGCCGCCTGCGGCAATCCGGCAAGCATCGGCGTCCAGAAAATCCCCGGCGCGATGGTCACGACGCGGATCAGATGCTGCGCAAGGTCGCGTGCCACGGGTAGCGTCATTCCAGCCACGCCCGCCTTGGACGAGGCATAAGCCGCCTGCCCGATCTGCCCGTCAAACGCGGCTACGCTCGCGGTGTTGACGATCACGCCGCGCTCCTCGCCGACCGGCTCCGCCGCCGCCAGCCGCGCCGCGAACTTGGAGAGGACATTGAACGTGCCGATCAGGTTGACCTCGATCGTCCGGCGATAGACATCGAGCGCATGGGGCACATTCTCGCGCCCCACGGTCTTCACGGCGGGGGCGATACCCGCGCAGTTGACGAGGATACGCGCTACGCCATGCTGCATCTCGGCGGCGTCGAGCGAGGCGGTCACATCCGCATCGTCCGCCACGTTGGTCTGGCGGAACAGACCGCCGATCTCTGCCGCTGCGGCCTCGCCCGCCTCCGCGTTCATGTCGAAGATCGTCACCTTAGCGCCATTCTGGCTAAGCATCTTTGCCGTCGCGTTGCCGAGGCCCGAAGCGCCGCCGGTAACAATCGCGGCTATACCCTTGATATCCATGAGCGTCCCTTTTCTCGTCTTATACCAGCTCAAGCGCGACCGCCGTCGCCTCTCCGCCGCCGATGCAGAGCGAAGCGACGCCCCGCTTCAGACCACGATTTTCCAGCGCCGCGATCAAGGTCGCCATGATGCGCGCGCCACTTGCGCCGATGGGGTGGCCGAGCGCGGTCGCCCCGCCATTGACGTTCAGCTTCTCCGCCGGGATATCAAGCTCCTTCGCGGCGATCATCGCCACCACGGCAAAGGCTTCGTTGACCTCGAACAGATCGACATCGTCGACGCTCCACCCGGCCTTATCCAGCGCCTTGCGCATCGCGGGCACCGGCGCGGTGGTGAACTGGCCCGGTGCATGGGCATGGGCGGCGGTGGAGACGATTTTCGCTACGACGGGCAAGCCGAGCTTCTCCGCCACGCTCGCGCGCGTCATCACCAGCGCCGCCGCGCCATCCGAGATGGAGGAGGCGTTGGCGGGCGTGATCGTGCCCTCCTTGATGAAGGCGGGCTTCAGCGAGGGGATCTTGTCCGGCTTGGCGTTGCCGGGCTGCTCATCGGTATCGACGATTACCTCGCCCTTGCGGCCCGATACCGTCACCGGCGTGATCTCGCGCGCGAAGGCGCCGGTTGCGATAGCCTCGTTGGCGCGCGCGAGCGAGCGGATCGCATAGGCGTCCTGATCGGCCCGCGTGAACTGATAGTCCCGCACCGCTTCCTCGGCGAACACGCCCATCGCCTTGCCCGGTTCATAGGCATCTTCGAGGCCGTCGAGCATCATATGGTCATAGACCGTATCATGGCCGATGCGCGCACCGGCGCGGTGCTTGCTCATCAGATAGGGCGCGCCGGTCATGCTCTCCATGCCGCCCGCGATGGCGACATCGATGGAGCCTGCCGCCAGCGCGTCATAGGCCATGATCGCCGCCTGCATCCCCGAGCCGCACATCTTGTTCACCGTCGTCGCCTCGACCGAAGTCGGCAGCCCGGCGCCGAGCGCCGCCTGTCGCGCGGGCGCCTGGCCGAGGCCCGCGGGCAGCACGCAGCCCATATAGATGCGCTCGATGGCGTCGCCCGAAACGCCTGCGCGCTCCACCGCCGCCTTCACCGCCGTCGCGCCCAGCTCGGTCGCCTTGACGCCCGAAAACGCGCCCTGAAAGCCGCCCATCGGCGTGCGGGCGTAAGAAACGATGACGACAGGGTCGGTAGTCATGATGGAGGAACCTTTCTCACAGATTGCGCCCGGCGCGACAGCCCTCGCCCTTCACCGCCGCGCCGGAGGATGTCAGGGGAGGGGAATCGCACGCCAGACCGCCAATTTACTTGGCAGTATATTGCTTTCCCCTTGGTTTCCTGTCAAGCATCGGAGAGTATCAAACGACATACCCAACGAACGACATGACCCGCCCCCTTCCCGCCTCCCCTTTCCGCACCGCGGAGCAGAAGCAGACCGATCGCGCCGCCAAGCGCGATGCGCTTCTGCTCGCCGCCGCGCGGATGTTCAACGAACGGGGCTTCCACGCCACCTCGCTCGATGACGTGGCCGCCAGCCTGGGTGTGACCAAGCCGACGATCTATCATTATCTCGGCAACAAGGAGCGCGTTCTCATCGAATGTATGCGCATCGGGCTGGTGCGGCTCCAGGAAGCCGCCAGCGCCGCCAATCTGACCCAGGGAACGGGGGTGGAAAAATTGCGGGCGTTTCTCGTCCGCTATGCCCAGGTCAACATGTCGGAGTTCGGCCAATGCGTCATCCGCACCGGCGACGAGCTGCTTTCCGCGCAAGGCCTCGACGAACTGCGCTCTCTCAAACGCCCCATCGACCGCGCCATGCGCGCCTTCATCGCCGAGGGCATGGCCGATGGAAGCATCGCGGCGGGTGATGTCAAGATGCTGGCCTTCACTCTCGCGGGGGCGCTGAACTGGCCCGCCCGGTGGTACAAGGCCAGCGGCGCCTTGTCCCCCGAAGCCATTGCGGAACAGCTCACGGATATACTGGCGCGCGGTTTTCTCCCGCGCCCCAGCTAGGGCGCGCGTTTTATCTCACCGCGCCCCAGAGCGAAAGCGCCCGCGCATAGCCCTGCTTGCCGCCCACGTTGAACCGGCACCAGCCGCCACCGCAATCGCTCACCCGGCCGACCACGCCCTTGGCCGCACGATAGAGCAGCGGCTCATTGTCGCCCCGGCCCTGGCGCATATCGAGCGCGGGCACGGATACGATCGCCGTCTCCGTATCGCTCAGCAGGCGCACATGCATCCAGCCCTGCGCGCCGTCCGGATCCTGGATTTTGCGCCAGTTGCCCAGCACCTGCACCACCTTCACCGGAAGGTCGCGCCGCTGATAGACCCAGTTGGAAGGGTAATCGAGACTCGGGCCAACCCGCATCCGCGCCTCGCTCGCCGCGATCGAGGCCCAGTAAGGTGGCGTTTTCGGATCGGCGGACGCGGGATGCGCCCCTAAGGCCGCGACAGTCGCCGCTGCCCCACACACCATCCGGCGCGCTACGAAAAACAAGGGCTTTCTGTTCATTCTCACCCGTATCGAATAGCGGCAACACCCCTCGAAGCACAAGAGAAGTTTGTGCGCACCGGCAGCCCCGCTCCTTCTCCGCTTGACCTCACCCGCCGCATGGCGATAGCGCAGTGCCATGCCCAAAAAGCCGCGCCCCGTTCGCCCGAGAGTAATCGTCACCCGTCGCCTGACCCCGAACGTGGAGCAGCGCATGACGGAACTGTTCGATACGGTGCTCAATCCGTCCGACACGCCGATGGATCGCGCCGCGCTGGCCGCAGCGATGGCGGACTGCGACGTACTGGTGCCGACGCTGACCGACCACCTCGACGCCGCCCTGTTAGAGGCCGCGTCGGAGCGGCTGCAGATGATCGCCAATTTCGGCAATGGCGTCGATCACATCGATCTCGCCGCCGCGCGGCGCAAGGGCATCATCGTCACCAATACACCGGGAGTGTTGACCGACGACACTGCCGACATGGAGATGGCGCTCATCATCGCGGTTCCGCGCAGGCTGGCGGAAGGCGAAAGAACCCTCCGCGCCGGAGAGTGGCAGGGCTGGAGCCCCTCGGGCCTGCTCGGCCACCGCATTGGCGGCAAGCGGCTCGGTATCATCGGCATGGGCCGCATCGGTCAGGCGGTCGCCTTGCGGGCGGCCCCCTTCGGCCTTTCGGTCAGCTATCACAACCGCCATCGCCTTCCGGAAAGTGTCGAGCGCGCCACCCACGCGACATGGATGGAGTCGCTGGACGAGCTACTCGCCACCAGCGATTTCGTCTCGATCAACTGCCCGCTCAATGACGAGAGCCGCGGCATGATCGACGCGCGGCGCATAGGGTTGCTCAAGCCCAACGCCTATCTCATCAACACCTCGCGCGCGGAGGTGTGCGACGAGGACGCGCTGATCGAGGCGCTCGAAACGGGGCGCATCGGGGGAGCCGGGCTTGATGTCTATGCGCATGAGCCCGCGGTCAATCCACGTCTGCTCTCGCTCGCCAATGTGGTGCTGAAGCCGCATATGGGCTCCGCGACCATCGAGGGGCGCGACGCAACCGGGGAAAAGGTGATCGCCAACATCCGCACATGGGTCGACGGCCATCGCCCGCGTGACCAGGTGCTTGAGGGCCTGTTCTGACCCCTCCAGTGCTGGATCAGCCCCTCGACAAGCCCCGCCGAACGTGACACTCTCGCAAGATGCGGGAGAAGGAACTGAGGCTGGCGCTCGTCTGCTACGGCGGGATCAGCCTGGCCGTCTATATGCACGGCATCACCAAGGAAATCTGGAATTTCGCACGCGCGAGCCGGGATTTCCACGAGGGGAAGGACAGTACGCGGAATGGCGTGCTGGCCGTATATCGCGACCTCCTTCGCACGATTGATACCGACGCCGGGCTGCGTGTCCGGATCATCATCGACATCGTCGCGGGGGCTTCCGCCGGGGGCATTAACGGCATTTTCCTCGCGCAGGCTATCGAAACCGGCCAATCGCTGGAGCCACTGACAGAGATGTGGCTCGATAATGCCGATGTCGAAAAGCTGCTCGATCCCGACGCCCGCCCTGCCGCCCGCTTCACCAAATTCTGGGCGCAGCCGATTGTCTGGCTGGCCGCGCGCCGCAGAGGCGATGCGGTGGAGCGGACCGTCTCCCCGGAAACGCGGGAAGAGGTGCGGCACAAGCTCTCCAGCTTTGTGCGGTCCCGCTGGTTTCAGCCTCCCTTTGGCGGCAAGACCTTCACCCGCCTGCTGCTCGACGCCTTCGACAGCATGGCGTCCACCCATCGTGAGCGCCCCCTGTTGCCCTATTCCTACCCGCTCGATCTCATCGTCACGGTGACGGACTTCGAGGGCTATCCCGAAATGCTGCGGCTCAACAGCCCGCCCGAGGTGCGGGAGATGGAACACCGGCTCACTATCCCATTCCGCACCAAGTTCCGTCAGGGAAATCTGGCGGACTCGGCCGAACTTGTTTTCGCCGCGCGCGCGACCGCGAGCTTTCCGGGCGCGTTTCCGCCCTTTACGGTGCGCGAGCTGGATAAGGTGCTTGCCCGCATGAACCGCCACTGGCCTGGGCGCGCCCGTTTTCTCGCCCGCGTGCTGCCCAAGCGGAACGCGCTGGGGCAAGCCGAAGGCGCCGTGCTGATCGATGGCTCGGTGCTGAGCAACGCGCCGTTCGCACCCGCGATCATGGCGCTCAAGGATCGCCCGGCCCGGCGCGAGATCGACCGGCGCTTCGTCTATATCGACCCCAAGCCGACATCCGGCCGCGCTTTCGCTTTCAATCGCAACAAGGCAGCGAAACCTGGCGAGGATCAGGACGAAGCGCCCCCGCCTGGCTTTTTCCGCACCATCTTCGGCTCGCTGAGCGACATTCCGCGCGAGCAGCCAATCCGCGACAATCTGGAAGCGATCGAGGCGCGGTCGCGCACCATATACCGGATGCGCCGCATCACCGAATCCCTGCGGGAAGAGATCGAGCGCGAAATCGAGGACACCTTCGGCGGAACCTGGTTTCTGAATCAGCCGACCCCTGCCCGGCTCGCCTCCTGGCGATCCAAGGCCCAAACCCGCGCAGCCGTCAACTCGGGCTTTGCCTATCCTGCTTATGCACTGGTGAAGCTGTCCTCGATCATCGAGGAAGTGGTGGCCATGCTTTTCCGGCTGGGCGGCGATGGCAGCCCCGCCACGCGGGAAAAGTTTCGCCAGGCCATCTGGGCGCATGTGCGCGAGCAGGGGCTCGATCAGATGCGCGAGGAACGCAAGGGCGGAGCGCGGCCGGAAATCATCGCTTTTTTCCGCGACCATGACCTCGGCTTCCGCATTCGCCGCCTGCGCTTCATGGCCCGCCGCCTGACCGAAACCGCCGACACGACCGGCCCCGAGCTTCAGACCGCGATCGGCGTGATGCGCAACGCGATCTATTCCGCCCTCGCCATCTATCAGGAGAGCGAAGCCAGCGATTCCTATTCCGAAGTGATGATCCTGTCTGCGGAGGCAACGGCCATCGATCCTGAGCACGCGCTGGCGGAGCTAGCGGAAGCACGCAACCTCAAGGCGAAGGATCTGGCAGTGGAGGAGATGCTGGCCGGCGCGCTCGCCACGCTACCGAAAGCGGAACGCAGGGCGATGCTGCTCGCCTATCTCGGTTTTCCCTTTTACGACATCGCCACGCTGCCATTGTTGCAGGGGGAAGGGCTGGACGAGTTCGACCCGATCAAGGTCGACCGCATTTCCCCCGACGATTGCACCTCGCTGCGCTCAGGCGGCGCGGCGGCGATGCTGAAAGGGATAGAATTCAACAATTTCGGCGCGTTCTTCAGTCGCGCCTATCGCGAGAACGACTATCTCTGGGGACGGCTCCACGGTGCGGAGCGGATGATCGACATCCTGCTCTCGACCGTGAAGGAGGGCGATCTGCCCAACATCAAGGAGCTAGCCCGCGCTACCAAATTCCGCGCCTTCGCGGCGATATTGGCGGAGGAAGAGCCGCATTTGAAGCATGTGGCGGATTTGGTTGCGGAGTTGAAGGAGCGAACGGGGGAAAGCAGATGACTACCCGCTGGTTACATATGATGGTTTTATTCCTCATCTTGCCAATAGCAAGTTGTACCTATCGCCCGACATATGGGCAAAATAGCTGTCAAAATAAGAGTTACAATTGGTCTTATGACGCTTGGGCCGCCATGCCTGCTGGCATAGAGGGTCCAATGTACACTTTAATTTTCATCAATGCCGATGATTCTATTAGTATGGAGAACAAAAAGGCTAACATGTCGCAACTAGCTTCGCACATTGCTCTATTAAATAGATTTCCTGTGCAACCCTCGCTGATATTAGTTCCTAGTCAAAATGCCTCATGCCGCCGCGTGATAGATACTCGTAGAACAATGATGCAGTACTATGGCTGCGGTAGCCAACCGGGAATATGCACCGAAAGCGCTAATTTTCAAAAGCTAATCAGAGGATAACTACCCCAAATCCTCCCACATCTCTTTGAGCTTGCTGAAAAAGCCGCTCGATTGTGGACATTCGTCGCCGGTTTCGGTGGCGCGGAATTCTTCGAGTAGTTCCTTCTGCCGCGCGGAGAGGCGCGTCGGGGTCTCGACATCGATCTGCACCACCATGTCGCCCCGCGCGCCACGTGTGTTGAGCGCCGGCATACCCGCGCCGCGTTGGCGGAGCTGCTTGCCGGACTGTATGCCCGCCGGAATCCTGATCTTCACCACTTCGCGGTCCAGCCCTGGCACCTCGATCTCGCCCCCCAGCGCTGCCGTGGTGAAGCTCACCGGCGCGCGGCAGAACAGGGTCGTGCCGTCGCGCTCGAACACGCGGTGGCGCTTCAGGTGCACGAAGATGTAGAGATCGCCCGGAGGGGCACCGCGCGCGCCCGCCTCACCCTCGCCGGAAAGGCGGATGCGCGTACCTTCGTCCACACCGGCAGGGATATTGACCGAAAGCGTCTTGGGCTTGTCTACCCGTCCCTCGCCCCGGCAGGAGCGGCAGGGGCTTTCGATCACCTTGCCTGCGCCGTGGCAGGCCGGGCAAGTGCGCTCGACCACGAAAAATCCCTGTTGCGCCCGCACCTGACCATGACCGCCGCAGGTGGTGCACGCCCGCACCCCCGTGCCGGGGGTCGCGCCTGATCCGTCGCAGGCGTCACAGGAAGCGGACACCTCGATGGAAATTTCCTGCGTCTTGCCGGTAAAGGCTTCCTCGAGCGACACTTCGAGATCGTAGCGCAAATCCGCGCCGCGCCGCTGTTGCTGACGCCCCCGCCCGCCGCCGCCGAAGGCTCCGCTGCCGAAGATCGTTTCGAAAATGTCGCCCAGATCGGAAAAACCGGCGCCGCCCCCGTGGCCGGGGCCACCATTTTCGAACGCGGCATGACCGAACCGATCATAGGCGGCACGCTTCTGGTCGTCTTTCAGGCAGTCATAGGCCTGATTGATCGCCTTGAACTTGGCTTCGCTTTCGGCGCAGCCGGGGTTGCGATCCGGGTGGCATTGCATGGCGAGCTTGCGATAGGCGGACTTGATCGTCGCGCCATCGGCGGTCCGCTCTACTCCCAGCAACTCGTAGAAATCCACTTGCGCGCTCATTGCTTCCGCTTCCCCAACCCGCCTAGCTTACACAAACAAGGGCGGCACCGCGAAGATGCCGCCCGTTCAATTCGAGGTGAACCAGACACCTCGCATTTCGGTCAAGCCTTGCCGCTGTCGTCCACTTCGGAGAACTCGGCGTCGACGACATCGTCGTCCTTCTTCGCCCCGGCATCGGCGTCTGGCGAGGCTGCCGCAGCCTGTTCCTTCTCGTAGATCGCCTGGCCGAGCTTCATCGCGACCGTGGCCAGCTCCTGCGCCTTCGCCTTCATGGCTTCGGGATCATTGCCTTCCACGGCGGTCTTGGCGGCAGCGATGGCCGTCTCGATCTCCGACTTCAAGGACGCATCGACCTTGTCGCCATGCTCTTCCAGCTGGCGCTCGGTGGTGTGGATCAGGCTCTCGGCGTTGTTCTTCGCCTCGGCGGCCTCGCGGCGCTTCTTGTCGTCCTCGGCGAACTGCTCCGCTTCCTTCACCATCTTGTCGATGTCGGCATCGCTGAGACCGCCAGACGCCTGGATCTTGATCTGCTGCTCCTTGCCGGTGCCCTTGTCCTTGGCCGACACGTTGACGATGCCGTTCGCGTCGATGTCGAACGTAACCTCAATCTGCGGCACGCCGCGCGGCGCGGGCGGAATGCCCACGAGGTCGAACTGGCCGAGCAGCTTGTTGTCCGCCGCCATTTCGCGCTCGCCCTGGAACACTCGGATCGTCACCGCCTGCTGGTTGTCGTCGGCGGTCGAATAGACCTGAGACTTCTTGGCGGGGATCGTGGTGTTGCGGTCGATCATGCGGGTGAAAACACCGCCCAGCGTCTCGATGCCGAGCGACAGCGGGGTCACGTCGAGCAGCAGCACGTCCTTGACGTCGCCCTGCAGCACGCCCGCCTGAATGGCGGCGCCCATCGCGACGACCTCGTCCGGATTAACGCCGGTGTGCGGCTCCTTGCCGAAGAAGTCCTTCACGGCCTCGCGCACCTTGGGCATACGGGTCATACCGCCGACGAGGACCACTTCGCTGATCTCGCTCGCGGTTACGCCCGCATCCTGCATCGCCTTCTTGCAAGGCTCCATCGTGCGCTTGATGAGATCGGCCACCAGACGCTCTAGGTCCGCACGGGTGATCGTCTTGACCAAGTGCTTCGGGCCGTTCTGGTCGGCCGTGATGAACGGCAGGTTGACTTCGGTCGTCTGCGCCGAGGACAGCTCGATCTTCGCCTTTTCGGCAGCCTCCTTCAGGCGCTGAAGCGCGAGCTTATCCTTGGTGAGGTCAATGCCCTCATCCTTCTTGAAGCCCTCGGCGAGATATTCGACCACCTTGGAGTCGAAATCCTCACCGCCAAGGAAGGTGTCACCGTTGGTGGACTTCACCTCGAACACGCCATCGCCGATCTCGAGGATCGAGATGTCGAAAGTGCCGCCGCCAAGGTCATAGACCGCGATGGTCTTGCCGTCCTGCTTCTCAAGGCCATAGGCCAGCGCAGCAGCGGTCGGTTCGTTGATGATGCGCAGCACTTCAAGACCCGCGATGCGGCCCGCATCCTTGGTCGCCTGACGCTGGGCATCGTTGAAATAGGCGGGAACGGTGATGACGGCCTGCGTCACGGTCTCACCGAGATAGCTCTCGGCGGTTTCCTTCATCTTCTGCAGCGTAAAGGCCGAGATCTGCGACGGGGAATAATCCTCGCCGCCCGCCTTCACCCAGGCATCGCCATTGGTGCCCTTGGTGATGCTGTAGGGGACGAGTTCCATGTCCTTGGAGGTCATCGGATCATCGAAACGGCGACCGATAAGGCGCTTCACCGCGAAGATCGTGTTGTCCGGGTTGGTGACGGCCTGGCGCTTCGCCGGCTGACCGATCAGGCGCTCGCCATCCTTGGTGAACGCAACGATGGACGGCGTGGTGCGCGCGCCTTCCGCATTTTCGATAACCTTGGGCTTGCCCCCGTCCATCACCGCAACGCAGCTGTTGGTCGTACCCAGGTCGATACCGATAACTTTTGCCATCTATGTCCTCTTAAACCCCAAATGTTTCAGCGGTTGTGGGAGTGGCATCGCTGCTTGAGGAGCCGGTGCCGCCGCCCATTCAGGTTGCGATATAGGAGCAGTTTTTGTTGGCACAAGGTGGGGAAAGGCCTAGCAAGAGCGAAGAGTCGAAAATGGGACAGTTTTGAGGGTTATCGCCATGCGTCTGATCCGTCTTGCGGCGCTTGCCGCTCCGCTGGCGCTTGCCGCCTGCGCCGACCCCGCGCCGCTCTATGTCGATCAGGCGTGGGTGCAGCTGAATGCCAACCCGGATGCGCCTTCTGCCGGCTATTTCACGATCCACGGCGGGCCTGAGACCGTGACGCTCCGCAGCATCCAGACCGAGGGCGCGATCAAGATCGAGATGCACGACAGCGTGATGAAAGACGGCATGATGACGATGGCGCCGATCGATTCCGTCGCCGTGCCCGCCAAGACCAAGGTGGCGTTCGCGCCGGGCGGCAAACATCTCATGCTGTTCAGCATCAACCCCGCAGTCGTCAAATCCGGGAAGCTGGGCCTGATGTTCATTTTCTCCAACGGAGACCGCCTCCCCGTCGATGCGACGATCAAGGCCGCAGGCGGCACGAACGGCGGAGATCACGACATGGGCCATATGAACAGCGCGGATCACGCCAACTGATCCATCCTGCCCTATGACCACGCGCATCCTTACCGAAGGCGAGCGTGTTCTGGCGTCGTCACTCTTCGGCAGGGCGATCGACTATGACCGCGTGAAGCTCCACCAGCGGAAATTCTGGCCTTTCCATCCGCGAAGCTACACGATGGCGCCGGATGGACATTTATGGTTTCATCCACACGGAGACCTGTACAGATCTGATTTTTCTCTGGAAAACATAAATCTGCAAAGTCACTTCATCCATGAGATGACTCATGTATGGCAGGCGCAGACCAGGGGCCGCTGGTATCTGATGCTGATGCGCCACCCTTGGTGCCGCTATGAGTATATGCTGGAGCCGGGCAAGCCTTTCGCGCGCTACGGCATAGAACAGCAGGCGGAGATCGTCCGCCACGTGTTCCTGTATCGCTGGGGCTTTTGCGCAGCCGGAGCACCCGCATGGGAGATGCTGGAGGCGTTGCTGCCGTTTTAATTGTCCCCGTCATTCCCGCGAAAGCGGGAATCCAGCTAATGCCATCCCATTTTGGATTCCCGCTTTCGCGGGAATGACGATGTAAAAGAAATTACTCGGGCTTCTTCGCCACGCCCACCAGAGCCGGACGCAGAAGGCGATCCTTGATGCGATAGCCCGCCTGCATTTCCTGCACGATCGTGCCGGGAACCTCATCGCTCGGCAGCTCGACCATCGCCTGATGCAGGTTGGGATCGAGCATCTCGCCCAACGCCTTCACCTTTTCGATGCCGTGGCGGGAAAAGACGCTTTCGACCTCGCGACCGGTAGCTTCCAGCCCGACGACCAGCGCCTTGAACTTGTCGTCCTCGCGCAGCTCAGCCGGGATCGAGTCGAGCGCGCGCCCAAGATTGTCCGCCACCGAGAGGATATCGCGTGCGAAGGACGTGGCGGCATAGGCGCGGGCGTCAGCCAGCTCCTTCTCCATGCGGCGGCGCACATTCTGAGTCTCGGCATGGGCATAGAGCACGTCCTGCTTGGTCGTCTCCAGCTCTTGCTCCAGTGCAGCGAGCTTCGCGTCCAGATCGTCCAGCGCCTCGCTCGCGCCATCGGCGGCTTCCGCAGCCTGAGAGGTTTCGTTCTGATCCAGTTCCATATTCTCGTCGTTCATCTCATCAGTCTCGATAAAGTCTGTGCGGTGAAATCCACCATGGGGATCACGCGCGCATAGTTCAAGCGGGTGGGGCCGATCACGCCGACAACGCCGACGACCCGCCCTTCCCCGTCGCGGTACGGCGCGGCTATGACCGAAGAACCGGACAAGGAAAAGAGCTTGTTTTCCGATCCGATGAAGATTTTGGTGGCGACGGCCCGCATCGCCCCTTCCATCAGGCGGGAAATTTCCTGTTTCCCTTCCAGATCCTCGAGCAGCTGCCGCACGCGCTCCAGATCGGCGGAGGCATGTTCGTCGATAAGATTGGCCTGCCCCCGCACGATCAGGACCGGGCGCTCGGAAGCGTCCGCACTCCAGCTGGCAAGGCCGCGCTCGACAAGGCCGCGCGCCGCCGCATCAAGGTCTGCCCGGTCCCTGACCAGCTCTGCGGCAAGTTTGTCGCGCGCCTGGGCGAGGGTTAAGCCGGAAAGCCGCGCGGAAATATAGTTTCCGGCTTCGGCAAGTGCGCCAGAGCCGACGCCGGGCGGCAGATCGACAATGCGGTTCTCGACACTGCCGTCCGCTCCCACCATCACCGCAAGTGCCTGCGTCGCGCCGCCGAGCCCGCCCTGCCCCAGTGGCACGAAGCTGAATTGCCGCAGCACCGTTTCGCGCCGGGGCACGAGGACCATGCCCGCGCACGCGGACAGCCCGGAGAGGATTGCGCTGGCCGAAGCCAGCACTTCCTCGATCGGACCGCTCTCTCCGACGCCCCGCTCAATGGCCCGGCGCTCTTCCGGCGAAGGCTCCGCGACCTGCATCATGCCATCGACGAAAAGGCGCAGGCCACTCTCGGTCGGCACCCTGCCCGCAGACACATGGGGCGCGGCAAGCAGGCCGATCTCCTCCAGATCCTGCATCACATTGCGGATGGACGCGGAGGAAAGATTGAGGCCCGAAAGCTGACTGATCGTGCGCGACCCGACCGGCGCGCCGGTGTCGAGATAATTTTCCACGACGAGGCGGAAAATATCGCGGGCGCGATCATTGAGTTCATTGATCGGGACGATGGCCATTCACCTAATGTAGGCAGGGAAACGGTGCTTCTCAATCGCTAAGCGCCCAGAGCCCAAAAGTCCGGACATCTTCGATGCCCGGACTTGGCGTTGATAGCTCAGGATCAGTTATATTGCGGCTTGAGGACCGGAGGACGCAAAGCGCCCCTTCCAAAGCCATAGCTGACCTGAATGGGCTGCACGCTCGGTGTCGACGGTCTGGCGGCGACGGCAGGCACTTGCCTCTGATCCAGGCCCGCTCCTTCCTGAGCGAGAAGGAAATTGGCCCGGCGCAAACGGTTTTTGCGAGTTAGAAATGGATTTTCTGCCGAAGGTTGCGCGGCAATCATCACTTCGCGCCGGGTAGCCGTATCTCCGCTGAGCTGGCTGAGATTACTGGTCACTCGACGACTGATAGGAGCTTCCTGCGGATCCTCGAGAACTGGTACAATGACCGGCGAGGCCACAACAGCTTCAGGGTGCGATTGGACATCCGCAGCAGTATAAGTGCTGTTTTCTACTCTCTGCTCTGCCGGGGGCACTGCCCTGCGTCTCAGCGCAGCATATGCTCCCGCTCCGAGGAGCAGGACCGTGCCAAATCCCAAAATCCAGTACCCCGTTTCAGTCCCGTCATCGGCACGGGCAGGTATCGAAGCAGGAACGGGAGGCAGCACAGGAGCCGTACTTATGTTTTCCGAAGCCTGGGGAGCTTCGGGAGTGGAGGTCTCTGCAGGGATAGCCGTTGCCGGAGACACTGCCGCCGGGGGAGAGCTGCTCTGCGATAGCGATGTGGTGGTTCGCTCGGCAGATCGCGGAGCCGATTGAGCGACCTTCTTTCGGATAGCGCTGGATTCTGTCGCGCTATCGCTGATCGCAACGGGGGCAGAAACGGGTGGCGTAGGCTGGACGATAGGCGCAGAGGGTTTGAAAACGACCTGTGGCAATGCTGCGCTAGGCTGCGCGGCTACCGTCGGAGCGATAACAGGCGGCGCGACCGCAGGTGCAATGGGCGCGGGCGGTGTAGCTTCTGGACCGGCAGGAACGGCCGTCTGCGCAGAAGCAGGAAGGTTGGCAAGGGCCAGAACAGCGGCGATCGCGGCTATGGCGGGGCGGGCAGAGGAAGCTGCGTATCTCATGCACGATCTAACGCGGCGCCCTGTTTTTCGTTCTGCCATCCGCGCCGGACTGAAATTTCCGGGCGGCTAGTCGAGGAAACCGTTCCTGCCCGTCGACGAACCGTTACGCCCGTTCCGGAAAACACTTGTGCGGCAAAGCGACCAGGCATAATCGCATCCGCATTCATCTTTCATCGCAACAAGAGGCAAACCTTATGCGCCCATCCGGCCGCACTCCCGATCAGATGCGCAGCATCAGCATCGAACCGAATTTCACCGTTCATGCGGAAGGAAGCTGCCTCGTCAGCTTCGGCGATACGCGCGTGCTTTGCACCGCAAGCATCGAAGAAAAGGTGCCACCCTTCATGCGCGGCAAGGGAGAAGGCTGGATCACGGCGGAATATGGGATGCTCCCCCGCGCCACTCATACGCGTGGCAGTCGTGAGGCGGCAAAAGGCAAGCAATCGGGCCGCACGCAGGAAATCCAGCGGCTCATCGGGCGTTCGCTGCGCTCCGTAGTGAATCTGAAGGCGCTGGGGGAGCGGCAGATCACGCTCGATTGTGATGTCATCCAGGCCGATGGTGGCACACGCACCGCCTCCATCTCCGGCGCATGGGTGGCCCTGCGCATCGCGGTGGACAAGCTGATCGCGTCGGGCGCGCTCAAGTCCGATCCCATTATCACGCAGGTCGCGGCGGTAAGCTGCGGCATCAGCAGCGGCACTCCCGTGCTCGATCTCGATTATATCGAGGACAGCTCCGCCGAAGCCGACGCCAATTTCGTGCTAACCGGAGACAGCAAACTCGCCGAAGTGCAGGCGACGGCGGAAGGCGCAACCTTCGATGAGGAGGAACTGCTGCGCCTGCTGCGTCTCGCGCGCATCGGCTGCAGCGAAATCTTCGTGGCGCAACGTAAGGCGACCGGGCGGTGACAGACAATTACAGCCCAGAAGACGAAATAATACCACAGGCGATCCGCAAGCTGACACCCGGCAGGCTGGTGATCGCCAGCCATAACATGGGCAAGGTGCGCGAGATTGCCGAGTTGCTCGGCCCTCATGGCATGGAGCCGGTGTCGGCTGGCGCGCTCGGCCTGCCGGAGCCGGAGGAAACCGGCACCACCTTCATCGCCAATGCCGAACTGAAGGCGCTTGCGGCAGCAGATCTCTCCGGCCTGCCTGCCCTTGCAGACGACAGCGGTCTGTGCGTCGAGGCACTGGGCGGCGATCCCGGCATATTCTCCGCGCGCTGGGCGGGGGTGGACAAGGATTTTAGCCTCGCAATGCGCCTGGTGCACGAGGCGCTGGAAGCGAAAGGCCCCGATGCCGGACGAGACGCGCACTTCATATGCGCGCTGGCGCTCGCCTGGCCTGACGGGCATGTCGAGGCATTCGAAGGCCGGGTCGATGGCCGTATCGTCTGGCCGCCGCGCGGCGACAAGGGTTTCGGCTATGACCCGATTTTCCAGCCCCTCGAACACAGCATCACTTTCGCGGAGATGGACCCTGCCGCCAAACATGCGATGAGCCACCGGGCGGACGCGTTCCGCCAGCTGGTGGAGACGGTGTTCTGAGCGGAGACACCCCTCCTCCCCTGGCCCTTTATATCCACTGGCCGTTCTGCGTTTCCAAATGCCCCTATTGCGATTTCAACAGCCATGTGCGGGAAAGCGTCGATATCGACGACTGGCGCGGCGCGCTGCTTCGCGACATGGCATATGAAGCGCGACAGACGCCGGGCCATTGCCTGACATCGATCTTTTTCGGTGGCGGCACACCCAGCCTGATGCCGCCTGCCCTTGTGGCCGACCTGATCGATGCGGCTGGGCAGCACTGGGGCTTCGCGCCGGATATAGAGATCACGCTGGAGGCCAACCCAAACAGCGTCGAGGTGGCGCGCTTTGCGGATCTGGCGCGCGCCGGGGTCAACCGGGTTTCGCTGGGCATCCAGTCGTTCGAGCAGGATATGCTGCGGTTTCTCGGCCGCGCGCATGATGCGGATGAAGCGCGCACCGCGCTCGATACCGCCCAAGCCAATTTCACCCGCGCCAGCTTCGATCTCATCTATGCGCTGCCGGGCCAGACGCTGGAACAATGGGAAGCGCAGCTCTCCCACGCACTGTCTCTCGGCACCGGCCACCTCTCGCTTTATCAGCTCACGATCGAGCCGGGCACGCGTTTCGAGACGATGGTACGACGGGGAGAGTTCGTTCCCCTCGACGCCGATCAGGCCGCCGATTTTTATGAGGCGACGCGCAAGTTGACTATGTCGTTGGGTATTCCCGCCTATGAGATCAGCAACCACGCCCGCACGGGAGAGGAGAGCCGCCACAACCTCGCCTACTGGCGCTATCGGGACTATGTCGGCATTGGTCCCGGCGCGCACGGGCGGCGGGGCGGCATGGCGACGCAGCGCCACAAAAAGCCCGAGAACTGGCTCCGGGCCGTAGCGCAGGATGGCCACGGCGCGGAGAGTGAAACCCGGCTCGACGCGCGCGACCAGGCCCGCGAGGCCTTGATGATGGGACTGCGGTTGACCGAGGGCTTGGACATCTCCGCACTGGCCGCGCGCCTGACCCTGCACGAAGACGAGATGCTCGATCGGCAGGCAGTGGCAAGGCTCGCGGGGTATGGCCTCCTTCGCGCGGAGGGCAGCGCCATCGCGGTTAGCCCGCAAGGCATGTTGCTGTTGGATGCGATCCTGCCGCAGATTGTGATATAGTGCTCCACATGGAGCTTCCTCACCCCCTCCTCGCCGCGTGGAACAGGCATCTCGCGCTGGAGCGGCGGCGCTCGGTGCATACGGTGCGCGCCTATGTCGCCTGCGCGCAGCGATTGCTGCAATTCCTGACCGTGCATTGCGGCGCCTCCCCCTCCGGCGCCCTGCTGGCCGCCCTGCCCGCAGCCGATCTGCGCGCCTATCTCGCGCACCGGCGCGCGCAAGGCCTCGGCAACGCCTCTACCGCGCGGGAGCTTTCCGCGCTCCGTGCCTTTCTCGCATTCGCGGGCGGAGACGATGCGGTCATTCCGCCACTGCGCGGACCGCGCGTCAAGAAAGGCGTGCCCCGCCCCGTCGCGCCGGACGAAGTGATCGCGCTTGCCGAAGACGTGGCGGAAAATGCCGCCGAGCCGTGGATCGCGGCACGCAACTGGGCGGTGCTGCTTCTGCTCTATGGCGCCGGCCTGCGCATCTCCGAAGCGCTATCGCTCACTGGCGCAGACGTGCCCACCGCCGAAACGATCCGCATCACGGGCAAACGCGGCAAGACCCGCATCGTGCCGCTGTTGCCCCAGGTGCGCGAGGCTGTGGCGGAATATGCCGCGCTCTGCCCTTATGGCGTAATACGCGACGAACCGCTGTTCCGGGGAGCGCGCGGGGGGCCGCTTGACCCGGCGATCATCCGCAAGGCGGTGCGGGAGGCGCGGCGACGCCTGATGCTGCCCGAACGGACCAGCCCCCATGCGCTGCGTCACAGCTTCGCGACCCATTTGCTAGGGCGCGGCGCGGATCTCAGGGCGCTGCAGGAGTTGCTGGGCCATGCGAGCCTCAGCTCCACCCAGATCTACACCCAGGTGGATGCGGCGCATCTGCTCGACGTATATCGCAACGCGCATCCGAGAGCCTGACCCCCTTACGCCTGCTCCTTGACCATATCGAGAGCGACGTCGACGATCATGTCTTCCTGCCCGCCGACCATGCGGCGGCGGCCCAGCTCGACGAGGATGGCGCGGGTATCGACGCCATAGTCGACGGAAGCCTTCTCGGCGTGACGCAGGAAGGATGAATAGACGCCAGCATAGCCCAGAGAGAGGGTCTCGCGGTCCACCCGCACCGGACGATCCTGCAACGGACGGATCAGGTCTTCCGCCGCGTCCATCAGCTTGAAGAGATCGCAGCCGTGGTTCCAGCCCTTGCGATCGGCAGCGGCGATGAAAACCTCCAAGGGCGCATTGCCCGCGCCCGCGCCCATTCCGGCAAGCGACGCATCGACGCGGATCGCGCCGGACTGGACCGCGACCAGTGAGTTGGCGACGCCAAGGCTGAGGTTATGGTGCGCGTGCACGCCGCGCTGCGTCTCGGGCTTGAGCACCCGGTCATAGGCCTCGAAGCGCGCGCGATAGGCATCCATGTCCATCGCGCCGCCGCTGTCGGTCACATAGACGCAGGTCGCGCCGTAGGTTTCCATCAGCTTCGCCTGTTGAGCGAGCTGCTCCGGCTCGATCATATGGCTCATCATCAGGAAGCCGATCGTGTCCATGCCGAGATTGCGCGCGGCCTCGATATGCTGCTTCGAGACATCCGCCTCGGTGCAGTGGGTGGCGATACGCACTGAACGTGCGCCGAGGGCATAAGCCTGCTTCAGATCATGCACGGTGCCGATGCCGGGCAACAACAGCGTGGTGACGACGGCGTTCTTCACCGCGTCCGCCACCGCCTCGATCCACTCCCAGTCGGTGTGCGCGCCAAAGCCATAGTTGAAGCTGCTGCCCTGCAAGCCGTCGCCATGCGCGATCTCGATCGCGTCGACACCTGCCTCATCGAGCGCGCGGGCGATCTGGCGGCAATGTTCGATGCCGTACTGGTGACGGATGGCGTGCATACCGTCGCGCAGGGACACGTCCTGAATGTAGAGCTTGGTCTGTGTTGGGTCGAACGCCATTATGCGGCCTCCTTTTCCATGCGGCGCGCCGCGATCTTCTCCGCCGTCTTGAGACCAGCGGAGGTCATGATGTCGAGATTACCGGCATAAGCGGGCAGATAATGCGCCGCGCCTTCCACTTCGAGGAACACGCTGGTCTTGATCCCCTCGAACTGACCAAGGCCGGGGATCTTCACCGGGTTGTTGGAACCGAAGCGCTCGAACTGCACCTTCTGCTTGAGGCGGTATCCGGGGACATAGGCGTTGACCTTGGCGACCATCGCCTCGATCGCGGCCTCGATCGTCGCCTCGTCCGCGCCGGAAGAGAGCGTGAACACCGTATCGCGCATGATCATCGGCGGCTCGGCGGGATTGAGGATGATGATCGCCTTGCCCTTCTTCGCGCCGCCGACCTCGACGATGCCCGCGCTCGTCGTCTCGGTGAACTCATCGATATTGGCGCGGGTGCCGGGGCCAGCGGATTTTGACGAGATCGAGGCGACGATCTCGGCATAATGCACTTCCGCCACCGACGACACCGCCGCGACCATCGGGATGGTCGCCTGCCCGCCGCACGTCACCATGTTGACATTGGGCGCATCGAGATGATCGTCGCCATTGACGACGGGGATCACATAGGGGCCGATCGCGGCAGGGGTGAGATCGATCATCACCTTGCCCGCAGCCGTGACCACATCGCTGTGCGCCTTGTGCGCGCCCGCCGAAGTCGCGTCGAACACCACGCCGATCTCCGGCCAGACATCGAGCTTCTGCAAGCCCTCGATCCCTTCATGCGTGGTCGCGACGCCCAGCCGCTGCGCACGCGCAAGCCCGTCGGATGAGGGATCGATACCCACCATCGCGCCCATCTCCAGCACATCGCTGGTCCGCATGATCTTGATCATCAAATCGGTGCCAATATTGCCAGATCCGATGATCGCGGCCTTCACCTTCGCCATGTCAGGCTCCCTTGCCATATGTGAATGAAACGCTGCCCATGCCGCCGATGCTGGCCTTGACATGATCGCCGGGGGTTATGGCGACCATCGGGCCGAGCGCGCCGGTCAGCAGGACATCACCCGCCTTGAGCGGTGTGCCGTTCGCCGCCATCACCCGCGCCAGCCACGCGGCAGCGTTGAGCGGATGGCCGAGGCACGCCGCACCCGCGCCCACGGAGACGATCTGATCGTTCACCTCCAGCGCCATGCCGCAGGTGAACAGATCGAGGCCGTCCAGCTTTTTCCTCTCTCCGCCCAGCACGAAAAAGGCCGAGGAGCCATTATCCGCCACCGTATCGGCAAATGTGATCTTCCAGTCGGCGATGCGGCTGTCGACGATCTCGATCGCGGCGACCGCGTAATCGGTGGCGGCGGCGATATCCTCGGGCGTCGCGCTCGCCGTGGTAACCTCCCGCGCCAGCACCAGCGCGATTTCGGCCTCGGCCTTGGGCTGGATCACGCGCGCAGGATCAAGCACGCCGCCATCCGCGATCTGCATGTCATCAAACAGCACCCCATAGTCCGGCTGGTCGACGCCCAGTTGCGCCTGCACGGCTTTTGCCGTGAGGCCGATCTTGCGGCCCACGATGCGCCGGCCACCCTCGACCCAGTGCCGCGTGTTGATATCCTGCACGACATAGGCGCCCGCGCCATCCGTTGGCTCCAGCCCGTCGCGCAGCGGCGCAATGGCGCCCGACGCATAGGCATCGCGAAGGCGGCGGGCTAATGTGTCATGAGAGACCTGGGGAAGATTATCGGACATAAGCAACTCTCCTGTGGATCCCTATCTAGAGGAATGCGCGGCCCAGAAGAAGATTGATCACTCCAGAATTGCCCATATAGTGAGCACATGAAGACCGCGCATCAGTCCAGTGGCGATCAGGCTCTCAACCGGGCGCTTGATCTCCTGAAAGCCGTGATCACCGACGACGGGCGCCAACCGGCATCCCGCCTCGCCGCCGCATTGGATCTTGCTCCATCGACCGCGCGCCGCATGATGGCCTCCCTGTGCCGTCACGGCCTGGTCGAGAGAATTGGGCATGGCCATTATGCCGCCGGTCCCGGTCTGGCCGGGCTTGCGGCCTACACGCGGCCCCACCGCAAACTGATCGAGGCTGCACGCCCGCTGCTCCGCGCGCTGGCGCGGGAAGAGAAGCTGACGGCGCATCTCGGCCTGTTTCAGAACGATATGGTGACCTATCTCGTGAAGGAAGGCGGCGGCAATCTGTTCACCCAGGAAAGCGCCCAGCTGGAGGCCTATTGTACCGGGATAGGCAAGGCGCTGCTGGCGCGGCTTCCCGACGCGGAGCTTGAACACTATCTCAAGGGCAACTTCATTGCGTTGACCCCGTACACCCTGACAACCCCGGAGGCGCTGCGAAAGGAGATAAAGCAGGTCCGCGGGCGTGGCTACGCGCTGGACAACCGCGAAATGGACGAAAACGTGGCGTGCGTGGCAGTATCGATCGACTGGGCGCTCCCGACGCCCGCCGCCCTGTCCGTAACCGGCAATCCCGCGACCTTTCCGCTGGATCAGGCAAGCCGGCTGGTGAACCGCCTGCGCAATATCGCGGCCCGGATCGCAAACCGCCTGGAGAAGGACATGGCGGTAAGCCCTAGCCCGGAACAGCAAGAAAGCGCGCCAATCGTTTGACAGCCACTTCCCAAGGCTCCAAATGCCAAACCGGACATCGATAATGCGACAGGCTCGCATATCGCCCCGGCTCACTTGCGCGAGCCAACATCATATGCGGGATTGCAAAAGGTTTCACTTCATGAATACGTCTTCAGCGGCCAACCTCGACAGGGACCGCACGAGTCAGATCGGAGAGCGCATGGAATCGAAATTCTATCGGAACTGGCATCTTGCCAAATCTGACACGGAAGCATCGGTTACGGAATTCGAATGGGGCGTCATCCGGCTTTATGAAGCGTTTGCCCGCTGGGTTTCGACGACAGGCTCCCTTTTGGTCGATGAAGACCTCAAGTTCGCCGAGCATTTGATACTGCACGTCATCCGTATGCATAACCGGCCAAAAAACAGCATAACGATAGCGCGGATGATGAACCGCGATGACGTGGCCAACCTGCAATATAGCCTGAGAAAGCTCGAATCCAGCGGCCTCATCAGCAAGTCCAAGGACAAGACCGGGAAAAGCTTCTCTTATGTGGTCACGGAAAAGGGCACGCAGATCACCGATGCCTATGCCAATGTGCGTTCGGACCTGTTGATCCGCGCGATCAGCACGATTGCCGACGTGGACGAACGCATGGCGGAAATGACCCAGATGATCAGCGTTCTGACCGGGATCTACGAGGAAATGGCGCGCAGCTCGACCACCTATAACGCGCAATATTGAGGGGTTTGGAGAGGGCCCACATAGGCAGCCCCCTCCTCAACCGCGTCGCCTCAGGCGCGAGCCTCGTCCAGGAAGTTTTCGACCAGCTGCCGGAAGCGGTTGGGATGCTCCATCATCGTCCAGTGGCCGCACTTCGCGATCGTGTGGAGTTGCGAGTTCTCCAGATTGCGGTGCATCATGAGAGAGGCCTCCATCGGCACCACCCGGTCATCGCGCCCGTGGATGATAAGCACTTCGTTCTTGATCGCCTGAAGCCCGTGAATCGGCAGAGCTTCGGCATCAAGCCAGCGCTGATAGGGGGGCGGGAACACCCGCTCGAATGCTTCCTGAGCGCCGGGACGCAGGGTCGCACGATAACGCATGTCGACCAGCTCGTCGGTGATGAGCGACTGGTTATAGGCCATCACGCTCATGGCGTTTCGCATGTTTTCGAGCGATGGCTTGTAACCCCAGAGCGCCGCCAGCTCCGGCCCGACATAGATGGGCACACCGCCCGGCCCCATCAGCACCAGCCGCCCGGTCCGCTTCGGCGCGCGCCACGCCATCCACAGCGCCACCGCTCCGCCGAAGCTGTTGCCGACGATATGGGCTTTCTCGATGCCGAGTTGGTCCAGCACCGCAAGCATCTGGTCGATCCAGCTATCCATGAAGCGGAACTGATAGTCGTCCGGAATCTCGGTATAGCCGAAGCCGACCAGATCGGGCACGACCACCCGATAGCGCTCCGAAAGGACAGGCATCAGGCCGCGCCAGTTGGCCCAGCCGGAAACGCCAGCGCCGGAGCCATGCAGCAGCATGACCGCATCGCCCTGCCCCAGATCGTGGCAGTTGGTCTGATAGCCGCAGGTAGGCAGCATATGGCCAATTTCAGGATTGTCAGACATGTTCAGCTCCATAAATGATCTTGAGGGTCAGATAATCTTTGCGATCACAGGCCCATCTCGGCGCGCGGGCGCATCAGCGTATCGATGCAGGCATAGAGGATCTTCTCCAGGCACGGCATGAGGTCAGGCACATAGGTCGCGCCCATGCCGCCCAGCCCCTCGGCAATCGGCTCCGGCGATCCTTCAGCCGGCCACGGCCAACCCATGCGCGCGGTCGGCACGCCCAGCCGACGCAGCGCAGCGCCGTCCGTCTGCCCGCCCAATGGCTCCGGCTTGGGGTAAGGCCTGCCCTCGATCCGCTCCCACCCGCGACGGCCTGACTGGATGATCCAGTTGGCGGGGTCAGTCGTGCCGCCGGGGGTCGAGCCATACATGTCCCAGTCGCAGTCGATATCGGGGTGGTGCGCCTTGAAATCCGACATGAAAGCCTCGAACTGGGATTTCACATCGCCGGGCGTGGTGCGTGGGCTGACGCGCACATCGAAGAAGATCTCCGTCACAGCGCTGGGGAACGCCGGGCGCTCGATCCAGCCGCCGCGCACGCCCGCGATCCAGCCGTGCGGATAGATATCGCCGGACTTGTTGCGCTCGGCATAGTCGACCAGCCACTTCTCCAGCTCCAGAATCATCGTCGCCGCCGGGACGACGGAGCTGCGGAACGCATCCAGCCCGCGCGGCACCCCGGCATAGCCCAAAGTGCCTTTGACGCCGATCTTGAACCAGGCCATGCCCGGCTCCTCATGATAGACCCAGTTCCACGGCTTCATGATGATGGCGAAATCAGGCGCCATGCCCCGGTTGAGCAGGTGGAAGACGCCGTGGCTCATCCCGGCATTGCCACGCTGGGGGATCGTCACCGGCATCCCGCCATCGGCGAAACCGACATTGAGCGTGCCCTTGAGCGGCAGATCCGCCTCGATCAGCGCGGTTGCCACTTCCATCAGCCCCGCGACCATTGCCTTGGGGTTGGAGGAGCCGAGGCCATAGACCCAGTCGTCCACCATCTTGGCGCGCGGTTGCAGGTCCGCGAACTGCTCTGGCCCCGCCCAGGGATAGTCGCTCTCATCGCCTTCGAGATGCGTATCGATCGGCGCGTAGAGCAGCAGGGTCGCGCCACCGCCGCTGCCACGCTTCTCGCCCAGCACATTGGCGGAAATTTCGGTCATCGTGTCGATGGTGGGCTTGAGGCCGATGTCCTTCATCCGCGCGGCGACGAAATCCACCGCCGCGCGGGTCGCCCCGGTGGGGGAATGAATGTCGGTGATGTCGAACAGAAGCTGCTTCAGCCGCCCGGCATCCAGCCGCGCGCGCGCCTTGGCGTAGGCGGCTTCCATCTCAGGCGTGAAGGGCATCGTTACGGTAGGTTCCATGACTCAATCCTCCTTCAGGGCGGCGTGCGCGAGTATCGTTGCGGCGTCGGACAACAGCTGGCGGTCCGCGCCGGGCTTGGCGATGATCTGGAGCCCCAGCGGCAGGCCATCCTCCCGCCACGCCGCCGGAAAGCCGAGGCACGGCGCGCCCACCGCTGTCCAGATGCGCTGAAAGGCAGGATCGCCAGTGGAATCCAGTCCCTCCGGCGCTACGCCCGGTGCACCGGGAGCGAGCAGCAGATCGAGATCAGCAAACATCCCCGGCACCAGCGCCTTGCATTCCTCCTGCAAGGCGCGCGCCGCGCGATAGTCCGCCTCGCTTTCCGCCGCGCCGGCATCGATCATCGCGCGGAAGGCGGCGCTCACCCTGTCTGGATGATCGCGGCGGATATGCCCAAGAACATCCGAAGCCTCCTTGCGGTGGATCAGCGCCTGCGCATCACCCAGCCGCGCAAACGGTTCCGGCAAGGACACATCGCTGACGATGCAGCCCGCCTTTGCGAGCGTGTCTGCGAACGCCAGCAACGCCTGCTGCATCTCCGCGCTGGCCTTGTCCCACACGGGCGACCGGCACAGCCCGACCCGGAGCGGCTGACGCGGCGTGGGATGCGTATCCTCCCCCGTGATCGCGGCGTCGGCGCGTTGCAGCAGATCGAGCGTGCGCCCGAACAGCCCCAGCGTATCGAGGCTTGGCGCCGTATCCAGCACACCGCCGAGCGGGTAGCGCCCGAAGCTCGGCTTCAGCGCCAGCGTGCCGCAAAAGCTGCCGGGGCGGATCATCGACCCGGCCGTCTGCGTTCCCAGCGCGATATCGGCCTGTCCATCCGCCACCACAGCCGCCGAGCCGCTCGACGAGCCGCCGGGCGTATGGCCCGGCTTGCGGGGATTGACCGTCGGCCCCGGATGATAGGTGGCGAACTCCGCCGTCACCGACTTGCCGAGCACGACCGCCCCCGCCGCGCGCAGCCGCGCCACCGCTTCGGCATCGGCATCCGGGATGTTATCCGCAAAGATCGGTGATCCGTGCGTGGTGGGCATCCCGGCAACGTCGATCACATCCTTGACGCCGAGAACGACCCCCGCGAGCGGGCCATCACCGCCAGTGGCGTTGCGGTCTATGCAAGACCAGCCATGCACCGCTGCATCGCGCGCATCGATCCGCGCCAGACAATCCTTGAGGCTCATATCGTCACGGACTCACCATGCGGTGGCCCCACAGCATGGGCTGATCGTAGTTCCTGACCTCCCAGTCCGGCCCGATCTCGCGCCCGCCATAGCCATATTCCATCCAGAAGCCGGAGGGAGACTTGAGGTAAAAGCTCTGCATGTGATCGTTGCTGTGCTTGCCCGGTTCGATCGCCACCGGGATGTTGAGATCCCGCACGATGTCATAGCCATAGCCCACATCATCGCGGGATACGGACTCGACCATCAGGTGCTGGAACTTGCCGGCGGGGCGCCCCTCCGCCTCGGCCATGAGGGCGAGCGTATGGTGGCGCGGATTGCAATGCAGGAACACGGCGTCATTGTCGTCCCACGCGATATAATCGGAGATGCTGAAACCCATCACCTCGCGGTAGAAGCTGAGCGTCGCCTCCAGATCCTTCACCCAGAAGGCGATATGCCCCAGGCCCAGCGTCCCCGTCTTGTAGCCGCTGATCCCGCGACGGGGGGTGAAACTGGTGTGAGACACCAGCGGGCCATAATAGATTTCGGTGGGACATCCGATCATCGGGCAGGTGTAGCGATAGAGCTTCTTCACCTTGCTGGCGTCGCATTGCTCCGCTGTTCCGGGCGCGACATCCGCTCCTTTCTCGCGCAGCAGATCGGCAAGCTGATCCAGCTTCTCCGGGCTGCCCACCTCCCAGCCGACCACGGCCACGCTGTCTTCGGCAGCGGGGTGGAGCGTAATACGATGATGATATTCATCGAGGCGGAAATCCACCGCGCCTCCGGCGGCACGCGGACGCGCCTCCATGCCGAAGACCTGCTCCAGCAAGGTGCGCCATTCGGCCATTTTCGTGACGTTGAAGCCCACATAGCCCAGACTATCGACACCCATCGTCCTTCTCCTAGTCAGTTGCTCGCCACGAATTGTTCGGCGAAGATGTTTTCGGGAGCGAGGCCCAGTTCCTCCAGATGCTTGCGCGCGGCCTCGATCATGCCCGGCGGGCCGCACAGATAGGCGACGCTATCCGGCGTGAGGCCATCACCCGCGCCAATCGCCGCCACCGGATTGCCCACACGGATCCCCTCCGGCGGCGTGCCGCGATCTACCGAGACCCGCGTTTCCAGTGTCGGCATCCACTGGGCGCGCAGGTCAAGCTGATCGAGCGCGAACAATCCTTCGGGCGACTGGCAACCGAAGCTCAGCAGGATGCGCGGCGTACGCCCCGGCGAGACGCGCAGCGCGTCGATCATCGACAGCATCGGCGCGAGGCCCGTCCCGCCCGCGATCATGACATGCGGGGCGCGCACCTTTTCCTTGAGGAAAAACTGGCCGTAAGGGCCGCTGACGTCGACAACGTCATCCACGCTGGCGCGGTTGACCAGCCAGTCCGACATCATGCCGCCCGGCAGGATACGGATCAGCAGCTCGATCCGCGGCAGGTCCGCCGCGGTGGTCGCCATCGAATAGCTGCGGAACACGTCGGTTCCCGGTACCTTGACCTGAATGAACTGCCCAGGGCGAAAATCCATCCAATAGCCCTCGGCCAGCTCCAGCTCTAGCCGCATCACGTCGCCCGCCACGCGTTCGACCGCATTGACGAAGCATTGGGCCTCGACCGGCCGCCCCGTTCCCGCAGCGCTGTCATACGCGAGGGAGAAGCGGCAGTTGCCCTGTGCCTCTGTGACGCAGAGCAGGCGGTAGCCCTGCTCGCGCTCGGCGGACAGCAGCGAACTGGTGCTGCCCGCGCGATGATCGGCCTGCCCGGATTCCAGCCGCGCGAGGCATGAGCCGCAGCTGCCCGTGGTGCATTGGTAGAGTATGGGCGCTTCGGCAGCCAGGGCGGCTTCGAGCACGGTCTGGCCGGATTCGACCGTCAGCGCGTGCTCGACACCATCCTGGAAGACGAGAGTCGCCTCAGTATGAGTTGACATTCTCGATCTTCTCGACCTTGTAGGCAGGAGCCTTGCCCTGAGCGAGGCGACGCATCCGGATGCTGGATGTCTTGGTGGCGTTGGGTACACCCTTGCCCGGCTTGGCGATGCCGCGATTGTGGCGCGAAGCGACCTTGCGCCAGGTGACGGGCGAAATATCCGTTTCGACAAGCTGCTCATTGTCCCAGCCGGTGCCGTCCGCGTAAAATTCCTCCATCGCCTCGCGGGCATAGAGATCGCAGTCGTTGAACCCCCGAATGCACAACGGCATGTAGAGATTATCGAAGCGATACTGGAATTTCTTGCGATCCGTATCCGTCTTGCAGATCCGGACCATCACCTCCCAATATTCGTACATGTCGTCGGTGATCGGGACATACCATTCATATTGGACGACATGCTCTTCCGGCCAGTTCTCGACCATCAGCACGCCGGGCAGCACAACAGAGGTGCGATAAAAACGGCCCTTGAGATTCTCGACCTTGAGGCCCAGATCCTTGTTCTCCAGCACCGGCGTCCAGCGATCGGTGAACATCCACTGCATCTGCCCCTTGGGGCCATCCTCGTCCTCGATCAGCGTGATCGCGTCATCCGCAGCGGGGAGAATGCCGAGCGGCAGCACCCAGTCCATCGCATGGACAATGGCGTTGTCGGCGTGGACGAGGATATGGGCGTTGTCGAAGCCGTTTTCGCACGCGATCCGCCAGTTGCTCTGCCCGGTACGGTGCATACCCAGCGCGACCGCGCCTTCATCGAGCAGGCTGGGGGTGGCAGGCCAGAGCGGATGCGGGAAGCGCTCGCTGTTTTCCGGGAAACGCACCGGCAGGTCGTGCGCCAGCGGCGGCACGTCCTCGTCCGGGAAATCATCCTCGCGCACGAACACGAAGATCATGCCCGCCACCTCCTGCACCGGATAGGTGGTCACGCCGGTCTTGCCGATCAGCTTGCTTTCCGGATTGCCGACGATGTTGTTGAGCATTCCGGTTTCAAGATCGAAATTGAAGCCATGATACCAGCAGGCGATCGAGGTGTCGTTGAAGCACATCGGCTTGGCGGACATCCGCACGCCGCGATGCACGCACTGGTCTTTGATGGCGTAGAGCTTGCCAGCAGCGCGGCGCAGCAGGATCGGCACGCCGGCGATCTGGATGCCTTCCACCGCCTGCTCCGGCAGCTCCTCGGTGAAGAGCGCGGGATACCAGTGGTTGATAAAGCCCCAGGCGGCCTCCTTATAGGGTTGGTACTGGCTCTGGGTCTTTTCGTCGTTCATCCGGTCCGAGCTGATGCCGTGCATATTGACGGTCTTGCGACGACGGATGGGGGCTGCATCATTCATGGCCACTCCTTTCTCTCGATATATCGCCCTGAGGGCTTGCGGTTGTTTGTAACTGGATTGCTTCCCGCCTCTTTCGGCCGTCTTTTTTCAAGCTCATTGAACCCGGATGAGGTGGCGGGGGCGGCGCACAGGCCTCCGCCCCCGACTGTTGTCAATTGAAGGAGAACCCGGCGCTCAACCCCCACCAACGCGGCCTGCCGTAGGATTCCTCGGTGCATCCGCACAGGGTGGAGAGGTCGTAGCCGACGGTCTTGTAGCGCTTGTCCGTCAGGTTATTGACGAAGAAGCCCAGACGGAACTTCTTGGCGTCATCCTCCCAGCCGACCCGGGCGTTGAACAGGGTGTATCCCTTGAACCAGTTGGACTGGAAGTTGCGCAGGTTGTGATAGAAGCCCGCAGTGCGGCTGCCATCGGCGCCCAATGTCAGCTTGCCGCCTGCCACATCGACCGGCGGGGTGTAGCTCACCCGCGCCGCGAACTGGGACTCCGGCGCGAAGGAGGGCCGCACATTCTTGTAGACGCCCGGAGCAATCTCGAGATTCTTGACGCGCGCATTGAAGACGGAAGCCGAAGCGCCGAGCTGCAATCCTTCGGCCGGACGCAGGGTCAACTCCAGCTCCGCGCCGTAGGTCCGCGCATCGCGGTTCTGCACATAGCCGGACACGTTCGAGAAGGTGAAGGCCTGATAGTTGGAGTAGTCATAATAGAAGGCCGCGCCGTTGAAGGTGGCCTTGCCGTTGAGCAGCGTGGCCTTGAAGCCGCCCTCATAAGACAGCATTTCCTCCGGCTTGTAGGGGATCTGCCCGGCGGTCAGCGGCGGCGTGCCGTCCGGCAATTTCGCGTTGTAGCTGCCGCCCTTCACGCCGCGATTGACGCCGACATAGAGCAGCAGGTCGCGATTGGGCTTATATTCCAGCTGCGCCTTGCCGGCCCATAATGTGTCCGTGCGGCGGTGCGCGAAGCTGGGCTGCAACGGGAACAATATCGTACCGTTGGCGTCGATCCGCAGCGGATCGGCGTCCGCCATCGCGTTGGACTGGAAGTTGTATTCCTGATGCTCCCGGATCAGGCGGCCACCGATGATGACCTTCCACCCCGGCGAGAATTCATATTCGCCCTGCCCGAATATGGATGCGGACTCCGTCTTGAGGCGGAAGGTGTTGACGAGATCGATGCCGGTCGTCGTCGCGCCGAACACGCTCGAAAAGATGCTGTAGGCGGGCGCAAGGAAACCGTTGGACGATTTCGCATCGACGTTGAGATAGTAGGCGCCTGCCGTCCATGTCAGATCACCCGACGACCCCGACAGGCGGAGTTCCTGGGAAAAGCTGTCCGTATCGCCAACCGTGCCATAGTTCACGAGGTTGGTCGGCGAGGCATCGACATCCATCGCGAAGTTCTTCTTGAACCGCATGTAGTTCGTGACGGAGACGAGGTCCGCGCCGCCCAGATCATAATCCACATGCAGGGCCGCGTTCCATGTTTCGGTGCGGTTGAGATCGCTCACCGCGAAATCCTTGGACAGCGTCAGGGACTTGCCGCTGGGCGCGACAAAGCCAAACCAGTCGGCTCCAGGCGCACGGCCTGCGGGCGAGTTCGGAATGCCGGTGAAGTTCACGCCACCGGGGCCAATGGCCGTGCGGGTCTCGGTCGGGCTGGCATAGATTGCGTCGACCACACGACCCGACGCATCCACGACCGCAACGGTGGGCGTCTGCGTATATTGACCTGAGGACAAATGCTGGCGCGCGGCGGCTCCGACCAGGCGGACCGTCAGACGATCGTTCGGCTTGAGTTGCAGCTGGACGCGCCCGGCGAGCGTGTTGCTGTAGGCCTCATCCTGGCAACAGGGGCTGGTGACGCCACCAAGATTGACCGGCACGCCACCCGCGGCACCCGCGGGATAGACGTTTTTCCAGTAGGAGTCGTTGCGATCCAGCAAGCCGGACACGCGCAGCGCCACCTTCTCGCCCAGCGGCAGGTTCACCGTGCCTTCCAGCTTGACGGAGTCGAAGCGGCCATAGGTGCCGTCCGCCCGCGCCTCGATCTCGTCCGAAGGCTTGTTGACGACATAATGGACCAGGCCGCCCGTGGCGTTGCGACCGAACAGGGTGCCCTGCGGTCCCTTCAACACTTCCACCCGCTCCAGATCGAACAGGCCGAAGGTCTGCCCCTGCATATTGGGGATATAGCTGTCGTCGACATAGACTGCGACCGGAGCCTCGATGGCGTCGTTGAAATCATTCTGGGTGACACCGCGAATGGTGAACTGGCTCATCTGCCCGCCGACATTGCCCGATATGTGAACGCCGGGCGTGAGCCGCGCGACGTCAACGCTGGACTGGACATTCATCGCGCGAAGCTCCTCGCCGCCGAAGGCAGCGATCGCGATACCCACGTCCTGCCTGGACTGTGCGCGACGCTGGGCGGTGACCGTAATCTCGGTGATGCCGCCTTCGTCAGCTTCCGGAGCGCCTGCGTTCGGCGCCTGCTGCGCCGAAGCCACGTCGGCAGCTACCAGCACTGCCAGAGCGATCCCCACTTTTCCTATTCCTGCTCGCATTTCCCCATCTCCCTTTTTGCCTTGCGTTCGTCGCCGCTGCGAATTGGCGAAGAAACTCCCCCTCAAAACAAGCGGGCGAACCGCTCGACTGGCCTTACGATGTCTTCTCCACGCCTTGGCTGTCAAAGCGGGCAACCCCGGGGACTCTCGTATTATGAGACCATTCCCAACCCCATTCCCGGAAGGTGGCGCAAAACCATCGATTGACCTTCAATTGAATTTCAATACATAATGAATTGAATATCGCCGAACGTCTATAGGAAATTTATCCGCACCGCGACTCGAGGCGCAAAAAGGGAGATCATGATGGCCACGCCGGAGATCAAATCCGTAGGTAAGGCGTTTGCGCTGCTCGACTGCATTGCATCCGGGGAGGGCGGTGTCAGCCTGCCGTCGATGGCGAAGCGTTGCGATCTGACGATGGCCACCGCCCATCGCCTGCTCACCACGATGGAAGCGCTCGGCGTGGTGGTCCATACCGGGCCGGGCGAATATGCGATCGGTACGCGCCTGCTGGGATTGTGCCGGGAAGCGAGTTTCGAATCCCTCCTGGCGTCTGCCGCCGCTCCCATTCTCAGCCGACTGAGCCGCACCACCAGAACGACAAGCCATATCGGCGTTCTGGATAGCGAATTCATGGTGACCTATCTCGCTCGCTGCGCCAGCGCTCACGCCAAGATTCCAACCCTGCCCGGCAACAAGCTGGAGGCCTATTGCTCCGGCCTCGGCAAAGTTCTCCTTGCCGGGCTGTCCATGCCGCGTCGGGAGTCTTATCTGGCCGAGGGTCCGTTTCCCGCCCTGACATCGCGCACCATTATCGCTCAGGAGGATCTTGCCCGGGAATTGTCCGCCGTATGCCGCCGGGGTTTCGCGTTCGATGATTGCGAGATGTTTGAAGACCTGCGCTGCGTCGCGGTGCCGATACACGATCAAAGTGGCCGCGTCGTGGCCGCGCTCTCCGCCTCCGGCTCGTGCCGTGAGATGCCGAAGAGCAGGGTTTCCAGCCTCGCGGAGGAACTGACGCGGCAAGCGGAGACCATTTCGGGGAAGCTCTTTCCTCGCACGGCAATCAATTTTAGAACATCCAGGACAAAGCAGAGGTCAGCCCATGACAAGCCTACGCATCAAGATGATCGTTCCGGTTCCCCTGCCCCCTGAGGCACTGGCGGGCTTTGCGGCCCAAATGCCCCCGGGGCTGGTGAGGCCGGGAATCGAAGTCGAATTCACGGGTGTTCGCGCGGGAACCTCCACGCTCGATTCCTATTATGAGGCGAGCATGGCGGACGCCTTCTGCCTGGAGGCCGGAGCGCGGGCGGAACAGGAAGGCTTTGCCGCCGTTTGCATCAACACCATGAGCGACTCCGGCCTTGCCGCCCTCCGTTCGCGACTGACAATTCCCGTCACCGGACCGGGCCGCAGTTCCTTTTTTCTCGCCGCGGATCTGGCCAAGCGCTTCTCCGTGGTGACGATGTGGCCGCAATGGCACTGGATATACGAGAAGCTGGCGCTGGAGACCGGCCTGCAATCGCGGCTGGCGTCGATCCGGGACATTGCCACCCGGCCGGACACGCGGGAGCTGCTGGCGGGTAAGGAAGATATCGTTTTCGAGGCGCTGCTCACGGCGTGCCGCCGCTGCATCGACGAGGATGGTGCCGACGCGATCGTGCTGGGCTCGACCACCATGCATCAGTCCCACCGCTTCCTGTCGGATCGGCTGGAGGTGCCGGTGCTCAATCCCGGGCTGGTGGCATTCAAGCAATGCGAAATGCTGCTCGATCTGGGGCTGAGCCATTCGAAGCGGAGCTACCATAGCCCGGAAAACCCGGCGGATGGGGTTCTCTCCCAGGTGCCCAGCGTGTTTTGAGGACGGGCGCGGCAGGCGCGGCCGCGCGGATCAGCCAGCCGATAGACCGCCATCGACCGGCAGCACAGCACCGGTGATATAGCTCGCCTGTTCGGACATCAGCCACACCACAGCGCGGGCGATCTCATCGGGCTGGGCGATCCGCTTCATCGGGACCATAGCGTCCATGGCGTGCGGATCTTCCATCACGCGCAGGAAATTGGGGGTTTCCGTGCCTCCCGGCGCAACGGCGTTGATCCTGATTCCCGCACCGGCACACTCCAGCGCCACCGCCTTGGTGAGGCCAATCACGCCGAACTTCGCGGCGGTGTAATAGGCGATGCCGCCCATACCCTTGAGCCCGAAGATCGACGCATTGTTGACGATCACGCCGCCACCCTGCCGTCGCATCTGCGCCACCTGATATTTGACGCCCCAATAGACCGCATTGAAATTGAGCGCGAGGTAGTGATCCTCCTCGGCATCATCCACTGCCTCTATCGGCGTCAATGCGCCATGACCGCCGGCATTGTTGAAGGCGAGGTCCAGCCTTCCGAAGCGGGCGACGCACTGCTCCACCGCCGCGCGGCAGGCATTCCGCTGCGTCACGTCTGCCGCCATCACCTCGGCAGCGCCTCCGATGGCGGCAATCTCGGCGGCAACATCCTCCAACGGGCCTGCGCGCCGTCCTACGAGTGTAACGTCCGCACCTTCCCGCGCCATCGCGAGGGCGGTCGCGCGGCCCATCCCGCTGCCTCCGCCGGTGACGAGGCCGACCTTGCCGGTAAGGAGACCCATCATCCCGGCCTAGCGCGCAAAGCTGTCGCGATAGCGGCCCCGCAACTCGTTCTTGAGGATCTTGCCCATCGCGTTGCGCGGAAAGGCATCGAGCACGAACACTTGCTTGGGCTGTTTGAACTTCGCCAGACGCTCGGCAATGACGGTCTGCATTGCCGCCATGTCGAACGCCGTACCCTCGGTGGTGATAGCCGCCATCACCGCCTCTCCGAAATCGGGATGCGGCACGCCGAAGACAGCCACATCCTGAACGCCCGGCACATCGGCAAGCAGCATTTCGATTTCCGCCGGATAGACGTTGTAGCCGCCAGAGATGATAAGATCCTTCGACCGCCCGGCGATCGTCACACGGCCTTCCGCGTCCTTGAAGCCGGTGTCGCCGGTACGAAAGAAGCCATCGGCATAAAAGCTCTCTGCCGTCGCCTCTGGCCGGCGCCAGTATCCGGCGCAGAGATTGGGGCCGGCCATCTCGATCTCGCCCACTTCCCCGGCGGGCAGCTCCCGCCGATCCGCATCGACGATGCGCACAGTGACGCCGGGCAGCGGGAAGCCCACCGTTCCGGGAATGCGCCCAACCTGCTCATAGGGGTTTGAGGTGATCATCGCCGTTTCGGTCATGCCATAGCGTTCGAGAATCCGGTGGCCGGTACGCGCCTCGAACGCGGAAAACACCGATGGCAGCAAGGGCGCCGATCCGCTGATGAACAGCCGGATCGAGGAAGTGGCATCCTTCGTGAATTCGGGGGACTCGAGCAAACGTGTGTAAAATGTGGGCACACCCATGAACACACTGACCTTGCCGAGTTCGGCGATCACTCTCGCGGCATCGAATTTGGGCAGCATGTGCAGGCTCGCCGCGCTGTAAAGGCCCAGATGCAGGCACACAAAAAGGCCGTGCGCATGAAACAGGGGCAGGCAGTGCAGGATTTCATCCTCGCGCGAGAACCGCCACGTCTCGTACAGCGCCTCGACATTGCTGAGCAGATTGCCGTGGGTCAGCATTGCGCCTTTGGGTCGGCCCGTGGTGCCCGACGTGAACAGCATGACAGCGAGATCGGACAGGGCCATAGGCTCAACCCCGAAATCCGGCTGCTGCCCCGCAGCCAGATCGGGCAAGGCGCCGCTTCCATCCATGTTGAGGGTGATGCGGGCAACGGCATCGCTTCCCTTGGGTGGAACAGCGGTCTCCGCGTCATGGATCAGCAGGGCTGGCTCCGCGTCCTCAACCAGCAGTGCAACCTCGGCGGCCGTATAGGCCGCGTTCATCGGCACGAATATCGCGCCCGAGGCGAGGACCGCCAGATAGGTGAAAATGAAATTGGGCGAATTGCCCGTTTTCACCATGACGCGATCGCCACGACGCACCCCCAGATGCGCCAGTGCGGCGCGCATCTGGCCCACCCGCTCCGGCAGCTCGCCAAAAGTACAGACGCTCTCGCCTTCCCACAGGATGGCTGGCTTTGTGGGCACATCCGCCTGGCGCGCAAAGAATGTCGAGACAAGGTTGCCGGTCGTCATCAGGGCTATTCCGTATGTTAGTTAGAGCTCGCGATATAGCGCGCCGGATAGCACCGCCGGGGCTCATCGCAAAATGCCGCTTCTCATAAAGTGGGAGAGTCCGGGGATCTCTCGTCAGTTGCGCCCGGATTTGCTGGAGCTTCCGCCGCATTTTTTCGAACCACCCTGCCTTCAGCCGGCATTCGGCATGATCGGAGGCGGGCGTCTTCGAAACAGATGCCGGAGCGGGTTCAGCCTGCCAGCTTGTCCGCGAATTTCTTGCGCAGCTTCTGAAGTTTGGGTGGGATCACCGCCATGCAATAGGGATTGCGGCTGCCGGAGCGGTTCCAGTAATCCTGATGATAGCCCTCGGCGGGATACCAGGTCGAAAGCGGCTCGATCGTCGTCACGATCGGTGCGGCGTGGTCCGCCTGGGCGCGGGCTATCGCTGACCTCGCGACGGCTTCCTGCTCCGCATCATGGGGGAAGATGGCGGAGCGATATTGCGTGCCGATATCATTGCCCTGCCGGTTGAGCTGCGTCGGATCATGCGTGGCGAAGAACACATCGAGCAAATCGTCGAGGCTGATGACATCGGCGTCAAAGGTCACGCGGATCGCCTCGGCATGGCCGGTGGACCCGCTGCATACCTCCTCATAGGTGGGATGCGCGAGCGTCCCGCCGATATAACCGCTTTCCACCGCGCTTACCCCGGCGAGCTGGAGGAACACCGCTTCGGTGCACCAGAAGCATCCGCCCGCCAAAGTCGCCTGTTGTTCAGCCATTTTTCGCTTCCGCCTCGTATCTTTCCCGTTCCTCGGCAACGAGTTCCTTGCGGGAAAGTTTCCCTACCAATGTTTTGGGGAGGCTTTCGCGAATTTCAACCGCCACGACCTGCTCATGCTTGCCAAGTTGCGGATTGAGCCATGCTTTCAGCTCCGCACCGCTGGCCGTTGCACCCTCTGCCAGCGCGACGAATGCCTTGGGGCTCTCGCCGCGATAGGAGTCGGGAATGCCGATCACCAGCGCCTCCTTGACCGCCGGGTGGCGATACAGCACCTGCTCGACCTGGCTGGGGAACACCTTGAACCCGCCCACCGTGATCATGTCCTTGATACGATCGACGATGCGGATATAGCCATCGGCATCGATGGTGGCGACGTCTCCGGTACGCAGATACCCATTTTCGAGAATTTCCGCGGTTGCCTCGGGCCGCTGCCAGTACCCCTTCATCGTCTGCGGTCCGGCAAAGGCGAGTTCGCCCGGCTCGCCGGGCTCCGCCTCGCGTGTGGGATCTTCGCGGTTGAGCAGCTTCACCCGTGTTCCGGGCACCGGCTGGCCGATAGTGCCCGCCTTGTTCGCGCCCTCATAGGGGTTGGCGCTGACGACCCCGCTGCTCTCGGTGAGCCCGTAGCCTTCCGCGATCCGCGCGCCGGTCGCGTGTTCGAACCGATCCTTGACCTCCCGAGGCATGGGTGCGCCGCCCGAAATGCAAACGCGCAGGGAAGAAAAATCGGTGTGATGCACGGCGGGATGATCGAGCATCGCCTGATACATGGTCGGTACGCCGGGCATGTAGCTCGCGCGCGTGCGTTCGATGGCGTGCATCACCTGCTCGGCATCGAACCTCGGCAGCAGCACCATTTCGCCGCCGCTCGCCACCGTGCGGTTGAGAACGCAGGTGTTGGCGAACACATGGAACAGCGGCAGCACGCCGATGATCCGGTCATTTTCGCCCCGGTGCGGGTCGATTATCGCCACCTGGCGGGCATTGGAGGAGAGATTTTGATGCGTCAGCATCGCACCCTTCGGCGTACCTGTCGTCCCGCCGGTATATTGCAGCAGGGCAATGTCATTCGCAGGATCGATCAGAATGGGCGGCGCGTCGCCGTCATTGGCAATCAGATGCGAAAAACGGCTGATATTGCGGTCGTCCTGCGGAATCTCCGCGTCCTCATCCGCCTTGAAGAAACGGTAATAGAGCGACTTGCCCACCGGCAACGCCCCCGCCACCGAACCGACGACCAGATGTTCGATACAGCTTTGCGCCATCACCTCTTGCGCGCGCGGCAGCAGCGCCTTGGCCGACAGGGTGAACAGCAGCTTCGTGCCGCTGTCTTCCGCCTGGTAACGGAGTTCCTCCACCGTATAGAGCGGCGAAAAATTGACGACGATCGCTCCCATCATCATCGCGCCATAATAAGCCGCGACATAATGGGGCACGTTGGGCAGGAACAGCCCTACCCGGTCGCCCTTCCGAATGCCGAGGTCGAGCAGACCCTTCGCCACGCGCCGCGCGGCAGAAGCCACATCGGCATAGCTGTATTTCCGGCCCATGAAATCAATGAGCGGCGCAAGTGGCCTCTGCTCCACCATCGCCTGCAGCATATCCGGGACGGACAGCGGCGCGAATTGCGTATCCCATGCGACGGGATGATTATAGCATTCCCGCCAGATCATATTTTCACTCTCCATAGACGCCAGTCTATCGAATCATGATTAACAAACAACGGATTTATGGGGGGAGATCCGCATAGGGGCGGGAGCATTCTTACGCCGCTCAGTACTCACCCGGCGCGCGCGGCAATGCGCCCCTCGATCGCGTTCCAGATCATCGCGGCGGTGTCGGTTCCGTTGAAGGCATCGAGGGCGACGATGCCCGTGGGCGATGTGACGTTGATTTCGGTCAGCCATTCGCCGCCGATCACGTCGATACCGACGAACAACAGCCCGCGCTTTTTCAGTTCAGGGCCGAGGGCCGCGCATATTTCATGCTCCCGCTCGGTCAGTTCGGTCTTGACCGCGGATCCGCCGGCCGCGAGGTTGGAGCGGATTTCGCCCTTGCCCGGCACCCGGTTGATCGCGCCCGCCACTTCGCCGTCGACCAGGACGATGCGCTTGTCGCCTTCGACCACCGCCGGGATAAACGCCTGCACCATGAACGGCTCGACCCAGCTCGCGTTGAACAGTTCGACCAGCGCCGACAGATTGGCCCCGTCGCTTGCCACACGGAAAACAGCGTTTCCGGCGTTGCCGTAGAGCGGCTTCACCACGATATCGCCGTGCTCGGCAAGGAACGACCTGACCTGATCGAGATCGCGCGTGATCATCGTCGGCGGCATGAAGCGCGCATAATCGAGCACGAACAGCTTTTCGGGCGCGTTACGCACCGAGGCCGGGTTGTTCACCACGAGCGTCTCGTTCTCGATCCGCTCCAACAGGTGCGTCGCGGTGATGTAGCTCAGGTCGAAGGGCGGATCCTGCCGCATCAGGACGACATCGACGTCGCGCCCGAGATCAAGCGTCGTCGAGGCACCGAAGGAGAAATGATCCCCCTCGACCCTCTGCACCGTGACCGAACGCGCCTTCGCGAACAGCCGTCCGCCGCGCATCGTCAGCGCCGGAGCCTCGTAATGCCACAGCCGGTGCCCGCGCGACTGGGCAGACAGCATGAGGGCGAAGGTCGAATCACCGCCGATCTTGATCCCCTCCATCGGGTCCATCTGCACAGCGACATTAAGTGAGGCGGTCATGATTTTTTGCTCCGAAACACAGGCATTGAAGGGAAATCACCCTCCATGCCAGACGTTGCTCAAATGGCGCGGGATACGTCCCGGCGCAAGGAGCATAACATCGATTTGCATATCGTCTCCCGGCCGGAGATAGGTGTGAGCGACGCTCTCGGCCGCCGCCGCAACGCGCGAGAGACGGCGTTCATCGATCGCGAGATCCAGCTCCGCCTCGGTCGCGCGGGCTTTCACCTCCACGAAAATGACGAGGCTGCCGCGCCGGGCTATGAGATCGATCTCGCCCGCGCGGGTGCGCACCCGGCGGGCCACGATCTGCCAGCCCTTGAGGCGCAGCCACCATGCCGCGATGCGCTCCCCCTGCCGCCCGCGCTTTTCCGCCGCAAGGCGGGCGGGCGATTTCATTGCCCTTCTTTTATGGTTGCCGCGATTTCCGAGCCGCCGGATGTTTCCATCCGGCTCGAAATCGCTCTGATTTCCAGCGCGCGGGCATAGAGGGTTCGCCGGTCCAGCCCCGTCGCCTTGGCCACCTCGCTCGCAGCCTTGCCTACAGAGAGGCGGCCCAGGGCCGCGACCAGCAGCGCATCGGCATCCGCCTCGGTCGCAGCGGGCGTCTCGCCGGGCGGGCCGACCACCACCACGATCTCCCCCTTGGGTGGCGCATCGGCATAATGCCGCGCCAGATCGCTCAGCATTCCCGTCCGCGCTTCCTCGTGGAGCTTGGTAATTTCCCGCGCGACACAGGCCTCGCGGTCACCGAGCGCCAGCACCATGTCGGAGAGGCTTGCCGAGAGGCGCGGCCCGCTCTCGTAGAAAACAAGGCTCGCGCGCAGGCCCGCGACCTCCGCCAGTGCATCGCCACGCGCCTTCGCCTTGGCGGGCAGGAACCCCATGAACAGGAAACGGTCCGTCGGCAAACCGGAAACCGTCAGCGCCGCGACCGCCGCACACGGGCCGGGAATGGTGGTGACAGCCCGCCCCGCCGCGCGCGCATCCCGCACCAGCTTATAGCCAGGGTCGGATATCAGCGGCGTGCCGGCATCGGAGAGCAGCGCCACCGCCTCTCCCTCCATCCGCGCCACCAGCCGCGCGCGCACCGCTTCGTCACTATGGTCATGATATGGCAGCATGGGCCGGTCCGATCCGGCATGGCGCAGAAGGCGCGCGCTCACGCGGCTGTCCTCCACCGCGACCACATCGGCGCGGCATAATATGTCAGCCGCCCGGGGGCTGAGATCAGACAAGTTGCCGATCGGCCCCGCCACGATATAAAGACCCGGAGATAACGCTTCGACCATATAAGGATAAGCAATGGCAGAGACGGGTGCCCTTCGGCAAGCAAACATATGGAGCGCGGCGCGGCGCGCGGGTCGATTGCTGGTGCTCACGGGCGGCCTGCTGCTCGCGGCGTGCCAGACGATCGTGCCGCGCGGAACCGGGCCGGAGACGACTAGCCCTGCCAAGCCGGCTCCGGTTCAGCAAGGCCTGCCCTCCGATTCCGAACGGCATCGCGTGGCGCTGCTCGTGCCGATGAGTGGCTCGAACGCGGGAGTCGGCCAATCCATCGCCAATGCCACCACGCTCGCCCTGCTCGATACCAAGGCGACCAATATCCGCATCACCACCTATGACACCGGCAAGGGCGTGGCAGGCGCCATCAACAGCGCGATCGCGGATGGCAACAAGCTCATCCTTGGTCCGCTCACCGCCGACGAGGTCTCGGCCGCCGCCGGGGCGGCGCGTGGCGCGGGGGTGCCGATCGTCAGCTTTTCGAACGACAGCGGCGTCGCGGGCAATGGCGTCTTCATCATGGGCTATACGCCCGCCCAATCGGTTGACCGGGTGGTCGAATATGCCCGCGGGAGGGGCATGAGCCGGTTCGCCGCGCTCGTGCCTGCCGGTGTCTATGGCGAGCGGACGGGCAATGCCTTGCTGGCAGCGGTGCGGGCACACGGCGGCACGGTCGTCGCGATGCAGAATTACAGCCGCACGGCGGGCTCACTCGCCGCCGCCGTGAAGAAGCTCGGCCCGCCCACCGATTACGAAGCCGTGCTCATCGCCGACAGCGGCCGCGTGGCGTTGCAGGCGGCCCCGCTGCTGCGCAAGGGTGGTGCCACCACCGCGCGCATTCTGGGAACCGAGCTGTGGAACACCGAGAACGACATAGCGGCCAGCCCTGCGCTGCGCGGGGCGTGGTTCGCTTCGGTGTCAGACGCCTATTACCGTCAGCTTGCCACCAAATATCGCGCCCGGTTCAACACCCCGCCCTATCGCCTTGCGGCGCTCGGCTATGACGCGGTGCTCTTGACCGTGCGCATCGCGCAGGATTGGCGACCGGGCAGCGCCTTCCCCGTCTCTCGCCTTACCGACAAGGGCGGTTTCGCCGGGATCGACGGCGCGTTCCGCTTCGGTGGCAACGGCCTCGCCGAGCGTGCGCTGGAAGTGCAGCAGGTGGACGCGGACGGCTTCACCGTGATCGACGCCGCGCCGAGGGGTTTTGGGGAGTAGCACTCCCCGGCCGGATCAGAGGATCGACTGCCCCGTCTTCGCCCAGTCCGCCACAAACCCGGCGATGCCCTTGTCGGTCAGCACATGGTTGAAGAGGGAGCGGATGACGGCGGGAGGCGCGGTCATCACATCGGCGCCGATCTTCGCGCTTTCGAGGATGTGGATCGGGTGGCGCACGCTCGCCACCAGTATCTCGGTCTGGAACGCGTAGTTGTCGTAGATCAGGCGGATGTCCTCGATCAGCTTCATGCCGTCGAAGCCATTGTCGTCATGCCGGCCAACGAACGGCGAGATGAACGTGGCGCCCGCCTTCGCCGCGAGCAGCGCCTGATTGGCGGAGAAGCACAAGGTGACGTTAACCTGGGTGCCCTCGGAGCTGAGCGCCTTGCAGGTCTTGAGGCCATCGATGGTGAGCGGCACCTTGATGCAGACATTGTCCGCGATCTTGCGGAGGACTTCGGCCTCCTTCATCATCGTCGCATGATCGAGCGCGACGACCTCGGCCGAGACCGGGCCGTCCACGATCCCGCAGATTTCCTTCACCACCTCCAGAAACTGGCGACCAGACTTGGCGATCAGCGACGGATTGGTGGTAACGCCGTCAAGCAACCCCGTTTCGGCGAGGTCGCGAATATCAGCGGTGTCTGCGGTATCGACAAAGAATTTCATGGAAGCGGTCCCCGGCTGTATGAGTCGTGCACCCTATAGCTGCGCAGCCGAAGCCGCGCATCCGATAATGCTAATGCTACAGGGCGTTCGCGGCGGTAAGCGCAGCAATCAGGATCGGGTCGCCCGTCGAACGCGGATCGGCGCGGATCGCAAGCTCCTCCTTGCCCATTTCCGCAAAAATCGCGTTCGATGCCTTGCGGGTCACATCGTCGCGCAAGCCTGCGAAATCGATGCCGGTCACGAGCTTCAGCGCTTCGGTGACTGCCTGATTGTCGAACAGTTTCAGCCCCTCATCCACACCCGGCACCATTGCGGCGATGAGGCTGTTTCCCATATGCTGTTGCAGCAGGTTCGTCGCGGCAGGGGTGCCAGCCGCCCGGATGATGGCGGCGGCGTCCTGGGGCGAGACCGACATAATGGCATCAGCGATTACCGGAGCAGCACGCTCTGCCCCGTGTTCCGCCGCTCGATTGACCTGTTTGAGCAGGCGATCTCGCACAACCCCGCTTAACAGCACGCGCGAAAGGAACGAACCGCTCCCGCCGCTTCCCAGCTGATCGGGTAAACTGATGCGCGCGATCTGGCTGTCGTAGAATCCGCCTGGCGCCATCAACCGCGCCAGCGCGCGCTTCGACGACAGTGACAGCAACCGCCTTATCGCTTCCGTCAGGCTATAGCCCAAGCCCTGAGAACACCCCGCCAATGCCAGAAGCCCCAGCGCCGATCCGCTTGTCAGAAACTGCCTGCGTTGCATATTTATCTCCCACGTCATGCTAGATTTGCCTGTCTCTCTTTTGGCCACGAAAGGGAAGCGGGTTTTTAACCGCAGCGCTTGTCCTTACATACACAGCATGACTCGCGTCCGTGTATTGACCCTGAACGCCGCACTTGGGCCGCTCGATTATCGGGTACCGGATGGACTGAGTGTCGAGCCCGGCAGTATCGTCGAGGTTCCGCTGGGGCCGCGACGCGTCATCGGCGTGGTCTGGGAGGAAGATCGCCTGCCGGACACGCGCACCGTGCCGGATGCGAAACTCCGCGCGCTCGGCGCGGCGCTTCCCGTACCCCCGTTGACCGCTCCGCTGCGCCGCCTGATCGAGTGGGTGGCGGACTATTACATGGCGCCTCTCGCCGCCGTGTTGCGCATGGCGATGCCTGCGGGCGTGACGGCGGGGGAACGTGTCAGCGTCGAGTATCGTCTCTCCGAAACCGCTCCTGCGCGCCTCACTCCGCAACGCACGCAGGCGCTGGAGCGGATCGGAGCATTGCAGGGCTCGGTCGCCGAACTGGCCGAAAAGGCGGAGGTTTCGGTCGCCGTCATTCGCGGACTTATCAAGTCCGGGGCGCTGGCAGCGACAGAAGTCACCGCCTCCGAGCCCTACCCCGCGCCGAACCCCTCGCATGATGTCCCCTCGCTCAACGAGGCCCAGCAGGCGGCGGCGGACATCTTCACCCAGGCGATCGATGCGGCACAATTTCAGACCTTCCTGCTCGATGGCGTCACCGGGTCCGGCAAGACCGAAGTCTATTTCGAGGGCATCGCGCGTGCCCTGAAGGACGGCGGGCAGATACTGGTCCTGCTGCCGGAAATCGCGCTCACCGAGCCGTTCCTCAAGCGGTTCGAGGCGCGCTTCGGGGTGCAGCCGGTGGCATGGCACAGCGGCCTTCGCCAGAGCGAGCGGCGACGGGCCTGGAACGCTGTGGCCCGCGGGCAGGCCCAGGTCGTGGTGGGAGCGCGCTCGGCGCTGTTCCTGCCCTTCGCCCGCCTCGGCCTTATCGTGGTCGATGAAGCGCATGAGACGAGCTTCAAGCAGGAAGACGGCGTGCGCTATCACGCGCGCGATGTGGCGGTGATGCGCGGCAAATATGAGGGCTGCCCGGTCGTGCTGGCCTCGGCCACCCCCGCCCTTGAGACACGACATCAGGTAAATCTCGGAAACTACCGGGAAATCCGGTTGCCTGCACGCTTCGGCGGCGCCCAGATGCCGGAGATTATCGGTATCGATCTGCTGACCGATTCGCCTGAGCGACAGCGCTGGATCGCGCCCGCGCTCGTCACCGCAATCGATGAAACACTGGGGCGCGGCGAGCAGGTGCTGCTGTTTCTCAACCGGCGCGGCTATGCGCCGCTCACTTTGTGTCGTCACTGCGGTTACCGTTTCCAGTGCCCCAATTGCACGAGCTGGATGGTGGAGCACAAGACGACGCATCGCCTCGCCTGCCATCATTGCGGCCATGTCATGCCGACACCACGTGCCTGCCCCGAGTGCAAGGAGCCGGATTCGCTGGTCGCCTGCGGTCCGGGCGTGGAGCGGATCGCGGATGAGGCCGCGCTGCTGTTTCCCCAAGCCCGGCGCGCCATCGTCACCTCCGATACGCTGTGGTCGCCGGAGAAAGTCGCGGAGTTCGTTGCCTCCGTGGACAATGGCGCGGTCGACATCATCATCGGCACCCAGCTCGTCACCAAGGGCTATCATTTCCCGAACCTGACCCTCGTCGGGGTGATCGATGCCGATCTCGGGCTGGAGGGAGGAGATCTGCGCGCGGCCGAACGCTGTTTCCAGCAAATCAGCCAGGTGGCGGGCCGCGCCGGTCGTGGCGAGAAGCCGGGGCGCGTCTTCATCCAGACGCGAATGCTGAATGCGGGCGTGATCCGCGCGTTACTCTCCGGCGACACGGAGCGCTTCTATGCCGCCGAAGCGGAGAGCCGCCGCCACGCGGAGGCTCCGCCTTATGGCCGGTTCGCGGCCGTCATCGTTTCGAGCGAAAGCCCCGATCAGGCAGCCGAAACGGCGCGCAGGCTGGGCAAATCCGCGCCGCAAAGGGACGGGCTGCATATCTACGGCCCGGCGCCTGCGCCCCTCGCACAGCTGCGCGGTCACTATCGCCACCGGCTGCTGGTGCACGCCGCGCGGGGCGTGAACGTGCAGGGCGCGATCCGCCACTGGCTCGGTTCGGTGCAATGGCCGGGATCGGTGCGGGTCAGCGTCGACATCGATCCCTACAGCTTCATGTAGCCGTGCGCAGAGATGGCTTGCACTCCATACACCGCAACTTCCCCACGGACTGGCGACAGAAATTCCAACCAATTGAAAAATTGTCAATAAATACATAACGCTATAAGAAGATAGATAAATCTATCTTTTTGATAGAATTTTTGACTCGCAGTCCGAATAATATCTATTATTCCGCTAGACATTGGATTCGCATCCATTTCGGGGGGAAGAATATGGACCTTGTCTGGGAGTATCTGCCGCTGCTGCTGCCTTTCATTGCGATCGGCTTTGCGGCGCAGCTTATCGATGGCGCTCTGGGCATGGCCTATGGCGTCATCTCCACCACATTGCTGCTCGCGATCGGCCTGCCGCCCAAGGCCGCGTCAGCCGGAACCCACGCGGCGGAAACATTCACCACGGCGGTCTCGGGCATCAGCCATATCATGCACCGCAACGTGGACTGGAAGCTGTTTTCCAAGCTCGCCATTCCTGGGATCATCGGCGGCATCGCGGGCGCCCATCTGCTCTCCAACGTCGATAGCAGCGCGGTAAAGCCCTATGTGCAGAGCTATCTCACCTTCATCGGCCTGTGGCTGATCTGGCGCAGCACGCACAAGATCGAGCGCACGGAAAACCCGCGTATCGTAGCGCCGCTCGGCCTGTTCGGCGGCTTTCTCGATGCAACGGGCGGCGGCGGCTGGGGGCCGGTGGTTACATCGAACCTGCTGCTTCAGGGCAGCAACCCGCGCACCACGATCGGAACGGTCAACACGGTCGAGTTTCTGCTGACGCTCTCGATCAGCATAACCTTTCTCATCCATCTGGGCTGGGAGACGTTCACGCTTGCCACTGGCGGCCTGCTGATCGGCGGTGTGGTTGCCGCGCCGCTGGGAGCGATGCTCGCCAAGCATATTCCCGCCAACCGGCTACTGCTGATGGTCGGCATCGTGCTCTCGCTCACGTCGCTTTACGGCATCGCCAAGTCATTGGGGCTGATCGGCTGAGGTTCCACACCAACACAGCGCAACTAAAAAGGGCGGAGTGATCCGCCCTTCTTTTTGTCTGGTGCTTGAAAATCTGCCGATCAGCGGTCGAACAGCTTTTCCGCTTCGGCACGGGCATCGAACTCGCCCGTGGGAAAGGAAGGAGCCGTACCCGCTTCGTCATGCGCATCGTCATGTCGGTGCGCCTCGTCGCGCTCCCGCCGCAATTCCTCGATCAAAGCCTCGCGCGCACCGTCGAGCCGTGCATCGACGGGCGCTTCCAGACCCGCCTTCTTCGCCGCCTTGGCTACGATGGCATCCAGCTCACGCTGCGAGCACAGGCCCAGCGTCACCGGGTCTTTCGGCTGGATGTTGGAGATGTTCCAGTGCGAACGGTCACGGATCGCCGCGATGGTGGTGCGCGTGGTGCCGATCAGGCGGCCGATGGCGCCGTCCGAAATCTCCGGATGATTGCGCAGGATCCAGGCGATGCCGTCCGGCTTGTCCTGCCGCTTGGAAACGGGTGTGTAGCGCGGCCCCTTGGTGCGGCGCACGGGCTCGCTGCCCTTGGCGATCTTGAGGACATAGTCCGGATTGGCCTCGCCCTTCCTGATCTCGTCGGTGGTCAGCTCATGGGCGCGGACAGGATCGCGCGGCGTGTAGCGCGTGCTCGCCGTCTCGTCGGCGATCGCCTGCACTTCCAGCATATGCAGACCGCAGAATTCGGCGATCTGCGGAAAGGTAAGACCGGTATTCTCGATCAGCCAGGCGGCAGTCGCGTGGGGCATCAGCGGGTGGGACATGATCCATGCTCCGGAAACTAGAAATGATAAGGGCCACCCAGGCAGGGTGGCCGCAGCGTGGAACCGATTTAAGCCAAAGCGCCGCAAAGGGCAAGAGGCTATGGAAATCAGCCCTCGGCCACCCTCAGCACGATCTTGCCGAAATGCTCCCCGGCTTCCATCCGTGCATGGGCTTGGGCAGCATCCTCCAGCGCGAATACCCGATCCATCGCCGGGCGAAGCCTGCCCTGCTCGACAAACGGCCAGACGTTCCGCGCGATCTCGTCCGCTACCAAGCCCTTGAAGACGTTGGAGCGCGGGCGCAGTGTCGATCCGGTCAGCGTCAGGCGGCGTGTCATGATATCGACAATCGAAATCTCCGCCTTCACGCCACCCAGCACCGCGATCGATACATGCCGGCCCTCGACATCGAGGCATTTGAGGTTGCGGGCAAGATAGTCTCCACCCACCATATCGAGCACGGCCTGCACGCCGCGCCCCTGAGTGATGGCCTTGACCTCGTCGACATAATCCTGGGCGCGGTAATTGATGGCATGGTGCGCACCCCAGTCGAGAGCCTGCTGGCATTTCTCGTCCGATCCGCAGGTGACGATGATCCTGACCCCGAAAAGGTTACAAAGCGAGATCGCCATCGTGCCGATGCCGGACGTGCCCCCGTGCACCAGCACCGTGTCGTCCTCCACCGCATAGGCCCGCTCGAACAGGTTGGTCCACACGGTGAACAACGTCTCCGGAAGCGCCGCCGCCTCGGTCATGTCATAGCCATCCGGCACGGGCAGGCACTGCCCTCCCGGGACCGCGACATATTCCGCATAGCCCCCGCCGTTGCACAAAGCGCATACCTTCTGGCCCAGCAGCAGATGCTCGGCTTCTGCTCCCACCTGCACCACCTCGCCGGAAACCTCCAGCCCCAGCAGCGGAGACGCGCCCGGTGGCGGCGGATATTTGCCCGCGCGCTGCAACGCGTCCGGCCGGTTGACGCCTGCCGCATGAACACGGATCAGCACCTCGTCCGGCCTTACGACGGGAATGGGAACGCGGGCGACGCCCAATATTTCGGGTCCGCCCGGAGCATCGAAGCCGATTGCCCGCATTTCCTTGGAGATCACTTCCAGAGCCATAGCCCCTTATTGACAGGCGCGGCGAACGGGTCAACATTATCGCGATGGATATGGAAGACTATGTTCCGAAAAGAGCCGACGATCCTCTCGCCCTGTTGCTGAAGCAGGATCTGGACCCTCTTTCCATCGACGAGCTTCATGCACGCATCGCCTTGCTGGAAAACGAAATAGATCGGATTCGCGGAAAAATTGACCAGTCTGTTAACCATAAAGCAAGCGCAGAGGCTCTATTCAGAAAATGATTGCGCGTTTCCCCCTTTCGCCCCGCCAGCAGGGATGGGCCAAAAAGGGAACAGCGTTCGATCAGGCACTTGAACCCCGGTTCGGGTGCGCCGACATAGTGGTGAAAGGCACACCCTACGAGTGCCGGGAGAACAGATATGCCATCCTTTGCCCCCGCCCTTGAAACCACGCTGCATAATGCGCTGGGCCACGCCGCCGAGCGCCATCATGAATATGCGACGCTGGAGCATCTGCTCCTCGCGCTGATTGATGACGAACACGCCTCCCGCGTGATGCAGGCCTGCGGGGTCGACATGGGCGAGCTGACCGATGCCGTCACCCACTATCTCGATACCGAACTGGATAGCCTCAAGGTCGACAGCGACACGGACCCCTCGCCCACCAGCGGCTTCCAGCGCGTGGTCCAGCGGGCGATCCTCCACGTCCAGTCTTCCGGCAAGGATGAGGTGACCGGCGCCAATGTGCTGGTCGCGCTGTTTTCCGAGCGCGAAAGCTATGCCGTCTATTTCCTGCAACAGCAGGACATGAGCCGCCTCGATGCGGTCTCCTATCTCAGCCACGGCGTCGGCAAGGGCGTGACCTCCACGCCGGAGCCGCAGCAGGTCAAATCCGCCGAGGAAGAGAAGAAGCAGCAGACCAAGGACAAGAAAGACAGCGCGCTCGATCAGTTCACCGTCAACCTCAACGAGAAGGCGATGGAGGGCAAGGTCGATCCGCTGATCGGCCGGTCCGCCGAAGTCGATCGCACGATCCAGATCCTCTGCCGTCGTTCCAAGAACAATCCGCTCTATGTCGGTGATCCGGGTGTGGGCAAGACCGCCATCGCGGAAGGCCTTGCGCGCAAGATCATCGAGGGTGACGTGCCGGAGGTGTTGAAGCCTGCGGTGATCTACTCGCTCGACATGGGCGCGCTGCTCGCGGGCACGCGCTATCGCGGCGACTTCGAGGAGCGCCTGAAGGCAGTCGTCAACGAGCTGGAAAAAATGCCGCACGCGGTGCTGTTCATCGACGAAATCCACACGGTGATCGGCGCGGGCGCAACGTCGGGCGGCGCGATGGATGCCTCGAACCTGCTGAAGCCTGCGCTTTCCGGCGGCACGATCCGCTGCATCGGCTCGACCACCTACAAGGAATTCCGCAACCATTTCGAGAAGGACCGCGCCCTGCTGCGCCGGTTCCAGAAGATCGATGTCAACGAGCCAACCATCGAGGACACGATCAAGATCCTCACCGGCCTGCGCCCGAACTTCGAGGCGCATCACCATGTCCGCTACACCGCGGACGCGATCAAGGCGGCGGTCGAGCTTTCGGCACGCTACATCAACGACCGCAAGCTGCCGGACAAGGCGATCGACGTGATCGACGAGGTCGGCGCGATGCAGATGCTGGTGCCGCCTTCCAAGCGCAAGAAGATCATCAGCCCGAAAGAGATCGAGCAGGTCATCTCGACCATGGCCCGCATCCCGCCCAAGACCGTATTGAGCGACGACAAGACCGTGCTCGCCACCATCGAGCAGGATCTGAAGCGCGTCGTCTTCGGGCAGGACAAGGCGATCGAGGTGCTCAGCTCCGCGATCAAGCTCAGCCGCGCGGGTCTGCGCGATCCGGACAAGCCGATCGGCAACTATCTCTTCTCCGGCCCCACCGGCGTCGGCAAGACGGAAGTGGCGCGCCAGCTTGCGACTTTGCTGGGCATCCCGCTCCAGCGGTTCGACATGTCGGAATATATGGAGCGGCACTCGGTCTCGCGCCTCATCGGTGCGCCTCCGGGCTATGTCGGCTATGATCAGGGCGGCCTGCTGACCGACGCGATCGACCAGAACCCGCATTGTGTGCTGCTGCTCGACGAGATCGAGAAGGCGCATCCGGACCTGTTCAACATCCTGTTGCAGGTGATGGACAATGGCCGCCTCACCGATCATCACGGCAAGACGGTCGATTTCCGCAACGTCATCCTCATCATGACCACCAATGCGGGCGCGTCGGACATGGCGCGCGAGGGCATCGGCTTCGGCGATGTCATCAGCAAGGAGGATGCAAGCGACGAGGCGGTGAAGAAGCTCTTCACGCCGGAGTTCCGCAACCGTCTGGATGCCATCGTGCCGTTCGGCTATCTGCCGACGGAAGTGGTCGCCCGCGTGGTCGACAAGTTCATCCTCCAGCTGGAGCTGCAACTCGCCGACCGCGACGTGCATATCACCCTCTCGGACGATGCGCGCAAATGGCTTACCGCGAAGGGCTATGACAAGCTCTATGGCGCACGCCCGATGGGCCGCCTGATGCAGGAGAAGATCAAGCAGCCGCTCGCCGAAGAGCTGCTGTTCGGCAAGCTCGTGCATGGCGGCGAGGTGGTAGTCGGCCTCAAGGACGACGCGCTCACCTTCGAGGTCACGCCCGCCGCGCCACGCACCGGCAAACCGAAGAAGGATGGCGTCGCCAGCGGCAAGGCCCGGGCCAAAAGCAAGGCTGGCGCCAAGCCGAAGGCACCCAAACCGACGGCTTAGCCCTTGATACACGTTCCAAATAAGGGCGACTTCGGTCGCCCTTTTCTTTTGCCCGCGAAACCGGCATGATCGGCCCGATTGCCAAAAGGTTTAAAGGAGAGGCCACAGTGTCCGAAGATCTCGTCTTCTATACCAATCCGCATTCGCGGGGACAGATAGCGCGCTGGATGCTGGAAGAGGTCGGTGCCCCCTATGATACCGTTCGGCTGGATTACGACAGCACGATGAAGAGCGCGGACTATCTGGCCATCAATCCGATGGGTAAAGTGCCCGCCATCGTGCACAAAGGGCATGTCGTCACCGAAACCGCGGCGATCTGCGCGTATCTGGCCGAGGCATTTCTCGAGGCAGGCCTCAAGCCCGGGGGAGACGCTCTCGCCGATTATTATCGCTGGATGTTCTTCGCGGCAGGGCCGGTGGAAGCCGCGTTTTCCAATCGCGCTGCGGGTTTTGCGCCGCCCGAGGACAAGCAGCGCATGTTTGGGTATGGCCATTTCGAACTGGCGATCGACACGCTGGAAACGGCGGTTGCGGGCAAGAGCTACGTCGCGGGAGACCGCTTCAGCGCCGCCGACGTCTATGTCGGTTCGATGATCAATTTCCTCACGATGTTCGGCATGCTTGCGCCGCGGCCCGCCTTTACCGACTATCTGGCTGGCCTGACTTCTCGTCCCGCCTATATCCGGGCAAAGGAGATCGACGCCGCATTGCAGGAGGCGGCCGCCCCCTCTCCAGCCTGAGCGTGCCTGCTCCGGTTACTTCATTACATGATCGAGGGGATGCTCCGCCCGCGGCGATGGGGCGAAGCCATCCAGCTTCCTGCTCACCAGCGACCAGCGCACCGGCATCGCCAGCGGAATGAAGCCGCCGTGGGCAGCCATCAGCGGCTCCGCCTCTCCCAGCCGGGCCAGACGATCCGCCATGATGGGCGCCGAGAGAGACTCTTTGAGCAGCTCTTCCGCCTGCGGGTCACACTGCACACCCCGCGCGCAACTCAGCCTGCCCAGATACCACGAGGCGCTGTCATACGGCGCCACTTCATCGATAAGCGTCAGGTCGGCATCCTCGTCCGTCCGGGTGAGCATGATGCCCACCCGCCCATATTGATCGCGCAGGGCCGCCAACAACATGTCGGAGCCCGGACCAGGGGGAAGGCTGATGGAGAGCACTAGCGGTGCTCCCTCATGCTGTAATCTCCACCGTGCCACGATGTCCCTGGCCAGCTCGATCCGCCGTTCCATCGGCAGCCCGACCCAATCCGGCGGGGTCGGCGCGTGGGGGAGGTTCAGCGCCTGCGGCATGATCTGTTCGGCGATCTTCCAGCGCGCGACGTTGTAGCGGTTGACAATCGCGGTGCGGTCGAGGCTCATGGCGAGGGCTCGACGCATCTGCTTGTCGTCCAGCGTCGGATTATCGGCCGCAAGAGCGAGGCCGAACAACCCCTGGACCGGGTCAAAGCGTATGGCATTGTCGTTGATCCCGCCCAGGCTGACATAGGGAAGCTCCGCCACGGTGCCGCCAAGAACGAGATCGCTCTCGCCCCGGCCGAAGCGCACGATTGCCCGTGCAGCCCTTTCCGCGCGCAAAAGACGGATCTCCCGCCGGGGCGCCTCCTCTTCCACCTTGCCCAGCGCATCGAGCGGCTGGAGCCGCCACACGCCGTCCTGATCGAGACGCTTGCGATAGGGGCCAGAGCCGCCCGAACTGCGCGCAATGGCCATATCCGGCTCCGCCAGCGCGACGAGGAAATTCGGGCGCGCGGCTTTCAGCCTCAATTCCAGCACATCGTCCGTCATGGCAAGGATCTGATCGACCGAGCTGAGCGGACCGTAAGGATCCAGACGCGCGCGCGCACGCAACCGCACCTGCAGCAGCCGCTTCACCTCCCGCGCATCCACCTTGGCGCCATCCGCCCAACGCGCACGCCGCAGCCGGAAAATATAACTTTTGCCATCATCGATGACGATCCACCGCTGCGCCAGCGCGGGAATGACGGTGCCCGTCGCATCGAGGCGCACAAGCCCCCGCGCGGTGGCGGCCAGCATGACCTGCCCCGCACGGCTATGGGCATAAGCAAGCGGGGCGCTGGCCTCGCGATCAGAGCCAATCACGCTCACGACGACGGGTGCATCATTGCCCTCGCCACATCCGGTGGCGAGCAGCGATGCAGTCAAGGCGACAAGGCCGGAAAGAAAAAGACGAGGTCTCAAAGCCGGAGCCATCCGTTACGGTGGCCCATGTCCTAACCCACCCTGTGCGCGAGGCCAAGCGGCTAATAATCACCGCGCATGTGAGTCGTTATCCGGGCCCGGCTCCCCACTCCTTGCAGGCAATGCATTGGTGCGGACGGCGGGACTCGAACCCGCACTCCCATAGGGGAAGCGGATTTTAAGTCCGCTGCGTCTACCGGTTTCGCCACGTCCGCATTTTCTGCCGGTCACGCCAGCCTCACTGCAGTTGCAAATGCAGTCCGTCAAGCATGTTGGCGATGAAGCGGACGTCACCCCTATTCACGCGTGGCGCCCCCCGCAACCAGACTATTTGGCGTTGAGCCGGTCGCGGATTTCCTTGCCGGGTTTGAAAAAGGGCACCTTCTTTGCGTCGATGGAAACGGCTTCGCCCGTCCGGGGATTGCGGCCCGTGCGCGCATTGCGTGCGCGCGTCGTGAACGCGCCAAAGCCACGCAACTCGACACGCCCACCCCTCGCAAGTTGCGTTGTGATTTCCTGAAAGAAAATATCGACGATACGTTCCACTTCCCCATAAGTGAGATCGCCGTTTTTCTCCGCAAGATTTTGTACCAGTTCGGAACGGATCATTTGCCCTCCTCATGTTCGACAGTCCCACACGCTGCCGAATACTTCTTTTAAGGGAATGGCGGAAAAATGACAATCTCTCCGATCGTCAATAAAAGTGCACCATATCAGCACAATGCCATGTATAGTATTGTAAAAATCCGCCATCGCCACTTAGCAAAATCCCGCCGCGATCTGGTCGCAGCGGGATTCTCTATCATAGATGGCTGGTCTTAGGCTTCGCTCTTGGCCTTCAGCGCTTCGCCAAGAATATCGCCAAGCGACGCGCCGCTGTCGGACGAGCCGTACTGCGCCACCGCCTGCTTTTCTTCGGCGATCTGCAGAGCCTTGACCGAGAAGTTGGGCTTCTTGCTGCGATCGAAGCCGATGACCATCGCATCGAACTTCTGACCGGGCTGGAAGCGCTCGGCGCGCTGCTCGTCGCGGTCGCGACCGAGATCGCTGCGCTTGATGAAGCCGGTAACGCCGTCCTCGCCTGCCTGAACCTCAAGGCCGCCGTCGCGCACTTCAAGCACGGTAACGGTGACGGTCTGGTTCTTGTTGAGGCCTGCACCACCGCCGGAAACCGCACCGACGCCCGGCGCGCCCTTCTCAAGCTGCTTCATGCCGAGCGAGATGCGCTCCTTCTCGACATCGATGTCGAGCACGATCGCCTTCACGACTTCGCCCTTGCGATGCAGGTTGAGCGCGTCCTCGCCGGAGATGCCCCAGGCGATGTCGGACATATGGACCATGCCGTCCACATCGCCCTCGAGGCCCACGAACAGACCGAATTCGGTCGCGTTCTTGACTTCGCCCTCGACGACGGAACCGATCGGGTGACGCTCGGCAAAGCTGTCCCACGGATTGTTCTGCGCCTGCTTGAGGCCGAGCGAAATGCGGCGCTTCTCGCCATCGACTTCCAGCACCAGCACGTCGACTTCCTGGCTGGTCGAAACGATCTTGCCGGGGTGGACGTTCTTCTTGGTCCAGCTCATCTCGGAGACGTGGACCAGACCTTCGATGCCCGGCTCCAGCTCGACGAACGCACCATATTCGGTGATGTTGGTGATGCGGCCGGTGAGCTTCGCGCCAACCGGATACTTCGCCTCGGCACCTTCCCACGGATCGCTCTCAAGCTGCTTCATGCCGAGCGAGATGCGCTGGGTGTCGCGGTTGATGCGGATGATCTGCACCTTCACCACGTCGCCGATGTTGATCATCTCGTTCGGGTGGTTGA
>JALCRK010000016.1 GCA_022652485.1 Sphingobium sp.
AGGGCTTCACCGAGCTCGCCCAGCCCATGATCGAGGAGGAAAACCAGCCCCTACACATCACCGCCAGAGCTGCATGACGATGCGCCCCGGCCACCACCGAAATTACACCACCTTGACGGACGTGACCTCTTGCCCTGCGGCGGTTTCTCTGCGGACCAGCTCGTGGAGGGAAAGGCCGTAGCTATATCGGGCAACCAGAAGCGCTGCTTGCAAGGCATAGATATCGGGCCTGTCTATACCTAGCGCCAGGGTATCGATAGCCACCGGTATCTGGTCTGCGCAAGGTTGAATGACATGGTTGCCGACTTCAACCTTTCCCGCCTCTATCGGGTGCAGGGCTTGGCTATGGGAAGACGGTAGAAAGTCGAGTTCCATAACTGCCTTCACGCGCGGTTCGCGCGGCGAAGGGGCAAATGCGCGCCGTCATTGCGACATTCCCACTTGCACACTGCAATTGTAGAAAACTTAGCCGATCTGCGGCCCTGCTTGCCCACTCCCTTTGCCCTCACTTCCAGCCTTTTCGAACAGCCAGACGGACGCACAACGGCAGCCTGAACGAGTCGAAACGTGGGGGCAGATAATTTTCATTATTTATGCGGTTTTATGACTATTGGTGAAATTTTTTTGCGGCCTCAGCGTTTCAAGCCCCGAAAAGAGATCTCGAAGACGCATATTGGCGCCTGGTTGAGAGCTGAACTGATGTCCGCTTCCGCGACTCAGTCCCGATCTGATCCAGCCGTGAGCTTGATTTCGATCTGACCGGTCCCGTCGGAATAGGTGACGTCGAATATGGAACTGGCGAGGCGCAGCCAGGCGACTCTCGCGTCATCGTTCCAGGACGAGCCTGCTGTCGGCAAACGGTCCATCAGTCCCACGATCAGCGGATCGTCCCGCCTAAACCGGTTTTGCAAGCCAGCTTCCGCAATGTAAGACTCGAATCGGTCTTCAGTGTCCATCATGGGTGAGGGCGCTAAACCGGATTTGTTGCGGATTTGTGGCTGATTTCGCGTGGGAATGACGAGACGGTTGTCGCTGGACTCGAAAAAACCCGCTTGGCGGGCTGAGCGCTCGAAAACCTGACGGGCCTTGTCTACTTGTTTGGCAGGGACGCCCATATTCTTCAGTTCGTCATCCAGCACCTGCTTAGGAGGCAGGCGCGTATTCTTGAATTTGTCGTACACGGCGGAATAGAGCGGAACCCTCAGGAATGCCTGGGCCTTGGCAGTGACATCCCTTCCTTCATCGATGACCAGTTTGCCGTTGTCCGTAAGCCTGGCCTCGCTTCGTCCGCGCTTTTCGATCAGCTCGAATATCCGGGCCGCCGATGTCTTGAGCCTGAAAGCACCGCCAGAGCCGTCTTCCAGATCCGCAGCGAGATCGTTCAGATCGCATGCCTCTTCGCCACAGCGATCGTAAATGGCACGCGCCACTTCGACAGCTGCGGATAAATCGACATAGGGAAAAGCAATGGAAGATTGCTCCCTCTTTCTACGCTTCGTCCGTGTAACAGATTCAGCCAATGGTCCCTGCCTTCACTTTGCTTCTCATGTATTACAGCTCGAATTCCTAAAACACCGCTTCGTCGGGTTCAACCCATTGTGACATTTTTGTTTCAGGCACTTTTACCGGCAGATTCGCCCGTTCCGCGAAAGTCACGGGAGTTATGTGACAATTTCGCTCCTTTTTAGCCGTTGCAATATTAATGTAGCCTAAACCTGCTGTGAGGCGCTGTTTCGTGCGCGCGGAGGCAGTCATAAAAAGTACGGCGAACATTGTGGATGGACGACCGGTCGCGGCGGCTAACCCGAAGGCGTGCGCGTCTCGCATTGCCTGGCTCGATACCGCCAAAGGGCTCGGGATACTCATCGTCATATTGGGGCATGCACTGGGCGGCATCATCGATATGGGCGGAAAGCAGGTGCACCCGCTGTTTCGCGAGATCTTCCTTGCCATATATGTGTTCCACATGCCGTTATTCTTTCTGCTGTCCGGCCTGCTGGTGCGCCGCCGCCTCGGACGGAGCCGCAAGGGTTTTCTGATCGATCTCGTCGTCTCGATAGCTTACCCTTATTTCCTCTGGTCCATCATTCAATATTCGGCGATTTACGCCGCAGGCACGCTGGTCAACCGGCCGGTGGCGCATTTCTGGCCCACCATATTCAACTTGCCCTTTGCCTCGATCTCGCAGTTCTGGTTTCTCTATGTTCTGTTTCTGCTGCATATTGCGGCGCTGGTCCTCGTACCCCGCATTGGCGCGCGCAATTTTTTCCTGTTCTTCGTTCTAGCAAGGGTTGTCGTGGCGATCATCAGTGCTCCGGTCATGCTGCGTTTGGCGATGGTGCACGGGCTATTCTACGCGGCCGGGGTTTGGTTGGCCCCGGCAGGGATCGAGCACGCGCGCGATTGGCTGGCCCAGCGGCTGGGGCTGGCTTCGGCTATATTCGCCGGCGGCGCGGGCGCGGTGTGGCTGGCTGTCTATTTGATCATGGCATCTCATGGCTCATCGTTTTTCCAGCTGCAGGCATGGGAGATTTCCGCGCTCGCCTGGCGGATCGCCGTGCTTCCCGCCGCCTTGCTGGCCACGCTCGCCTTCATCGTTGTTTCCGTACTGTTACGCGGCCGGGTAGCTCTCTTGCTGAGCTATGTCGGGCGACGCTTGATGACCATTTTCGTCCTGCATGTCTTGTTCATCGCCGGTGCACGGATAGCGCTCTCCCGGTTAGACCCACATGCCAGTCCGTGGCTGCTGCTCGCTGTGTGTTTTGTAGCGGGTCTGGCGGCTCCTTTGGTGATCGGAGCGATCGTGAGACGATTTACCGCTTCGCGCGCGCTGGGATTGGGATGAGGGGGGCGCTTCCGCCGCTTGCCATCAACGGCAAGTTCCTTGCCGCGCAGCCGACCGGGGTGCATAGGGTCGCGGCAGAGCTGACGCATGCGCTGGCGGCGCTGGCGGAGGGGCAAGTTGAGTTTGATATTGAGATATGGGTGCCGCGCGATGCCGCGGACGCGGCGGCGGCATTCAACCTTCCCGTGCGCGTGATTGGCCCCTTCACGCATATTCCCTGGGAGCAGATCGGCATACCCTTTCGCGATTCGCGGAGGCTTCTGCTCAATCTCTGCAATATCGGCCCTGTGCTTCGCCGTCATGCGATCACGATGATCCACGATGCGCAGGTCCATACGACTCCAAGCTCCTACTCCAAGCCATTTCGACTTTGGTACAAGGGGTTGCAGCCCATATTTGGGAGAAATCATCAAAAGATCGTCACTGTATCCGATTTCTCGCGTGCCGAGATAGTACGGCACAAGGTCGCCGCGCCGGACCATATCGCGGTGGTGCATAATGGCGTGGATCATGTCTTGAGGATCGAGCCGGAAGCTGGCGTACTGGAAAAAATCGGTCTTCAGCCACGCGGCTATGTCGTAGCGCTGGCATCCACGCAGGCGCACAAGAATATCGCGCTGCTGGCGCAGGCGTTTGCCCTGCAGGCCTTGGCGGGTCTGCGCCTTGTGCTGGTCGGCGGAACCAGACGCGAGGAGTTCGCGGCGAGCGGTATCTCGCTTCCGGCCAACGCTTTGCTGGCGGGGCGGGTGTCGGATAGCGAACTGCGCGCGCTGTATGAGGGCGCATTGTGCGTTGCGTTTCCCTCGCGGACGGAAGGATTTGGCCTGCCTCCACTGGAAGCGATGCTCTTGGGTTGCCCCGCCGTGGTGGCACCCTGTGGCGCGCTGCCAGAGGTGTGTGGCGATGCGGCACTCTATGCCGACGCCGATGATGCTGGTGAATGGGCGCGGCAGCTGCGGAGGCTTTCCCAAGATGATGCCCTGCGCGCGCGTTATTCCGCGCTGGGCAGGGAGCAGGCATCCAGGTTCACATGGCGCGCAGCCGCAGAGCGCCTGCTGGATGTCGTTGCCGAGGTGCATGGGCAGGACCGCGCTCGTGCGGGATGAGGGGAACCAGGCGCCGATATTCGCCGATGCGATGTGGCGTTCCGGCAGTACCTATCTCGCGAGCAGGTTCGCCGCCACGGGCCGCTACATGCTGTTCTACGAGCCGTGCCATGAGGGTGTCGGTCGCAGACCCAGCGCGGCACGTGACCGTGACCGGAGCAGAGACAGGAAACTCCGTCATCCGGACCTCGAAGGCGGGTATTTTGGCGCCTATGAGCAGAGGGATCCCCTGACGCGGAAGACGCTGAGCGCGCTCCATGCTCCGGATACCAGCCTACGGTCGGTGTTTAACGAGGGCAGCGACAGCGCCGCCGCCTTTTATGGCGCGCTCGACCGGGTGGCCCGTGCGCAGGGCAAAGTCGCGTTTCTGGGCTTCTGCCGCTCCGGGACGCAAACGGGACGGGCGCAAGAGGCGCTTGGTGCGCGCGGCTTGCATCTCTGGCGCGATCCGCGGGAGCAGTTCGCCTCCTATGGCTGGCCGGACAATGATTATTTCCTGACGGGAACAGCGCTACAGCTGGGGTATTCCCGTCAATATGGTCCGCTCGCGCGCAGCCTGGCTCCGACGCTTTACGCCGCCGCACGGATGAAGCTGGCGGCCTTACTCCCCGATCGTTACGCGCGACAGCAATATCGGCTGGCGCGAAGCGTGGCGGCCGATCTCGCTGTCGAACAGGCCTACGCCGTGTTTTACCTGAGCTGGCTCATCAGCTATCGCGCCGGCGCCACACAGCATGTCTTGTCGTTCTCGCTGACGAACCTTGCGGAATATGCCGATCAGCGTGCACGGGTGGAGGAGGCATTCGGCATCGACTTCGCCGATTTGCGGCCCACGCCCAGCCATGTGAGACCAGACATTGATTATGATAGCATCGAGGCGGAAGTCACGCGAAGGCTTGACGCGCTGACTGCACGGCCCGTCAACGCCGACGAATAACCGCCATTTGCTTTCAGCAGATCGTAGAGCGCGAAATCCTCGGGATAAAGCCGCTTTAGCCGCTCGATCTGTTCTTCCGTCAAAGACCGATCCTGCCTTCTCGTCCGGTTAGCGTGCGGCAGGGTTTGTATGCCGTAGACGCCCAGAAATTCGGCCAGGGGTTTGCTGCGCTCAAGCAGCCAGAGATGATTTACTCCGATCTGATTGCGGCTATTGGCAATATACCAGTGCTGCGGACGCGCGAATGTGTCGACCTTCAGCCAGTCTCCGCCTGCCGTTTCGATGAAGTCCAGAAAATCATCTGTGGTCCGGACTTGCTGCATTCGCCGCAGGGGGCGGGGCTGGATTCGCACGTCGCCTCCACCGCCGTTCATCAGGAAATCGAAGCCAGACAGAAAGCGGTCAACCGGATCGCGGATGAGCGCGAGTGTCTCCTTATGCGCAAGGGATGCGGGGAAGAACCGCTCGTAGTAGCGCAGGGTCGCGTGGCCGGGGTCGCTGCGATACAGCGCGCGCTTGACGGATGTGCCGCCGTTTTTCGGTACATGTATGAACAACAGCGGCGCCTCGGCGATGTCCGCCGGCAGCCGACGCTCCGGCAATGCCCATGAAAAGGCGCCGGTGCGTGGCGCGAGGGCGAGCCTCTCGAAAATATCGGCATATTGATCTACGCCAAACAGCATCGTGCCGAGCTGCTCGATGAGAGGATTGAACCGCATTTTCCATTTTTTTAGACCCATATCGCGCAGTTAGCCGCCTTTCGTTGCGGTTATGCGAAAGCCTTGTGCTGTTTCTTTCGCTCTTCGGTAAATTAAAGGCGAAAACAGATGAAACTGCCATGAATCTGCAATCCAACAGTCATACGACGAAAGCCGAATATCGCAATTGCGGGGCGCACATGGCAATCGAATCGGGCATCAGGCGGTCAGGCGAAGTGGATGCGCTTCGCTGTTTCGCCATGCTGTCCGTGATTGCGTTGCATACGCATATCCTGCCGATGGGCTGGATCGGCGTCTGGCTGTTCTATGTGATCTCCGGTTATGTCGTGACGCTCTCCGTCATGGAGCGGGGCGAGGGGGCGAGCGGCCTCTCCGGCTTCGGTGCATTCCTGTGGCGGCGCTCGGTCCGCATCCTGCCGGTCTATTATGGCTATTTGCTGGCAGGCATGGGCGTCGCCGCGCTGCTTGGAATAGGCCAAACGCTTTTCAGTCTCGGCAGCCTCGTGCTGTTTTTCGATAACGTCGCGATGATTCTGGGCGGGGGCAGGATCAACGGATGGCCCACCGGCCATCTCTGGACGCTTTCGGTCGAGATGCAGTTCTATCTGGTTTATGGGCTGGCCCTGTGTGCGATGCCGCAGAAGGTCGTGCGCCGTTTGCTGGTCGCGCTGCTGCTGCTGTGCCCGCTGGCGCGCGCGATCGGCGCCGATATGCTGGCCCAGCGCGGTTGGCACCCGCTCGAGGCGGCCTATGCGATATATGCCGGGCCGGGGCTGCACTTTGACAGTTTCGCGATCGGCGGCCTGCTGGCCTTCGCGCAGCTCGACGGGAAGATCGCGCGATTTGCGCGGCCTCTCTTCATTGCGGGTCTGGCGGCGCTGGGCGTGTACATGGCGGCGTATTTCGCGGTGAACCACTTCGTGCGGGGCGATCATGGATTACAGATCACGCGCAACGTGATTTCCGGCATATTGATCGGCGAGCATCGAGAGGTGTTCCTCTATTCGGTGCTGGGCGTTGCCCTCGCGGGGCTGGTCGCTCTCGCGGTGACAAAAGACGCATGGGTCGCGCCGCTCCTGCGCCTGCGCCCGCTGCAATGGGTAGGGCAGGTGTCTTATGGCGCCTACGTCTATCATCAGCTCGCGGTGATCGCGATCGCGCTGCTTATGAGAGGCTTTGGCTTTACCGTCCGTCATGGTTCCGTGCCGGTGCATGTGGTGCAGTTCGCCTTGAGCAGCGCCCTCGCCATCTTTCTGGGCTGGATATCGTTCCGCTGGTTCGAGCGACCAGTGACCGCCCTGATGCGGGGCGGGCGGGAGCGTGCAGTCCAGGCCTATCCGGTACATGCTGCGGAGGTGGCTGCGCGATGAGCGAAATCAACGCCCTTCATGGGGTGGCGCTGCGCCCCGCCAACGATATCGAGCAGCGCCTGATATCGATACCGCGCGAAATGGAGATGCCGCCGCTGCGCCCGTCGCACCGGCAACGCGTGGACGTGGATTTCTCGCTCGCTATTCACAACCGCACCGGCAAATATTTCATTGGCGAGGAACTGCTCGCCATTGCCGAGCTGCCGCTCGGCGATATCTATTATTGGCGGCGCAAGGCCGAAGCGCCGCTCGACGGCTTTTACGGGCGCGTGATGGGCAGGCTGCAACATTGGCAGGTGCTGGGCAAGACCAGCGGTGGACCTTTGAGGTGGTTACCCCGCCGCAGGCCGAAGCGCCCGCTGCTTCATCTCGACCCCTTCACGGTGCCGACGACGGTATTGCGCACGAGGGATGCGGTTCTGGTCCACGACCTCGGCCCACTGACGCATCCAGACCTGTTTCCCGCCGACGTCGCGAGGGTCTATAGCCATATCTATGGCGAGATCGCCAAGGTCGGCCCGCATCTTGTCTTTGTCAGCCAGACCAGCCGAAATGAATTCGAGGCGCTCTTTCCCGATGCAAACCCCGCGAGCGCGCGGGTGATCCACCCGCCGATCCGTCCCGGCATTGGCGTAGGCGAGGCTGTAGCCGTCGCTGGCGTCGAGCCGCGCTTCCTGCTCACCGTGGGCAGCGTCGGCCGTCGCAAGAACCAGACGCAGTCGATCGCCGCTTACGCACGCAGCGGGCTTGCCGAACGCGGTGTCCGCTATGTGATCTGCGGCGGCAAGGAGCCGGGCCATGAGGAGGTCAGGGAAGCGGCTGCGCGAACCCCCGGCGTGCATCTCCTCGATTATGTGACCGACGCGGAGCTGCGCTGGCTCTATGCACAGGCAAGCGGCTTTGTGTTGATGAGTCATCTTGAAGGCTTTGGTATGCCGGTGAGCGAGGCGGTGCGGCATCGGCTCATTCCGCTGGTCAGCGATGATGGTGTGCTGTGCGAGGTCGCCGGCGAAGGCGCGCTCGCCGCCGATCCCTATGATCCCGCTGCCATCGCGCGACGCATGGTTGACCTCGTCGATATGTCCGCCGATGAACGGCGGGAGCGGCTGGCGCGGCTGGAGGTGACGATGGAGCGGTACGATATTGCGCATTTCCACAAGGGGTGGCGAGCCTTGTTCCGCGATGTGCTGAGCAGCTGCTGACCCCCTCCGCGTCCATGCGCGTCGCCCGGCTCTCCCTCCTGCTGCCCGCAATGGCGGTGCTTGCCACGCCTGCGGAGGGCGCGATGCACCTCGGCGTCAACACGCATTTCGATCAGGGCTGGCCGATCGTGGCGCTCGATGAAGCCGAATCGGCGCGTGCACAAAGCATCCGTGATACGATCAGCTGGGGCAAGGTGGAGCAGGCGCCGGGAGACTATGATTTCACGGCGGCGAACAGCGGCTATGTCGCGCGGGCCTGCGCCGCGCATATGCCGGTTCTGCTCATCCTCACCCCGCGTAACAAGCGTTACGACAATGGCGAGACCGTGTTTTCGCCGCTGGGTCGGCGAGCGTTCGCGGCCTTTGCGGTCGAGATCGCCAAGCGCTTCCCGTGCGTCACGGGCTTCGAGATCGGCAACGAGATCAACGGCCATGCGCTCAAGGGCCGGATGGTGCAGCAGATGCCCGGCTCCTATGTCGCGATCGTGCGCGAAGTGCGCGCCGCGCTGACCGGGCAGCACGCGAAGGTGAAGCTGCTTTCCGGCTCCAGCCTGTCCGTCGCCACCGGCTTTTTCGACCGCCTGTTCGGCGCGGGGCTGTTGCCTCTCGTCGATGGCGTCGTCATTCACCCCTATGTCGCGGTGCCGGAGCAGTTGCCCGGCCAGATCGCGCGGCTGCGCTCCGCGATGGCGCGCCACGGCGGCGTCAAGCCGATCTGGGCTTCGGAATTCGGCTTTTATTACGAGACGCCAGAGGACGCGCCGCCCCATGCGCTCAAGATGATCACGCTGCTGAGCGCCGCCGGGATCGAGGAAGCGCACTGGTATGCGTTGCGCGACGAGAAATGGTTTCCGAACATGGGGCTGTTCGCGAACGGCAGGGGCAAGCCCGCGCTCGACAGCTTCCGCCTTGCCGCGCAGCTGCTTGCCAGCGGTGAGGCGCGCCGCATCGATGCCGGTGACCCGCTCACCTTCATCTATCGCTATGGCAACGGCCCCTATGTGATGTGGGGCGGAGGCAGGGGCATCGGCTGGAACGGCGCAGCCACCGCGCGCGATGCGAGAGGGCGTGCTGTGAGGCTGCCATCACGGCTGGATGCCGATCCGATCATTGTGGACGCGCCGGAGGGATTCAGCCTTGGGCCGTCACCTGTCCTCGCCGATACGCTGACGGATTTTATCGGCACAGGCTGGAGCTATCACGTCTCGCGGCCCAAGGGCGTCAAGCAGCCGCTGGGATGGATCGACTGGAACTGGACGCCCTATTTGGGATCGCCCGCGCTACCGAATTTCCGGGTGATGGGTGCGGTGGTGACAACTGCCCGCCCGCCCGCAGGACCAGCGCCGGAACTCGTCGAGCGGTTCAAGGCTCCCGCCGCCGGGATGGCGTATCTCTCAGCCTGCTTCGAGGGCAAGGCGGACAAGCCACATCAGGTGCGCATCCTGTCTGGCGGGAAGCAGATCTTTGCGGGCCGGATCGCGGGCGCGGTGAGCACCCGGCCGCTTGCGGTCAATGGAAGCGTGGAGATCGGCTATTCGGCTCTCTTGCCGGGTGGCCCTCAGCCATTGCGGCGCCGGATCCGCATCCTGACCCAGCCCGATGCATCGCCGGCGCTCTGTGCGCCCAGAGGCCGGGATACCGATGCGGACGGAAATTAGGCGGCAGTCCGGGCCGCACGGCGGAAGGGCAGCAGGCGCTTCAGGATCAGCGCATGATCGGGCCATAGACCCGCACGCGAGATCAGCACCAGGGCTGCGGAATAGCTTGCTCCGCCGACGCCGATCAGAAAAAACAGCCGCACTGCGGGGGGCATATGCTCAATGGCGGGCACGAGGCGCGCCCCGAAAATCGCTGCCGCCATCGCGCCGGTCGCGCAATAGGGCACTGCCATCGACCGGGCGAGCGCGCCGAGCGGCAATCCCATATATCTGCGCAGGTCGAAAATGTTGAACAGGCTCACGAAAGCGCCCCGCGCCACATGGGCCCAGGCGTTCGCGACGAGGGATATCTGCGCCGCGATGCCGGTGAAAACCGTCCCCAGCCCGATCTGCAACGCCCCTTGGCGCATCACTTCGCGGCTTTGCCCCAGCGCAATCATAGCCGGAGCGAAGTAATAATTGATCGGGGCGACCAGCGCGAGCAACCCGATGATTTCGACAAACGGAACCGATGCTGTCCATTGCTTGCCGAATATGAAGGGCACTGCCTCGGGCGCTACCAAAGTCAGGCCGATGAGCGCGGGACACATCAGGAGGGCGCTGGCCTGGGTAAGCCGCAGATAGGAACGCTGCATCGCTGGCCGGTCATGCGCGGTGTGCGACAGTTCGGCATTGGCGACGCTCACCAGCGGCATCACCACCATCTGCCCTACGAACTCGTTGATCCGGGTAGCGACCCGCATCAGGCCCAGCATATATGGCCCCATGAAAATACCGATGAGCAGATCGATCACGCGCGGGACCGCGACGGGAAGCAGGGTTCCGGTCATCACGCTGGCGCCTTCTTTCACCAGGGCGCCGGACCATTTGATATGGCGGCTGAAGCTGGGTCGCCAGTTCACCGCAGACCAGATCCACAGGCTTGAGACACCCGCCTGCACCAGCCGCTGCACCGCCAGCGTCAGCGCGCCATAGCCCATATTCGCCATCACGATTGCCACCGCCGCGCCGATCAGCGTCGCAATCGTGCTGCGGTAGGCAAGCACTTCGAATTTGAACTCGCTGCGCAATACGGCCTCTGCGGTGGATCCGGTTGCCAGGAGCAGGAATATCGGCGCGGACAGATAGACCATCATTTCGAGATCGGCCGAGTGGAAATAGGCGCCCATCGGTCTGGCCAGCGCAATGAAAAGGCCTCCGCATAATATCGCGATGGCGAGCGAGAGCCGCAGCGACTGGTTGCGCGCGTCGTCAGTGCGATAGCGTTTCTGCTGGAGGAGTTCGACCTGCCCCCAGCGCGCGATGCGCGTGCCGAGATCCAACCCTACGGAGACCGTAGCCATCAGGCCGAAATCGTGCGGGGTGAGGATATGCGCAAGATAGACCAGCAGGAAGAATACGACGCTATATTGCGCGCTGTTCCCGGCGACAGACCAGATCGAGGAGGACAGCAGTCGCGAACTCATGACAGGGGATCTTTGAATGGCGTGAAGATATCGGTCGGGCGATGATCGTGTTTGATGACAGCGTAATGACGGCGGGTTTCCGGGCGCGCCATCAGGGAAAATCATATCCCAGCAGCGCGATGTCGGCACGATAGAGCCGGGCGACGATGGCCGCCATTTCGTCGTCGTAAAGCGAACGAAAATCGGTTTTCGCGACTTTTCGGAGGTGCGGCGTCCGGGCTGGCGGATCGAGGCCAAGGCGCGAACATATTTCGCGCATGGCGGCGTCGATGTCCTCGAAGCGATACAGTTCATCGACGAGCGGGCCGTTGTCCGCCCGCCCGAGCCAGAAGCATTGGGGCCAGAAGAAGCGTTCTGCCATCACATGGATGCGGAACACCGGGTCACGGCCCAGCCTGCGGGTGAATGCCGCGAAATCGAGGTCGCCGATATGGCGCTTCGCCCATGCCTGCTGCATCGGCCAGTCGGTGCCGCTCTTCATGAAATGGAACGACGAGGCGAACCGATCCCACGGGTTGCGCACGAACGCGAATTTCTGCGCGCGCGCAAACAGATCGGGATAGCATTGTCGATAGATCTGGGCGGGCGCATGGGTGTCGAAAACCGGATCTGCGCCAAGCGCGGCCAATATGCTCGTCCCGGCGGTCTTGGGGATATGCACGAAGATGGCATTGTGGCGTTCGTTCCAGGGAGTGATGACCGAGCGGCGCTTCAGGGTATTTCGCCACCATGCGAGGTGATAAAATTGCGATAGGCCAAGGAGTTGAAGAGGGAATTTGGGAACCGGCATCAATATCTTTCCCGGAAGGAGAGGGCCGCTGTCATCAAAGTTTCGCCTTTGGCGCGCACTGGCGAGGTTTGCAGCGGAGACTTTGGATACCCATGCCGGACCCACGCGCACTTCTTGTTTCCCGGATCGGGCCGCGCAGCCTCCATGCGCACTGGCTTGGGCCGCTGGATAAGCCACGTCCGTTTGACGTACTGCTGTCGTCCTATGACCCTGCCATCGCGCCGGTCGAAGGGCAGGGCGTCTCTTTCGAATACCGGCCCGGCACCAAGGTTGCGGGCTATGGCGCGCTGCTGCGCGCGCATCGCGACCGGCTGGCCTGCTATGACTATGTCGCGCTGTTCGATGATGACCTGCTGATATCGAGCACCGAAATTGCCCACCTGTTCGACATCGTGCAGAGATATCGCCCCAAGATCGCCCAGCCCGCGCTGACGCCCGACAGCTATTACACCTACGCCGCGCTGCTGCGCCATCCCGGTTTTCTGCTCCGTCAGATGACCTATATCGAGATGATGTGCCCGATTTTCCGTGCCGACATACTGGATCGCCTGATCCCGCTGTTCGAGCAGGGCCACGAGAGCGGGATCGACATCATATGGAGCAATCTGGTCTGGGAGGCGCCGCAGGATCTGATCGTGGTCGATGCCGTGCCGGTATTGCACAGCCAGCCGGTCGGCGGGCGCAAGGCGGATAACGGCTTTGTTGCCGGCAGGCGCTATGAGGATGATATCGCGGCCGTGCTGCGAAGCTATAGCGCCGAGTGGCTGCCTTGCCTGCCTTATGGCGGCGTGCGCCTCGACGGCTCGTTGATACAGGGCCGTGCCGCCATGTTGCCGGATGCGCTGCGGCTGGCAACGGCGATACCGAGGCGGTCGCCGATGAAAATGCGCGCGCGCAACTTCGCGGTTTACTGGAAGCATATGCTGACCGCTCCCGCGCGGAACCAGAAGCTGGACTGGCCCACGGATTTACAATTCCAGGATTCGCTCAGGGGTAACCCGCCCCCGCAGCAGATCAAATAGCCCCAGCCAGTTACCGGCCACCCGCCCGCGCCGATCGACCCACGGTTCGGGGTGCAGCATATGGATGAGATTGGCGGCGACGTTGTTGGCGACGATGCGGGCCGCATATCGCGCGCGCATCGTGCCCTTGCGGCTCAGATAGACCGGATTCACGACCTGCGAATAGCCGACCCTCACGCCGGAGGAGCGCCCGGATTTGACGCCGCGGTGCACGCCCGCGAAGGCATGGGTGCCAACGAGGCGGCCCGCCTTGCCGACCCTCCCCGAAAAATCGATGTCCTCTTGCCAGCCATAGAGCGGCAGCTGTTCGTCAAAGCGGATGGCGCCGATAGCTTCGCGCCGGAAGGCCATATTGCAGCCGTAGAGGCCATAATGATCGCGCCGGGGCACCAGGATTTGCGCCGGTTCGGTGTCATAAGCCGTAACGATTGTCTTCGCATGGCTCCGCGAGATGCCCGGCCCGTGGATGCCATCCGCCAACAGGCGGCCCGATACGCCTGCAACGTCGGGATTGGCTGCGAAGAAGGCGCGCAGCCGCTCTGCCATGAAGCGCGAGGGTACATAATCATCGTCGCAAAACAGAATGATGTCGCAGTCGTCCGGCACATGCTCCAGCCCGAGATTGCGCTGTGCGCAGGAACCTTTGGGACCGACCAGCAGGATGATATCCTTGTCTCGCGCGGAAGACGGCGGCAGGTCGTCCTCGCCGGTGACAGAGAGGATGATATGGTCCGGTGGCTGGCTTTGTGCGCGGAGATCCTCGATCAGCTCGGCCAGCACATCGGGGCGGCCCAGGCTCGCAACAACGACAGCAAGAGAAAGCTGCGCCGCCACGCGATCAAGACTCGCGGCAGGAAGCAAGAAGCGCGAAATCTTCGGCATAATAGCTGCGTATGAAGCCTTCCGCCCTGCCGTCCGGGCGCAGCATGGCTGGGCGCTTCGCGTCGGCATACAGGCCGGCATTGATCATTCTGGAGCGCAGCCTGTTGCGCGCGGCGTAGGGCACCAGCGCGGCATAAGGGCGGCGCAGCAGGCGGGTCATCGATCTGAAGCGGAATTCGGTGGAGCGGTTCTTCCTCTCCTCCTCCACTTCGATTCCGGTGGCGCGCGAGATGAAGGCGACGATTGCGGGCATATCCTCGATGGCGAAGAGATTTTGCACCACCTGGCGCCCGTCGAAGTTCAGATAGGCCGTCTGGCGGTTGAAATGCACATGCTCAAGGTTCAGGCGCTCCGGGCAGGTCTCCAGATAGCGGATCACCTCGGCGCTTTCCTGCTCGATCGTCTCTGGCGTGATAGCCGATTGGGCATAGCCCTTGAATTCGCGCAGACGCTGGAACATCGCCGAAACGAACCGCTCGGCGGGGTCGCGAACCACCGCGAAGGACTGGTAGGACAACAGCTTTGCCCACTCATCGGGGAAATGCTCCGCCATGTCCCTCAGCACGATATGGGCGAAATGGATGCGGCCCATCTCAGGATGATCGCCGATGCGGGAGAAATAGCCGTCGGTGCTGTCGACAGCCCGCAAAGGTTCCTTGATGGAAACGCCTGCGCATTTCGGAATGTGCACGAAGGCGAGCCTGTGGGTGTCGGAGATGATCATGAGATTGCCAGCCTGGCGGCCGGATCGCGGAGAGCGGGCGCCCTTGCCCTGCCGCCTGCCGGTTCGCTTATGCTTCGCAGACCGAGCGCTATCCCGGTGAACGTCGCCCAGACCACTCCGGGATCGGGCGAGGGGGAGGCAACCGCCGCGGGCATCAGCATGAGCGCGGAGGTCCAGCTCGCGGCTGCTCCCACCGCGGCTCTGTAGGTTGAGACCGGCAGATGCGTCGACGAACGAAACGGCATGAACGCCCGAAAGAGATGCGCGATGAAACAGGCCGTGCCGATGATACCCATCGAGCCGAGAATGGCGGTGAGGAGGCTGGAGGAACGGAAAGTTCCAGCGCCGATGCCCAAGCCCGCCGATGCCGCGAACGCGTCAAACCCCTGTCGCGCCCAGTACAGGCGCTGAACCCCCGACTGGCTTTCGGTCTTTTCAACCGTCATGACGGTGATGATCCGGGAGAATTTCCCCAGCGCTGCGGAATCCGTCGTAACCGCCATCAGGATGATCATCGTCGAAACGAACGCCGCCCCCACAAGGATCAGGGCTTTGCGGAACGGGATGCTGCCCGGCATAAACAGGGCACGCAAGACCAGAACTGCCCCATAGCCCGAGAGTGTCACATAAGCGGTCGATGATGTGGAGATCAGCAGGGCGAACCCCAGCAATGTCGCCGCGAACCCGGTCCAGCGCGCATTCACATCGCGAAGCCACAGCTCGGTCATGAAGATCAGCCAGGCACCGCCAAACGCGGCGAAACCCGAGGCCTCGGGCCAGATCCCGTTCATGCGGCTCAGCCCTTCGATGCTCTGATCGAGCTGCGCGTAATGGCCGTTGCGGAAGAACTCGATGACGACATCGAGCGCGGTTCCCGCGACGAGGATGCTCAGGAACCCGAACAGCGCGTGGGCGACCGCAATGCCGGTGCCCGTCCGCACCAATATGGGCGCGCTTCCCGGCCTTGCGGCACCCAGCGTCGCGCCGATTCCGGCACAAAGAGTGCCTATCAGATAGACTGAGGTGGTTATGTTCTGGGAACTGAAGTGGACCGGCGAGGCCTCGAACAATTGCCGCACAGCCCCGGGACGGAGCGGGGTCACTTCCAGTGCTCCGGCGAACAGCCTGGGCAGTATCCACGCCGTGACTGCGCCATAAAGCGCAAAGATGATGAGGAAAATATTGGCGGACAGCGCCGGGCCGAGCCGTTCCATCTGTCGGTGGCCGGGCAGGACGGCGCGCAGCAAAAGGAACAGCAGCGCCAGATTGGCGGGCGGGATCGATGACCCTCCAAGCGCGGGAAGCTCGATGGCGGCCGATCCGCCGAACAGGGTTGCGACCATCACAAACGCCAACATGGCGATCATCCCCGCTCCCATCAGGAGCAGCGGGCCGATCATCAGCATGAGCGCACCAAAAAATGTCAGGCTCATGTCAGTGCCAGGCGAACCGTCTCACGGCGCTGGGACGATGGCTGCGGCTCTTCGGCATGAGCAGCCCTGAATCAGACAACGGAGAGCTGAGCGGCTTCGCGCGCAGGCACGCCATAGGGAAGAAGCTCCTGCGGATTGGCCGGCAGATCAAGCGCGAGATCGGGGCGCAGCTCCACGACCTTCTTCATGAAGCCGTAGTCGAAATTTTCGGGCGCGAACCGGCGCGCGTTGCTGACGGCGTCGATGGGATCGAAATACCGGCTCCAGCGCTGATAATGCTGCACCGCCTCGATCAGCGCCTCTGCCGTCTGCTGCTGGAAGTAGATGCCGGTTTCTTCCGGAATGATCGTGTCCAGCAGGCCGCCCTTGCCATAGCCGATTACCGGACGGCCCGAGGCATTGGCTTCCACCGGAACGATGCCGAAGTCCTCCTCCGCGGTGAAGATCAGCGCCTGCGCCTCGGCATAGGCGCGGCGCAGCGAGGCGTAATCGAGGTGGCGGACGAAGCGGATATTGGGCAGCGCGCGGCGGCGCAGATCGTCGAGCATTTCGCCATCGCCTACCATCAGCAGCGGCAGGCCGAGGCGGTTGAAGGCATCGACCGCGATGTCGGGCCGCTTATACTGCGTCATCTGCCCGACCCACAGATATTCCGCGCGCACGTCGTGCGTCGGGCTGTAGCGATCGACCGGGACAGGCGGCGCCAACACCGAGGAGGCGCGCCCCCATGCCCGTTTGATGCGGGACTGGATGAAGCGCGAGTTGGCGAAGATGTGATCCACCCGCTGCGCCGAGGTGAGATCCCAGGATCTGAGGCTCGGGAACAGCGACGACATCGTCATGCGCCCGACGCTGCCCGCCGCGTCGCGATATTGACGGTAATGGTCCCAGAGGTAGCGCATCGGCGAGTGGCAATAGCAGATATGGGTCGCATCCGGCGGCGCGATGACGCCCTTCGCCGGGCCGGATTCACTGCTGATCACAAGGTCATATCCGCCAAGGTCCAGCTCCTCGAGCGCGAAGGGCATCAGCGGCAGATAGGATTTATAATTGCGCACCGCGCGCGGCATCCGCTGGATGAAGGTGGTGCGGACATTGGCGGCGCGGATCACGTCCGACACCGCTTCCGGCGCGTAGACATGCGTATAGACGTCGGCGTTGGGGAAGAGGTTCAGCAAGCGTTCGAGAACACGCTCGCCTCCGCGCATCGTGACCAGCCAATAGTGAATGATGGCGACGCGTGGCGTCCTTCCCTCGCGAACCGGAAAATCAACTATGCTGGGCATGGTAATAGTCCTTGTAGCTATGGTAGAAAGCCCCCACGCCCTCTCTCGTAAAACGGCTTTGTTGCTTGACGTTGATCCGGGACAGCACCACGCCGACCGCGCCGCGCGCGGAGGGAGGCAATAGCTCGATCGCGCCCGCGATGGCTTTTTCGGCGGTGTGGCGCCAGCGGCCCGTCAGGATCACCACATCGGCGAGCGCCGCAAGCTCGCGCCCTTCGGCCACCGGCAGGATCGGCGCGGTGTCGAGCAGGACGAGGCTGAAATGTTCCCGCAACTGGGCGGTCAGCGCTTCCATGCGCGCGCGGTCGATCGGGGCGTCGTCGGCGTCGAATGCGGTGGTGATGGGCAGGATATGAAAGCCGCCCTTATGCTCCTGCAAGGCCGCCGCGATCGTTACCTCTCCGGCCAGCACTTCCTTGAGGCCCGGTTTGCCCGGGGCTGGCTGGGCGTGGTCCAGGCTGAACTGCCGCCTGATACTGTCGCAATCAACGACGATTACCCGTTCCCCCGCCCGTGCCGCCGATTGCGCGAGGCAGGCGGTGAGCGTGGTCTTGCCCTCGGCCGGCAAGGCGGAGCTTATCATCATCACCTTGTTCGGCTCGATGCTCTGCCGCACCTTGGTGAGGATGCCGCGCACCGCCTGCGCCAGCGGTGATCGCGGGGTCGCGTGAATGGCAGCGAGCGGATCCTTTACCTCAGGGTCGAGGGTGGCAAATTCGGGAAGGCCGCCAAAGAAGGGCACGCCAAGCCGACGCTTGACATCGTCGCCTGAGGTGAGGCCGGTAAAGGCAAGCTCGGTCGCCACCGCCGCGACAAAGCCTCCGCCCAGCCCGAGCAATAGCCCGAGCGTAAGGAAATAGGGCTTCTTGGGGAAGCTCGGCGCCATCGGGATGCGCGCGTCCGAAACGAGGCGCGAGTCGGCGCGCTCGGCCCCGTCGGAGGCCACCGCTTCCTTGTACCGGTTGAGATAGCTCTCGTACAGCGCCTGCGAGGTGTCCGCCTTGCGCTGGAGATCATCGAGCGCAACCATCGCGCGGTTGTTCTGCGCCAGCGTTCCCTGAGCGCCGCCAAGGCTGCCGCTCAATGAAGCGAGGCGCTGCTGGGAGATGTGCGATTTGGCATCGAGATTGGAGATGGTGCGGTTGATTTCCGCCTGAATCTGAAGGTCCACATCGGCCAGCTGACGCAGGGCATCGAGGAAATCCGGGTTCTTTGGCCCCAATGTGCCGGCATATTCGGCGACACGCGCGCTCAGCTCCGCCCGCTTGACGCGCAACGACTGAATCACGGGGGAGGAGAGCGCGACGCCGACATCATCGCCCACCGAACCCGTGCGGAGCTGGGTGCGCGCGGTGATGAGGTTGGCTTGGTCGGCCGCGGCTTCGGCACGGGCGGAGGCGACCTGCTGATTATAGGCGCTGATCTCCTGCTCGGTGAGGGTGGCCCCGGTGGTGCTGAGAAGATTGTTATCGATGCGGTAATGCTGAACGGCGTCGAAATCGGCCTGCGCCTGCGATTTCAGCTTCTCGATCCGCTCGCCGAGCAGCTTCACCGCCTGGAGGTTCTGCTGCTGCTTCTGGCGGATCTGCTCGTCGGTATAGATATGGGCAAACGCATTGGCGATGGCGGTGGCGCGGATGGGATTGACCTCGGTATAGCCGACGCTGAACGCATAGGCGCTCGATACGCGCTGGACCGAGAGGTTTGCGGTGAGGCGGTTGATGACCAGTTCCCGAAGGCGCGCACGGTCGGTCTCGCTGAGCGGTCCCAGAGGCTGTGGCTTGGCCAGACCCAGCTTCTTCGCGAGGCTGTGGACGATCCCGCTATTGGAAAGCAGGGCGCGCATGTCGGGATCGTTCTCGAGGTGGAGATAGTCCACCACCTTGGCGGCGATGTCGCGCGATGTGAGGATGGCGATTTCGGTTTCGACGTCCGAGCTGGTTTCAGGAACGTCCGATTTCTGCTTGTCGCTCGATGGCGTTACGGGCGTGTCGTTACTGTTGAGGATGACGACCGCCGTCGCCGTATATTTCGCCGGAAGCCACACGGAGAGCAGCGCAGCGATATCGAAAATGATGATGGCCGTGTAGAAAAACACGCGTATCCGGCGACGGAGCAGCAGCCACAAGCCCTTGAGGTCGAGCCGGTCGGCAACGATGTCCGCCCGCTGGGCATAAGCTGCCTCGGCGTCATCCTGATAATATGCACCCGCGACCGACACAGAAATTCCGTCCCCCTTTGCCGTCCAAATTCCAGAAGCGGCCGATTATCGTCTGAGAGTCAGAGACAGCCCGGCCAGCGTGGCGCAGAAATTGCGAATCACCGCAGTGTTCGCCGAGTCCCTGCACTCGTGCTTAGCGTAGGCGCCGATTGCGACAGTACGGTTAAACCTGTATTCACCTGTTAATTCTTCGTTATGCGATGTGGCCTGAGAGCGGATTTCGCGATAGTTTTGCCACTTGCGCGAGGCGCTGAGCTGGACAAGCAGGTTGCGCAGCAGCTCATACTCGATTTCCGCCTTCGCGCTGCGTGAAACGATCACGCCGACCGATGGCACGCCGCTGTTCTCAAGCGTTCGTCGTCCGCTCAGACTGACGGTGAGGAGAGGGGTGGGATACCAGCTGACATGCCCGGAATAAGCGAAGCCGTGGAAATTGCGAAAAGCCGAATTCTTGTAGCCGTGTCTCAGATATCCGGCTTCGCTCTCGATGCGAATGAGGCCCAGATCGATCGCGCCGCTTGCTCCGACATTCCAGAGCGTGTTGGCGCGCGTGGAGATGGGAGAGTCGGCGCGCTGATATTGTGCGAACAGCCCGATCGCCGCGAGGTCGGTGGGTTGATAGAGCGCGCCGCCGCGAAAGGTCCAGCTGGTGGAATCGCGAAACGCCTGCGATGCCCGCCCGCCGCCAGCGATTTCAAGATCGGCATAGCTGATCCTGCCATGTTCTGCCTGCATACTGAGGCGCACTGGCGACAGGTCTTGAGCGATCTGGATCTTCTGGGAGAAGCTGTAGAACTGGGACGGTTTTCCGACGCTCAGGGGCGCGCCGTTGGTGCCGTGGCGCTCCGAGGTCAGGCTTCTGGCGACCGAAGCGGAGAGGCGCATTCGGCCAAACTCGATATGGCCCGCGCCGCCGAGGTTGAACTCGTTGCTGTGCTGCCGCCCGTGGCGAAAATAGCGCGTGAAAATGCCGCTCGCCGCGAGATCGACGCCGCCCTGACCCCAGTCATTGTTCACCTTGAGCGACGGCGCGAAAATGGCGAACCCGTCGCCGACCTTGCTGCTCGCCGTCCCGAAAAGATTGTCGTCGTATCCGCTGTCGATGCGCAGGGCTGGGGCAAGTATCCACGGCCCGAGACGAATATTGACCGGATCGAACTCGGGCTGGGATCGCGCCCCGGCCACATCCTGTTTCGCAGGCAATGGGTCTGTGGCGGCGTTCGAGGGGCATCCCGCGCACACCGCAGCGAAAAGAAGGCCACGGGCCAATTGTTTGAGCATCGTCCGGTCTTCGTCCCCGCAATGGCGCGGGATCAAAGGCCATCACTGTTAAAGCAATATGACAGCGCGCGAATATTTTACTGTCCTTATACCGATAGGCAAAAGGCTGACGTTCGGATATAGGCCGACGGCGGTCAGGCCGGGTGGGATGGCCATGCGTAGTGCAGAGCCTGACATAATACGAGCAGCATCCTTGCAACCCGATCCCTCACTCTCTCCGGAATTTTCGCTGCTGGCACGTTTTGTTGCTCCGGCGCTTGCGGGCGCGGATCACTCGCATACGGCGAACGATTTCACGATGGGAAGGGACATCGACTGGAATATTGTGCTGGCTTTGGCGGAGAGGCATCGGGTTACTCCCGCGCTGGCGTCTGCAATCGCCCGGCATCGAGCGGGCCTGCCATCCCCGGTGCAAAGCCGTTTAGACAAGAGCCTCGCCAAAGCAGCCTTTGACGAACTGGCACAGGCTGCACTGGCGCGGGACATCGTTGCCGCATTTCGGAAGCGGACCATCGGCCTTATATTGCTGAAGGGCGTTCCGCTGTCGCTGCGGTTGCATGGCCGGTTGGGATTGCGCGTCAGCCGCGACATCGACCTGCTGGTCGCGCCATCCGATGTGCCTTCGGCATTGGATATTCTGACCGGCATGGGCTTCCGGTCGCGACAAGCGCTGGAAGCGGCCAACGCCCGAGCGTTGCACGCACAGATGCGGCGGCACAAGGATGTCGAGTTGGTGCACGATGAACGGCAGCAGGTGGTGGAGCTGCACTGGCGGCTGTTCGACAATTCGCACCTGATGCCCTTACCCGAGAATATGGTCGCACCGGAGGTCACGTGGCCGTCCGGGGTCGTCTGCTCGGTGCTGCCGGACAGGTTCAACAGGCTCTACCTCGCCAATCATGGTGCGCAGCATGGCTGGTCCCGCCTCAAATGGCTGATCGACTTCGCCGCGCTGATGGCGCCGCTGCGGGCGGAAGGCATCGCTCAATTCTACAGCAGCGTTTCGATCGCGGAGGGGCGGCGCAGCGTGGCGCAGGCGCTGCTGCTGTGCCACCAGCTGTTCGGCTGGCCCCTGCCGGAGCAGGTTCGGGCCGATGCGCGGCGCGATTGGCGCGTAACGATGCTGCTCAAGCTCGCGCTGCACAGCATGGCTCAGGGAGGCGCGCAGGAGATCGAGGATATCCGGTTCGGCGCGACCCGCAAGAATATCAGCCATTATCTGCTCTGGTCCTCGCCACGCTATCTCGCGCGGGAGATGATGTTCGATCTCACCGACGTGTCCGCATTGCCCGAGGGATCGTGCTGGAGGAGATGGGGCGCGCTGGGCCGGGTCGCCGCATGGATCGCCAGCCACGGCAGGCGCTCATGATTGCCTTGGCTCAGCTTCCCCTGCTGCCGTCCATCATCCTGGGGTCGGTGCTTGGGCTTTTGGCGGGGAGTTTCCTGGCGGCGCTCGTGACCCGCTGGCCCAAGGGCAAATCCGTGATGCGTGGCCGTTCCGCCTGTGATGCTTGCGGACGTCGATTGCGTGCGACGGAAATTGTCCCGATCGTGAGCATGGCAATCCAGCGCGGGCGATGCCGAGGCTGCCATGCCCCCATCGATGGGCTGCACTGGAAGATGGAAATGGGAGGCGGGCTGATCGGGCTCGCCTCGGCATGTCTGTGGCCCATGCCGCACGCGCTCGGCGGGATGATCTTTGGCTGGATGCTGCTGGCGCTGGCGCTGCTCGATGCGCGCCATTTCTGGTTGCCGGATGCTCTGACGCTGCCGTTGCTGTTTCTCGCCTTGACGATAGGCCCGCTGACCACCGGGATATCCTTTGCCGATGCGGCGATAGGCGCTGCCACAGGCTATGGCAGCCTGCTTGCCGTCGCCTCGGTCTATCGCAGGATGCGGGGCAGGGAAGGGCTGGGCCTGGGGGATGCCAAGCTGCTGGGAGCCCTGGGTGCATGGTTCGGCTGGCAGGCCTTGCCCATGATCCTGCTCATCGCGTCTGTGAGTGCGCTGGTCTGGGTGGCTGGCGTATCCATGCTGACCCGGCGAAAGCTCGATAGCGCCCACAAGCTTCCCTTCGGGCTGTTCCTGTGCCTTGCCGCAGTTCCGTTAACCGCTCTGCGGACGTTGTGGCTGTGATCAGCGTGAGAGCAATAAATCGATCATTTCACGGATTTCACCCAAAAGCTTAATATCTGCGTCACAATAATTCTTGATGCTAAAGGGCATGAGCAACCACCCCCTCATTCATCCCGTTATCTTGTGTGGAGGCGCGGGAACGCGGCTATGGCCGCTTTCTCGCAAATCCTATCCCAAGCAGTTTGCCAATCTCATAGGTGAGACGAGCCTGTTTCAGCGAGCGGTGACGCTTGCTTCCGGCGACGGTTTTGCCGCGCCGACGATCGTTACCGGAGATCCGCTCCGGTTTATTGTGACGGAACAGATGGAGGCGATCGGACATGCCCCGTCAGCGATCCTCATCGAACCGGAAGGCCGCAACACTGCGCCGGCGGTGCTTGCCGGCGCGCTGGCGCTGCAGGAGCGTGATTCCGAAGCCCTGATGTTGGTTTTGCCGTCCGATCATCTGATCCCCGACCCCAATGCCTTTCGCCTCGCTGTAATGGCAGCAGCCGGGCGCGCGCGTCTGGGTGATCTCGTGACCTTTGGCATTTCTCCGACACGCGCGGAAACCGGCTATGGCTATCTGGAGCTTACCGACAGGTCCGCGCTCTTGAAAAACGCGCCTCAAAACCTTGCCCGCTTTGTCGAAAAGCCGGATGCGGCGAAAGCGCAAGCCATGATTGCGAGCGGAAATTATCTCTGGAACGCGGGGATATTTCTCTTCTCTGTGTCCGCCATCATTGACGCTTATCAGCACTATATGCCCGATATGCTGCGTGCGGTGCGCGAGGCGATGCATGACAAATCCCGCGATCTCGGCTTTTTGCGCCTGAACAAGGATGCATGGTCGAATGTGCAGAATATCTCTCTCGATTATGCAATCATGGAAAAGGCATCCAATATAGCGGTTATGCCGTATTCGGCGGGCTGGTCTGATCTGGGGGACTGGAACAGCGTCTGGCAGGAAAGTGGCCCGGATGCAGCCGGGAACATATGCTCTGACGCAGCGACTGCGATAGATTGCCAGGGCACCATGTTGCAATCCGGAAGCCGGGGCTTGCAGCTCGTTGGGATTGATCTCGATGATATGATCGTCGTCGCCATGTCCGACGCGGTGTTGGTCGCGCCGAGATCGTCAAGCCAGCGTGTGAGTGAAGCCGTGGCGCGGCTCAAAGCCGGTTCGGCCAGACAGGCCGAACATATGCCGCGTGACCGGCGACCCTGGGGATGGTTCGAAAGTCTCGCGTCAGGGGATAGCTTTCAGGTAAAGCGCATTTTCGTCAATCAAGGTCAGGCGCTTTCGTTGCAAAGTCACAGGCATCGCGCTGAACACTGGATCGTTGTGGCGGGGACCGCCACCGTAACGATCGGTCACGAAGTCAGGCAGTTAGTTGCGAATGAATCGGTGTATGTGCCGTTGGGGGCAGTGCATCGACTGGAAAATCGGGGCCACACCCCTGTGGAACTCATCGAGGTACAGACCGGCACTTACCTCGGCGAGGACGATATCGTTCGATACGAAGACCGATATGACCGTGCGGGTACTGCCGCCTGACCCGGTGCACCTTCCGGTATGAGGTGAACGCCTCCCGAAGGGCGGCGGGTTACGGCGTGGCGATGGTTCCCCCCGGACCAGCTGGGACGGCTGGATAAAGCGCGAGCGGTGCCGGTGGGGCATAGGTGGCGTTCCAGGTCGCCAGATCGCCCTGATATTTCTGATACGCGGCAAAGAAGCTCTGGTAGATATTCTCCAGCTTGGCCAGCTCCAGCACGGAGCGGGTTTCCAGCTCCTTCGAAGGCACGGTGCGCAGATCCTCGCCGATCGCCAGCATATTGTCGCATAACACCGGCATCACCGGCGGAAATGCGAAATAGTTATAGACCTGGGTCTGAAAAACCTCGCGCTGCTGGATGTAGGTCTTGCCGTAAGTCTGTTTGAATTGCTTATCGAGATCCTTGTAGATCGCGGCGAGGGTCTTCTTGTTGGACTTGAGGAAATCGGCGTAATTCGCCGCCATCGCCTGATACGCCGGAGCCTGACAGTTGAGCGCGGCAACATTATAGGCCGACCGCAGGTTCCACGCCGCCTGTTTTAGGGAAATGCCGGAATTGACGGTCACGCGGCGCCCATCCGCCCCCAGTGGAGGCAGGACGAGGTTGGGCGCGGCGCCCATCGGCGGCAGGGGCCGGGGCGGCACAATGAGGCGCGGCGGCGCAACAGGGGGCGGCGCGGGCGGAGGCGTGGGCGTGCAGGCCGCGATCAGGCCGAGGCTGCACAGCAGGGCCGGCCGGGCGAGCGTCAGTGGCCCGGTCATAAGAAAAGCGGTGGGTTTCGTCGAACTGGGATCGGAAACACGGCTGGAAACGCGCAAGGGATACCCCGGATGTTGGTGTTGCCTCCGCATCATGCACCGTTGCGGATCCCTGATCCACGAAATTGGGATCAAGGCCCGCAATAATCGGACGAAGGGACGCGTCAGTTCTGCTGCGTGCCGAGACCGGCATGCCGTATCGCCTCGCTCACGATATCGGCGTCGCCGATATGGTTGATCAGCAGCAGGATGAGGCGTGCATTGACGCGCATACTTTCCTCCTCGTCAAGGCCGTGATGCAGCGCGATCAGTTTTTCGTACACGCCGTCCGCATTGGCGAGGTTGGGGCTGGTTACGAGCTTCATGACGGCAGCGCTCCCTTCGCGCGTGCGAGCGCCCCGGCCACCGCCGCGGCGGTGGGGGATTTCCAGCGCGCCGCGACATAGTGGTCTGGCCTGATGAGGATGGCGGCGCCGGGCGTCAGATCATGGCGCTCCAGAGCCCGCGCGGCGTTGGAGATGCTGGAGAGGTCGATCGTCTCAACACCCGGCACGGCGAAGCCGGGGTCGCCGTTCGTCAGCAGCACGAACCGCCCGCCCAGCCGTTCCAGCAGCCAGCCTTCATCCAGAGGCGCGTCCAGCGCCGGGGAGCCGGGCGCGATGCCCTTGCCCTGCCAGTCTTCGCCATCCGGTGTGTTGAGCGCGCTTCCGGAGTAGCTTACCGCTGTGGAGAGCCGACCCGAGTTGACGAGCCCCTGTGCGAACGGCACTTCGCCGGACAATTCCAGCACGGCATCCCGGAAGATCGTGCTGATCTTGCTCTTGGGGGTGATGAAATCGGTCGAGCGGGTGGAATTGAGGATATTCTCGTCCGCCGTGGCGATCGCTTCTTCATTATAGCTTTCCAGCAGCGAGGCATCCGCCTCTCCGCGCAGGATCAGATCGAGCTTCCAGCCGAGATTGTCGATGTCGGCAAAGCCGCCATTGCATCCGCGTGCGCCAAAGGGCGAAACGAGGTGCGCGCTGTCTCCCGCGAACAGCACGCGACCGTGGACAAAGCGCGCCATGCGGCGGCACTGGAAGGTGTAGACGCTATACCATTCCTGCTCATACTCCACATCCTGCCCAAGCATTGCGCGGATCAGGGGATCGACATTTTCCGGGCGGATGCAGGCCTCGCGATCGATGTTCCAGCCCAATTGAAAATCGATCCGCCATACATCGTCCGGCTGCTTGTGCAGCAGCACGGACTTGCCGGGGTTGAAGGGGGGATCGAACCAGAACCAGCGCTCGGACGGGCGCTCGCCCTTCATCTTGACATCGGCGATGAGGAAATTGTCCTCGAACACCCTTCCCTCGAAATCCAGCCCCATCAGCTCACGGATCGTGCTCTTGTTGCCGTCGCACGCGATCAGCCATTCGGCATCGATATGATATCCGCCCGCCGCGCTCGCGACTTCGACGCCCACGCTTCCCTCGCCCGGATCGATGGCGGTAACGTCATGACCCCAGCGAATATCGACATTGGGCAGCTCCATCGCCCGCGCGATCAGCATTTCTTCCAGATAATATTGCTGGATGTTGATGAAGCCCGGCATCTTCTGGTTCTTCACCGGCAGCATGTCGAACTGATAGACGGGCGCGCGTTCCTCTTTCCAGAAAACCTTGCCGACATTCCAGACCACGCCCCGTTCGACCGACTGCTCGCCGACGCCGAGCCGGTCGAGAATGTCGAGCGAGCGCTTGGAAAAGCAGATCGCCTTCGATCCCAGCGGTATGAAATCGAACCGGCCCAACACCACGACGTCATGCCCGCGCTGGCCAAGGTCGATCGCTTGTGCGAGACCGACCAGCCCGGTGCCCACGATCACGATCTTCGCCTTTTCGGAAGGCGCGCCAGCGGGGAGCGGCGATGCCTCGATCGCCTTCCAGACCGGAACGCGCTCCCGCCAGTTGACTGGATTCATGCTGCCCATGCCCCTTACCCCTGCAACTGATCCCAGACCTGACGATCCAGCTCCATCGTCCAGATTTCCGGCCAGTCCTTGCCATCCATCTCGTCCCACAGCCGCTTGACGTCGAACGGCAGGCAGTGCTCGAAGATCGGCCAGCGCCCGAATTTGGGTTCGAGAGCGGCGTGGCAGGCTTCGAACGCTTCTTTCAGCGTGCCGCCGCGCCGGTGCACCGCGCCAGTGTGCTCGATCATGGATTTGAGGAAATCGCGCGTTTGTTCGATCGCCTTGTCGGTCGCCACCACACCCCGGGCCACCGCGCCGCGCCCGCCGATAAGGTTCTCGGAGCGAAATGCCTTGACCTTGTCCAACGTGGCGGACGACCAGTCGAAATGGAAGGCGTCTCCCGTGTAAAGCGCGGCTTCCGCCTCGACGAGATCGCCTGCGAACAGGGTTTTGCTTTTGTCGTGCCAGACGACGATGTCACCCGCGGTATGGCCGCGTCCGCAGAATTGCAGATCGAGGTGGCCCCGATCCCCCCCGAGATCGATGCGGGTATGATCCGTGAACGTCTGTGTCGGCCAGGTGAGGCCGGGAATCTCCTCCGGCTGCTTGAACAGGCGCGGCATCCGGCCAAACTCGCTGTCCCAATCCTGTTTGCCGCGCTCCTCGATCAGCTTGCGGGTCGTCTCGCTGGCGATGATGTGCTCCGCTTCGAAGGCGCTCGCGCCCAGCACGCGGACGGCGTGATAATGGGTCAGCACCAGATATTTGACCGGCTTGTCGGTATGTTCGCGCAGCTTGCCTAGCCAGTCGCGCGCCGCCGCCGGGGTCGCCCGCGCCTCGATACAGACTAGGAAATCCTCACCCTCGATCGCGCCGACATTCGGGTCTCCCTCAGCCGTCAGGGCGTAAACGCCGTCCGCCAGTATTTCGAGGGTTTCCACTTTCTCGGCAAGGTCGGCTGATGATGCGAAAGCTTTTGCCACTGATCTTCTCCTTCGGCACGACATTGGTTTCGTTGCCCGCAGGATACCCCCAAGGAATACGCTTATTGTCTATAGAACTATATACGTGGTAAGAGGATGCCATGCGGCCCCGCCAGACCCTGCCCCTTCTCGATGCGGAAGCGAGCGCGCGCCTGATCGGTGCCTCCAGCGCCGATGAATTCGCCGCCGCGCTACTCGAGATTGCGCGTTCCATAGCGGATGTGGAGGAATTGTTCGGCTATATGGTGGTGGATGAACAGGAGCCGCGCGTGCTGATTTCCCGCAGCCTGCTGCCCGGTGTCGAGCAGCGGGTGGATATGTATGTCCGCCGCTTTTACCGTCATGACCCTGCGGTTCACGCCAACCGGGCAATTGCGACTGGCAAGAGCTTCGTTCAGCGCATCTCCCTCGCCAGCATCATCCCGCACGACTACCGCACGCACTGCTTCGTCGAGCCGGGCTTTTCGGAAAAGCTGAGCTTCGGCTGGCGCGGCGCTCGCTATCTGCTGGTGGTCAGCTTCTACGGCACCGACGCTCAGGACAGCGACGCGCTGGCCCGGCTGGCCAATCTGGCGAGCATGACCCTCGCCGTGCTGGTGCGGCAATATGCGCCGATCGATACCGGCGATGCAGCCGAGGTCGTCGAGGCGCGACTGCTCCGGTCATTCCCGACGTTGTCTGAGCGGGAGGCGCAGATCTGCGCGCGCACGATCCTCGGGCGTTCTGCTGCGGAAATCGCGCAGGAGCTGTGCGTTTTACCGGGGACGATCCTCACCTATCGCCAGCGCGCCTATCAGAAGACGGGCGTGTCGGCGGCGGGGGCGCTGGTGCCCATGATACTGAACTGAGCCGCCTCAGGCCAGCGTCATCAGGCTGGCGTTGCCGCCCGCTGCGGTGGTGTTGATCGAGGTCGAGACTTCCTCGATCAGCCAGTCGAGCGGATAGCCGTCGGGAGAGGCCGTATGCGCGGTAACGATGGGGCCGGGCCGTTCGGCCAGTTGCTGGAGCATGGTGGTTATGCGGGCCGCGTCACCCTCGATCAGCGCACCGGCAACAGGGGCATTGCTCTTCGTCGAGAGACGCGCCGCCACGGACCGAGGCAGACTGTCCGGCAGAGCCATGCCCTCGATCACGCCCTCGCACCCGGTAGCGAGCACGGCCGCGATCTGGTCATAGAGACCGCTTTCCGTCTTGGCGCAGAGCAGGATGCACCCGCGCGGGTGGAGCGCGTAAAGGTTCCGCTCGCCTACCGGGCCGGGCATCTCGATCTCCAGCCCAAGCCTGCTGTGTTCCCCATAGCTGCGCGCGTGCTGGGCCGCTTCGGTCTGTCCCTGCGCCTCCAGCCAGACGATATAATCCGCCAGCGCAGGAGGGATGGGGGTCTTGGCCTGGAAAGACGGCGCTTCCAGCACCAGTCGCCGGAGGTAGAGCGGCCCGCCCGCCTTCGGGCCTGTGCCGGAGAGGGCGCGCCCGCCAAAGGGCTGGACACCGACAATCGCGCCGATGATATTGCGGTTGATGTAGAGATTGCCCGCCTTGATCCTGCGCGAGACATGCGCGATGGTCTCGTCGAGCCGGGTGTGGAGGCCGAAGGTGAGGCCATAGCCCGTCGCGTTGATCGCATCGATCAGCGGGTCCAGTTCGGCGCGCTTATAGCGGATGACGTGCAGCACCGGGCCGAATACCTCCCGCGTCAGGTCGGCAATGCTGTCCAGCTCGATGATCGTCGGTGCGACGAATGTGCCGTGTTCGGTCTCGGGCGGCAGGGCAAGCTGCTCGATCTGGCGTCCCTTTGCGCGCATTATGTCGATATGCGCCTCGATATTGGCCTTGGCTCCGGCGGTGATGACCGGGCCGATATCGACCGCCAGCTGCTCGGTATTGCCAATACGCAGCTCATTCAGCGCGCCCTTCAGCATGGCCAGCGTACGGTCGGCGATCTCGTCCTGAAGGCACAATATGCGCAGGGCAGAGCAGCGCTGGCCCGCGCTATCGAACGCCGAGGCGATCACATCCGCCACAACTTGCTCAGCCAGTGCCGATGAATCCACGATCATCGCGTTCTGCCCACCGGTTTCGGCGATCAGCGGGATCGGCCTGCCCTGTGGCGACAGGCGGGTGGCGAGCTGCTTCTGAATGAGGCGCGCGACTTCGGTGGAGCCGGTGAACATCACAGCTTGCGTCTCTTCCGCACCCACCAGCGCCGCACCAACGTCGCCCGCGCCGCAGACAAGCTGGAGCGCGTCCTCAGGCACACCCGCTTCGTGCAGCAGGCGCACGGCCTCGGCAGCGATCAGCGGCGTCTCTTCGGCGGGCTTGGCGAGCACCGGATTTCCGGCCACCAGCGCGGCGGCCACTTGTCCCGTGAAGATCGCCAGCGGGAAATTCCAGGGCGATATACACACCACCGGACCAAGCGGCTCGGCATCGCCCAGCCCGCGCGCCTGAACGGCGTAATAGCGCAGGAAGTCGATCGCCTCGCGCACCTCGGCAATGGCGTTTGCGGCGGATTTGCCCGCCTCGCGTATTGCAAGGCCTATCAGCATGGGCATATGCACCTGCATCGCATCCGCAGCGCGTTCGAGCATCGCGGCACGTGCGGCGACGGGGGTGGCCGCCCAGTTCGAGCCGTTGGCCCTCGCTACAGCCGCGCGCGCCTGCTCGGGTGTCACTTCCCGAACCATACCCACCACATCGCGATGGTCGGCGGGGTTCACTATCTCTCGCGCCTTGCCCTCATCGCCGGCTGTCCACTGGATCGCGGCGCTTTGCTGCAAGGCTTCGCCTAGTCCCGTCAGCGCCGCCTCATTGCTGAGATCGATCCCGGCCGAGTTGCGCCGGTCGGGGAAAAGCGCGCAGGGCAGGGCGATCAGGTCATGCGTCTTTCCCGGCCGCGCCATCGCGCGCACCTGTTCGACCGGATCCGCAATCAGCTCCTCGATGGAAACGGCAGGATCGCCGATCCGGTTGACGAAGGAGCTATTCGCGCCGTTCTCCAGCAGCCGCCGCACCAGATAGGCGAGCAGCGTCTCGTGCGTCCCCACCGGCGCATAGATGCGGCAGGGACGGTTAAGGCGAGACCCGCCGACAACATCCTCATACAGCGGCTCGCCCATGCCGTGCAGGCACTGGAACTCATAATCTCCCGCCGCAAAGTCCGGCCCGGCCAGATGATAGATCGCGCTGAGCGTCTGCGCATTATGCGTTGCGAATTGCGGGAACACGACATCGCGCGCCGAGAGCAGCTTCCTGGCGCAGGCGATATAGGCAACATCGGTGTGGACCTTGCGCGTATAGACCGGGAAATCTGCCAATCCATCGATCTGCGCGCGCTTGATCTCCGCATCCCAATACGCGCCCTTGACGAGACGCACCATGATCCGCCTACCGGCGCGCCGCGCCAGATCGATAATCCAGTCGATCACGAAGGGGCAGCGCTTGCCATAGGCCTGCACCACGAAGCCAAGGCCGTTCCAGCCCAAGAGATCCGGATCAAGCGCGAGGCTCTCCAGCAGATCGAGCGATAGCTCCAGCCGATCGGCTTCCTCCGCATCGATGTTGAGGCCGATGTCATAGCCCTTGGCCAGCAGCGCCAGCGCCTTCACGCGCGGCAGCAGCTCACCCATCACCCGGCCCAGCTGTGCTCGCGAGTAGCGCGGGTGCAGCGCCGAGAGCTTGATCGAGATGCCCGGACCGGCATAGACGCCGCGCCCCGCCGATGCCTCGCCTATGGCGTGGATGCCTGCCTCATAATCGCGATTATAGCGCGCCGCATCGGCCGCCGTGGTGGCTGCCTCGCCCAGCATGTCATAGCTATAGGTAAAGCCCTTCTCCTCTTGTGGACGCGAACGCCTCAGCGCCTCCTCGATCGTCTCGCCAGTGACGAACTGCTCGCCCATCATCCGCATCGCGAGATCAACCCCGCGCCGGATCACCGGTTCGCCCGCGCGTGCAATCAGGCGGGTGAGGGCGGCGGCAAGGCCACGATCATCCGCGCTCTCAACAAGTTTGCCGGTGACGACCAACCCCCAGCTTGCTGCATTGACAAACAGCGACCGGCCGCTGCCGATATGGCTGCGCCAGTCTCCGCCCGCGATCTTGTCGCGGATCAGCGCGTCGCGGGTGGCATCATCGGGAATACGCAGCAATGCCTCCGCCAGGCACATGAGCGCCACGCCCTCCTGACTTGAAAGGGCGAACTCCTGCACCAGCCCCTCGACGCCGTTCCCTTTGGGCTTGGTGCGCAGGGCGGTGATCAGGGAACGGGCCGTGCGCCCCACATCAGCGCGCATCTCGGCGGTCAGCTCCGCCTGATCCAGCATAGACAGCACGCATTCCGGCTCGGCACGTCGATACGCGGCGGTAATCGCGCGGCGCAATGAGGACGGCTCGCGCAGCGGGGGAGCGAATGCGGCAAAGGGAGCGGCTTGGGTCATGGCGGCATGATAACGCAGGCTGATATGGCGATCAGACTTAATCAACACTATATTGCGATATATATGCCTTATATTATGCGCCATTTTAGGTGATTGTTATGGAAATTCCCCCAGCAGAAGTCGATCTGGATGATTTTGACCGGAAAATCCTCGCCGTTATGCGCAAGGATGGCCGCATCACCTATACCGATCTCGCGCAGCAGGTCGGCTTGTCCAAGACGCCATGCCAGCAGCGCGTCCGGCGGCTGGTGGAGAGCGGTGTCATCGTGGGCTTTCGCGCCATCGTCGATCCGGCCAAGGTCGGGCTGGAACATGTGGCCTTCACCGAGGTGAAGCTCTCCGACACCCGTGAGGCGGCGCTGGCCGAATTCAACGCCGCCGTGCGCCGCATTCCTGAAGTCGAGGAATGCCATATGATCGCGTCGAGCTTCGATTATCTGCTGAAAGTGCGAACCGCCGATATCCGCAAATACCGCATCGTACTGGGCGAGAAGATTTCCAACCTCCCGCACGTCGCCAGCACCTCAACCTTTGTCGCGATGGAGACGGTGCGGGAATCCGCGCGGTGAACTCACCCACTGGCACTTCCCAGGTCTAACCTTTGAAGACAACCGTCCGGGCGCCGTTGAGGAAGACCCGGCCATGCAGATGCAGCCGCACCGCTTCGGCCAGCACGCGTCGCTCTATGTCGCGTCCCTTCCGCACCAGATCCTCCGGTGTGTCCGCGTGGCTGATCGCCTCGGCATCCTGGTGGATGATCGGCCCTTCATCAAGGTCGCTGGTGACGTAGTGCGCGGTCGCGCCGATCATCTTGACGCCGCGCTCATGGGCCTGATGATAGGGCTTCGCGCCCTTGAAGCCGGGCAGGAAGCTGTGATGAATGTTGATGCAGCGCCCCGAGAGGAACGACGCCAGATCATCGGAGAGTATCTGCATATAGCGTGCGAGAACGACGAGATCCGAGCCGGTCTCCTCCACCAGCCGCTTGATCTGCGCCTCCTGCTGGCTCCGTGTTTCGCGCGTCACTGGCAGATGATGAAACGGTATGTCGCCCATCAGCGAGGCAGACACCGCTTCAAGCGGATGATTGGAGGCGACGCCGACCACATCCATCGGAAGCTCGCCGATCCGGTGGCGATAAAGCAGGTCGATCAGGCAGTGGTCGAATTTGGAGACCATCAGCAGCACTTTCTTGCGCTGCGCTGCGTCGCGCACCGTCCAGGTCAGCCCCAGTTCTCCCGCTACAGCGGTGAAGTTATGCCGAAAAGCATCCAGCGTCTCGTTCTCGCCAGGCTGGAATGCCACACGCATGAAAAAGCGATCGTTGAGGCCATCGTCAAATTGCTGGGCATCGACGATGTTACCCCCGCGCTCTGCAAGAAAGCTGGCGACACGCGCCACCAGTCCGGGCCGGTCGGGCGCTTCGGCCCGCAGAAGATATAGGGTGCTCACCTCGGTCCTTCCTTTGCAGCGCGTGGCGGATGCGCAAGTTCATGGTTGTTGATCCAGTCGACTGTCTTCCGCAGACCGCCGAAGGGATGGAAATGCACGCGTAGAGGCTCATGCTGCGCCCCGAGCCTGCGGTCAAGCGCATCTGCGGGCTTCTCCGGCCAACCGGCGCGACATTGGCTTGCTCCGGCGAAGTATAGTCCATGCTGATCGATAGCGCGAAGCCGTGGCTGGCTCGCTCAGTGACGAGAAGATGGGGGTTGTTCGAGCAGGGCTTCGACGCCTGTGGGGAAACCAAGGCTCTAATCGCGGCGCCGTGATACGTATCAATGCTATATTGCAGCCTACAGGCTCTCCTGTTTACGGAAATGGCTCGGGGAGATCGCGAAGCGCCGCCTGAATGCTGTGGAAAAATGGCTTGCGCTGCGGAAGCCGCACATGAGTGCGATGGTCGTGGTGGAGGCGGCTGTCTGGTGCAGAAGCTGGGCGGCGCGATCGAGCCGCACATCGAGATAGACTGCGCTGATTGATTTGCCGAGATGCCGATGGAACAGGCGTTCGAGCTGGCGTGCTGAAACATAGGCCGCCGCAGCGATTTCCGAGACGGGCGACGGGTGTTCCATCGCTTTTTCCATTACTGCCAGCGCACGCACTACGCGTTCGTCGCGCACGCCGAAGCGTTCGCTGAGCGAGGGACGCTGTGGCTTGCTGGCGTTTCGATGTTCGGTTTGAATGAACCATTCGCCGACCCGGCGCGCGAGCAGAGGGCTGTGATCGCGTTCGATCAGATCGATCGCCAGATCCAGTCCCGCCGTGCCTCCCGCGCAGGTGATACGCGCCCGATCGATGACATAAAGGCTGGGTTCAATCATGAGATCCGGAAAGCCGCTTTGCAGTGCAATCCGGTGTTCCCAGTGTATTGTCGCGCTATATCCATCGAGTAATCCCGCCCGCGCCATCAGAAAGGGTCCGCCCGATATGCCGGCGATGCGTGTGCCGAGCCGGGCAATCTTGCGCAACCAGGCGAACGTCGGCTTGTCTGCGAACGTAAGCGGGTCTCCCGCCGCGAAGAGGAACAGCGTGTCGAAATGCGTCGAAGTGCCCACCTGTTCATCAGCAAAGAACAAGGCTCCGTTTGATGCGCGAACCGGCTCTCCGTCGACAGAGATATGGGTCCAGCGGTACAGCTCTTCACCGGCAAGATTATTGGCCGCGCGAAAGGGTTCTATCACCGATGCATAGGACATCAGCGCAAAACCCTCGATCAGCAGCAGGCCAAGCGAATGCGGGGGTGTATGTGGCGTCATGGCGAATATTTATAACAAAATGTCCCTATGAGTAAATCTCAACACGTAGCTCTCGGCTAGAGATGATGGGGCAGCGGATAGTCTCAAGGCGCTCTCGCCTTGTTGTCCTGCCGCTGGGGAGTTGGGACGTGCAGCGCTATTCGATATTTTCCCTCGCGAGGCGGGCTCTATCCGGTCATCGCCACTGGAAGCCGACATGGCGCGATGCAGCGCCGCGTTCCAGCTATGATATCATCATCGTCGGTGGCGGCGGGCATGGCCTTGCGACCGCCTATTATCTGGCGAAGGTTCACGGCATCACCAATATTGCGGTGGTGGAGAAGGGCTGGATCGGCGGCGGCAATGCCGGGCGTAACACGACTATCATCCGTTCCAATTACGGTCTCGACGGCAATGCGCCCTTCTACGAATTGTCGATGAAGCTGTGGGAGGGGATGGAGCAGGACCTCAATTACAACACGATGGTCAGCCAGCGCGGTGTGCTCAACCTCTATCATTCGGATGCCCAACGCGATGCCTTCGTCCGGCGTGGCAATGCGATGCGGCTGCACGGCATTGATGCCGAATTGCTGGACCGTGAGGAGGTTCGCGCGATGGCACCATTCCTCAATTTCGACAACGCGCGTTTTCCGATTCAGGGCGGGCTGCTGCAAAGGCGCGGCGGCACGGCGCGGCATGATGCGGTGGTATGGGGCTATGCCCGAGCAGCATCTGATCGCGGTGTCGACATCATCCAGAATTGCGAGGTTACCGGCTTTGTGCGCGATGCGAGGGGACGGATCACCGGCGTTGAAACGACACGCGGCACCATCCTGGCACCCAAGGTTGGCTTGGCGGTGGCGGGTCACAGTTCGCATGTCGCGGCGATGGCGGGCCTGCGTCTGCCGATCGAGAGCCATGTGTTGCAAGCGTTCGTAAGTGAGGCGCTGAAGCCCGTTATCCCTGGTGTCATCACCTTCGGCGCCGGGCATTTCTATGTCAGCCAGTCGGACAAGGGCGGCCTTGTGTTCGGCGGCGACATCGACGGCTACAACAGCTATGCCGCGCGCGGAAATCTGCCCGTGGTGCAGGACGTATGCGAGGGCGGCATGGCGATCATGCCGATGATCGGTCGGGCACGGCTGCTCCGAAGCTGGGGCGGCGTTGTCGATATGAGCATGGACGGTTCGCCAATCATCGACCATTCGCCGATCGACGGGCTCTATCTCAATGCCGGCTGGTGCTATGGCGGGTTCAAGGCGACGCCGGGATCGGGCTGGTGCTTTGCCCATCTGCTCGCGACCGATCAGATGCATGAGGCAGCGTCCGCCTATCGTCTCGACCGCTTCGCCAGCGGCAGGGTGATCGACGAAAAAGGGCAGGGCGCACAGCCCAATCTTCACTGAACATAGAGGCCGACACGATGCGTATTCCCTGTCCCTATTGCGGCCCGCGAGACACGCATGAATTCGTCTGTCGGGGCGAGACCGACACGAACCGTCCGGATAATGACGAGGCGTTTTATGACTATGTCTATCTGCGCGATAATCCCATCGGGTCGGTGCGCGAGCATTGGTACCATGCGCAAGGCTGCCGCAACTGGTTGACCGTGACCCGCGACAGCCAGACGCATGAGATCAGTGAAGCAGTATTGGCAAAGGATGCAGCGCGATGAGCCGGTTGTCGCAGGGTGGGCTGATTGACCGCTCCTCTCCGCTCTCCTTCTCTTTCGATGGCAAGACCTATAGCGGTTATGCGGGCGACACGTTGGCGTCCGCGCTACTGGCCAACGGTGTGAAGCTGGTCGGGCGTTCGTTCAAATATCACCGGCCGCGCGGTATATTGACCGCAGGAAGCGAAGAACCGAGCGCGCTTGTCACGCTGCGCACCGGCGCGCGTGCGGAGCCAAACATACGCGCAACCACAACAGAGCTTTATGACGGGCTGAGCGCAATCAGTCAGAACCGATGGCCCAGCCTCAGCTTCGACCTCATGTCGATCAATCAGCTTGCCGCGCCGCTGCTCGCTGCGGGTTTCTATTACAAGACCTTCATGTGGCCCGCAAAGCTGTGGGAAAAGCTTTATGAGCCAGTGATCCGCCGTGCGGCGGGGCTCGGTGCGCTCTCGATGCAGCCGGACCCGGACAGCTACGACCAGAACCACGCCTTTTGCGATCTGCTGGTCATCGGCGCTGGCCCTGCCGGGCTGGCAGCGGCGCTGACCGCCGCGCGCAGTGGCATCCGGGTCATATTGGCCGAGGAAGACCGGCTGGTTGGTGGGCGGTTGATGTCGGGAACCCAGACCATCAATGGTGAGCGCGCAGGGGAATGGACCGCGCGCATATTCGCCGAACTCAGAGACATGCCCAATGTAAAGATGCTTGCGCGCACCAGTATCTTCGGCGCCTATGACGGGCATATCTACGGCGCGATAGAGCGCGTGGCAGATCATCTGCCCGAACCCGCGCCCGGCCAGCCGCGCCAGTGCCTGTGGAAGATCGCGGCCAGGCGCGCACTGCTTGCGACTGGCGCGATCGAGCGTCCGCTGACGTTCGGTAGCAATGACCGGCCTGGCGTGATGATGGCCGGTGCGGTTTCGACCTATCTCCATCGTTATGCCGTCGCGCCGGGCACGCACGCGCTGGTTTATACCGCGAGCGACAGCGGTTGGGAAACGGCCGCGCATTTGCTCTCCGCAGGTGTCGATCTGGCGGCAGTTGTCGATACGCGGGACACCCTTCCTGCCGCATCGGCCGCTCTTGCACGAGCCGGTGTCGAGATATTGGCGAATGCGAGGGTGCTGGATGCGAAGGGCAAGGCGCTAAGGCGGGTCGTTGTAAGGAACGCGCAGGGCCGAACGCGGACCTTCGACGCCGATCTGCTTGCGATGTCTGGGGGCTGGAGCCCCGCTATCGGCCTTGGCAGTAACCTGGGTGCGCGACCTGTGTGGTCAGAAGAGATTCAGGCATTTGTGCCTGGCAAGATGCCGCCAGGCATGATTGCCATTGGGGCGGCCGCCGGGCGCTTCTCGCTGCGGGAAGCTCTGGAGGATGGCGTCAAGTCGGTGGACAGCATCACAGATGAGCTTGGGGTTGGGGGCCGGGCCTCAGAGACGTTCATCGCCGATGAGGAAGACGTCGCAGCGACGCCCCTCTGGGCGCCCAGCGAAGGCAAGACCAAGGCATTCGTCGATTTTCAGCATGACGTAACCGACAGGGATGTGGCGCTCGCTGCGCGTGAGGGCTTTGTTTCGGTCGAGCATATGAAACGCTATACAACGCTGGGCATGGCGACCGATCAGGGCAAGCTGGGCCAGCTTACCGCCAATGCCTTGCTGGCGCAGGCGACTGACAGGGCCATCCCGAATGTGGGCACAATCCTCTCGCGTCCGCCTTATGTGCCGGTCGCCATCGGCGCGTTTGCGGGGCATCACCGGGGTGACCATTTCCGTCCGGAACGGCATACCGCCAGCCATCAATGGGCGATCGGGCAGGGGGCAACCTTCGCCGATGCGGGCCTGTGGAAGCGCGCGCAGTGGTTTTCCCGCCCCGGTGAGCGCGACTGGCTGGAAACGGTCACGCGAGAGGTCAAGGCAACGCGCTCCGGCGTCGGTATCTGCGATGTCTCGACGCTGGGCAAGATCGATGTGCATGGGCCAGACGCCGCGAAGCTGCTCGATCGGCTCTATGTAAACATGTTCTCAACTCTGCCCGTTGGCAAGGCGCGCTATGGCCTGATGCTGCGCGAGGACGGCTTCGTATTCGACGACGGAACCACAACGCGATTTGCCGAAGACTATTTCTTCATGACCACGACCACGGCGAACGCAGCGCGCGTGATGCAGCATATCGACTATGCCCGGCAGGTGCTGTGGCCGGATCTGGACGTGCAAGCGACTTCGGTGACGGAGCAGTGGGCGACTTATGCCGTGGCGGGTCCGCAATCGCGGGCCGTGTTGCAGAAGATGCTGCCGGATATCGATCTTTCCAACGAAGCCTTTCCCTATATGGCGGCGTGCAAATTCACATGGCGCGGCCTGCCGGCGCGACTCTATCGCCTCTCCTTCTCCGGGGAGCTGGCCTATGAGGTGAGTGTTCCGGCCCATCAGGGTGAGGCGTTGCTGCGCGAATTGTTCGCTGCTGGCGGCGAATTCGACATAACCCCTTATGGCACGGAGGCACTTGGCGTGATGCGGATCGAAAAGGGGCATCCGGCTGGCAATGAACTCAGTGGCCAGACGACGGCATTCGATCTTGGTATGGGGCGATTGCTCTCCAGGAAGAAGGATTTTATCGGGCGGGTCATGGCCAACCGGGAGGCGCTGCTGGATCCGGCGCGGCCTCAGCTGGTAGGCATCAGGCCAGTCGACATCGGGCAGCGTATCGGTGCTGGCGCACATCTGATCAATGCAGGCGCGGCTCCTGTTGCCGCCAATGATCAGGGCAATGTAAGCTCGGTCGCCTACTCGCCTTCGGAAGCAAGCTGGATCGGGCTGGCGCTGCTGCGTAATGGGCCAGAACGCCACGGCGAGCGTCTCTTCGCTTATGATCCTGTGCGAGGCCGCAATACCGAAGTGCAGGTGTGCAATCCCGTCTTTGTCGATCCAGAAGGAGTGCGCGTCCGTGGTTGAGGGGGCAGAACTTGTCCCTATGCTGGGCATGGGCATTGCGGCCGTAATGGCGCGCAGGGGAGCCGACATGACCCATTTGGCCGCCCTCCTGGGGATATCCGCAATGCCTGTGGCTCGTGCACTCAAAGCTGGATCGGGCGAGATCATCATCGGCACCGGCCCGGAGATGTGGCTGGTGATATCGCCCGATGCAGCACCCGACTGGGGCGAAAGCCTGGCAGAGCGCTTAGCGGGAGTTGCGTCCGTGTCCGACCAATCCGGGGGGTATGCGCTATATTCGCTGAGGGGAGCAAAGGCGCGCCAGCTCCTGCAAAAAGGGGCGTTCATCGATCTGCACCCCGATGCATTCGGCCGAGGCAGCGCGGCCACCACTGTGATTGCCCATGCGGGGGTAATTCTGTGGCAGACGGAGGAAGAGGCGCCCGCGTTCGAACTGGCGTTGTTTCGCAGTTTTCAAGCCAGCCTTGAGCACTGGTTCACAGTCGCTCTCGCAGCAATGGCAGCCGCAGACTGATCTGTTTGCCTGTCACTTGCCTTGACACAATCGATTACGGTGCCGCAGAACGATGCGATGGCAGAGCGATTGAAAAAGAAACCGTCCGCGTCCGGGGCTGACATGTCCAAGGATTACGGGGAGTTCTCCTTAGAGGGGGCGCTGGATACGGGGTCTTTGGCACCGGCAGCTCCCGAGCGCGAGTTGGAGCGGGCTCTCGGCCAGCATATCCGAAGCCTGCGCCGCCAGCATGATCTGTCCATTGCCGATCTTGCCGCCGCAGCGGGTATTTCCAGCGGTATGCTCTCCAAGATTGAAAATGGCGGAATTTCTCCGTCGCTCGCGACGCTTCAGGCAATTTCCGCCGCGTTGCAGGTGCCGCTGTCGTCTCTTTTTGCGTCATTCGAGGAGCGGCTCGATTGTTCCTATGTCCCGGCGGGTGGCGGCGTGACGATCGACAGGCGCGGGACCAAGGTTGGCCATATCTATCAGTTGCTCGGTCATGTCCTTCGCGGCGACATGATCGTAGAGCCATATCTTATTGAGCTAAGCAAGGATGCGATGGCTTATACCGGCTTTCAGCACGCGGGCATCGAATTCATCTATATGCTCGATGGAGGCGTTCGCTATCGGCATGGAACCGAGAGTTATCAGTTGAACGCCGGGGATTCGCTGCTGTTCGACAGCGGTGCCCTGCACGGACCGGAGGAGCTGTTGGGCGGGGAGGCCCGCTATCTATCGATCATTGTTTATCCGCGAGGGTAATTTCCTAGTAAGAAATTAATTTTCTCTATAATTGACTCCTGTGATGCTCAGGATATAGCGGTCCCAGCGATAATGCGGAGACCATTCATATCATGTGCGGCATTGTAGGGCTGTTCCTCAAAGACAGAGCGCTGGAACCTCGGCTGGGCGAAATGCTCGCCGATATGCTGGAAGTTATGACGGACCGGGGGCCGGACAGCGCCGGCTTTGCGGTCTACGGTGCTGGCGATGCTGCCCATGTCAAATTGACGCTGCGCGGCGCAAATCTGGGCGCGGTTGCCGAGGCCTTCAAGGGCAAGGCAGAGGCCGCAGCTCGTGACACGCACATGGTGCTGAGCATTGCCGCCAGAGATGAGGATGCGGTGCGGGGATGGCTTGCCGTCAACCGCCCCGATGTCGTCGTTACCGGCGCGGGCCATCGCATCGAGCTTTATAAGGAGGTGGGCCTTCCTGGCGATGTCGCCCGGCGCTTCGATCTGGCGAAAATGGGAGGCACGCATGGCATCGGCCATACGCGCATGGCGACGGAAAGTGCCGTGACCACAGCGGGCGCGCATCCTTTCTCGACAGGCGCGGATCAGTGCCTGGTGCACAATGGTTCCCTCTCCAACCATGCCAGCCTGCGCCGGATGCTGGAGCCGAACGGCATCAGCTTCGAGACGGATAACGACAGCGAAGTCGCGGCCGGGTATCTGACCTGGCGGCTCCGCGAGGGCGCATCTCTCAAGCAAGCGCTGGAGGCGAGCCTGGATGATCTGGACGGCTTCTTCACCTTCGTTGTGGGGACCGAAAACGGCTTTGCAGTTCTGCGTGACCCCATCTCCTGCAAGCCCGCTGTTATGGCGGAGACCGATCAATATGTCGCTTTCGGTTCAGAATATCGGGCGCTGGTTGGGCTGCCGGGTATCGAGACAGCCAGGGTGTTCGAGCCGGAGCCTACCCGTGTCTATGTGTGGGAGCGCAACTGATGCGGACGGTCGATCTTGCGAAATCCAGCCGCCGCGATCTGAATGCCGCACTTCATGAGGTGCAGCACAATACGAACGAGACTTACTGGCGTGTTGAAAATCCCGCCGGTCAGCATGCGTTGGCGGTGGGACTCGATGCCCCGGTAACGGTCGAGATTGCCGGGCATGTTGGCTATTATTGTGCTGGCATGAACCAGCAGGCGACCGTCGTGATCGAAGGGAACGCTGGCGTGGGCGTCGCTGAGAACATGATGTCCGGCAAGGTGCATGTGAAGGGTGATGCCTCTCAGTCGGCAGGCGCCACCGCTCATGGCGGCCTGCTGGTCATCGAGGGGAATGCTGCGGCGCGCTGCGGTATCTCGATGAAGGGCATCGATATCGTTGTCAAAGGGTCAATCGGCCCGATGAGTGCGTTTATGGCGCAATCGGGAACGCTCGTTGTGCTGGGTGACGCCGGTGATGCGCTGGGCGATTCTATCTACGAGACGAGAATATTCGTGCGAGGCAAGGTCGCCAGCCTTGGTGCAGACTGCATCGAGAAGGAAATGCGCGACGAACATGTTCTCGCCCTGCGTGAAATCCTGCGTGCGGCCGGCGCGCCGGATTCGGTGAAAGCGGAGGAGTTTCGCCGCTATGGTTCCGCGCGCCAGCTTTACAACTTCCACGTCGACAATGCGTCGGCGTACTGAGGATCGAGCTTCATGGATATAGAGAATATTCCCCAGACCCTGCCGCGCCAGTCCGCTACTTTCGACGCCTATACCCTGTCGGAAATTCGCCGGGCAGCGGCCACCGGGATCTATGATATTCGGGGCGCGGGCGCGAAGCGCAAGCTGCCGCATTTTGACGATCTGTTGTTTCTTGGCGCGTCGGTGTCGCGGTATCCACTGGAGGGATATCGCGAAAAATGCGCGACCGATGTCGTTCTGGGCACCCGATTTGCGAAAAAGCCGATCCATCTCAAGATTCCTGTCACGATTGCGGGCATGAGCTTCGGGTCGCTGTCTGCCCAGGCGAAGGAGGCTCTGGGACGCGGCGCATCCGCTGCGGGAACCTCCACCACCACGGGCGATGGCGGTATGACGCCGGAGGAACGCGGCCAGTCCCAAACTCTTGTCTATCAATATCTGCCCTCACGTTATGGCATGAACCCGGATGATCTTCGCAAAGCCGATGCGATCGAGGTTGTGATAGGGCAGGGTGCCAAGCCCGGCGGCGGCGGTATGCTGCTCGGTCAGAAGATATCCGATCGCGTGGCGCAGATGCGTAATCTGCCCAAGGGCATCGACCAGCGCTCGGCCTGCCGCCATCCCGACTGGACCGGCCCGGACGATCTTGAAATCAAGATTGAAGAGCTGCGCGAGATTACCGACTGGGAAAAGCCGATCTATGTGAAGGTCGGCGCGACCCGTCCATATTATGATGTGGCGCTTGCGGTTAAAGCGGGCGCAGACGTTGTGGTTCTCGACGGTATGCAGGGCGGCACCGCCGCGACGCAGGAAGTGTTCATCGAGCATGTCGGCATTCCGACGCTGGCCGCGATCCGCCCCGCCGTGCAGGCACTTCAGGATCTGGGAATGCATCGCAAGGTGCAGCTGATCGTCTCTGGCGGTATCCGCAACGGTGCGGATGTGGCGAAGGCGCTCGCACTGGGCGCCGATGCGGTGGCGATCGGCACCGCGGCGCTGGTGGCTCTGGGAGACAATGATCCAGCGCTTGAGGAGGAGTATCGCAAGCTCGGCACTACGGCAGGGGCGTATGACGACTGGCAGGAGGGGCTGGACCCTGCCGGTATCACGACGCAGGATCCGATCCTTTCGGCCAGGCTGGACCCAGTGGCCGCCGGTCGACGGCTCGCCAATTACCTCGCGGTGCTGACCCTGGAGGCGCAGACTATCGCCCGTGCCTGTGGCAAGAGTCATTTGCACAATCTTGAACCGGAAGATCTCGTCGCGCTGACGATAGAGTCCGCCGCAATGGCGCGCGTTCCGCTTGCGGGAACAAGCTGGATTCCGGGCATGACCGGCAACTTTTGACAGGGGAAATCAAGATGGCTGCACTTTCGAAGATCGCCGCAGAGCGCGGCATCAAATATTTCCTGATAAGTTTTACCGATCTCTTCGGTGTGCAGCGGTCCAAGCTGGTTCCGGCGGCCGCAATCGATGGCATGGCGAAAGCGGGTGCGGGCTTTGCCGGTTTTGCGACCTGGCTCGATATGACCCCTGCCGATCCGGACATGTTCGCGCTGCCCGATCCTTCCAGCCTGATCCAGCTGCCGTGGAAGCCGGAGGTGGGTTGGCTCGCGGCTGATCCGGTTATGAACGGGGCGCCGGTTCCGCATGGCCCCCGCAACCTGCTCAAGGCGCAGATCGCCGCGGCTGCCGAGATGGGCTACCAGATGAAGTCGGGCGTGGAGTGCGAATATTTTCTGCTCACAGCCGATGGCGAAGCCATTTCCGATGCTGGCGATACGCAGACCAAGCCGTGCTATGACCAGCAGGCGCTGATGCGACGTTATGATGTCATCACCGAAATATGCGATGCGATGCTCTTGCTGGGCTGGAATCCCTATCAGAACGATCATGAAGACGCGAACGGCCAGTTCGAGATGAACTGGGATTATGATGATGCGCTTGTGACTGCGGATCGGCACGCCTTTTTCAAGTTCATGGTGAAGTCGATCGCGGAAAAACACGGCCTGCGCGCGACCTTCATGCCGAAGCCGTTTTCAACGCTTACCGGCAATGGTTGCCACACCCATGTGTCGCTGTGGAAAGGCAAGACCAATGTGTTTTCTGACGCCAAGGACGAGTTGGGGCTTTCGGGGCTTGGCTATCAGTTCATAGCAGGGTTGCTGCACCACGCCCCGGAGATTGCGGCGATCACCAATCCGACAGTCAACAGCTACAAGCGCATCAACGCGCCGCGTACGACGTCCGGCGCGACCTGGTCGCCGAACAGCGTGACCTATACGGGCAACAATCGCACCCATATGATACGCATTCCCGATGATGGGCGCTTCGAGTTCAGGTTGCCGGACGGATCGACGAACCCTTATCTGATGCAGGCCGCAATCCTTGCCGCAGGGCTCGATGGCATTCGCAACGCGCGTGATCCCGGTAAGCGGCTTGATATCAATATGTATACCCACGGTCATACGGTTCGGAACGTAAAGAAGCTGCCGCTGAACCTGCTCGATGCCCTGCGCGCGCTTGAAAAGTCTACGATGCCGAAGGCTTCGCTGGGTGAGGATTTTATTGCAGCCTATATGAAGCTGAAGATGCAAGAGTGGAACGACTATAGTCGGCATCTCTCGGTATGGGAAAGAGAGTCAACTCTGGATTGTTGATCCGCGAGCGGTGCATCCGCACCCGAGATTTGCCGGTCACTCCTCTCAAGTTAGCCGCGAGCTTCAAGATCAGACTGGAAACACACTGTCCGTATGGCAAATTTCATCTTAACCCTTTCCTGTACCAATCGTGTTGGAATCGTTGCGGGCGTCTCCGGCGCGTTGTTGCAGCACGAAGGGAATATTCGTGAAGCGCATCAGTTTGACGATCCCGAAACGGGGAAGTTCTTCACGCGTATCGTCTTCAGCGTAGCCGAGGGGGTTGCGGCAGACGATTTGCGGGCGACACTCACGCCTGTGGCGGACGCATTCGGCATGGATTGGTCGCTTCGGCGGCACGGGGAGCCGCGCAAGGTGATCCTGATGGCCTCGAAGTTCGATCATTGCCTCGTCGATCTTCTCTATCGCCATCGTATCGGCGAGCTCTCCATGAACGTGGTTGGGATCATTTCAAACCACCCGCGCGAAACCTATGCGGGGACCGATTTCGGAGAGATGCCCTTCCATTATCTGCCGGTTACGAAGGATACGAAGGCGCAGCAGGAAGCGCAGATCAAGGAAATCGTGACTTCAACGGGTGCGGAACTGATCGTTCTCGCACGCTATATGCAGATATTGTCCGACGATCTGGCCGCCTTTCTGTCCGGGCGCTGCATCAATATCCATCATAGCTTCCTGCCGGGCTTCAAGGGAGCAAAGCCCTATCATCAGGCCCATCAGCGCGGCGTAAAACTGATTGGCGCGACAGCACATTATGTTACCGCCGATCTCGATGAGGGGCCGATCATCGAACAGGATGTCGAACGCATCAGCCATCATGACAGCCCGGAAGATCTCATCCGCAAAGGCCGGGATATCGAGCGTCGTGTTCTGGCCCGCGCCGTTTCTTTCCATCTGGACGGGCGCTCGGTGCTCAATGGAAACAAGACCGTTGTCTTTCCGGGCTGAGTGCGGCGGATCGGAAGCAGTTGATCCTTCCGACTAGCATATAGCAGACACCAGAATGGCGCGACATTAGCATCGGCGCGCTCCCGCGAATGTGACCGATTTCGAGCGGAGTTCGACGAAAGAAGTCGGATGGATATGAAGCGGAGTGGAAGACGGTGTGGCGGGCGGGGGAACCGAGACCGCTGACGTGGACGGAGAAGTTTGGCGAAATGCTTAGACGCCGACTTCAAATCGGCGTTGGCAGCCCAACAGTAAATTTACCTACTCCGGTAAAAAATGCCTTGTAGGATTTTCCAGAGATGGTAAATAAATCCCTACCTCAAACCGAAACGGAGATGACGATGGCTCAGAACCTAATCGCTGGGGGGCAGAAAACAGGGGGGAAAAGGCTTACGCCGTTTGGCGAAAAGTGTCGCGAAATTCGGAAGGCTAAGGGCATGCTTTTGATAGATATGGCACATGTCGCTGGGGTGAGCCCAGGCTTCTTAAGCCTTGTAGAAACAGGTCGCAAACCGATCCCGGACAGATTGGTGTCTACTTTGGTTGCCAATCTTGATCTGACTCCGCGCCAAGAGAAGGAATTGACTAACTCTGCCGCCCTTTCGGCGAAGGAATATCGTATTCAGATGAATGAAAATTCATCGCCTCTGGATAGGCGATTAGCGCAAGCGCTGGAAACGGGCTTCGCAAAAATGACTCCGTTGAAAAAGGAGTCACTCCTGAAGCTGCTGGAAGAGGAATAATGGCATGGGGAGCTACTTTCGAGCAGTTAGGCCAATGAGTACCATAGAAATAGAGGCGGCAACCGTTCAGCTCAGAAAGCTGTTGCGCATCGATGCGGATGCGCGTGTCCAGATGGTGCAATTGGTTGAAACCGTTTTGCCCGAAGTTCTCCCCGAATACCTCTTTTGCGTGTTGCCGGATGAGGACATGCCGGGAATGGATGGGATCACGGCAATCGGAACTTACACGATCTGCCTATCTGAGCACACATATGTTGACCTTTGCAGTGGCGATCCTGAAGCGAGACAGGTGACGGCCCATGAGTTCGGGCATCTTATCCTGCACTCCCAACAGGAGCCTGCATTGGCGCGCCGCAGCTTCAATGACAATAGTGTGGACCCTGAATGGCAGGCCGACCGATTTGCTGACTTGTGGCTGATGCCGACCGCGGGCGTAAGAAAATGCAGGTCGCCGTCAGAAGTCGCGGAAAGGTTCACAGTAACGATCGAGGCTGCGCAACGCCGCTACGCGGAAGTCATGCCCCACTATGCTGAAAAAATTCAAGGAGAGCTGTTCTAATGACCAACTCTCCTTGATTCCTGCTCAGAACGCGGCCCCTGTGACAGGTGCGCGATCTGCGAACAGAGTGTGCAAACCGTTGATAACACGGTTCTCTAGCAGACGCAAAGATTATCGGGCCGCCCTCTTAAGAGGTTCCCATGACCAAGCTGACCGCGCCTCCGGGCAAGCGGGTAATCTGGCGTCCGTGGATCACGAAAAATGGTGTACGCATTTATGCAAGGCAATATGGCTTGCGCGCGTTTCCCATCCTCGTAGACCCTTAGCGCTTAGATGCTCCCCGGCACTACATGCATAGTAGTGTCGGGGACCCGTTGCTCAGCGGTTTTGAGGGTCTGGATCACTTAGAAAGGGTTTTTTATGGCTCAGTCTAAAGTGCCGACGCAAACGTCGCATCGCAGTTCGCAAAGCGGTCGTTTCGTTACGGAGCGTTATGCTCAGACGCACCCCAATACGACCGAGCGGGAATGCATCAAGCATCCCGAACGGAAGTAAATAAGGAGAGGCTCCTCACAGACGCGAGGAGCCTCTCGCCATAGGCAGCTTCAAAATCTACTCCAATTTTGAATGTCATCGGCTTCAGCCGCAGCGCAGTCTGATACCCCACTGATACCCCAGAAGGCTGCGCCTCACCGCGCACCACATCCAAGTATCTGAAAAATATGGTGAGCCCTGCTGGATTCGAACCAGCGACCTACTGATTAAAAGTCAGTTGCTCTACCGACTGAGCTAAGGGCCCCTGTGCCGCGCAGACAGGGTCGCGCGGGAGGATGAGGCTGCCCCTAAAGGCCGCGTGCCGCGCGGTCAACCGCTTGATGCACTGACGCGTGGCTTTTTCAGGCGTGCGAGCAGATGGATCATGCCCAGGTTGCTGACCGGATCGCGCCAGTCTCGCGCAATGGAGGCCAGCGGCTTCAGTACGAAGGCGCGCTCACGGAAGGCGGGGTGCGGAATGACGAGTTCGTCACTGCTCCACATGCCGCCACTCCACAGCACGATATCGAGATCGAGCGGGCGTGCCGACCAGGCGCGGCAGCGCCGATGACGGCCGGCCTTTCGCTCCATTCGATGCAGTTTTGCCAGCATCTCCTCGGGGTCTAGCCGCGTTTCGATCAGCATCGCCGCGTTGGAATAGCGCCGGAGCGATGGACCGAGCGGCGCTGTCTCGATGATGCGGGAGCGCGCTACCGCCCGGAACGGTTCCCGCGACAGGCGTTCCATCGCTTTCTCGACCATCCTGCGCGGCATGAGTCGGGCGGAGCGGGCGCGGTTGGAACCCAGCGCGATCGCATAGAGGTGACGCGCTTTCTTTCCCATTGTCAGATATCCTGCACCAGCCGTTGATAGAGATCGGGCCGTCGGTCCCGGAAGAAGCCCATGCCCGCGCGGTGTCTGCGGGCGCGCTCGAGATCCAGCGTGGCGACAAGAGCGCCCGTCTGCCAATCCTCGACCTCGGCGACCATATCGCCCCATTCGTCGGCGATGAAGCTGTGGCCGTAATAGCTCTGCCCGCCCTCGATGCCGTCATTGCCGATGCGGTTGGCGGCGATCACCGGCATACAGTTCGAGACGGCGTGGCCGATCATCGCGCGACGCCACATGCGGCTGGTGTCGAGCTCGGTATCATAGGGCTCGGAGCCGATAGCGGTGGGGAAGAGCAGCACTTCCGCCCCCATCAGCGCCATGATCCGCGCGGTTTCGGGATACCATTGATCCCAGCAGATGCCGACGCCGATGGTGCCGTATTTCGTCGGCCAGACCTTGAAGCCCGAATTGCCGGGGCGGAAATAATATTTCTCCTCATAGCCGGGCCCATCGGGGATATGCGACTTGCGGTAGACGCCCATGATCGCGCCAGCATCGTCGATCATCGCAAGGCTGTTGTAATGATGCTGCCCGTCGCGCTCGAAAAAGCTGGTGGGGATATAGATCTGAAGTTCGGCGGCCAGCGCTTGCATGGCGAGCACGACGGGGTGCTCGTGCGCGGGGAAGGCGCGCGCGAACAGCGCTTCGTCCTCCACCGTGCAGAAATACGGACCTTCGAACAGCTCCGGCGGCAGGATGATCTTCGCCCCGCGCGCGGCGGCCTGACGAATGGCGTGCTCCACGGCGGCGATATTGGCGGCGATGTCATCGGAAAAGGCGAGCTGGAGCGCGGCGACGGTGGCTTTGGTCATGAGCTTAGCTGTCCTCAAGCAGCGGGCATTTGCTGGCTGGTGCAGTGAAAGCTGCCACCTCCGCTAAGAATAGCATCGGACGGCAATCCGACAAGTTCCCGATCGGCAAAAAATGGCCTGAGCGCGTCGAGGGCGGCCTGGTCATTGGGGCAGCCATATGTGGGCACGACCACCGCCGCGTTGCCGATGAGGAAGTTCATGTAGGAAGCGGGAATGACGGCTCCATCCACCTCCACCCGTCCCGGAGAGGGCATTGGGGCAACGGTGAGGCCTTGCGCCCCCGCGCGCGCGGCGGCATCGGCATAGATCGCGGCGTTGGGATCGTCGTCCGTAGTGGCGTGCGGGATTGCAATCACGCCCGGCGCGACGAAACGGGCGAGGTTGTCGACATGCCCATCGGTATGATCGTTCACCAGCCCGTCGCCCAGCCACAGCATGTCGGTGAGGCCGAGGCTGCCGGCGAGCAGGGTCTCGATCTGGCGCTTGTCCAGCCCGGGATTGCGGTTGGGGTTGAGCAGGCAGTCCTCGGTGGTGACGAACAGGCCGGTGCCGTCCGTATCGACCGCGCCGCCCTCGAAGATGATTGGCACGGACCGGCAGGGCAGGGCAGTGCTGGCGGCGAGGCGCGCGCCGATGTCCTCGTCACCCGGCATTTCATATTTGCCGCCCCAGCCATTGAAGCGGAAATCGGCGAGCGAGCGCGCCCCGGCGCCATCGACGACGCAAATCGGCCCGGTATCGCGCAGCCAGACATCGCCGATGCGCTCTGCCACAATCCGCGCGTCGCTTTTGAGCTGCGTCCGGGCGAGGGCCGCGCTGGCCTCACCATTGCAGACGAGGCGTACTTCCTCGCCCTTGCCCCCTGCGCGCACCGCATCGGCAAAGGCGCAGATCTGCGCCTGCGCGCGCGCCAATAGCTCCGCACCGCCCCATTCCTCGGGGTTCCAGGGAAAGCCGATCCACAGCCACTCGTGCGGCTCCCACTCGGCGGGCATACGGATGGTCATGAAATTCCTCGCTCAAATGAAAAGGGCGGCTGGTGAGCCGCCCTTCGCATATTTTGACGCTATCCGAAAGATTAGCGCGAATAGAATTCGACGACCAGATTGGGCTCCATCTTCACCGCGTAAGGCACCTCGTCCAGCGTCGGAATGCGGGTGTAGGTGACCTTCGCGGGGCCATCGGGCGCCACATAATCGGGGATGTCGCGCTCGGCGAGGCTCTGAGCTTCCATCACCAGCGCCATCTCGCGGGCTTTCTTGCCGAGCGTGATCTCGTCGCCCGGCTTCACCAGGCGGCTGGCGATGTTGCACTTGACGCCGTTCACGTAAATGTGGCCGTGGCTGACAAGCTGGCGGGCCGAGAAGATCGTCGGCGCGAACTTGGCGCGATAGACGACCGCATCAAGGCGGCGCTCCAGCAGGCCGATCAGGTTCTGGCCGGTATCGCCCTTCATGCGCGAGGCTTCGGTGTAGTTCTTCTTGAACTGCTTCTCGGTGATGTCGCCGTAATAGCCCTTCAGCTTCTGCTTGGCGCGCAGCTGAATGCCATAGTCGGACATCTTGCCCTTGCGGCGCTGCCCGTGCTGGCCGGGGCCATATTCACGCTTGTTGACCGGAGACTTCGGGCGACCCCAGATGTTTTCGCCCATCCGGCGGTCGATCTTGTACTTGGCGCTGGTGCGCTTGGTCATAAATTATCCTTCAATTGCAATAACAACGGACACGCCCCTGCGAAGAGGCATGAGGTTATCCCGGTATCGCCTGCTTGCCATATTTCAGGGCAGGGCCACCGCTTCACCGGGGTGCGGAGCCAATTGCGAAGGCGCGCCTATGGCGGGTGATTCCGCCAAAGTCAAGGATTTCCAACTATCTCGACCTCGGATTGGCAAGGCTGGAGAGCACGCCGCGCAATGTGCGCACCTCCAGATGATTCCAGCCCGGCTTGGTGAGCAGGTTGCGGAGCGTCCGGCGCGTGGCGGCGGCGCGGCTCTTGGGGAAAAAATAGCCAGCGGCTTGCAGCATCGCGTCGAACTGGGCGATCATGCCTTCCAGCTCTTCCTGCGGGGCGGGGGGCAGCAATTCCTCCTCGGTAGGCTGCATCACGGATGCCAGCCCCTTGGACCATTCATAGGCGACGAGGATCACTGCCTGCGCGAGATTGAGCGAGGCGAACTCCGGGTTGATCGGCACCGTGAGGATCGTGCGACACAGCGCCACCTCCTCGGTTTCGAGCCCGGATCGCTCCGGCCCGAACACGACCGCGCTCCGGCCGACGGCGCGATGAATCTCCGCCGCCGCCTGCTCTGGTGTCACGACAGGCTTGGTCACGCCGCGCTTGCGAACCGTGGTGGCATAGACATGGGCGCAGTCCGCGACGGCTTCGGCGAGCGTATCGTACACCCGCGCGCCTTCCAGCACGACATCCGCGCCCGCCGCCGCCGGACCGGCATCCGGGTTCGGCCAGCCATCGCGCGGGGCGACGAGGCGCAGCTCGGTGAGGCCGAAATTGAGCATCGCCCGCGCCGCCTTGCCGATATTCTCACCCAGTTGCGGGCGAACAAGAACGATGATCGGGCGCGTGTCCGGGTGGGGGTCAGTCACCCCCGGCTTCCTTCACGGCGGAAGCGAAATCCTCGAAATCCTTGGCTTCGCGGAAGTCCTTATAGACGCTGGCGAAACGGATATAGGCGACGCTGTCCAGCCCCTTGAGGCCTTCCATCACCAGTTCGCCGATCGCCTGCGCGGGAATTTCGCTCTCGCCGCTGGTCTCGATCTGGCGCTGGATGCCGGATGCGAGCTTTTCGATCCTTGCGGGATCGATCGGCCGCTTGCGGCAGGCGATATCGAGCGAGCGGGCGAGCTTGTCCCGCTCGAACGGCTGGCGCTCGCCATTGCTCTTCACCACCCAGATATCGCGCAACTGAATACGCTCGAAGGTCGTGAAGCGCGCGGCGCAGGCTTCGCACTGGCGGCGGCGGCGGATCGCGGCGCCATCATCCGTGGGCCGCGAGTCCTTCACCTGGCTGTCGTCATGACCGCAGAACGGGCAGCGCACCCGATCTTACCCCTCGTAGATCGGGAAACGGGCGCACAGGGCCGAAACGCGCTCGCGCACATTGGCCTCGATGGTGGGGTCACCCGCCTCGCCCTTGTCCTTGAGGCCGCCCAGCACATCCGCGATCATGTCGCCGATCGCCTCGAACTCCGCGACCCCGAATCCGCGCGTCGTGCCCGCGGGAGAGCCGACGCGGATGCCGCTGGTCTTGGTGGGAGGCAGTGGGTCGCCCGGAATGCCGTTCTTGTTGCAGGTGATAAAGCTGCGCTCCAGCGCCTCGTCGGCGTCTTTGCCGCTGATGCCATAAGGCCGCAGGTCGATGAGCGAGAGGTGCGTATCCGTGCCGCCCGAGACAACTGCGAGGCCGCGCGCTTCCAGCCGGGCCGCAAGCGCCTTGCTGTTCGCCAGCACCGCCTTTGCATAGGCCTTGAACTCGGGCGTGAGCGCCTCGCCAAACGCCACCGCCTTGGCGGCGATGACGTGCATCAGCGGGCCACCCTGAAGGCCGGGGAAGATCGCGGAGTTGATCTTCTTGGCGATGGCTTCGTCGTCGGTGAGGATCATGCCGCCGCGCGGGCCGCGCAGCGTCTTGTGCGTGGTCGTGGTGACGACATGGGCATGGCCGAAGGGCGTGGGATGCACGCCACCGGCGACCAGACCGGCGAAGTGGGCCATGTCGACCATGAACAGCGCGCCGACCTTGTCGGCAATCGCGCGGAAGCGGGCGAAGTCGATATGCCGGGGATAGGCGCTGCCGCCTGTGATGATGAGGGTAGGCTTGGCTTCGATTGCCATCTTTTCCACCTCGTCATAATCGATGAGGTGGGTATCCTCGCGCACGCCATATTGCACGGCGTTGAACCATTTGCCGGACATGGCGGGCTTGGCGCCGTGCGTGAGGTGGCCGCCCGCGTCGAGCGACAGGCCCATGATGGTGTCGCCAGGCTTGGTCAGCGCCAGCATCACGCCGCCATTCGCCTGCGCGCCGGAGTGCGGCTGCACATTGGCGAAGCCGCAGTTGAAGAGCTGCTTTGCGCGATCGATGGCGAGCTGCTCGACATCATCCGAAGGCGCGCAGCCCTGATAATAACGCTTGCCGGGATAGCCTTCGGCATATTTGTTGGTGAAGACCGAGCCCTGCGCTTCGAGCACCGCCTTGGAGACGATGTTCTCGGACGCGATCAGCTCGATCTGGTTCTGCTCGCGGCGAAGTTCCTTGCCGATCGCGGCGGCGACCAGCGGGTCACGGCTCGCGACGCCCGCCGTGAAGAAATCGGCGGCGCGGATATCGCCAGAGTCGTTTGCTGCAGCTTCAAGGGTGGCGGCATTGCTCATGAGGTCGGTCCTTTCGGGTTCAGAGCGAAGGATTGGTCAGTTTGTCGACGCGGCGCTGATGGCGCCCGCCGCCGAATTCGGTCGAGAGAAAAGCGGAAACGCAGGCCTTCGCCATGTCCGGCCCGGTGAGGCGCGCGCCGAGTGCGATGACGTTGGCGTCGTTGTGCTCGCGCGCAAGTTGCGCCGAGAGTGGTTCGCTCACCAGCGCCGCGCGGCACCCGGGGTTACGGTTGACGGCAATGGAGATGCCGATGCCGGAGCCGCACAGCGCCACACCGCGCTCGGCCGCACCATCGGCAACGCCGCTGGCGAGCGCATAGCCATAATCCGGGTAATCGACGCTCGCGCCATCATGCGGACCGAGATCGTTGACCTCATGTCCCTGCTCGCGCAGCCAGTCCGCCAGCTGGGCTTTGAGGTCAATGGCTGCATGGTCGGACGCGATGGCGATACGCATGAGGCTTGCGGCTTTCTTGTGTCGGCGATTCGGCAATGGCGCCTATCTAGGCGCGCTGCCCCGGAATTGCCACCGTCGCGTTGCCTCATTATGGGGCGGGCGTGCGAAAGGGAGATATGCCATGAATGCCGCGCCCGTTTCCGGGACCATCCTGTCGATATTGATGCTCGCCGGGCTGATGATGGCGGGTGGCGGCGCCTATATGTTCGTCAAGCAGCCAGGCAATCGCAAGCGGGCATGGCTGATGATGATCGCGGGTCTTGTCATGTTCGCCAACGTCGCGATCTGGACGATCCCCGTTTAACCGTGCCTTGGCGCCGATATGGCGCATTTCATCGGCATTTGTCGTCTCCGATGGAACGTGTGTAAGATCATCCACGTTGATGGGGTGTGTCCGAATTGGGCACGTCAATCGCAAGGAGAGGGCTATGGCCGATCAAAACCGCAACAAGGGCCAGTCAGACCAGAATCGACAGCAAGGCGGTCAGACTGGTCAGGACCGACAGCAGAGCCAACAGCAGGACGGCAGCCGTCGCCAACAGCCAAATGAGCAGGGCGACAGGAACCGTGAAGGCGGCACCGGCCGCGGCCAGCGCTGATCGACGCCTGAAAGGTAAAGAAAAGGCCGCCCCTCGCAAGGCGGCCTTTTTCTGTCAGACTAACGCCCGGTGTTATTTGATCGGGCTGTCCGGCGACAGGCGCATGTCGAGATAATTGTCTACCGACATCATCACCTGATCCAGCTCGTTCTCGAAGAAATGGTTGGCGTTGCGGATCTCATCGTGGTGGATCGTGATCCCCTTCTGCGTGCGCAGCTTGTCGACCAGCTTCTGCACGGCGTTGGCGGTCACCACCTCGTCATGCGTGCCCTGCACGATGATGCCGGAGGCGGGGCAGGGGGCGAGGAAGCTGAAATCATACATGTTGGCCGGCGGCGCCACCGAGATGAAACCGCGAATTTCGGGGCGGCGCATCAACAGTTGCATTCCGATCCACGCGCCGAAGCTGAAGCCCGCGATCCAGGTGGTCTGCGCCTCAGGGTGAAAGCTCTGCACCCAGTCGAGCGCGGCGGCGGCATCGGAAAGCTCGCCAATGCCATTGTCGAATGTGCCCTGACTGCGGCCCACGCCCCGGAAATTGAAACGCAGCGTCGCGAAGCCGCGCTTCACGAAGGTCTTGTAGAGCGCCTGGGTGATGCGGTCGTTCATCGTGCCGCCGCCCTGGGGATGCGGATGCAGGATCATCGCGACCGGCGCGCGCGGGCGGGGCGGGGGGCTGAAGCGGCCTTCGAGGCGGCCTTCCGGGCCGGGAAAGATTACGTCGGGCATGGCACCTGGCTGTCTGGCTAGAAATGGGCGGGCCATAACCGGCGGATGCTGGCTACGGCGGAAAGAGCGCCTATATAGGACCGAACCGCAATTTCGCAATAAAATGAGTCGTTCGGTGCCTGAAGGCATGACAAAAGTCTCCCCTGTCCGCGTTTATCTCGATCATGCGGCGACCACGCCGGTATGCGATGCGGCGCGCACTGCGGTGATCGAAGGGATGGCGGGCTGGGTCAATCCGTCATCTCCCCACAATGAGGGGCGCGCTGCGCGAGCGGCGCTGGAGGGCGCGCGGGCGCGGATCAAGTCCGCGCTCGGCTGGGACGGGCACATGATCTACACCTCCGGCGCGACCGAGGCGATTGCCCTTGCGCTGGGCAGGGCGAATGCGGCGCGGATCGCGGTTTCGCCGGTCGAGCATGACGCGGTGTTGCGCGTGGCGGGCAAAGCGGAACGGCTGGCGGTGGATGAGGCTGGCCTGGTTCGGGATGTTCGTCCCAACGCGCTCCACGCCATCCAGCACGTCAACAACGAGACCGGCGTGATCCAGCCCATCGCGGACCTTGCCGAGCACATTCATGCCGCGGGCGGCTGGCTGTTCTGCGATTGCGCCCAGAGCGCGGGCAAGCTTGATCTGCCGGTGCAGGCGGACATGATCGCGATTTCCGCGCATAAATTCGGTGGCCCACCGGGGGTGGGAGCGCTGCTGGTGCGCGATCTCGCTCTGCTCCATCCCACTGGCGGGCAGGAGCAGGGCTATCGCGGCGGCACCGAAAATCTGCCTGCCATCCTCGGCATGGCTGCGGCTTTGGAGCAGGCGCGGGGCTGGATGCGCGAGGCGGCCCGGTTGCGGGCATTGCTCGATGCGGCGATCGTCGAGGAGGGGGGAGCCGTGGTGGCGCAGGATGCGGACCGCATCCCTACCATCGCCAGCTATCATATGCCCGGCGTCTCGGCGCGCGCACAGCTGATCCGGTTCGATGCCGCGGGGGTCGCGGTGTCGGCGGGGGCGGCCTGTTCGTCCGGCACGCTGAAGACCAGCCCTGTCCTGAAGGCGCTCGGGTGGGATGACAAGGCGGCGGACGAGGTGATCCGCGTCAGCTTCGGCCCGCAGACCAGCGAGGCGAATGTCGCCGCATTCCTCACCATCTGGCGGGGCATGGCGAAGGCGCGCGCCGCATGATCTATCTCGATTATCAGGCGACCACGCCGCTCGCGCCTGAGGTGTACGAGGCCATGACGCCGTGGCTGCGTGACAACTTCGCCAATCCCCACAGCGCGCACAGATTGGGCCGCGCGGCGGCAGCGGTGGTGGAGGTTGCGCGGGAACAGATCGCGGCGCTGCTTCCCCGAAACGGGCGTGTGGTGTTCACGTCCGGCGCCACAGAGGCGCTCAATATCGCTATTTTCGGCGCGGCGCGGAGGGCTCGTCAGCGTGACCCGAAGCGGACCCGCATCCTGTTGCCGGATACGGAACATGCGGCCGTGCGCGACACCGCGCTGGCTCTCGCGGCGGAGGGTTTTGAGCCGGTGCTGCTGGCCGTGGAGGCGGACGGAATGCTCACCGTCGAGACCCTCGCTGCCGCAATGGACGACCGGGTAGCCTTGCTGGCGGTGATGCTCGTCAACAACGAGATCGGCGTGATCCAGCCGGTGGATGCGCCAGGTGATGCGGCGCGCGCGGCGGGAGCGCTGTTTCTGTGCGACGCGGTGCAGGGCTATGGCCGGATCGATCTTCCTCCTCATGCCGACATGATCGTGCTTTCGGGCCACAAGATCCACGGACCCAAGGGCATCGGCGCGCTGTGGCTGCGCGATGGCCTTGATCTGCCCCCGTTGCTCCACGGCGGTGGGCAGGAAGGGGGGCTGCGTTCGGGCACGCTCTCGCCCGCGCTCTGCGTTGGGCTGGGCGCGGCTGCGCGCCTGATGGCGGAGCGGCGCGAGGCTGATGCGGCCCATGTCGAGGCGCTGTGGCGCCGCGCGCGGGGTCTGTTCGTGGACTGGACGGTAAATGGCAGCGAGGACAAACGCTACCACGGCAATCTCAATATCCGGCGCGCCGGGCTGGATGCCGCGCGGCTGATGTCCGAATGCCGGGATGTTGCCTTTTCCCTAGGGTCTGCCTGCGCCAGCGGATCGGGGCGCCCCAGCCATGTCCTGCGCGCGATCGGGCTATCCGATGCGCAGGCGCGATCCTCGATCCGCCTCGGCTTCGGGCGCGCGACGACACTGGACGAGATCGAGCGCGCGGCGCATATCATCAACAGCGCCGCAGACGCGCAACTATAAGAGAAGAGTCGCAATGCCCCTCGTTCGTTTTATCAGCGCCAATGGCGAAACCGTCCAGGAGGTCGAGGCGCGTGCCGGCGACTGCCTGCTCGATGTCGCGCAGGCGGCAGGCCAACCGCTCGAGGGCACATGCGAGGGGCAGATGGCGTGCTCGACCTGTCATGTGATCGTCGCGGCGGAAGATTTCGCGCAACTGCCCCCCGCGAGCGAGGCGGAGGAGGACATGCTCGATCTCGCCGCAGCCGCGACGCGCACCAGCCGCCTTGCCTGCCAGATTATCCTCAGCGACGACATCAATCCGCTCACCGTGCGGATGCCGGGGGAGTTTCACAATCTCCAGGGTCTCTGAACCGCGCTTGGCCCTTGCAATTCCGCTTGCCCGCCGCCATATGCGGCGCGGGAACCGGGCGGACGAGGCCGTCGCGAACCTGGTCAGGTCCTGACGGAAGCAGCCACAGTGATTCCGCCGCGGGTCGTTCCGGTTCCTACTTCTTCTCTCGCATAGCCATCCTCCGACATCCTTCGACAAGGGGCCGGTGAGACGCTAGAACCTGCCTCATGACCGATTCCCCGCCTAACAGCACCGGCAGCGCCTATCGCGTGCTCGCGCGCAAATACCGGCCGCAGACCTTCGGCGAGCTGATCGGGCAGGACGCGATGGTGCAGACGCTGGGCAATGCGATCCGGCGCGGGCGCCTGGCCCATGCCTTCCTGATGACCGGCGTGCGGGGTGTCGGCAAGACCTCCACCGCGCGGCTCATTGCCAAGGCGCTCAATTGCATCGGGCCGGATGGGCAGGGCGGCCCGACGATCGACCCTTGCGGGCAGTGCGAGCCGTGCAAGGCGATTGCCGAGGGGCGGCACATCGACGTGATCGAGATGGACGCCGCTTCCCACACCGGCGTCGACGATGTGCGCGAGATCATCGAGGCGGTACGCTATGCCGCCGTCTCGGCGCGCTATAAGGTCTATATCATCGACGAAGTGCACATGCTCTCCAAGAACGCCTTCAACGCGCTGTTGAAGACGCTGGAAGAGCCGCCCGCCCATGTAAAATTCCTGTTCGCCACCACCGAGGTCAACAAGGTGCCGGTGACGGTCCTTTCCCGCTGCCAGCGCTTCGATCTGCGGCGGATTTCGGCGGAGAAGCTCGCCGCGCATTTCGCCCATGTCGTGGCGCAAGAAGGCGTGGCGGCGGAAGAGGAGGCGCTGGCGCTGATCGCGCAGGCGGCGGAAGGCTCCGCGCGCGATGGCCTCTCGATCCTCGATCAGGCGATCGCCCATGCCGAAACCGAAGGCGCGGGCGATGCGTCGCTCGTCACCGCCCAGCAGGTGCGCGACATGCTCGGGCTTTCGGACCGGGGTGCCATCCGCCGCCTGTTCGCGCTGCTGCTGGAAGGCGATGCGTCCGGCGCACTCGCTCTCATGCGCGAGCAGCATGATCTTGGCGTCGAGCCTCTGGCCGTGCTGCGCGGCCTGCTGGAGACCGTGCACGGGGTGACCTTGCTGAAGGCGGGCGGGCGGGGCAGCGATCCCGCGCAGTCGGTCGAGGAACGCGAGGCCTTTGCCGAATGGGCGAGCCAGCTCGGCTTCGCGCCGTTGCACCGGCTGTGGCAGTTGTTGCTCAAGGGCCATGACGAGGTCGTGCGTGCGGCGATGCCTGCAGAGGCGGCGGATATGGCGTTGCTGCGCCTGATCCACGCCGCGAGCCTGCCCGATCCCTCCGATCTTGCCCGGTTGTTGGAGGGAGGCGCGCAGATCGCTTCCGCCGCGCCCCCGGCTTCTTCCGCGGCTGCTCCGTCGCCCGCCCCACCAGCGGCGGCGATGCCATCGAGCTTCGAGGCATTGGTGCAGGCATTGTGGGATCGTAACAAGGGCTTGATTGCCGACGAGATAGAGCATTTCGTGCGACCTATCCGCTATGCCCCGCCAGAGCTGGACTTCGAGCCGGCCAAGCCGATGGCACAGGATCAGATCGACCGCATTCGCCTGGCGATAGAGGAAGTGACGCGAGGACGGTGGCAGATGCGCGCCATGAGCGGGGACGCGCAGCCCACGATTATCGAACGGCGGGAACATGCCGAGCAGCAGGCGCGGGACGCTCTTCTCGGCCTCCCCGTAATGCAGGCGGCGATGCAGGCCTTTCCCGACGCGGAATTGCTCGGGGCGGACGATACAGCGAAATGGAGCGAAAGCGCATGAAGGACTTGAACGAAATATTGGGCATGGCCCAGCGGGTGCAGGAGGAGCTGACCCGCGCGCAGGACAATCTCGACAAGATCGAGGTGGAAGGGCTCGCGGGCGGCGGTGTGGTCAAGGTGCGTGCTACCGCCAAGGGCCGCATCGTTGGCGTCTCGATCGACGAGAGCCTGCTCGCCCCTTCCGAAAAGCAGATCCTTGAGGATCTCGTCGCCGCTGCCTTCAACGACGCGCGCAAGAAGGCGGACGAAGCCTCGAACAGCGAGATGAGCAAGATGACCAGCGGCCTGCCGCTGCCCCCCGGCTTCAAGCTGCCGTTCTGAGAAGTCGAGTGCGTGAAAGGGTAATTCTATCTTCAGTTTTTGTGCCGAAGATGCCGCGCCATTGATCGGCGCGCTATAGAACACAATATAGGGTTTGCGTCCGTCAAGGATGCGTGATGGAGAATAGACAAGCAATGCAATTCCCGCTGCTGCCCCTGCGCGATATCGTCGTCTTTCCGCAGATGATCGTTCCCCTGTTCGTCGGGCGCGACAAAAGTGTCGTGGCACTCGAGAAGGCGATGGAGGCCGACAAGGAAATCTTCCTCGTGTCGCAGCTTGATCCCGCCGAGGATGATCCCGACCGCGAGGCGCTTTATGACATGGGCGTCATCGCCACCGTTCTGCAGCTGCTCAAGCTTCCCGATGGCACCGTGCGCGTGCTCGTTGAGGGCAAGCAGCGCGCGCGCCTTACCGGGATATCCGCAGCGGAGGGTTTCGTTGAGGCTCAGGTGGAGGCCGTGGAGGAGCAGCCCGCGACCGGCCCTCAGGCCTCGGCGCTGATGCGCTCCGTCGCGGATCAGTTCGAGAATTACGCCAAGCTCAACAAGAAGCTGCCCGCCGAGACGCCGGTACAGCTGCGCGAGATCGAGGACGCGGGCCGTCTCGCCGATGCGGTCGCGGCGCATGTCAACGTCAAGGTGTCGGACAAGCAGGCGCTGCTCACCGAAACTGACGCCGCCAAGCGGCTGGAGATGGTGTTCGCCTTCATGGAGGGCGAGCTTGGCGTGCTGCAGGTCGAGAAAAAGATCCGTGGCCGCGTCAAGCGCCAGATGGAGAAGACCCAGCGCGAATATTATTTGAATGAGCAGCTGAAGGCGATCCAGCGCGAGCTGGGCGGGGCCGAGGGCGAAGAGGCCGACGAGATGGCCGAGCTTCAGGCCCGCATCAACAAGCTCAAGATGACCAAGGAGGCCAAGGCCAAGGCCAATGCCGAGCTGAAGAAGCTCAAGTCGATGCAGCCCATGTCCGCCGAGGCGACCGTGGTGCGCAACTATCTCGACGTGCTGCTCGGCCTGCCCTGGGGCAAGCGCAGCAAGGTGAAGAACGACCTCAAGCGCGCTCAGGAAATCCTCGATGCGGATCATTTCGCGCTTGAGAAGGTCAAGGACCGGATCGTCGAATATCTCGCGGTGCAGGCCCGCACCAACAAGCTGAAAGGCCCGATCCTGTGC
>JALCRK010000017.1 GCA_022652485.1 Sphingobium sp.
CTGTGTGTGGGCTGAGATCTGCCTGTCAAAATTAGCTGTCCCGCGATGGGACAGTTACCTCGAAGGATTAACAGTTTATCAATTCTCCATGTCCATAGCGGAGGCGGGATCTGGAGAAGCCTGTGCGCAGAGTGGGCACGCAATTGCTGAAGCTCCTCATCGGAGCGCGCGCGAGAGAAGCCGATATCCGGCGTTCTCTCGTCGAGAGTCTGTACGCTTCGCCTACCTCGCTCGCCATTGGTGCGTTCTCTGGCTTGCTTGTCAGTATCGCCATTGCCCATATCTCGCACGATCCGGTGATGATAGGGTGTGCGGCGGTCATTTCCCTCATCGCCGCCGCGCGTACCTTCTCGGCCATATTCTATTATCGCAAGCTCAAGAGCGGTGTCGCCCGCACCTATCGCGGCTGGGAGCTGGCCTACGAACTGGGCGGCTGGAGTTTCGCGGGGATGCTGGGTGTTCTCGCGCTCGTAACCCTGCTGCGCTCCAATGATCCCTCCATCCATATGTTGTCCGTGTCGCTGGCGACAGGCTACGCCGCCGGTATCGCGGGGCGCAACGCGGGGCGGGTGAAGATCGCGGTTGGCCAAACCTGCCTCGCCCTGTTGCCGACCGTTCTCGGCCTATGGCTGGAGGGAGCGTTTGGCTACCGCGCCCTTGCCATTGTGCTCTTCGTCATGATCTTCGCGATGCGCGATATCACCCGTACCACGCATCGCATCGTCGTCGAAGCGTTGCGGGGCAAGCAGGAAAAATCGCTTCTCGCCGACAAGTTCGAGCGTATGGCGCGCTATGACAGCCTCACCGGCGTAGAAAACCGCATGGCGATGCAGATGCGGCTGCGCGAGCTGCTCGGCGCCAATGCAAAATCTTATGATGCGTTGGCAATCTTATGGATGGACCTTGATCGCTTCAAGGAGGTGAACGACGCTCTGGGGCATATGACGGGCGATGGCCTGTTGCGCGCCGTGGCCGAGCGCCTGACGCATGTGCTGGGCGAGCGCGGCGTGGTCGCGCGCTTCGGCGGCGACGAGTTCGTCATTGTGTGCCCCAATGTTACCCGCGCCGACGCCCAGAATATCGCCGAGGAGATTCTCGTCGCCCTGCGCAAGGGGCTGCGCGTGGGTGAGCATTTTCTCATTAACACGTCGTCCATCGGCATTGCCGTCGGTCCGCAGGACGGGCGCGATGCGGATGAGCTGATGCAGCACGCGGATCTCGCCCTGTACGAAGCGAAAGGGAAGGGCCGCAATCGGGTGGTGAGCTTCGCCTGGTCGATGAAGGAACGGTTCCACCGCATCCACGAGATCGAGACGGGCCTCCGCCGGGCAGTTGCACAGGATGAGCTGGTGCTGAAATTTCAGCCCATCTTCGATGTGAAATCGGGCCGCATCGCCATTTGCGAAGCCTTGTTACGCTGGAACCATCCCACGCTGGGCATGATTTCCCCCGCCGAATTCATTCCGATTGCCGAGAGTACGGGCACCATAGAGGAAATCACGCTCTGGACGATCCAGCACGCCTGCGAGGCTGCGGTCCATTGGCCGGAGGATGTGCGGCTGGCAGTCAATATTTCGCCTGCCGTGCTGCATTCCGGAGCCCTGCCGAAGGCGCTGGTATCAGCGCTGGCCAGCACCGGCATCGATGCGGGGCGCGTAGAGCTGGAGATGACCGAATCCGTGTTCCTCGATGATGACGGGCACACCCAGCAAATCCTTCGCGCGCTGCGGCAGATCGGTCTGCGCATGGTGCTCGACGATTTTGGTACCGGCTATTCGTCCCTCAGCTATCTGCGCTCCTATCATTTTGACGGCATCAAGATCGATCGCAGCTTCATGGACAGCATCACCTCCAGCCCGGAAGACCGGGCAATCGTTCAGGCCGTTGGCCTGCTCGCAGAGGCGCTCGATATGGAGATAGTGGCGGAAGGCATCGAGACAGAAGCCCAGCTCGATTATGCGCGCGAGGCCGGCATTCACAATGTGCAGGGGTTCCTGATGAGCGAAGCTCAGTCGGTCGCGGTCATTACCGACATGATCCTCCGCAATGTCACTATCCCCGCCGCCATCGCGGCGCGGTTGGCGGGGGCCGTCAAAGAACCGGCAAAGGCAAAGGCCCGGAGCGCCCCTTTGTCCCCACAGTTGCGCAAGGCGGCAGGCTGAACCGCCGCCAGCCTATTTGCGATGCAGGCGCGTCTGTGCTCCCGCGAGCCGACGCATCATCTTGAGGTCACGGTCTGTGAGTTTCATCGCGGTATCAACCCAGCCATCAACGATATCGCGCAATTCCGCCAGATCGAGCGGCATTACCCGCCGGCCGGCGCGAAACACGCCCAATTGTCCCGCATGTCGCTCACGGTTGGAGAGAATATATTCGCGGGCAACTTCCTCACCCCGGCCGGGGTCGGCAAGCACGGTGACGATGCCCATCTCGTGCATCTCTTCCGCGCTATAGACCTTTCCGGAAAGGATCATCTTCTCGGCCACCGAATGGCCGAGCTTCCGCGCAAGGATGGAATAGGCGCCCATGCCGGGGAACAGGCCGAACAGAACCTCCGGCAAACCGAAACGCGCCTGCCGTTCGGCGATGATGACATCGAAGCACATCAGCGCCTCGAACCCGCCTCCCAGAGCGTCGCCCTGCGCGAGCCCGATATTGATGACCGGCATGTCGTTGCAGTGCCAGACGCGGTCCACGATATCGACGCACAGGTGGCTGTATTGCCGCAGCGTTTCGCGGTCCTGATTTTCGATGCAGCGGGCGAACATCTCGAGGTCGCCGCCGAGATTGAACACGCCGGGGAAGCGGGAGCCGAGAACCATGTAGCGCAAGGCGTCCGGGTCCGAAGCAAAGACCTTCTTCGATTCCATCTGCCATGCCATCGTGTCGCGCAACAGGCCGAGATTGTAGTTCGGGCGGTCCAGCGGTGTGATGAAGGCCCAGAGGGTATTCAGTTCCGGCTGCCATTGGACATCGATTTGGCCCAGGTCGAACAGTTTCGACTGGGACGGCAGGGCAAAGCCTTCCGTCCTGTCCGTATCGGGCAGGCGCTGCAAATCCTGCTCAAGATCGAGATCAGAAAGGCCCACGGGCTTGGCAATCCCGCCTCCCGCAGCCGGGGAGGCAGGCGTGAGCCGGTCTTCGCGCGCAGCTTCCATGTCCCCCAGGCGTATTTCGTCCATCACGACCTCAAAGTTAAAGCGACCCTGTCGTGCGTTGAACGGAACATGAGAAGGGTGACAGCGCAATGAAAGCTAACGCCAAATCCGTGCATATTAACCATTTACCCAAAGCTATGTAGCTCAAAAGCCACAGCAAATTCAGTCATTTGTTAACTTTTATGAGGCTGACCGAAAAAGAAGGTGGGCAATATCAGCGACATGTGATTCAGCCGTTGTTGCGACACGACGACGGAATGAGACATGTGGACCGATATCACCCGGAAGCGCTATGCCAGATCAGAACTGCTTTTGCCCAGTGATTTGACGGACGCGGAATGGGCGATCCTGGAGCCATTGCTGCCCCCGCGTGGCAAACTTGGTCGTCCACCGGTTTGGGATTATCGGCAGATTGTCGAGGCGATCTTGTATCTGCTGCGTGGCGGGCTGCCGTGGCGGATGCTGCCGCCGGGCCTGTTCCCGCCGATGACCACGGTGCAGCACTACTTCTACCGCTGGAGCGCGATGGGCGTGTGGAAGTCGATCAATCATGCGCTGCTGTTGATGGCCCGTGAGGCGGCGGGTCGAGAAGCGTCACCCAGCGCGGGCGTGATCGACAGCCAGAGCGTTAAAACGACGGAAAGCGGCGGGCCTCGGGGCTTTGATGCGGGCAAGAAGATCAAGGGTCGAAAGCGCCATATCGTCACCGACACGCAAGGCCTGCTCGTCGGAGCCGTCGTTCACACTGCCGATGTCCAGGATCGCGACGGCGCACCCGATGTTCTCGCCAGCATCCGACACAGCTTTCCCTGGCTGCGTCACGTGTTCGCCGATGGCGGGTATGCCGGCGACAAACTGCGCTCCGCGCTCGCCAAAATCGGTACATGGTCACTGGAAATCATCAAGCGCTCGGACGCAGCCAAGGGCTTCAAGCTCCTGCCGCGCCGATGGGTGGTTGAGCGCACGATCGCTTGGCTGAACCGAAACCGTCGCCTCGCCAAGGACTTCGAAAGAACCGTCCAAAGCGCAACCGCTTGGCTCTTCATCGCATCCGTCAACCAAATTACCCGCAAAATCGCAAATACCTGTAATCAGGCTGCTTCTTTATGAGTCAGCCTCTATGGTAAATGTGCAACAGGAGGTGGCTGGATGACAGAGCAGCGTGGGAACATTTTGCTAACTAAATCCCTTTAGCTTCTCCTCATGATTCGGCGACGGCACACCAGGAAAAGGGTCACTCTCGTTCTGTGCGCGGAGGATGGCCATGATTGGCCTCTGCGGCTTTCCGACGATTGCACCCAGTTTATCGGCAGATATCGCCGGATAGAGAATTTCGGCCCTCCGTCAGGATTGTTGCACTTCCTTCCCGGACATATCGCGTAGCCCTGGCCGCCGCTGCCGGGCATATCTGTCTGCTGCGGCGAGGCTGAGGCCGTGGAGGCAAATATCCAATTGGATATTTTTCGGTCCGCCCCTAAAGCGCTGGTGCATGAACCTGCCCCGCTTTCAGTTTTCCCTATCGGCCACGGATGGCAAGGCCCGCGCAGGCGTTATCCGGATGCGGCGGGGGGATATCCGCACGCCCGCTTTCATGCCGGTCGGCACCGCCGCGACGGTCAAGGCGATGCGCCCGCAGGAGGTTCGCGCCGCCGGGGCGGATATCATCCTCGGCAATACCTATCATCTGATGCTCCGCCCTGGTGCCGAGCGTATGGCGCGGCTGGGCGGCTTGCATCGGTTCATGGGGTGGGAACGGCCTATCCTGACGGACAGCGGTGGCTATCAGGTCATGAGCCTCTCGGCGCTCACGAAGATGAGCGAGGAGGGTGTCGCTTTTTCCAGCCATCTCGATGGATCGAAGCATTTGTTGACGCCGGAGCGCTCGATGGAAATCCAGCGTCTGCTCGGTTCCGACATTGTGATGGCGTTCGACGAATGCACGAAGAATGGCGCGACCCATGACGAGGCTGCGCGTTCGATGGAGCGATCGATGCGCTGGGCCCGGCGCTCGCGCGAGGGGTTCGATTGCGGCGGCACACATGCGGAAGGGGCGGCGCTGTTCGGCATCCAGCAAGGCTCCCTCGATCGTGACCTGCGCGCCATTTCGGCCCAGAAGCTGATCGAGATCGGCTTCGATGGCTATGCGGTCGGCGGACTGGCGGTTGGGGAAGGGCAGGAGGCGATGTTCGCCACGCTCGATTTCGCGCCGGATCAATTGCCGGTTGAAAAGCCCCGCTATCTTATGGGGGTCGGCAAGCCGGACGATATCGTGGGCGCGGTGGAGCGCGGCATCGACATGTTTGATTGCGTGCTTCCAACCCGGTCCGGCCGCAATGGTCAGGCATTCACATGGGCGGGACCGCTCAATATTCGTAACGCCAGATATGCCGAGGATTTGGGGCCGTTGGATCCCGAATGCGGTTGCCCGGTATGCAATGATGCCAGCCGTGCCTATCTGCATCATCTGGTAAAGGCGAAGGAAATCCTGGGCGCGATGCTGATGACGCAGCATAATATACATTTCTATCAATCTCTTATGGGAAGAATAAGAGAAGCGATAGGATCGGGCCGGTTCGCGGACTTCGCGGCTGGTTTTCGTGCCCGCTATTCTGCCGGCAAATAACGCAAACGCTGAAGCCTATTCCAGCACCGGAATGACGATCGAATATTGCCCCTGCGCCGCATCATGGTCGAGCGGGGTACGCAGTTGACGCGCCAGCCCGTCCAACACGCGCTGGCAAAGTTCGGCATCGTGCGCGGATGCCAGCGCGGTTTGCTGAAACATCGGCGAATCAAGAATATAACGGGCCTGGCAAGGATCATTGTCTAGCTGTTTCAGGGAAAGGGTGAGCGGTTCGTTCGCTCCCGAGGTGATGATCATGTCGGCCAGCTCGACGGTCATGAAGGCAATGGGGGCGGCGACGTCCAGATTGAGACAGACATCGTCGCATTTGACGGTGATGGCGAACGCCAGATTGCTCTGGATCTGGGCGGACGTTTTCAGCCCGGCGGCGATCTCGTTCAAGATGGCCACGGCACGGACACCCTTCTGCTCTTCCAGCTCGGCATAATGATTGCGCTGAACCACCGCGAGCGCATCTACCCGGCGCTGGATCGCCAGATACGCCCCTGCGGCATTGGTGTCGTCGGCCGCGCGCCAATGGAGGCTGATCAGGCTGGAGATGATCTGGAGATTGTTCTTCACGCGATGATGAATTTCGCGCGTCAGGTGCTTCTGGCGCATCAGCGCGCCCATCATCTCCGTCTCGTGGTTGGCGACATCCTTGCTCAGCGTGTGAAAGGCTTCGCTGAGATCCCCGATTTCCTTTGATGCGCCTTTCGACATCGAAGGAACGTGGATGATCTTGCCGGGGGCGTAATCGGCCACTTCCCGTTGGAGGGCTACCAGCGGCTCGATCAATATCCAGCGCACCACCAGCCACGCCAGAAACGCGGCGGACAGCCATAATAGCAACGGCATCAAAAGAGCTATCGCCCGCGCCATATGGTCGCTCGCGGGTGTTTCGTTGATCGTCAGCCAGTTGGAGAGCAATGCCGCGCCCGCGAAAGGAAACAGCGCCAGCATCATGATGAAGAACATGATGGCAGGCGTTCCCATCGCCCATTTACGCGCATGATGAGCGAACCGGGGAGGCATATGATTACGCCCGACCGGTCAATTCAGTCGATTCAACAAGTCGAGCATGTCTGGAGGAACGCTTTCGTCCACCGTTTGCTGGTAAATGGTGCGTAGCGCGGTTCCCAGATTGGCGTTCTCGTTGGCAAACGACGCCAGCTCCGAATTGGCAATGCTGTCGGGCTTACTGGAATTATCGTCATGGGGCGTGGAAGAAGCGTTCCCGTGCAAATCGTGATCAGCCTTGTCTTCGCTCATTCCTGCGTCCCCTCGCGCCAGAAGGACCGACAACCGGTCATCGTTGCCCTTCCAGAGCCGCGTTGCATCAACCCCATAAGCCATCATTGAATGGCCGCCAAGCGCGTACTGTGAGAGCCTATACCTTACCATAGCCCGTGCTCGGGAAATTATGACGTCGGAAGGGGAAACTATTTTCGGTCTGGTTGGTTCCATAGTTTGCTCGGGAACATCATATTGGGGCAGCATCAGGAGCAAAGGGAGCAATAATCGCATGTCTTTGGGTCAACAACTGTATCCGCACCTTCCCTTTCTGCGCCGTTATGCGCGTGCCCTGACAGGAAGCCAGGCGCATGGCGATGCCTACGTGCGAGCCACGCTGGAAGCAATTGTCAGCGCGCCGGAGGAATTCCCGACCGACGTTGATGCGAGGATCGGGTTATACCGGACTTTCGGCGCAATCTGGGCTTCCTCGCATCTGGAGGCAAATCTCGATGCCGGTCTTTCGACCGAGGACAGCCGTCAGGCGCTGGCGCGGGCCCGGCTGGCCCGCGTTACCCCGCTTCCGCGTCAAGCCCTGTTGCTGACGGCGATGGAAGGGTTCAGCGGTCACGAGGCGGCGTATATCATGGATATCGATGCGTCCGAGGTCGATATGCTGGTCGATGAGGCCATGCGCGAGATCGACCGGCAGACCCGGGCCGATGTTCTCATCATCGAGGACGAACCGATCATCGCGATGGATATCGAAACCATCGTGCGGGATATGGGCCATAGTATTACCGGCATTGCAGTGACGCGTGACGAGGCGGTTCAGATGGCGCTTTCCACGCGCCCCGGCCTGGTTCTGGCCGATATCCAACTGGCAGACGACTCGAGCGGGATCGACGCGGTTAAGGATATCCTCGCCCAATTCAGTGTGCCGGTGATATTCATAACCGCCTTCCCGGAACGTCTGTTGACCGGCGAGCGGCCCGAGCCGACCTTCCTCATCACCAAGCCATTTCAGCGCCAGACTGTGAAAGCGGCCATATCACAAGCACTGTTTCTGGATGTCGCGACCAGCCCGGCTTGAGCCGCAAGCAACCATTCATCTTGCAACGGCCATTCTCCGTTGAGGGGAACCCGGGGTGCATTCGGGCGTTGGTCCAGATATCGATAAATGGGAGGCGACCCGGCCGGGGAGCAGAATGACCGAAGAATGCGAGAACCCCATAGTCGAAGCGCCGCTGAGCGATGAGGCTTTCAAGCGCGAATTGGCCGGCGTCATTCCGCATCTTCGCGCTTTTGGCCGCTCCCTCTCGGGATCGCGGGATCTTGCCGACGATCTTGTTCAGGAAACTCTTATGAAGGCGTGGGCGGCGCGCCAACGCTTTCAGGCCGGCACCAACATGCGGGCGTGGACCTTCATTATCCTGCGTAACCATTTCCTGTCGCAGAAGCGGCGCGCCCGTTTTACTGGCGATTGGGACGATCTGGCGGCGGACCGCCTTCTCGCGGCTCCTGCCGGGCAGGATAAGCAGCTTGAACTGGCGGATATGCAGCGCGGTTTGATGCAGTTGCCGGAAAGTCAGCGCGAGGCGCTCATCCTGGTGGGAGCCGGTGGCTTTGCCTATGAGGAAGCCGCGGAAATTTGCGGCGTTGCGGTCGGCACGATCAAAAGCCGGGTCGCGCGTGCACGGATCGCGCTGGAGCAGATTTTGGAACATGGCGTGCTGCCGCCCCGCAGCAAGTCATCCCAGCAGGATAAGGGCGGCGCTCTGGCGGAAATCATGGCGGATGTGGATCGCCTGAGCGGCGGCTCTGTCAGATAGCGGGGTTCTGGTCTTTCCAGCCAATTTTCCCCAGCAACATTTTCATGTCATCAGGCAGCAGCTGTTCTCGTGCGGCGGGAAAAATAGTCAGCAGCGCCCGGCCCAGCCCCTCCTGAGCCGCGGTCGCTCCCCCCAGGCTGCTGCGTCGTGCAATCGCCGCCAGTTTCGTATCCAGAGGGGAACAATGTTCATTCATGCTAGGAAAGACGCCGGTGGTGCGGCATGGTTCCGCCGGAATCGACGAACGGTGGCAGGTGTGGCGGAATGACAACAGTGGCACAGGGCCAGATGCGGAATTCGTGGTCTGAGGCCTTAGAGCGCGCGCAGGAATATTCTCCTTTTCTTGCCCGAATGTTGCGGCGGCATGAGTCACTCGTGCCACACCTCGCCTTGGGGGAAGCGGATCTCGCCTTTCAGATGGCGCTCGATGCGGGAGAGGAGGCGTCGGGCACAGCTCAGGCGCTGCGATTGCAGAGGGGAGCCGTCGCATTGGTGACGGGTCTCGCCGATCTTGCGGGGGCGTGGGATCTCGACCGGGTTACAAGCACGCTTTCAGACTTTGCCGACAGCGCGATCGAGCAGGCGTTGCAGGCAGCCTTCGCGGAACGATACCCCGGCGAAGAGCCATGCGGCTTTGCCGTCATCGCGCTCGGCAAGCACGGCAGCCGGGAACTCAACTACAGCTCCGATATCGATCCGATCCTGATCTTTGATCCGCAGACCCTGCCGCGCAGTGGGCGCGAGGAACCGGTCGAGGCGGCGGTCCGGCTGGCGCGGCGCATGGTCGAGCTGTTGTCCGCGCGCGATGGCGATGGGTACGTGTTCCGGGTCGATCTGCGCCTGCGCCCGACGCCGGAGGTGACACCGATCGCCCTCCCGGTCGAGGCCGCGATCGGCTATTATGAAAGCATGGCGCTGGGCTGGGAGCAGGCCGCGTTTATACGGGCGCGGGTATGCGCGGGCGACTTCAAGCTGGGCGAATATTTCCTGACCGCGATTCGCCCGTTCATCTGGCGGCGATCGCTCGATTTCGGTGCGATCGACGCCATTCTCGATATCAGCCGGCGCATCCGCGATCATTATGCCAACGGGCAGGCGTTCGGACCCGGTTATGATCTGAAGCGGGGGCGCGGCGGCATTCGCGAGGTCGAGTTCTTCGCGCAGGTGCATCAGCTCATCCACGGTGGCCGCCAACCCGCGTTGCGTGCCGGGGCCACGCGCGAAGCACTCCGCCTGCTGGGCCAGTGGCGCGTGATCGAGCCGGAGGTGGAGCAGCGACTGGACAGTGCCTATGTCCTGCTGCGGACGATCGAGCACCGACTGCAAATGGTCGATGATCGCCAGACGCATGAAATCCCGGCCAGCGCCGATGCGGCGGATAATGTGGCTCGACTACACGGCCTCGATGCGGGAGGGGACCTGCTCGATCTGCTGCGTCCGCATGTCGAGTGGGTCGGGGCGAACTATGATAAGCTGAACCCGTTTCAGGCGGAAGAGCGTCTGTCGCGCGATGATCGCAAGCTGGCCGACCAGATCATGGAGCTGGGCTTTCCGGACATAACACCGGTGACGGAGCGGCTGACCCGCTGGCGCGCGGGGTCGGTCCGGGCATTGCGCAGCGCCACCGCGCTGGAGGCGCTCGAAAAGCTGTTGCCCGATCTGCTGCGTGGTCTCGCCAAGGCGCCAGACCCGGTGCTGGCGATCACCCGCTTCGAGCAGTTGATCGAGCGGCTGCCGACCGCGATCAACTTCTTCAAGCTGCTCGCCGCGAACAAGATGATCGTGCAATTGCTGGTGGATGTGCTGAGCTATGCGCCGCCGCTGGCCACCGCGCTGTCGCACCGGGTCGATCTGCTCGATGGGTTGATCGGCGCCTCCGCGCTGGAGCCGCTGCCGCCGCTCTCGGCGCTTGAGAAGCTGCTCGGCAGCGGCGAAGTGGGTGATGACTATCAGATGCTGCTCGACAGGGTGCGGCAGAAAGTGGGCGAACGGCGCTTTGCGCTGGGTGTGCAGGTGATCTGCGGCACAGGCTCGGTGCTGGAAATCGGCACGGGCTACGGCACCCTCGCGCAGGCGGCGGTCTCCGTGCTGGCGCAGGCTACGGTCGAGCAGTTCGAGAGCGTTCACGGCAAGGTGCCGGGAGGAGAGTTGTTGATCGTAGCGCTCGGCAGGCTGGGCGGCGGAGTGCTTACTTATGCTTCGGATCTCGACCTCGTCTACCTTTTTACCGGCGATTTCGCGACGGAATCGGACGGCGCGAGACCGCTCGGCGCGACGCAATATTTCAACCGGCTCGCGCAACGCATCGGTAATTCGCTGAGTGTGCCGACGGCATCGGGGCCACTGTACGAGGTCGATACGCGTCTGCGGCCTTTTGGCGCGCAAGGTCTGCTCGCGGCCAGCGTCGACAGCTTCGGCCGCTATCAGCGCGAGGAAGCGTGGACGTGGGAGCATCTCGCGCTGACGCGGGCGCGGCCGATTTTCGGCTCGCGCGAGGGGTGTGCGGCAGTTGGTGCGGTGATCCACGATGTGTTGACGATGGAGCGGGACGAAGCGGCGCTGATCCGTGATTCGGTGAAGATGCGGCGCGAGATGGCGAAGCACAAGCCGCCCGCCGGGCCGCTCGATGTCAAGCTGGCGGATGGCGGCCTTGTCGACCTCGAATTCCTGGTTCAGGTGACGCAGTTGCGCCGTAGGACCGGACTGCTGCCCGATCTGGGCGCGTCGATCCGCGTGCTGATAGGGGAGGGCGTGCTGCCTCCGGAACTTGCCGGGGCGCATGATCTGCTCACACGCTATCTCATCGTGTCTCGCCTTGTCTCGCCCGCTTCGACCGAGCCGCCCGAAGCCGCGCGGGCGCTGGTGGCGCGGCGCTGCGGCGAGCGGAACTGGGAGGATCTGCTTGTCAGGCTGGAGAAGGCACGGCAAAGCGTGGCGGAAGTCTGGGGCGGGGTGGTCGCCCTGGCGCCGGAAGAAAAGGAATGAGCATGTTGGAAGCAGGAGACAGTCTGCCGGACGCCGCTCTGGTCGATGCGGACGGCGCGGCATTTTCGCTGAGCGCGTACAAGGGCAAGCCGCTGGTGGTCTATTTCTATCCCAAGGCGGATACGCCCGGTTGCACCAATGAGGCGAAGGATTTTACCGCGCTGGGGGACGGATTTGCCGAAGCCGGGGTGCCGGTCATTGCCATCTCCAGGGATAAACCCGCGAAACTCGCGAAATTCCGCGACAAATATGGCCTCGCGGTGCGTCTGGCGTCGGACGAAGCGGGCGGCGTGTGCGAAGCATTTGGCACATGGATCGAGAAATCGCTCTATGGCCGGAAGTATATGGGCATCGCCCGCGCCACCTTCCTTGTGGGCGCTGACGGCGTGATCCAACGGATCTGGCCCGCGGTGAAGGTGAAGGGCCATGCCGAGGAAGTGCTGGCGGCGGTGAAGGCGCTTGGCTGAGGCACCCGAGCGTAGCATCGCGCAAGCCTGCCGCGATGTGTTGCTGACGGCTGATCCGCACGGCAAGCGTGTGCTGGCGCGCGCGGTGGTGCGCGCGTGGCGGCGGGGCGATCTTGCCCATCGGTTCGATGTCGCCATGCCGGATGGTCCCGCGCGGCCCGCCGAGCCGGAGCTGCTGCCGCCCAACCGTATGCCAAAGCGCGGCAAGATGGGGTCCGAGCGGTCGCGCATCGCGATGCTGCACGCCCTCGCGCATATCGAATTCGTCGCGATCGATCTGGCGTTCGATCTCGTTGGGCGCTTCGGCGCGGAGTTTCCGCGCGCGTTCGTCGATGACTGGCTGGGAGTGGGGGCGGAGGAGGCGATGCACTTCGCGCTGCTCGATCGGCGGCTTCGTCAGCATGGCAGCCATTACGGCGCGTTGCCCGCGCATGACGGCCTGTGGGAAGCGGCGGAAGAGACGGCGCACGATGCGCTCGCCCGCCTCGCGGTGGTGCCGATGGTGCTCGAAGCCCGCGCGCTCGATATCACGCCGACCACGATCGAGCGATTCACCGCTGCCAGAGATGTTACCTCGGCACAGGCGCTGACGCGAATCATGCACGACGAGATTCGCCATGTCGCGGCGGGGACGAGCTGGTTCAACTGGTCGGCGAACCGAAAAGGGGTGAATGCCCCCAAACATTACCAAATGCTTGTAAATCGCCACTTTCGGGGAGCGTTGAAACCACCGTTCAACGACTCAGCGCGTCGACAGGCCGGTTTAACGCGCGATTACTATATGGCGCTTGCCTATTAACCCTCGTCTGGCAGACATGGTTCCGGGGGCGGATCAATTAACCGCTGCAAATCAAAATAAGGCGTTGGACCTTGTGTCTGGCGAGCCATGAGGTCGCATGTTCGAAGCTGTTTTGAAGGACGTTATGACGGGAGGAGCGGAACTTTGCCGCTCCGCTGCGCGATGGACCAAGGCCGCTGTGGCTGTGATGGCTCTGGGCATTTGCACCGCCGCCATGCCGGCCCACGCCGGAGCCACCTTCGACGCTGATGACGATCCATACAGCGATGCTATTCCTGCCGCCGCGCCGCAGGCAGCGGATGCCACTTTTGCCAATCTCTTTTCCAGCTGGAAGCAGATGGACGAAATGGGCGGCTTTACGCCGCGCTCGGCCGTTTATGTGCCGGTGGGTCGCCCGGTCGACGATCTGGAGCTGACCAGCAATTTCGGTGTACGTACCGATCCCTTCAACGGCCACGCGCGGATGCACAAGGGTATCGACATTCCCGGCCCCGTCGGTACGCCGATCTACGCCACTGCCGATGGCATCGTCAGCCGCTCCGAATGGATGAACGGTTATGGCAATCTGGTCGAGATCGCGCATGGCAACGACACCCAGACCCGCTATGGCCACCTCTCCAAGCTCCTCGTGCAGCCTAACGAGCGGGTTCGCCGCGGCCAGCTGATCGGCCTGATGGGATCGACTGGCCGCTCGACCGGCAGCCATCTCCACTATGAGATCCGCGTTGCGGGCGAAGCGATCAATCCGCTGCCGTTCGTAACCGGTTCGGAGCGGGCGATGGCGCTGAACAGCCAGTCGCGCGTTGCCTTGGGTGGCCCGACGCCGCGCGAGGAAAAAGCGGTCAAGTAATCGCAATAAGGAGCAACCGCATACGCGCGGGCTTGCTCCGTTGCTTCCCCGATCCTATCTTAGCGGTATGACTGAGATCACCCTGACTCCATCGGCCGCCCAGCGCGTAGCCTTCATTGCCGACAAGCAGTCCAAGCCCGCGATCCTGCGGCTTGCGGTGGAAGGGGGCGGGTGCTCCGGTTTCCAGTATCGCTTTGGTCTGGCCGATGTGGTGGACGCGGATGATTGCGCCGTCCAAACCGATGGCGTCACCCTAGTGGTTGATGCTGTCAGTCTCGATCTCGTGCGTGGTGCTGCGATCGATTATGTCGAGGATCTCGGCGGCGCGGCGTTCAAGGTAACGAACCCTAACGCCACCGCAGGTTGCGGCTGCGGTTCCAGCTTTTCTGTCTGAGCACTTGACGGGCGCGCGCATTTCCGCTCCCTCACCATTCATGCGCATCGCCACTTTCAACATCAACGGTATCAAGGCGCGCCTGCCGCGCCTGCTCGAATGGCTGGAGGAGACCCGGCCGGACATCGCCTGCCTGCAGGAAATCAAGACCTCGGACGACACGTTCCCGATTAAGGACATCGAGGCTGCGGGATATGGCGTGATCTGGCATGGGCAGAAGGGTTTCAACGGTGTTGCCATCCTCGCGCGCGGCCAAATGCCGGTCGAGGTGCGGCGGGGTCTGAACGGCGAGCCTGAGGACGAGCATAGCCGTTATATCGAGGCGGATGTTATGGGTGTGCGCGTGGCGTCGATTTATCTGCCCAACGGCAATCCCGTCCCCGGCCCGAAGTTCGATTACAAGCTGCGCTGGATGCAGCGCCTGCGCGCCCGCGCGGCAGAGATCTGGGCCGAAGAAGTGCCCGCCGTGCTTGCGGGCGACTATAATGTCATTCCCTATGACCGGGATGTCTTTTCAGTAAAGGCGATGGCGTCGGACGCGCTCATGCAGCCTGAAAGCCGGGCCGCCTATCGCGCGCTGATGGGCGACGGCTGGACCGACGCACTCGCTTCGGTGCATCCGGCAGGAGGGGTTTGGACCTATTGGGATTATCAGGCCGCCGCCTGGCCGCGTAATGCGGGCTTCCGGATCGATCATCTCCTGCTTTCACCTGCGGCCGCAGACAGGCTGAAGGAGGCGCAGGTGGACAAGGAATATCGCGGGCGCGAAAAGGCAAGCGATCACGCGCCGGTGTGGATTGAATTGGCCCAATAGGCGCTAAACTATTCCCCCGGCATTGGTTGACATTCGGCGCCCGCTGGTGACATAGGGCCGGACCAGTGCCGGACAGGAGTGGGCCTCTAACGGTCTGCCGGTAAATCCCAGTCGGGGAGTAGCGCAGCCTGGTAGCGCATCTGCTTTGGGAGCAGAGGGTCGCAGGTTCGAATCCTGTCTCCCCGACCAACTTTTTCAATGACTTGGACGAATATCCGCTGCGATCCAAAACGGTCGGGTCGCCACGGGGTCGCCACCGGGTAGCGTCCCCGCAGCGCCTAGAATCACTCGTCGTCCGTCAGCAAATCGAGCGCCTGCCGCATCCCGACATAGGATTGGAACGGCACGAGCCGCTTCACCGCTTCGGCTTGGCTGTCGGTGATCGCGTCACCTGTGGCCGCGCCAATCGGAACGCCCGACGCTTTGGACACGTCGGAGATAAGGCCAATGGAAGGGCCGAAGAGCTTCCCGACCGGATCGACGCCGATGCGGCGCACGCCCTGGCCGCTCTGCGGAGCGTCAGGGAACGCCGCCATGAGCGGGTCTTTCAGCGGATTGACTCCCGTCATGGTGTCGACCGTGGCGGCCGCCTCGATCGGCAGAGCGAAGAAGCCCGAAGCGTCCAGCGCCTCGCCGATCAGATAGCCGGGGTTTTCGGCCGCAGCCTTGAACCGCTCGTAACGCTGGCCGCCAGACGCATAGGCGCGAAGCCAAGCGGAGAGCAGCCCGACAGACGTCATGCCCACCATCATGCTCACGAATTGCGTCTTGCCCTCCTGCATCCCCCGCAAGAGCACGCGCTGGTGGCTGGCGAGGTTATAGGTGCGGAACTGGAGCAGCGCCTTGCCAAGCGGCTCATTGGCGAATAGCGGCACGTCGCCGACGCTGCGCGTCACGACGACGCTATCCACCTCTTTCGACACGGCGGCCCGGTAGGCGCGCACCGCTTCGGCGCTGCCCCATTTCTCCGTATTGGCCACGCGCACGCCGTCGACCGTCTCGCCGTGCTCCGCGAACTCGCGCCCGATGGCGGCCGCCATGTCCCGGTCAATGCCGAGGTAGGCGAGGAACCGCGTGTCGTCCGCATGGCCCGCCACGCCCTCCAGAATCCGGTTCTGCGACATGATCGACGCAATGGCCTTCGAAGCGTCGGTGAAAATCGACATGCCGTTCCACTTGCTGCCGATGCGGGTGCCGTTCTGAAGCAGCCGCTCGATCGCCGTGCCTGCCCGGTAGGGGTCGCCGATTTCGCCAAGCGTGGCGAGCCGGTTCTGAAGCACGCGCTCCGTCACCTGTCCCGCAAGCTGCGCCTCGCGCACGGAGAGCTTCACGCCGTCCAGACTGCCGATCAGGGCAGGCACACCCTGCGACATGAACCGGCCAAGCCCCTGCGACGTCGCACCCCGATATAGATCGGAGAGGTTGGACAGCACGACGCGGCCCATGCTGCGAATGTAGTTGAAGGCGGTAAGCCCGCGCACGAGACGGCCGAAGTCGCCATTGTTTTCGGCGGCCTTGTAGGTGCCGCGCACAAGGTCGCGCATGGCCGTCAAATCCTCGATTGCGCCCTTCTCGTCGGCGGCCAGGGCCTTCAGCCGGGCCTCATCGGAACCGGCCGCTGCGCGCAGATCGCGATAGTCGGCCCGGATGACTTCAATCTGATCGCGCATGTCGGCGCGGCCGAACCGCCGGGTTAGCTCTGTCTCCGCTGCCATGGTGCGGCCGTAGCGCTCCGCGACGGACAGCACGTTGCTGTCGAGAAAGGGCGTCACTAGCGCGTCGGGAATATTGAACGTCCGGTCCTTCATCGGCCCACGCGTGATCGGCGTGAGAAATTCGGGGAGCGCGGAACCGCTGTCCGTCACGGCCCGGCCGGTGAGCTTGTCGAACACGCTGTCGGCGATATCGCGGGCGGCCGCGCTGAAGTCAGGCCGCGCACCGCTGGCCAGATCGACGCCTTCGCCGCCGTGCCTGATCTCCCACCGATCATAGAAGCCGCGCGTGAGCTTCGCCTTCAGGTCCGCAATGGCCTGCACCCGCGCGTCGACCTTGGCCGGATCGAGCCGGGCAAGGCGTTCCTGCAAGCGCTGCGCCCGTTCGCCGCGCGCCAAGGTCGTGTCGGACACTTCGCGGGCGGCCGCCTCCATGGCGTCGCGCAGTTCGGCCATGGCTGCGTCGGGATCGAGCGCTTCGGCCGCCTCCATGCGGCGCGACAGACTGTTGAGCCGATCGGCGCGGTTCCGCTGCGCGGCCGCTTCCCGCTCCAGCCGGGCGGCAATGGCCTTGTCGGCGTTCGGCCCCATGCCTTCGATCGCCTTGGCGGCCCGATCGGCCGCCTTGTCGGCGCGGGTGGCAACGTCGAAAAATGCCGTGCGCAGATCGGACAGCTTGGCGGCGAGCTTGCCCGGATCGAGCCGCTGCGCCTCGCGTTCGAACACACGGCCGCGCTGGATCAACCGCGTAAGGCTGCGGGCGTTGCTCTCTTCGATATCGGCCAGGGTGTTGAGCGTCGCGTCGGCGCGATCGGCAAGCCCGGCATAGTTCAAATCGACGCGGCGACGGCGGCCGCGAAGGGCTCCGCGCTGCTTCAGGTAGGACTTCAGGCCGTCGCCGCCCTCTGCGGCCACGCGGGCGGCCTCTGCGCGTGCATCGCGCGCGGCGGCAAGGTTGCCGCCCTTTTCGGCTTCCTGCGCCTGACGGCGAAGCTCATTGATCCGTGTCACACGGTCAATCTGATCGGGATTGGCGTCGTCCAGCTTGGCCGCTGCGGCCTCGATATCCGACATGGTGGCTACGCGCTGATCGGCGGGGAGCCGCAAATCGGAAAGCTCCTGATCGAGCGACGCGACACGGTTCTTCAGGGCGTCGACACTGCCCGCGTATTCTTCGGCGATCCGGTCGCCGTAGTGCCGGGCGACGATATCCTTGAACTCCGGCTCCCGCGCCGTGAGCGCTTCCCGGTTCCATACGCGGCTGAAGTAGCTCGCCGCCGTGTCGACGCCGACGTCTTCGGGCAACAAGCCGAGATTGACCGCCTCGTTCTTGAAGGGGTCGAAGACCCGTTCCCGCCACGCCTTTGCGGCCCGGCTTACATAGTCGTTCGCGCCGACGTCGCCGTTGCGCATGGCGTCGCCGATGGCCTCTTCGAAGTCTTGGCGGCTCATGGTGACGCCCGCCTTCTTCATCTCGGCATAGATGGCGTTGTGCGCCCCTACGGCGTCGACCATGCGGGCGTTGTAGGTCGACCGGGCAAGCGTTTCGGCCGCAGCGCCAAGCGATCGGCCCTCGCCGTGCATGGTCTGATAGAGGGTGTTTTCGGCAAGCTGCTGCGAAGCCTCGCGCGCGGCGGCGCTCTCGCGGAAATTGGCGCGCAAATTCGGGCTGATCGCCTTCGTCGCCCCGGCAAGCCGTTCGGTGGCCGTGCCTGCCACGGTCAAATCGGCCAGGGTGGCGTGCTCCACGGCCGCAGCGCCGACGCTGCCCGGCTGCGCGGTCACGATATTGTGCAGGGCGGCCGCTGCCGTCTCGTGCTCGCCGCGCGTGAGCAGCGACACGCCCCCGCCAAGCAGGCCGCCAAGCACGACGGACGCGCCGATATTGATTGCGCTCTCTTCGGCGGTGCGCGTCTCTTGAGTGGCTTGCAGCGCGCCTTCCTGAAGCGCCGTGGAGGCCCCGGCGGCCGCGCCGACCCGCACGGCGGCGCGGCCGATCGCATAGCTGCCCTTGCCCGCTGCGGCGACTTCGCCGCCGATCGGGATCAAGATTGTCGGATCGAGCACGCTGGCCGCGATGCTGGCGATGACGCCGGTCGTGCCCGCTGCGGCCACGGTGCGGCGGTTCTCTTCTTCCCGGTCAATCCGGGCCTTCAGCATGTTCGAAAAGCGATGATTGTTCGAACTGGCGAAGCTCTTCCAATGCTCTTCGTAAGGCGTGCCCTTGATATCGTCCCACGGGTTGTAGCCCGGCTCCACCTCGTTCGGCGTGGCGAGCTTGCCGCGCGCAAATGTGAAGGCGCCCACGACGGCGTTATCGGCACCGAAGGCCGCGCCGATCGTCGAGAGGATCGACGGAGCCGGGGCGTGATTGTCCACGTCTTCGGGCAGCGGCACCACGCCGATATTCTGGGTGAGCGGGGGCAGGACTTTGCTTTGGTCGACGAGCGGCACGGGCGGCCCTCCTAGCTGCGGCGAATATCTCGCCATGAGAGTGTGCGGGACGGGTCGCGGGACTGATACCAATCGTCCAGATCGGCGAGGCCCCACGCGGCGAAGCGGTCCGCAAAGGCCCCTTCGCCGATGCTCGGAGCCTCTTTGCGGATGATCGCGATATCGAGCGCGGTTTCAGGCGTGTTGCCGGTCCAAGCGCCGCCGATCGCGGCAACGAAGCGGGTCTGCCCGTCCTTCTCCAGAACGGGCTTTCCCTGCCACGCGCGATAGGTGACGCCGGTCGTCATGCCAGCGGCCAGGTGTCTTCAATGATCTTTTGAATTGCGATTTCGACGCCGAGCGCCGCCTGTTCCTTCGACGTCACCACCGTGTCGTCGATAATCAGACGGACGCCAATGCCACCGCCGATCGCGCCGACCGTGGACTTTGCGACGGCCAGCTTGTCGTTGCCGCGCGTGTAGTCGAATTGCTTTGCCATATCGGGTTTTCCTTCCTGCTACTTGCGGCCGCCGTGGCGCTTCAGATTGGCAGCGGCGGACAGCGCCATGGGGGCGGCAATGATTTGCGCCGCGACGTCTTCGGGGAGCTTACCGGAGCGCACGGCGGCGTCGACGAAGGCGAGGCCATCGGCGATCACCGACTTCGCGTTCTCGCCATGGGTTTTCACCATGGCCGCCTTGCAGAGCGCAATTTGCTGATCGTAGGCCGCATCGCTTGCGAAGGCCCCGGCGCTATGAAGCGCGGCGATCTCGGTAAAGCCGCCTTGCGCGATCGGCACCGGCACGCCGATATCGAACAAGGCGGTTTTCAGCGCGCCAAGCCCGGCCGTGTCGACGATCTCCACGCCCGGCGGGAGCGAATTTTCGAGCGTGTAGGCCAGGGCCGAAGAAGGCGGCTCCAGCCCCTCCGCAGGCGCGGCGGCCGCTTCAGGCGAAGCGCTGGCCGCACCTTCGCCGGAGCGCTGCTTTGCCAGCATCTCCAGCGCGTCGACGGCCTTGGCGCGGGCCTGCGGCGTTTCTGCGTTCATGGCCGTGTCGAGCGCGGCGGCATAGGCCGCGTCGGCGTCGGGAGCCGGTGCGGCCGCGCCGGGCGTGGTGAAGTCGTTCATGCTGCGGTCCCTTCACTGCCGAGATTCTTCGGGCGGCCGGGGCCGGGCGCGATCAGGTCGAGCACCCGGTCGAGATGATCGGCGACGCTAGGCGCGGGCGCGCTTCGATCGAGCAGCGACGAGCGGCTCGCCATGACGTTGCCATGCGCCAAGCGCTCCACGGCGATCAGGGGCAGATTGTTGATGATCGTCGGCAACTCGGAAAGCTCGCCGCTACGCGCCGGGCCGTCCGCAGCCTCCCAAAGCTCGCCCAGCCCTTCGCGCAGCGCCTTGCGGGCAGCGATGACGCTATCGAGCGCGGCGTCTTCGGCTTCGGCCAGCCCCCGGCACTTGCGCACGATCGCGGCAACCTTCTTGCGGTGCTGCTTCGCGCGGGCCTGTTCGATCTCGTCGGCGATCGCTTCACCGGCTTCGCCGACTGCGGCCAGGGCGTCGCGGGTGGCGGCGATTGACCGCTCCAGCCGCTGCACTTCGCCGTCGAGCCGATCGGCCTCTTCCTGCACGCCGGGGCCGCCGGTCGCTGCCTTCACCTGCGCCGCGACGGCAAGTTCGCGGGTCTGGCTCAATTCGGCGTTGAGGGCCGTCAATCGCTCGTCGAGCGCTGCGGCCGTCGCGTCGGTGTCAATGCTTCGTGTCACTTCCTGCCTCCAGTCTGTCGATCGCCTGATCGACGCGTTTCAGTTCGGCGAAGAGCTTTTCGCCTTGATGCACGGCGGCCCGGTCGCCCCGTGCGGCCGCCTCGTCGGCGACGCGGCCAGCGGTCACGATCGTGTCGCGCTGCACGTAAAGGCGGCGAAGCTGTTCGGCCGTGTCAGCCACGGGCGGCCTTCGCGGGTGCCGCCTCGGGCAGATAGCCCCGGCGGCGAAGCTCGCGCACGACGGCCTGCCGGGCGACCACGGACGGCGACGAAAGGTCGTCAGCGGCCGCCTGCGCCAAGGCGGAATGGATATTCGGGTCTTGAACCCGAAACGCGATTACGGTGCTCATTGCTCGTCTCCGTCAAGTTCAGCGACGAAGATACACGCCCGTTTTCAGAACGGAACAGATTTTAACCCGTTACTCTTCAGTATCACACGCAAGTGCAATAGCATTTATGCTACATATATTTTCGGACGTTGGCCCCTTTGTAGCAGTTGCTCTACTTTTTCGCATAGGCCTCCCCGGATTTTCGGCCGCGCTGTGTGTAGCATGTCTAACGCGTTAGAAGTCGTTTCGGATGCTCCGGCCGGATCGGCCCGAATTGGGTGCGAAGTATTTACCCCGCCACCACCCATTTCTGCACAGCGCCCCTGCCCCCGGCCTCGAAGGCCACGGGGGAGGCCAAAATCGTGATAGGTGAAGGCGCGCGCCGACACGACGCCGCAGCCGGGCGGCTGCACGCTGCGAAGGGCAGGACAGGTGTGGAGCTAGGCCGGGGCGAAGGGTCTAGGCGGAGAGGCGGGCGATCAGGTTGCGCACCGAAGAGGCGTGCCAGCGCCCACCGCGCGGCGTCAGCATCCCCTCGTCGTTAAGGGCGCTGGCGATACCGCCAAGCGACGTCACGCCGCTGGCCTGAAGGCGCAGGATGACGGGGCGCAAGCGCCGGGCGTGTTCTGCGGCGTTGGCACTGACAGCGGCCAGGGCGGCCGTTGTGCCCTTCCCTGCGCGCTTGAAGGCCGCTGCGCCGTTTGGATTGCCGAGCCGCTGGCCGCGTGCCTTGGCGGCCGCCAGCGCCTCTTTCGTGCGGCGCGATATCGCCTCGCGCTCTTGCTGCGCGACGAGCGCCATAATCCCCACTGTCAGGTTGTTCGCGTCGGGCATGTCGGCGGCGACGAACTCCACGCCGCTGTCTTTCAGGGTGAGCAGGAACGCTGCGTTGCGGGACAGGCGATCGAGCTTGGCGATCACGAGCCGCGCGCCCGTCAGCTTCGCCTGCTCCAGCGCCTTCGCAAGCTCCGGTCGATCGGAGCGCTTGCCGCTTTCGATCTCCCGGAACGGCGGGGCGATCAGTTCCCAGCCCCGCGCAGCGCACAGCGCCTCTACAGCGACCCGCTGCGCCTCCAGCCCAAGCCCCGAAGCGCCCTGCCGTGCGGTGCTGACGCGGTAATATGCCACGGCCTTCGTCATCTCTTCGCCCTCATACAAATCCGTCTTACGGACGTTAGGGGGATTTGTATGGCATGGCAAGGGCATCTAGCGGCGGGGCTCTTCGACCGCGCCGAACGCCTCTTCGCACAACGTCCTGCGCCGCTCGATCGGCTGGCCGTCAAGCCACTCGATCATCTCGCGCAGGGCGTGCGGTGCGCGCACGAGCACGTCGCGCCACGCTGCTAAGGGGCCTTGGCGCTTCATCTCTTCGGCCAGCGCCTTCCACGCGCGCAGGCCAAGGGCGTCTAGCTCGTCGGGTGTCGTCATGGTCGTTCTCCTAGAAGAGTGAAGCGGGATCAATGCCGCTGTCCTCGTCGAGCTTGGCGAGGTTGCGGCGCGTCACGTCGCGGTTGTTCGGCTCGACGACTCTGCCTACGGGGTGCGGTATCGACGGGAGGGCCTGTTTAACGGCACCTACAGCGTTAAGCCGATCGCCTTGGGCTCCTAGGTCGGCCCGGAGGGCTTCGCGCTCCTGTGCGGCCTTTGTGGTCGGCGCGCTGTCGAACGGAGCCGGGGCGGCCAGGGCCTTCGGCGTCACGTCGACGGCGTTGCCCTCGATAATGATCGCACCGGCCGCCATGCGCTCTGCCATGTCGAGCATGAACTGAAGCTCTTCGTCGCTGATGCTGTCGATCATGCGGTGCTCGACCTTGACTTCGCGGGGCAGCACCTTGGCGATGAAGTCGGCATACTTGCCGGGGTCGAGAGCGGCCAGCCGGGCCAGCACGACAGGGCCGTCGCGCCGCCAACTGTCGAGCACGTCGGTTACAACGTCCTCTGCCAGCTTCGTGCGTGAGCCTTTGGGCCTTCCACGACTTTTCTTGTGGCCATTAAGAAACTGACCCGCCTCGTTCCTATCCCGTGTAGCATTTTCGCTTGCGGGTTCCCTGAAGCTCTTCGCCGGATCGGGAATTGCGCTCATCGGTCGTTACTCCATCGTGATTTTTGCGACACCTCGGCCACGGTCTGCGCCTCTGAAGTGCGACACCTAGAAAGCCCCAGAAACCCTACACTTTGCGCCGCTCCACCTGCGCACCCCCTAAAGGGGGTGGCGCAAGTGGCGCAGTGGCGCAGTGCGACACCGCGACACCGTGCGACGCTCCACCTAGCTAGGTGGCGCAACGTCATTTCTCGTCCTGCCATGCGAGGCCGCAGTACCGCTCGCCGCACGGGCTCAACGGAACGGCGGCGCGGTATTCCGGGATGAACAGCATCGCCTCGTGGACCGCGCGAGGATTGCATCTCTCTTCGATCACTGCGCAGACGAACCCCCTGGCCGCTCCTGCGTCTCGTCCTCGCCGAACACTTCGACAGAGGCGTGCGTGATCCCGTCGCGCGTCTCGCGCCGAAAATGCACCTCATACTTCATTGCGAGCTTCACCGTTTTTCCTCCTTCACGGCGAGCGGATAGCCGCTGCCTACCTCCACGAATTTGCGCATCTTGCGGTTCTGGTCGGGGCGCTCCACGACGACGAGCACGCCGCTGGCGATCCACGTCTTCAAGAGCGAAAGCACCTTTGCCCGGCCGCCCTTTTCGGACGTGTCGACGCCGAGCGCCTGCCCGACAGCATGGCCGACCCAATCCGTGGATTGGCTGTTTTCGCGCCATGGTCCCTTGCCGACCCAACTCTGCACCTCGGCCAGATCGTCGGCCGTCAAATCCTCGAACGGGTCGGGCCATTTCCAGCACTCCACGACGCCGACGTCTTCGCCGTTGGGGTGCGTGACAGAGACGAGGCGATACCAGTCGGAAGCATCGACGGGCGGGCCAAGGTTCGCCTTGTCGGGGAAGGCCCGGAAATAGCGCCGGTGGTCGTCTATGGCCGCCCTCTGCGCCTCGTCGGCCGTCATGCGGTTGAGCACCAGCACGGAGCGCGCCGCGTCGGCCAGGGCACCGCCGCCGCGCCCGCTGTCGACCGTCACCTCGCCGCCGTTCAGCTTCCGGGTGTGATGCACCAGTTCGACCGAGCAATTTGCCCGATCGGCGACACGGCCCCACTCCTTCGCCACGAGGTCCATTGCGTTGTTGTCGTTCTCGGTGACGCGGTGGCTGCTCACGAACGGGTCGACCGACAGCACGTCGATTTTCCGGGCGATCAGTTCCGCGACGAGCGCGTCGACCACCGGCACGCATATGCGCGCGCCGTCCCTCGTTTGCTCCGCGATCACGAGCGACTGTTCCCGGCCGCTGTCGACGAAAAGCCGCCCGCCCAGATCGACTTCGCTGACGCGGTGGTGCATCATCGCCGCGCCGATACGAAGCTGAAGCTCGTGGCGCGGGTCTTCAAGGTTGATGAGCCAAACCCGCAGCGGCCCGGCGGGAAGGCTCTGGCCCATGAACGGCCGCCCCGATGCCATCGCCAGAGCGTCCGCGATCGACATGGCCGATTTGCCGACGCCGCCGGGCGCGAACTTGGCGCTCATGTATTTGCGGATATTCCGCTTCCCGTACACCCATGGCCGGAGAGGCAGAGCCGTCATGTCGCCCAGCACGAACGGGGTCGCGCGCAGCGGCCGCTCGGCCGCCTCCCGCTCCCGATCTAGGGCCGAGCCCTTGACGTAATCGGGCGCAGGAACGTCGTCGACGCCGCCGAAGTCGACGGCAGGGCTCTGCGAAGCGGGCCTGTTCTGCGCGTAGCGGAAGGCGTTTTCGACCTTCAGCGCAAGCTCGTCGAGATGCCAAGGCGGCTGGCACCGTTCATTCCACTCGCCCGACATAAGGTCGAGCGCCACGGCCTCCGAACAGCCCATATCGCGGAGCACGAGAGCCACCAGAAGCGTGTGGTTATCGCCCCCCGCGCCCTCCGTCGCGGGCCGCTCGTCGCGCAGATAGGCGTCCGCCCATGCGAGGACGGCGGGCGTATCCTGATCGGCCACGGGGGTCTGACTATCGTCGCCCCTCGGCCGCGCCTTGCCGATCATCTCGATCAGCCATGCCGGTGCCTCGGGTATGTCGAGCGTGAGCGGCGGGGTGCCGTCGACCGGCTGATAGCTGCGGCCATCGGGCAGGACGCAATTCGGGGCCATCGTATAGCCCGCGCCGCGAACATTGATCCCGCGCCCGCGAAGCTCCCCTTCTCCGTCTGTCGGGTGCCACCCTGCCGGTGCGCGGAAGTAGTTGTGAAAGCCGCCGCCTGTCGTCGCGACGATCGGCTGCGCGGACGCGTCGAAGCCCTTCTCGGCGCAAAGGGCCTCCCATGCCGCGACGCCATCGGGGCCGCCGTGCCGATCGGCGTCGATCGCGATGAGGCCCGCTTTCGCCAAGCCAAGGCCGACGAGGGCGTCGGGCCATGTCGCCCACCATGCGGCGATCGTCGCGGGGTCGGTGGTGGCATCGTCGATCCCGTGAGGGGTGAGCGGGCTCTTCGCCTTCCTCACCTTGCCTGCGATGATCTCGGCCCCTGGCCGACACGGATGCACCGGGATTTTCAACGCCGCGAAGTGCTGCGCGACGCGCTCATTGTGCGACGGCGACGCGGCGGCGATGGCAAACGGGATAACATTGGCGGTCATGGTCGTTTCTCAATTGGACCACGCCGTTATCCGTTGCCGGGCAGCGGTGGCGCGCCGTGAAGGCGCGTGGCTTTCAAAGGCTAGAGGCGCTGCCAGCCGGGAGGGATTGTCCCTGCGGCCAGTTGCTGCGCCGGGGTGCGATTGCGAGGATTGAGGGCCGCCTTCGCCTGCCGGGTCGGAACGAGCCACAGGGCTTCTTCCGGGCCGTCAGCCGTATCGGCGATGGCGACCACCACGCGATAGCCCGGCGGGGCCGCGTCGCGCTCGTGCGGACGAGCCCGGCGGAACGTCACCCGCACCTCGTGGGTGAGCGCCCGCGCGCCCTGGCCGATCATATGCGCCTCGCCCGGCCGAGAATGTCAGCAGTGAGCCGCCGCTTCCAATCCTCGTTCTCGCCCGCGTCATACCAATCGGGAAAGGGGCTGCGGTTCGGAGCGAACGCGACCCGGCTCCGCTTAATCATGCGCGGGTCGCAAGTCCGCTGCACGATGCACGCGGGCTGCTCCAGCGGCCGCAGCATCTCCGCGCGATCCTCGTCCGTGTTCGCAATGCGGACGAACGCGCCAAGCCGGGCGGCGTCGTGGTGATCGCGGTAAGGGTCGGGATGAACGCCGACAAGCGGGTCGCCGTGGTCGATCCATTGGCGCGTTTGCCCCGGAATCTCGAATTTGCTATGGTACATGTCGTCGGTCCTTTCGACGCATAAAGCCGGTCGCGGGTCTCCAGTTCGCGATCGGCTTTTCTGTTGGGGTTCACGCGGCGGCCCGGTCGCTGGTGCTCCGGCGGGGCGCAGAAAGCTGCTGTGCCGCCCATGCATCAAGGTCGGCGACCCGATACAACGGGAAGCGGCCGGACAGATGATAGAGCGGCCCGGTGCCTTCCACCGCTTTCCGCGCAAGGGTCTGCATCGCGCAGGGCAAACCGTGCCGAGCTTGGAGATAGGTTGCGGCGTCAGCGCGGCGCAGCATTCGATCAGGATCGTACATAGGAACCTCCGTTCATTGTGCGGAATGACCCGCAAACGGAGAAGTGACACGGAACGCCGCGCCGTTTTACCGGCAGAAATTCATAAATTTCGCCTCGCCCAGTGGCGCGCGCCCTCGCCCGGTGGCAAAGTAAGCCGATGGATTGGAAGCTGATTCTACTGGTCGTGGTGATCGTCTTGCTGGCTTGGCTGATCCGGTTGGTCTACCACGTCGGCGAGGCGATCAATCGCCTCTATGCGCTGCTGAAGCAGGACCAGCGCTAGCGCGCGCAATGCGGCGCGCGAGATATTCGACCAAGCTGTCGTCTGAAGCGAGCGTGTAGGGCGCAGACGCCCGTTTGCGCAGCGTCAATTTGCGACCGGCGTTGCGCTCGATCTCCGCTTCGGTCGGGACCAAGGGGGCGAAGGGGGTCGGCGTCACGCCCGCCAAGTCAATCGCCAGCGCCTCAATGGCCTCCCGCACGGCTTCAGTTGCCGACACGGGACCGTCCGGCTGTGCAAGCCGAGCCGTGGCAAGTTCAATGACGCCCTCGTAGGCCGGATCGCCCGACCCCTTGGGGCGGCCGCGCTGGCCGGTCACGCTGCCTTCGCCTTCCCCGCCAGCGCGGCCGCGATGCTGCCCCCGATCATGTCGGCCGCGCGGCGCTGCGGATCGTCGGCCAGGTGCGCGTAACGCTGTGTCGTGGAGGCGTGCCGGTGCCCCAGCAGGCGGCCTACTATCTGGAGCCCCATGCCGCCCGCAGCACCCACAGAGGCGAAGCTGTGCCGCAGATCGTGAAGGCGAAGGCCCTCCAGCCCCGCGTGCACTTTGACCGCCTTCCATGGCCGGTTCAAATCGGAGCGGGGCTTTTCGGGATCGAGCCCGGCTATGACGAACTCACTGGAGCGCGTGTGCGCCCGCAGCACCTCCAGCGCCGCTTCGCCCAAAATGACGGGCCGCCTCCCGGTCTTGCTGTCGGGCAGCGTCAAGATTCCGCGCTCCATGTCGACGTCGCTCCAGCGCGCGTGGAGTATTTCGCGGAGCCGAAGGCCGGTGAAAAGCAACAGGCGGAGCGCGGCCGTCTCGTCGCGGCCTAGAACTGTCCGCTGATTTTCGGGCTTGCGCCTATGCTTGGCCTTCCGGTCGGTGCGCGGCGGCGCGGTCCACGGCAGGCCGTCCGTTTCGGCAAGCCGGAGCGTTGCCCCGAGCCGTTCCAACTCTTCAAGCGTCAGAAAGCGTTCGACGGCCTGCTCTTCGAAAAGGCGAACCTCGCGCACCGGGTTCTGCTCTTTCGGCAGAAGCTCTTCGGCGGCCGCGTAGTTGAACACGGCACGCACCGCCACGACCACCCGGTTTGCCGTAACGGGCTTCGTCTTGCCGATCGCGCGGTGCAGTCGGCGCACGTCCGCAGGCTGCACGCTATCCAGCCGCGTGCCGCCCAGCACAGGGATCGCGTGGAGCCGGAGCCACACGCCGTAATTCGTGATGGTGTTCGGGCTCAAGCCGAGCGCCTTGCCCTCCCGCAGATACTCTTCGGCGAAGTCGCGGAAAGTTGGCATGGCGCGGGACCGGCGACGGCTCGCGGCGGGATCGTCGCCCCGGCGGATATCGGCCAGCATCTCGCGCGCGAGCTTGCGCGCCGCGTCGGGCGTCAGGTCGCGCCCATAGACGCCGATCGTCACGCGCTTCTTTGCGACGCCCCGGCCGCCCGCCCCTGGCCGATACTCGACAACAAAGCTCTTCTGACCGCTTGGGAACACGCGCACGCCGAAGCCCCGCACCTCGTCATCCCACAGGGTGTAACGGGCGTCGCCGGGCTGCGCCTTGTCGATTTCGGTCTTTGTGAGCTTCGCCATTTTGCCCTCGGGTCGCCACCGGGTCGCCACCGAACCGGAATTCCGCATTATCACGCGGAATAATGACGAGCGCAAGAGCCTTGGTTTTCCGACATAAAATAGCATTTTTGCTACATTGCGGAATGTCGCGAAATGCCCATTTCTCTAATTTGGGAGCAGAGGGTCGCAGGTTCGAATCCTGTCTCCCCGACCAATTCCGTAAAATGCCAGTGAGATCAATGCCCCTCAATCGGAGGGTGAGATGTCGATCGCCTTCAGGAGGGAACGGGCAAGTTCACCGGGGCACGAGAGGAAAGGGGAATGGTCGGCGTCGAGCGTCAGGACATGGCTTCCGGGGCAGAGTCGCTGCATACGGCGCTGGCTGGCCAGCGGGATAACGCGATCGTCGGCGCATTCGATATAGAGGCGGGGAATGGCTCCCCAGCGTTCGGGTGAAACGGATACCGGCGTCAGGCGCAGACTTTCTGGTTCCGCCACCAGTCGCGCCATCGCGGCGGACGACAGATCTGGATGCGCGCGCTGCGCAAAAATCTGTGCTGGATCGCTTGCGGTAACGATGGTCCCATTGCCGCCGACAGTAGGCGAGGCAAGCGTCTCATATTGGATATTCCTTGGCTCCCCATCGCGAAAGGTGGCGCGGGACATGCCGTCTGGCAGCATCATCGCACAGATATAGACAAGCGCGTCGATCGCCTCGGGCGCCGTCTCCGCCGCCTGGCTGATGACAATGCCGCCCCGGCTGTGGCCGGCAAGAACAACCGGTCGCGAGGGCGCATCACGGCAGAGCTTCGCGACAAAATCGGCCCAGCCTTGCAACGTCACCGCCGCGAGCTCCGCCTCCGATCCTCCCATACCGGGCAGGTCGGGAGCGAAGACATCATGGCCCTCCTTCCTCAGCAGCGCCGCGACCTGATCGAAGCACCAGCCGCCGTGCCATGCACCGTGAACCAGAATGAAGGTCGCCATCGTCCGCTCCCTTGCGGGGCAGTCTGGTCAGGGCCAGAAGCGCCGCGACGCGATCGCCGCGCCTTCCGCGAGAACGCCTAGCTTGGCCCAGACAATGTCCCGCTGCACGCCGCCCGACCCGACATGGATCGAAAACCCGCAATCTACCCCCGCCATGACGTTGTCGCGCCCCACAAGATGGGCATAGCGGCCGATCCTCTGCGCAATAAGCTCTGGATGCTCGAGATAGTTGGACTGGCATTCGATGACGCCGGGGATCAGCACCTTGCCCTCTGGCAGCTTGACCTGCTCGAACATCGCAAATTCATGAGCGTGGCGGGGATTGGCCGCTTCGAACTGGATTGCATGCGGACGCGCGCGCCAGACCAGATCAATGATATCGCGGAACGGCACATCGCAATGATGGGGGCCGGGATAATTGCCCCAGCACATATGCATCCTTAGCTGGGTTTCGGGAATATTGGCGGTCGCCCGGTTGATCGCTTCGATGTTGAGCATGATCCGGTCGCGAAATTGCGACAGGCTGAGCTCGCGAAACTGGGTATGGCGCCCCATCGCGAGATCGGGGCAGTCGATCTGCAAGGTTATGCCCGCGGCGGCAATGGCCTCATATTCGTGGCGCATTCCCTCGGCGAGGGCAAACACATAATCCTCATCGCTATCGTAATATTCGTTGCGGAAGAAAAGGGCGGTCACACCGGGTGACGCCGCACTCATGAAGGCCCGTTTCCCCTCGAATTTGGAGAGAGCAGAATTGAGCGTCGCGGCATCCTTCGCTACCGCTGTCATATCCTTGACGGTGATCGGCGCATTACATGCGGGCGTCTTGCGGTGCTTGCGGCCCGGATCGGACACGATGCGCTCCTTGACGCCGGGGAAATCCTCGAGATCCTGAAAGACATAGGAATTCCCGGTGCCGCCGAAGCCGTTCAGCCGATCCTTGATATAGGTGGCGTAGCTGGGCTTGGATTGTTCGCCATCGTTGATGATGTCGATGCCGGCTGCAGCCTGTCTGCCGACCACGAAGTCGACCGCTTCCTCGATGCGCGTTTCCAGCCTTTCCGGGGCGATGTCCTGCCCGTCCTCCTTCGCGAACATCAGTTCGATAAGATCGTCCTCGCGCGGAAGCGAACCGACATGCGTGGTCAGGAAACGGTTATGGCTCATCGGCATAGTATCCCCAAAGTCTGGTGGGCGAACAGGGATGTGCCGGGCCGCTCTTCATGCCAGGGGGAGGCAGGACAGATGACCCGGCACAGGCAGCGCCGCCTTTTCAATCAGCAGCGGCGGCAAGATGACTCGGGCGCACGTCATTGTTGGGTCGATGATCGCCAGCCAGCCATCGCTTGAGTTCGCTGTGCGCGTCTTTCGCCCGGATGGCGTTGATCTCGTCGACATGATCGGCGTCGAGCGTAAACTCGACGATCATCTCGTCGGGATCGACGACATAAACCGACCGGCAATAGCCATGCTCCAGCACATAGGTCTGCTTGAGCTCCGCATCCGCTATGCGCTTCTCGATTTCCTGCTGGGCCTGCGCATCGACGTTGAGCGCGATATGGCGGAACGGGCTCGACGCCAGCTCCGGGCCGAACTGGGCCTGATCGTCGGGATCGGCAAACTGGAAGAAGGCAAGGGCGCTGCCATCCTGCAGCCCGAAAAAGCAGTGGCAATAAGTGCGAACGGACCCGAAGAGCGCCTCCTGCTCGCACCATGTGGCAACGAGCGGAAAGCCCAATATGTCTTCATAAAAATGTCGTGTCGCCTCAAGGTCTTTCACGACATAGGCAGTATGATGCAAGCGGCTGGCGAGAGGTGAGGTCATCATCGTGCTCCGTCAATCTTCCTTGCTGATCCCCAGGGCGGATCAGCCAAACAGCTTTCCTGCTATTTCAGCGACATGCCTGCCCTGAAAGCGTGCGCCCGCAAGCTCGTTTTCGCTCGGCAGCCGGCTGCCGTCGCCGCCTGCAATAGTCGATGCGCCATAGGGTGTGCCCCCGCTGATCTCTCCCATCTCGGAATTTCCGGAGAAGCTGTACGGCAGCCCCACGACGATCATGCCGTGATGAAACAGGGTGGTGTGGAACGAAGTTATCGTTGTTTCCTGACCTCCATGCTGGCTTGCGGTGGAGGTGAACACGCTTCCAACCTTTCCGATCAATGCGCCCTTCGCCCATAACCCACCGGTCTGATCGAGGAAGTTGCGCATTTGCGCTGCCATATTGCCAAAGCGCGTCGGTGTGCCAAAGACGATCGCGTCGTAATGCGCCAGCTCCTCAACGGTCGCGAGGGGGGCATCCTGCGAGACCTTCATGCCCGATGAGGCGGCGATGTCGGCGGGGACCAGCTCCGGCACCCGCCTGATATCGCATTGGCATCCAGCAACGCTGCCCGCGCCTTCCGCAACGGCGCGCGCCATCACTTCGATATGACCATAGCTGGAATAATAGAGAACGAGCACCTTGGCCATTATAGCTCCTTAGAATGTATAGGTTGCTTCCAGCCCATATATACGCGGCCGTGCCTTGAACACGAAGCCGCCGGGCGAGAATTCGGCATTATATTTCTTGTTGAACAGATTGGTTGCGAAACCCGTCAGGCTCCATGCCTCTCCTTTTACGCCGGCGCGGACATCAACAAGATCGACCGGCTTGCGCACCGTGGTGTTGTAAGGCTCCCACCATGTCTTGCCGGTGCGGCGATAATCGAGCCGGAACAGCCCCTCCATGTTCCCACCAAGCTCGGGGGTGAACTGCGCGCCAAGATTGTATGTATAGCGCGAAATGAGGGGAGCCTCGTTGCCGATCACAGTGGCGTCGGGAAACTTTTTGATGTCGCTCCAGGTGTAGCCCACGGCGGCATTCAGCTCGACCGAGGGGATCGGGCGGGCCTGAAGCTCCAGCTCAAAGCCCTTGATCCGGGTCTTGGGAATATTGCCCAGGTTCTGGGTCGAGTTCTGCGCGAGGAAGACGAAGAAATAGCTGTTTTTCGATAGGGTGCTATAGACGGCGCCGTTGAAGGTGATCTTGCGATCGGCCATACGCGTCTTGAAGCCAAGCTCGAACGTATTCGCCGTCTCCGCCTTGAATACGTCGCTTACACCCACAATGCCATTTGCCGATGCGACCCCGCCGACGCCGGTCTGGTTGAAACCGCCTGAACGGAAGCCGCGGCTAAATCCGCCATAGAGGGTGATATCGTCGGCAGGCTTGTAGGTGAGCGTCACCTTCGGCTGCCACGCGCTGAAGGATTCGCGGCGGATATCGCCGGTGGCGCCTTGCGGGAAGCCGGGTACATTAGGCAGGAAGGCGGTCGGCGTCAGGGTCGTGTTGCGCCGCTTGTCATGATCGTAGCGCAGCGATGCATCCACGCGCAGCGCGTCGGTGAGGTCATAGCCCAGATTGGCGAACAGCGCCCAGGCGAAATTGTCCTGCTTGTCGGACAGGAACGACCACTGCGGGTTGAGCGGATTGGTGCTGGGCGTGCGATAGACCGGGAAGACGCCATTGCCGGTATCCACCATGTTGCCGGTCGAAATGAAGCGGTTGGTGTCGATCATGTAACCGCCGAACATCCAGAACAGTTTGCTGCTGGTGGGAGACTGAAACCGCAGCTCCTGGCTGATCGCCTTCACGTTCAGATACTGGCTCTGATTGAGATCGAAACCGAGGATCGGCAAGAAGAACGACTGCTGGATCGGCAGGAAGTCAAACGCGTCGCCGGTCAGGATTTCTTTCACGGTATCATAGGACGTGATCGAGGTGACCGAGAACTTGTCGGCATCATAGCTGACCTTGGCCGCCACATTGACCAGATCACGGTCGTTCTGGCCGCGATTGTTCACCCGGATCGGCAGACTGGTATCGTTCACGTCCGATACGATGTTGAAATAGAGCGCCTGGGTTTCCAGTCGCGCATAGGATGCGCGCAGGTCGACCGCCAGCCCGCCGCCCGCATCGATCAGCAGGTTGCCGCGGATAGCCGCGTCCTTATAGGGGTCCGCCTTCTCGTGGAGATAGGCATTCTTGAGGTAGCCATTGGTATCGACATAGGAACCGGAAATGCGGAATTTGACGCTGTCGGACAAGGGGCCGCTGATTCCCGCGCGTGCCTGCCAGCCGAAGCCGTTGTCGATCCCCAGCTTCACCTTGCCCTCGAATGTGTCGCTGGGTTGCTTGGTGTTGATGATGATCGCGCCGCCGATGGCGTTGCGCCCGTAGAGGCCGCCCTGCGGTCCCTTGAGTACTTCGATCTGCGCGATGTCGAACAGTTCCTGATTGAATGCCGCCGGGTTGACCTGCTGGACGCCGTCGATAACGACCGCGACCGAAGGCTCGCTGTTGCGCGCCTGGGTAATGCCGCGAATGATGACGAACGCGTTGCCGGCGTTCTGCGTTTCGACGAGGTTCACGTTCGCCGTGAGGTTGACGAAATCGGCCGGGCGTTCGATGCCCGCGTTTTCAATGGTCTGCGAGGTGAAAGCGGTGACCGCCGCTGGCGTATCCTGAAGGTTCGCATCCCGCCTGAGTGCCGTCACCACGATATCGCCAACTTCCGCCGTTTCATTTTCCTGCGCCCATGCAGGCGTCAGGGCGCTGCAGGCGAGCAAAACAGTGAGGCTCGTACGTGCGGTGAAATTCATAACCCCTCTCCCAATTTTATAATGGTTGAGAGGGGTTATATTACCTTCGAAATGCGAAGTCAAATTCGATATTCGAAGTTTGTTTGTGTCATCCGACCGCGTGGAGAAGGGCGGGCCACCGCCTCAGTGCCTGCTGGATTTCCCGCGCGGCAGTGCGCAGATAATCGAGGCGAGACGCAATCATCTCCTGCTCGTTGGTCCTGCCTGTCGTCGTCGAGCAGTTGATGGCCGCGATCGCGAAATGCCTGGCGTCGAATATCGGCACGGCGAGGGAAATGATCCCCATATCCAGTTCTTCGCGGGTCGAATCATATCCTTGTGTTCGCACGCGCATGAGCCGTTCACGGAAATTGTCGGGATCGGTTATCGTGTTCCTGGTGAAGGCCTTCCATTCGCACCGCGTGATGAAATCCTCGATCTCCGAATCGGGCCTGAACGCCAGGATCGCCTTGCCGAGCGAGGTTGCGTGCGCGGGGAAGCGGGTTCCAACCGATGCGCCCAGGCGGATCTGCCGCTTGGTAGATACGTGGGCGAGGTAGAGAATGTCGGTCCCGGCGAGGACGGCAAGGGACGCGCTGTCGCCCGTTTCATCCCGCAATTGCTGAAGCGAAGGGGCCACCACATGCTCGATATTCATCGACGACATGAATGCCGATCCGAACGCCAGAACTTCCGGCTTCAGCAGGAAATTGCGTCCATACTGGCCGACATATCCGAGGGATACGAGCGTATTGAGGCAGCGACGCGCCACGGCGGGGCTGAGGTCCGCCTTGGCGGCAACCTCGCTCAACCGCATTTCCGGATCATGTTCGTCAAAGGCTCTTAAAACCCTTAAACCGCGCTCAAGCGTCGAGAGGTATTCGGGATCTTTTTCAGCCTTCGGTTTCATGGGTTTCCTGGTGGTCTCGTCCTGAGAGGATCGGTTATTTCTGTGTTGTGTGCGCCCAGCAGCGGCGGAGCGGTGACACTTCCGACCCGTTCGCCGTCAAAGCTGACAGGAAACCGTATAGTCCGAAATGGACCTTCCGGTCCATGAGGGTCTTCGATCACGAGGCCGAGCGCTTTTGCCTGGCCGCAATCGGCCACTTCCTCCGAGGTGCGCATGGGTGAGTGGGGAACATCGAGGCGCGCCAGCTGCTCGCACCAGTGGTCCCTCGTCTTCTGCCGGAAAAGGGGCGCGAGCGTAGCCACCACATGTTCGTAATTGGCAATCCGCTCCTCTCTGCCCTTGAACTGAGGCTGGGACAGCATATCGGGCATACCCACCGCCTCGGCGAGATTCTCCCAAAATTTGCTGGGCGAAGACATGTGCAGCGCGATCCATTTTCCGTCGCTGCATTCAAACACATAGGATTGCGAGACATGAGGTCGGCTCCACGGACCCATGACCTGTCCCGCGGAAAAGAAGTGGGTAAAGTCATCGAGATTGAAATGGCACATGGCCTCGAACATGGAGGTTTCCACCAGCCGGCCATGGCCGGTGGCCTGCCGTTCGTTGAGCGCCGCCAGAACCCCGAGCGCCGTGTAGAACCCCGTCATCGCATCCGCGATCGCTGGCCCTACCACTCGCGGATTCACGGGGTTGATGAGCAGGCGCAGAAAGCCGCTGGCCGCCTGGGCGACGGTATCGAACGCGGGTCTGTCCCGATCCGGGCCTTCCGGGCCGAATCCCGAGATGGACGCGTAAACAAGGCGCGGGTTGATCCCGCGCAGCCGATCGGCATCAACATTGAGCCGATTGGCGACGCCGGGCCGGAAATTCTGGATAAAGACATCCGCTTGCGCGATCAGCTGGTCCAGCACTGCCAGATCCTCGGCTGTGCGCGTATCGAGCGTGATGCTGCGCTTGTTCCGGTTATAGGTCTGATAATGCGGACTGTAGAGACCGCCCTTGAATGCCCGGAAAGGATCGCCCGTGCCCGGCTGCTCGATCTTGATGACGTTCGCCCCAAGATCCGCCAATAGCATCCCTGCGGCAGGGCCAGTAATAAATGTGCCCATTTCGAGCACGGTGATATTGGCGAGCGGACCCGTCACGCTTCTTCTCCTAGACAAGCTTGACAGGCATTTTAGAAAATTCGCATAGTGAAATCAACTTCGATTAACGAATAATGGAGTATGCCATGCGCATCGGCAAGCAAGACAACGGATTCACCTCGATATCGACCTCTGACGCACACAGCATCACCGTGCGTGGGCTGGACCTCACCAACGAGATCATCGGCCATCTCGATTTTACGCACTATTTCTGGCTGCTCGTCACCGGCAAGGCGCCTACCGAGACGCAGAAATTCTTCGCAAATGCCGTGTTGTGCGCGATTGCCGAGCATGGCCTGGTGCCGAGCGTGGCCGTCGCGCGCATGACGATGGCAGCGGCGCCGGAGGCACTCCAGGGCGCGGTCGCGGCCGGCCTGCTTGGGTGCGGATCGGTGGTGCTGGGCAGCGCGGAAACCGCGGGAAGGTTTTTGTCCGACCAGATTAGGATGGCCGAGGAGGCGGGCATCCCGTTCAGCGAGGCGGCGAAGCAGGGTGTCGCGTCGCTTCGGGCGGAAAAGCAACCCATTCCCGGCTTCGGCCATCCCCAACATTCCGCCGGTGATCCGCGTGCCCTGCGCCTGTTGTCCCTGGCGCGGGAGCATGGGATCGAAGGCCGATATATCCAGATGCTCCAGGCCGTTCAGGATGTATTGCCAGACGTTATTGGCCGGGCATTGCCGGTAAATGTCAACGGGGCCATTCCGGCGGTGATGCTGGATGCGGGTTATCCGCTGGATGCGCTGAAGGGCATTTCCCTGCTCGCGCGGACAGCGAGCCTGATAGGGCATTTGCAGGAAGAGGCCGAGCGCCCGATCGGTTTCATGATGGCGGGCGCGGCGGCCGATCGGATCGGGTTCGCCGAAAGCTAGATACGCCTGCCCGGTCGCACCACTTTCACTATGTGAGAGGGCGGCCTGCCCGGACGATTGCTCCAGCAGTTGCGCCACCCATATAGTCTGGTTCTGCAAGGTTTTCCGGGAGAAGCGGCATGAAAGCGATGAGGTTTCACCAGCAAGGAGCGCCGGACGTTCTGGCACTGGATGAGGTGCCGCTGCCCGTTCCCGGACCGGGCGATCTGCGGTTGCGCATCGAGGCCGCGGGTATCTCTTATGGAGATGTTTTGCGGAGGCGGGGAGGGCATTATCCCGTGCCGACGCCGCTTCCTTTCATCGCGGGCGAAGCCGTCGCTGGCGTGGTGGATGCCATTGGCGAGGGCGTCGAACCGGGTTGGATCGGAAAGCGCGTATATGGCCGGGTGCACAGCGGTGGCTATGCCGAATATGGCATCGGAATAGCAGAGCAGTTTCTGGAGCTGCCGGATGGTGTTGGCAGCGTGGACGCGGTGGCGGTCCTGAGCGATGGCGTGACGGCGGCACTGATTCTCAAATGGGCCGGTCGCCTGCAACCGGGCGAGGCGGTGTTCGTTCCGGCGGCCGCGGGCGGGCTGGGCAATATCGCGGTGCAGCTCGCCCGGCTCTATGGCGCGAGGCGGGTTTTCGGCGCCGCGAGTTCGGAGCAAAAGCGTGCAGCCGTGCTCGACGCCGGTGCCGATGCGGCGGTGGATTATACCCGGCCCGGCTGGGCTGCCGAAGTCATCGGGATGAACGATGGTGCCGGGGTGGATCTGGCGCTGGAAATGACGGGCGGTCCCGTATTTTACGAAACTCTGGAGGTTGTCCGGAACGGCGGACGCATCGTCAATTATGGTAATGCGAGCGACACCGATTCGCCCGTAAACCCGCGGCAGCTTTTGCGGAGAAACCTCACCCTTTCCGGCTTCATGATTACCGGATCCTATATGGAAGAGCGCAAGGTTGCGGGCCGGGAGGTTCTCGCGTTCCTGCGCGATGGCCGTATCCGGGGCGATTTCACCTGCTACCCGCTGAGCGAGGCGGCGAAGGCGCATCGCTCCATCGAGACGCGCGCCTCTTCCGGACGGCAGATCCTTATCCCGTGAGGAATGCCCCCTCCCGGTAAAGCAGCGACGGGCGCGTCTCCCCGATGTGGGTTTCCACGACATCGCCGATCACGATCGCGTGCGTGCCGAGCAGGGTGCATAAGTGGACCGTGCAGCGGACGGACGCGAGTGCGCCGAGGTGGCGGGGAGGGCTTTTATCCGATGTTTCCCAGCATCCGTCCGCGAATTTCTCTGCGCCGGTCTTGCCCGTGCGCCCCGCGAATTCGATGGCGAGATCCTGCTGATCGGCAGCAAGGATATTGACGCAGAACTGGCCGGAATCGACCAGCGCCTTGTATGTTCCCCCCGCCCGGTTAAGGCATGCCAGAATGCGTGGCGGATCGGCTGAAAACGAGCATATGGCCGTTGCGGTGAGGCCCGCGATCGCGTCTTCCGTGCCGGCGCTGATGATGGTCACCGCTCCCGCAAGATACCGCATCGCGTCTATGAACCGTTGTGACATTGTGTCTCCTCCGATGGAGGCCGACTCATGCATTGTGAGAGTCTCTGGCGAAATCCGCCTAACGCATCGGATTATCCGCATCCCGCAAAGTTCGCCCGTGCTTGACCTTTCGCCGGGGTAGGTAGAAAATCCCTCCCGGGAAGCGGTGATGGGCCGCATAAGCACAACAGGTTGAGCCCATGGAAGCATTGCATCTGATGGCGCAAAAGGGGCCTCGGCCCTGGCCGGTGGGATTGCCGGCGCAAGAGTTTCGTTCGGAAGACCTCGATGATGTACGGCATCATGTGGGAAGCATGTTCTGCGAGCATGACATGCGCATGGTCGACCGGCGGGGGCGTTTGAATACCGATATCAGCCGGTTCCAGTGTCGGGCCGTAACCTTTGTGGACATGGCATATGGGGCGGATGTCATGATCAATCCCGGAAGCCTCAATCATTTTTATCTGATCCAGATCTCGCTCGCAGGTAGCGCGAGAATTGTGATGAACGGCGAAGAGTTCGACTGTCAGCCAGGCATGGCGACCGTGCAGGATCCGGATGTGCCGCTGCAAATGTACTGGAGAAAGGGATGCCGCAAGCTGGTGTTGCGTTTTGACCGCGCCCGCTTCGAGCGTTTTACCGAAATCCATTATGGCCGGACATTTCCTCGTGCCCTCTCCATGACGCCCGCCTTTGATCTGGCCCATCCCGCAGGGGTCGCCCTCGCGGGCCTGTTCCATAATATGCGCTTTTTTGGCTTCCGGACCGGCGAGGAAATTCCTCCGGCGATCCAGGCGCACTGGGAAATGTGCTTTATGTCCGCCTTGCTCATGTTGCGGAAGCGGGTGGCGGCATCGATGAGGAGCTGGAGTATCGAGGGCCGCCGAATGCGGTGCGGCGGGTAAGGGAATTTCTGGAGGCTCATGCTCAGGATGCGATCGACCTTGCCGACATCAGCAGGGTGGCTGGCGTTCCCCTGCGTACCCTGCACCACCAGTTCCGTCATTCGCTTGGTGTTACCCCCTTGCAGCTTTTGCGTGACATCCGGCTGGAGCGCGTGCGTGCAAATTTGCTCAGCGCGCCGGAAGGGCGGAGCGTGACGAGCGTTGCGCTGGACTGGGGCTTCGACCACCTGGGCCGGTTCGCCGCGAGCTACAAGCAGCGTTTCGGCGAGACCCCGCGCGCGACGTTGAAACGCATCCGCGCCAACTGACCGGGGCGCGGCGGGCTCGCATGAACCCCGCTTTGGCGCGCGTTGCCAGAAGCGGATATTTCTTGCCGCATCCGGATTGAGAGATTTCGCCAGAACCATAGCCTTGGCTGCGCATACAGACGGCACAGCGAGGATATATGGCCAAAATTGCGATCGTGGGAGCGGGGCAGGCGGGACTGCATTTGGGTATTGGCCTGTTGATGTCCGGCCACAGGGTGACGATGCTTTCCAACCGCACCGGCGAACAGATCGCTGCCGGTCCGGTTACCTCCAGCCAGTCCATGTATGGCATGGCGCTGGGGCTAGAGCGCGAGCTTGGCATAGACTATTGGCAGGAGAGTTCTCCGCAATATGCAGGCGCGCAAATGCGTGTCGCCGACAGCGACGGCAATATCATGCTCTATTGGCAGGGCGCGATGGACGAGCCGGGCCAGTCGATCGACCAGCGGGTCAAGATGCCGGTCTGGATGGACAGGTTTGTCGAGCTTGGCGGCGATCTGCGCATCGTTGACGCGGGCATCGCCGAGCTGGAAGGGGTGGCGGCCAGTCACGATCTCGTTGTCATCGCATCGGGCAAGGGCGAGATCGGCAGCCTGTTCCAGCGCAACCCGGATCGTTCGCCGCTCACCAGCCCGCAACGCGTCCTCGCGCTCACTTATGTCAATCGCTTCCGCCCCCGGCCAGGGATTCCGGCGATCTGCATCAATATCAATCCGGGCAATGGCGAATTCGTCTCGTTCCCGGGGTTGACGCTGAGCGGCCCGTGCGAGATTTTCACGATTGAGAGCATCCCTGGCGGGCCGATGGACATCTGGGCCGATGTGAAGACGCCGGATGAGCATCTCGCGGCGAGCGAACATCTTTTGCGGACTTTCTTCCCGCATGAGGCGGAACGCATCGACGGCCATCTTGAGCTGACCGACGACAAGGCGGTGTTGCGCGGCAGGATCACGCCGACCACCAAATATCCTGTGGCGACGCTGCCCAGCGGTGCCAAGATATTCGGCCTTGCCGATGTCGTCTGCCTCAACGATCCGCTGACGGGGCAGGGATCGAATAACGCATCCAAGGCGGCCAAGATCTATCTCGATGCGATCAACGCCCACGGCGACGCGGCCTTTGACGAGGCGTGGATGAATGCGGTGTTCGAGCAATATTGGGATTATGCCCGCTTTCCGGTGGCCTATACCAACCAGACTTTGGGGCAACCGCCGGAGCATATGCTGCGGATTCTCAAGGCGGCCGAGACGGACAAGGAGCTGGCGCACATCATGGCCAACAGCTTCAACGATCCGAAGTCGATCGCGCCCTGGTATTATGATGCGGCATCGGCCGAGCAGTTTTTATCCGAGCGGACAGTCCCGCTCCAGTGACGCGTAACCGGCAAGGGGCGCGCCGAGGCTGCCTCCTGCCGCCATATAACCTATGAAAATAAGGGGAACATTTTCATGAATACAGTCTCTATTGGCAGAAAAATATCGGGGAGGAAACTGCCGCTTTTCGCTGCCGTGTCGCTGGTGGCGCTGCTGCCCGTGACGCCAGCCATGGCGGCGGACGGGCAGGCGGACGAGACGGTTTCGGCTCTGGACGAGGTGATTACCGTCACCGCGCGCAAGCGCGAGGAGTCGCTACAGGATACGCCGATCTCCATCACCGCCTTTTCGGATCGCGCGCTCGAAGCACGCGGCATCCAGAGCACCGAGGGTCTGGCGCAACTGACGCCCAACCTCACCCTTCAGAACAACCCGTCCTTCAGCGGCGCGAGCAACAGCGCCTCCATCTATATTCGTGGCGTCGGCCAGCAGGATTTCGTCCCGACGGTCGAGCCGGGCGTAGGCGTCTATGTCGATGGCGTCTATGTCGCCCGCTCCGTCGGCGCGATCCTCGATCTCGTCGATTTCGAACGCGTGGAAGTGCTTCGCGGGCCGCAGGGTACTCTCTTCGGGCGCAACACCATCGGCGGCGCGATCTCGATCACCACCAAGGCACCGGGCGACACGCTCACCGCCTCGGCGTCGGCGACCTATGGCACAGACAATCTGGTCGTTCTCAAGGGCACGGCGAATCTGCCGTTCAGCGACAAGGTCGCGCTGCGCGTTTCCGCCGGCTATTTCAGCCAGGACGGCTATGTGAAGCGCACTTTCGACGGCAAGAAGCTCGGCAACTCGGATCGCTTCGCCGGTCGCGCCGCGCTGCGCCTCAAGCCCAGTGACACATGGACGGTGGATTTCGGCCTCGATGGCACCACCGCGCGCGAGAACGGTCCGGCCATGTCGCTGATCGGTATCAACTTTGGCAAAACCACCGATCCCGCAACGCCGCCCTTCGCCGATATCTCCAATATCATCGCCAATGTCGGCGCGGGCAATGGGCCTGTCCCCTGTGCCACCCCGGCGGCTCCGCTCAATCTTGCGGTGCCGGGCTGCTATGACAACCGCTATGTTCTGGGGCCGGATACCAATGCGGGCACAGCGCCTTCCTATTCGAATTCGGATATCTGGGGCGTCAGCATGATCCATTCGATCGAGCTGGCCGACACCCTCGATCTCAAGAGCATCACCGCTTATCGCCGCCTGACGGGCAGCTTCGCGCGTGACGGAGACGGCTCCCCCGTCACCATCGCGCAATTCTATGACCGGCTGAAGCAAAAGCAGTTCAGCCAGGAGCTGCAACTGCTCGGCAAGAATTTCGATGGTCGGCTCGAATGGATTTTGGGCGGATATTATTTCAAGGAATCCGGCGTCAACATCAACCGGCTGCTGTTCACCATCTCCGAATTCCAGTCCGGCGGCGCCTTCCGCAACGAGAGCTTTGCCGCCTTCGGGCAAGGCACTTTCGCGATCACCGATCAGCTCAAGCTAACGGCGGGTCTGCGCTGGACGCATGACCGCAAGGCGTTCCACCCGGACCAGTATATCATCCAGAACCTCGCGGCCTTTCTTGGAGCCCCGTTCAACTCGCCGATCTTCGCGCCCGGAACCCGCGTCCTGCCCGATGTCGAGGCAAAGGTGAGCTTCAGCGAATTTACGCCGATGGTGAACCTCGCGTTCCAGCCGACCAAAGAGCTGATGACTTACCTAACATGGTCGCGCGGTTTCAAGTCCGGCGGTTTCAGCCAGCGCGTGTTCCCGCCGATCATTCCGGGCGTGACCACGCCGATCACCGATCCGGTGGCGGCCATCCCGTCCTTCGCGCCTGAGAAGGTGGATGTCTATGAGGCGGGTATCAAGTTCCAATCGTCCGATCGCCTCATCACCCTCAATCTCGCAGGATATTATACGGATTACAGCGATTTGCAGGTGCAGGTGTTCACCAGTGTCGCGCCGGTGTTCCGGAATGCCGCCAGCGCCCGCGTGAAGGGTTTTGAGGCGGAAGGACAGCTGCGCCCGATGCGTGGGCTGTTGCTGGAAGGCTCGCTGGGCCTCACCGATGCGTCCTACAAGGGGATCGATCAGGCGACGACCTTCATCAATCCGGGCAACGCCTTCGAGCGCGTCTCGAAGTGGACCGCCTCTGCTGGCCTGACCTATGAAATGGAGCTGCCGGGCGGATCGAACCTGCGGCCTCATGTGGACTGGTCCTACCGCGGCAAGTTCTACAACAACACCTTCAATACGCCGCAGATCGCCCAGCCCGGCTACCACCTGTTCAACGCCAGCCTTGGCTGGACTACGGCAAACGAGCGCTATAGCCTGACGGCGAACGTCAAGAATATCGGCAACAAGCGCTATTTGCTCTCCGGCATCTTGGTCGACGCCATCCAGGCATTCGAAGGGGTTTACAATCGTGGCCGCGAATATTCGGTGACGGCCTCGTTCAAATTCTAGGGTTATGTGCCGCCCTGCGGATTGATCCCCCCCCCGATCAATCCGCAGGGCAATATTGCCTTGTCTCTTGCAGGGTGAACCGAGCCGGTCGGCAGAATGACTTCACCTAAGTTGAGCTGCCAAACCTTTCCGGTTGCAGCCCCAACCAGAAGCGTTATAGGCCACTCCCGGATGCGGGCGTGGTGAAACTGGTAGACGCGCCGGACTCAAAATCCGGTTCCGCAAGGAGTGTCGGTTCGATTCCGACCGCCCGCACCATTTCGGACTTATCAAAGTCCAACCCTGTGAACCCCGCACAAACCCTAAATGGGGCGGCAGTTTCAGCGGTTCTAAAACCCTCATTTCGTTTGTAAGTGATTTTGTCGGCAAAGGCGAGCTTCAGCAGTGCGCGCTTGTCCTCCAAGGCTTTGGAATACCAAAGTGTTTTCGGGTTTTTCAGGAACTCCAAAGCGGTTCTAAAGTGATCGTCAAACTCAGGCAGTACACGTCCGCAATTCGACATTTTCTCAGCGATCTCCGCCTTCTCGGTTTCAAGGCTACGCACCCGATTTTCGTAAGCTGAGGTGAGCGCTGGCGAGTCGGCATTGATGATACGATCCACCAGTTGCTCAATCTGGCGTTCGATACGGGTTACTTCTTGGCGTAGGCGGGTGCGGTCATCTTCCTGCTGCGCCACCCGCGCATCCCACAGGTCACGGAACAGCGTGGCGGCCAGTTCGACCAGTTCAGGCTTGGGGCAAAGCTGCGTCAGCAGCTCTTCAAATTCCGCTTCCAGCTTTTCACGGCGGATAGACTTGCCGTAGGAAGCGCAGCCCTTGGTCTGGCAGAGGTAATAGGGGTAGGATTGCGAACGCCCACGCGCCCAGCAGGCGGTATAAGGCGTTCCGCATTCGCAGGTTACGAAATTGCGTAAGGGGAATTCGGTATTGATGTCTTTACGCGCAGGCACTTTGGCATTGGCCTTCATTTTTTCCTGCACAGTGTTGAAGGTGGCAAGGCTGATGATGGCTTCATGCTTGCCGGGACGCATCGACACCTCCCAAGCGGGCGGTGGATCGATATAGCCCGCATAGAGAACACGGGTCAGGATTTCCGTGACGCGCTCGACGGTCAGGTGATTGCGGCGTTCACGTGGCCAGCCGGGATTGTTTTCAAGATAGCGGACAATTTCCGCCTGCCCCGAAAAACGCCCTGAAGCATAGCCCTCAAAAATTTCGGCAATAAGCGAAGCCATCGGCTCATCGCGCACCAGATGCTTGCCATGCTCGGCGTGGCGGACGAACTTGTATCCGATGGGAGCCTTGAACGACCAATGGCCATTGAGCAAACGCCCCCTCATACGGTTTCTGGTTTGTTCCCCATTCTTTTGCCGCTGATGCTGCGATACCGATGCCAGCAGGTTTTCGACCAGCTTGCTATCGCTGTCCTCACCAAATTCGATGGAAGGGGATTCCAGCCTGCCGCCCGCCTTGGCGATGTCAGCGCGTAGTTGCAGGTGCGCCTCCAGCCCGCGCGCCAAACGGGAAATGTCATCAATGATGACCACAGGATTATGCTTGCGGTTGCCGCGCAGGAACGCCAGCATCGCTTTCATGCCGGGGCGGTTAATCAGGCTGCCAGACGCGTCATCCTTGAAGATTTTTGAAATTATATAATTACGATTTCTTGCGAATTCCTCGCAGCGAGCCTGCTGGCTGGCAAGGCCATCGCCTTCTTTCAACTGCTTCTGGCTGGATACGCGCACATAGATGACGGCCATTGTTTTCATGCTGATGCTCATGGTTCAATTCGTGGGTTCGGATGCTCTGGGTTTTGTCCCGCAATGCTGCTGAATAAAGCAGGATTTTTCGAGAGTTTTGTGAGGTTAGCATGGTCAGCAGCGCGGTTGAAAGTTCTATTTAGCCGCGCATTCAAGGCGAGTTGAACCGCATCATCACCAAAAGCCCTGTCCACGAAAGACTGCATGATAGCGCGGAGAATAAAGATACTTTCATCAATATGGGGCTGTGATAGCTCCAGCTTGGCAATAATTGCGCGATAGCGCGCCATATCTTCGGGTTTGATATCCATCATACGCTCAATCAGTCGAGCCGGGTTGCGGTATCGCAACGCAGCTATGTCCGATTGTTCGATACTGGAACGTATCGGCGCTACCGGGCGGAACTCACATTTTCGCCCATGAGGGGAGTACAGCCTGATGGCTGCCGTAGGTTTCTATACGTCTCCCCTTCCTTTTATATTGCCATAAGCCATTGAGACGATTCAACATATCGATGTTGTGCGGTGCGGAGGCAGGGGATAAAACAACCCCCTTCATTTATGCTTTCAACGCATATTGCCCCTTACTTTTGTTCTTAATACGTTCTATAATTCGTGCTTAAGTTGAACATTATAAGGAGCATAGAATGTATAGTGTTTTTGATCAATTTTGCCGTCGTCCCACATGGGATACGTTTCACCCATCAGATCTCAAGAAATTTAAGGCAGCGCTTGAGTTCGCGGCGCAGCACCCCAAATTTTCTCCTGAGGAAATGGGAGAGTATATTAGGCAAAACCATACCCAGCCAATGTGGCCTAAGTCATCTGAACAGATCGGCTTAGTGATCACCCGCCTTGTTCGCGAAGCGCATAGATACCTCAATCAGCGGTGATTGCATAAATCTATAGCAGCCACATTTTCCCTACGGGAAGGATCGCGTATGAACCTCTATAATCATACGGAGTGGGTCAAGTTCCGGGAAGAGGTCATCAAACTGGATGATGGCAGGTGTGTGCGCTGCTCCCGCTCCCGCGCTGATGGGGTGGTATTGCAGGTTCATCACAAGTCCTATGTTACCGGACGGCGGCCTTGGGAATATGGCCACAATGAATGCGAAACCTTGTGCAAGGGCTGCCATGCCCAAGAGCATGGCATTATCATGCCGACAACTGACTGGCAGCTGATCGCCTCTGATGACCTCGGCGATCTCAATGGCAACTGCGACTACTGCGACACCGAGCTACGTTATGTGTTCGCAATCGTTCATCCCAAATGGGGCGCGATGGCTGTAGGCACTGATTGCTGCGATAAGCTCACGATGACCGCAGAGGCCAGCAAATACCATGAAGCCTATGTGAAAACACGGGAAGCACGCGGAAGGTTTCTGTCTTCCAAACGGTGGAAGGAGGACAATGGCGACTGGAAAATCAAGGAAAAAGGAATTTCTGTCTGCCTCAAACTGACTGATGGGCAATATCGTATCCATATGGACGGGATTGAAGGAAAACAGGACTTCCTTTCTCTTACGGACGCAAAGCTGAAAGCGTTTGATGCCATTCGTTCCGGGGAGGCAAAATCTTTCCTCGACAAGCGTCGCCAAAGCCTCATGGCGAATTTCCAGCAGCGTATTTCCGAGAACTTCAAAAGGCGTATTGCATATCGTGCCCGCCAACTTCCGCCCGGATGACATAGGCGCTTGGGGCACATGGCATGATGAAAGGAGTCTTCATCATGCCAACGCACTACACGATTAATGATAACGGCACAGATTACGCGCAGGCGGGTGTTCCCGCAGCTGCTTCTGGCAATGGCAACCAAGGCGGCACGATAACAGCCGCGCCGATGCTGGTGCCGCAAGGGAAGCGCGGCAAGTCTTTCTACATTCCCAGCATCGTCAAAACGGCGGGCGTGTTCGTCACGGGCGCTGTCGCCATATTCAGTCTTGAGCTGTATGGCCCGGAAAACCTGCGCCCGTCCTTTGCCGCTGGCACCTATGATGCCCGCGTGTCTGCTGCCGTGAAAGCGGCGGAGCTGCAACAGCAGGCAAAATATGAAGGCTGGGCGGCGCGCGTTAAAATGGCGGTGGAGCAGCAGAACAAGGCGTTCGATGCCCAGAACCAGCTGATGATCGGCTATTATCAGGCGAGCTATGATCGCACACGGCAGATGACGCAGGCGGCGCTTAACCTGCAAAGCATGTATGTCTCCACCCGCATCGGGCAGGTGAGCGCCCAGCAATCAACCGACCAGAGCATTATCAGCTTAACGCGGCTGGCGGGGCGTGTTCTCGATGCGGTGGAGCCGGGCAGCGGCAAGCCCGCGCTCGACTATGCGAACAATCTCAGCGGTGAACTTGCCACCGAAATGACCAATGCTATCAAGGCGGGCGTTCAGGTGGATATCACCGGCTGGGATACAGGCCTGCCGCAGCCCGAAGCCATGCGCGCCGAGTTTGCCAAGATCAAGTCGGTAGAATTGCCGCCGATGCCCAAGATAGGGGAGCCTGCCAATACCGGCAGCACCAAGGCCGCTCATTAATATGCGCGGCAGCCGCTTCATGGGTCTGGTGCAGGGCTTTTCGGCCCTGCACCGGCAGACAGTGGAAGCCGACCACGCTTTGCTGGCGCGCGAACGGGCAGCGGAGCTGGAAGCTGCGATGCTCCACGCGCGGCCATCGGGACGATTGGGCAATGGGCGGCTGGCCAATATTGACGATGTGCGGGCAGCCGGGCTGATTGGGGTCGGCGGTCTGTTCCTTGGCGCAATGGATGGGCAGTTGCTGCATTTTGATGGTGATGGCCCGCTGCTTACCTATCTTCGCACGGGCGGAGGCAAGGGGGTTGGGCATATTCTGCCGACCTTGGCAGTCTCGCGGGATAGAAGCCTTGTCATTACCGATCCTAAGGATGGTGAGCTGGCATGGGCAAGCCATCACCATCGCTTACACACGCTCGGCCAGCCGGTCATCTTCCTCAACCCCTATGGGCTGCATAGTCTTGTCAATACGCCGGTTAATCCGCTGGGTGGGTTGATGCGGATTTTGGAAGCAGGCGGTCAGCTCGATAATGAGCCGCTGGAACTGGCGATGATCCTCTGCCCGCCGCCCGTCAAGGCAGGCGAGAATGACTGGGTACGGAAAGGCACGGTGCGTCTGATTGCGATGTGCCTCCACTATCTCGCCATATTCGATCCTGAGCGTTGCACACTCTCTGGCCTTTGGTCGCTGATCAATGCCGGAGAATCCCAGCTTTCAACGAGCTTTGCCATGATGAAAAGCTGCGGGATTGAAGCCATTGAAGGGCAGGCAGGCGCGTTCAGGCAGGTGATGCTTGATGCCCCCAAGCAGTTTGAAGCCTATCGCTCGGACGCGCAGGATGCGCTGACCCCGTTCGAACCCGGCAAGGCGCTGGCGCGTTCAACCGATGGTGACAGTTTCGATTTTGCGCGGTTAAAACATGAAGCTCATAGCGTTTATCTGATGCTGCCTGCCGATAAGCTGGCGGTAGCGGCAGGCTGGATCAACCTTGTCATCACCCATATCATCGAGAGCATCGCACGGGAGCGCGGCAGTATCCGCACGACCTTCATCCTCGATGAGTTCAGCCAGCTACCGCAGAACCAGACCATCACCAAGACCCTGCGCCTATATCGCGGCAAGGGAATCCAGCTCTGGCTGTTCACGCAAGGCCGCTATTCCCTCGAAGGGCGGTGGCCGCGTGACATGGTCAGGGAATTTGAAGATCAGGCCGCCATCCTGACCCTCAAAAGTATCGTTGAGCCGTCCGTGATGCGCGATATCGGGATCTGGTCAGGCAACCAGACGATATTTGCGCCGAGCGCCTCCCATAATGGCGGCGCAGTGGCCGCCGCCAATGCCAGCCTTGGAGAAACCAAACGCCCCGTGCTGCAAGCTGAGGATGTTATGAGCCTTGGTGAGGAGCGTCAGATTATCCGCGCGCGCGGCGCACCGCATCTCATCGTAGCTGATAGTGTTGCCTATTATCAGGTGCAGCCGTGGAGCAGCCAGATTGGCGACGTTCGCGCCCTTCATCGTAACGAGAATGGCGCATGATGCGTGAGGGGCATCTTGGTGCGGAGTTTACGCTGCACAGCACTGCGGCAGGGATTGTCAGCACCGAGCGCGCCGCCAGTATCGATGCCAAGCAGGCCCGCGTGACCGAATATGCACAAGAGCATTATGAACGCTATCGCAAAAGATGGATCGGGCGATGCTATCGCGCACTTCTCAAGCGTGAGGGTTATGCGCCAGTCCTCACCCCAACCGGAAGCTACCACAGGCGCAAAGCCCATCTGATGCGCGCTGCCGAAAACATCGTGTTCTTCAGGCAGGCCAATCGCCTGAAGCGTATCGCCAAGGCTGCTGACCGAATGCGCGGCATCGGGCGGGATGATGGGCGAGGCCGCTAAGCTACTGCCTGTTTCCGGCATCATCCAGCCTGCCTGAATGGGGCGTGAGGCCTATTCTCCGCATTTTTTGCTTTGGCTGACCCATTGATGGCGAAACTGGCTGAAGTCGCTTGCCCGTCAACAGGCTGCCCGCGCCGGGGCTTGCAGCCCCCGTGTTGCCTGTTCCGTTATCACTGACGGTTCTGCGCTCGGCCTTCAGCCTTGTCCTTTCGCATCATCAACCAAGAGCAAAGGATTTGGATCATGACCGCAATTTATACCAATCAGATCATTCACGGCGATGCCTGCGCCGAACTTAAGCAGCTCGATACCGGCAGTGTCGACCTCATCATCACCGACCCGCCATATCTCGTGAATTACCGCGACCGAGCAGGGCGCACCATCGCCAATGACGACAATGGGGATGCTGTCCTGCCAGCCATTGCTGAAATGGCGCGCGTATTGAAAGATGGCCGCTATATGCTGCTGTTCTGCGGCTGGGTGGCGCTCGATAAATTCGCCAGCGCATGGACCGATGCAGGGCTGCGAACAGTCGGCCAGATTATCTGGACCAAGAATTATGCCTCCCGCAGCTATCATACCGAATGCCGTCATGAAAGCGCGTGGCTGCTCGCCAAGGGCAAGCCTGCAAAGCCGCAAGCGCCCATCGCCGATGTCCGCCCGTGGGTTTACAGCGGCAATCGCTCACACCCCACCGAAAAGGCGGTGGATATCCTCACCCCACTGATCCGCGCCTATTCCAGACCGCATGATCTGGTGCTTGATCCGTTCTCAGGTTCCGGCAGCACTTCCGTTGCCGCCGCGCTCGAAGGCCGCAATTCTATCGGCATTGAGCTTGAGGAGCGTTATTGCACACTGGCCCGCACACGTATCGCGGGTGCTGCCCGCTACTGCCAGCGCAACCCGCACAACCCACACCCCAAGGCCGCCTGACGGCGGCCTTGGCGCGAGCGGACATTACGGGATGATGGCGTGGGCGACATCCAGATGGGTGCAGGCCAGGCCGAGATACATCAGCTCAAGGCGCGGCAGCACATCATTGTGCGGTTTCTGCTTCGGCGTTTTATGCTGCCAGCTCAGGAAGCGCGATACCCAGCGAAAGCTGGGATCTTCCTCTGATCGCAAAATGGCATCGGGGTCGACACAACAAAGATAATAGGTCGAGCCGTCTGCGGCAAAGGCGCTGCCGTGATAATCCCAGAGGGCAGCACAAAGCCACTCGACTGCATCACGGCGCGATGTGTCGACCAGTGTTCCCACAGCAATAGATAGCCCCTGCATGACAAAAGGATCGCGGTATGCTTCTTTTGGCGGCAGGTGGATGGGGCCGCTATCATTGGCGGGTTCGCCATTAAGGGCTGCGTTCAATGCCTTGCGGAGGGCAATGTTGTCGTTTGCCGCAGGAGGTAGCGGCACGGGTGAACGCTTGATGTATTTTTGCAGATACGGCGGAATATGTGTCATAGCGCGAACCTTTGATGAAACCTGAAAATCCATGACCGCGATTTCTGAACGCAGTCGGCGTCATCGTGCGCGGGTGGCGTCAGCGCCCCCGCGCCTTAAATGCTCGCGTGATTCGACCTGCGGCGGAAGCAAAGCAGGTGTTCGCGCGCTTCCCAATAGTCGCAGTGTGTGCAGTACATATCGCCGCATGGCGCACGCCAGTGGTCGATGGGAATGAGATAGGGGCAATGCTGTGGATCGGCGTAAGCGCCCATGCCGCAGCGGCCCGATGGCATTCGGGATGGTGGCATATCTTCTACTCCATGAAGAAATGAGCGGCCTGCGTTAGCAGTCCCGATGGTCGAGGAAGGCGAATGATACCTTCTTCGTCATTATCGTTGGCTGAGATTTGACGCAGACAGACGGTAAGGTCTTTGCAATTCAGGCACAGCTTCTCGCATTCGGAAATCGCCATGGCGAATTCTCCTCTTATGCTAGGGATGTGGTTGGTGTCAGGGTGTGAGCAGGCTTTCGCCCGCTCACGAATTTAGAAGCAACTGCTTTCGCAGAAGCCATACTGCAGCCAGAAGTCGCAGATTGGATGCGAGCAAAACGAACGCTCCCCGCGCGTGATCGCATTGGGAGCAAGCGCCTTCGCGGAAGGCTGGCAATGCGGAGAGGTTGGCTTGGTCATGGGCGGTGACCCTTATTTCGCCAGACGCCGATTCGCTGGTCTAAGGCCACATATAACGATAAAAGAACCTTACGTAAATACTAATAGTTCAATTCGGTGCGTAAACGAGCTTAGTGATCGCGCTTGCGAGCTTTTTGGCATCAGCCACCCCTTCGGGCGTGGATATATCGACGCCATGTGCAGCCAATCGCTCCTGCATGGTTGATGGCTGACCTCCACGCATTAAAGACAGCAAAGCTGTAGGCGGTGGCGCATTACGCCGACGGTTCTTAAATGCCTGCAATGCTATAGGATCATTCTCTCGAAGGAATGCAGTGGTCAATGGCATGGCTCCTTCGCGGTAAGGATAGACCCGCTGAAGGAAAGCGTAAATTTCGCCGGACTTGCCTTTGCCCTGATAGAGTTCTGGCACCGCCTCCGGCAGGCAAAGCGGCCTTTCGGCTTGCGCCATTGGTTCGGGGGTTTGAAGTTTGGCGATGACGCCGAAAGTTTCGCGCAGGAAGGTTTCCCGCTTGTCCTCGCTAAGACCGGATTGTTCAAAAGCTTGTGTCAGTGTCGCTTTAAGCGCGTCCAATCGTTCCTGTTCCAGCTGCCTGTCGTGCAGCCGTGCATTTTCTAAGGCCTTCCTTACCCAGATGGCAGGAAGGTTCGTTGCATTGATATCGGATAATACCTCTATTTTACCTATTATTGCAAATTTTGAGATATTATATACTTGAAACTTGACTACACGGCCATTTCCGTCCTGCCGGAATTGACCATCCAATAAGACAATTTTGAACCCACTTTCTTCTAATCGCCTTTCCAGACGAAATAGAAGTTCAGCGGATACTAGGCGTTGGGTTTCCTCGTCAGAAGGAATGTCGATGTGAATTTGCTGAACGCCGAGTTCAGGCGATGCGCTGAATAGGTCATCCAGCTTGCTGTCAATTTGGGATATGCACTCATGATAGGCGACAGAATCGAACGCGCCTTCGCCTGACAGCTGATCCGCGTCACCAAGCTCTGGATGAGCGGGGACAACGGACTCGTTAGAAGGTTCGTCGATCATATTACCTTCTCTATAACGCATAGGCGAAGATCGAAACTATTGTTCAATATCTTCGTTAAGTAAGCGGGAAGGCTCAGTGCTGATGGTCTGGACAGCAAGCGCAAACTCTTCCTCCAGCGCATCATATGCGGCGGTGAACGCAGGATCGCAGCGCCATTTGGCAATCACAACATTAGCGGAAAGTAGCGGTTTCATCGCGCTGCGCCGCCATCTCGCCGGTGTGCCTCATAAAAGCTGCGCAAGACAGCATTCATGCGGGTCTGATAGCCTCTGCCCTGAGCACGAAACCACTCGACCACATCGGCGTCGAGCCGCACATTCAGCGGCATCTTCGGCCTGTCAGGTACATGAACCTTGGCGTTTTTCCAAAACCGGCTGTCTGCCTCAGGAATATCGCTGTAATCGATATCCTCATCTGGCATAGCCGCCAGTTCTTCAATGGTCAGTTCGCGCTGATATCGCTTCTTCATAACGTTTCCTTTCCTTGGCATTGGCACGGCGCGCGGAGATAATCCGGCGCTTGCCATTACGGTCGGTATGGATGACGGCGAGAACCACCACGGCATCGATCATGCCAATGCTGTGAATGCGTTCTTCGCCATAATCGATACGATCATCGATCCACGACACAACCGGCCCTTCGAATATGCGGCGAGCCAGATCGAAGCCCACGCCATGCTTGGCGACATTGGCTGCATTTTTAGCATCATCCCATTCGAAGGTCATGATCCATTGTATCTACAATCGTACCCACATGTCAAGAAAATCGGATTGAAGCCAGAAAAAGCGGGGATTGCTCTATTCGAAGCAGTCGGCGCTGACGACAATGCTCAACTGCAATCAAGATGACAGCATGTTCGATGAACTGGAATAATTCATTCAGAAAGAGTTCACCTTGATTGACTTAATCACAGCTAACAGTATCAAAAACCGTCATTTTTGATACCCGGCCCATGTTGCCCAATTCACCCCTTTGACCTACTATCAGGCATAAGAAATGCCTGATCGGGACTGAGACCGCAACGTTGGCGCATCGCTTTTCGCCGCCGTCTCACAATCCACCCATTTTGAGGCTCAGCCTTTGCCGGTCAGGCGGAAAGGCCATGTGCGTATCGGCTATGCGCGCGTCTCCACCTGTGACCAGTCCACCGCGCTCCAGCTCGACGCGCTGCGCGAGGCTGGCTGCACCCATGTTTTTGAAGACAAGATCACCGGCATTTCCCGCAAACGCCCCGGCCTTGAACAGGCGCTGCGCCTGATTGGGCAAGGCGATGAGCTGGTGGTGTGGAAGCTCGACCGGCTGGGGCGCTCGCTTCGCCACCTCACCGATATTTCCGAGCAGCTTCACTCCAAGGGCGCGAACTTCGTTTCGCTGGCCGATGGTATTCATACCGGCACGCATGTCGGGGACTTCTTCTTCCACATCCTTGGCGCAATCGCCGAGTTTGAACGCACCCTCATCATCGAAAGAACGCGGGCTGGCCTGACCGCCGCCCGCAGGCGTGGGCGATCATTGGGGCGCAAGCCCAAGCTCAGCCCCGCCGATATCGCATCCGCCAGAGCCATGATGGCGGGCGGCATGAAGGCCGCCGCCGTGGCCGAGCGTCTGGCTGTGGGGCGAGCAACGCTGTTCAGGGCAATTCAACGGGAGGTGAACAAGTGAGAAGACATAAATTCAGAACCGGCCTGATGCTGGGCGCAATGGTGCTTGCGACTGCAACCGGCGCGGGCGTTTCCGCTCAGGGCGTCAGGATCGACCAGATGCCCGGAGCCTATAACCGCGATGAAGCGCCGGATAGCCAGCAGCCGCCCCATGTCAGGCCGGATGGCACGGTAGGTGGCAATATCTATGTCCCGTGGAATGATGAGCCGGACTCCACAAGCTGCGGATTGGGGCAAAGACCCAGCGTTGTGGCTGTACCGGCCAAAGGCACCATCATTGAGTCAGATACACCCGGCAAGCGTGCGCCCAACCCAGCCTCACGCGCTCCTGATCCTCAGGAAATTGCATGTGTTTATGCCCGCGCCTCAGCTGCCAACTCGAACGGCGCTTTCAACTGGATCGGAGGCAATACGGTTGTGTCGGTTCAGCCTCTGCTGAACCTTGAAATGGCACGATATGAATTCCGTATCACCCCATCGAGCGTGCGGTGCGTCAAAACCAAGACACCCGGACATCGCTGCAACTACACCGTCACAATGGTTGCGGTAAAAGGTCAGGGCATGTCGGGCATGACCGCTGCCTTTTCCGGCGGGGTCCGCCCTACGGTCGTCACCCGCGCCGATCAGTTTGAACGGAGCGCCAGCGGATTGGCGTCTTCCTCGCTGAACCGCGCATGGGCAAGCGCGCCGCGCACCACCACCACGACCAGTGCCGATGACCGGCGCAGGCAAGCGGAACAGACTGAACAATCACAACAGTCCATGAAAGAGGATCAACGCCGCACTTTGGGTTGCGACAACCCCTTCAATCCGTGGGGACCGCCACCGGGATGCTGAGTTCCCATTCTTTGAAACTTTGGGGTTGAATATATGGACGGAATTATCTGGGCGGCACTGATTGTCGCAGCCGCATTGGTCTATCTGGCAAGCGCCATCGCAAAGCGACCTCCGGCACAGGTGATTCAGCAGCCATTGGCAGCTGATACCGGCCCAGCCAAAGCGTCGTTAACGCCAAATGTGTTGCCGTCCGGCAACCACAGCGAATTGGCCTACACACTGGCGTTCGATTATAAAGATGAACAGGTACGCATTTTTTGCGTTCCCGGCACTGATGAAATGGGCAAGCCTATCTGGTCATATCACCAATGGGTTGGTGGCTATTTCCATGGTATTGGCATCGCCAACCAGCACATGGTGCTCAGGAAGTCTGATGCTGAAATTGCAGTAGCAGAGCGAGACGCGCTGCGCGCCCAAGAGCAGCGCAGCTACGCCGCATTGGCGGGAGGCTCCTGATGGAAAGGAAATCCTATGACTGATCAGTCAGACCCTGCCCCCGAACGCCCGCGCCAGCTTACAGGTAAGGAAACACTGGAGCGAATGGCGAAAACGACTGCTGAGGAATGGGAGCCATTCAGGCTGCAACTCATCGCCGAAGAGGAAGCGAACGCAGCACGGATGCGCGCCAGAATGAAGGATACTCCCAAGGGGTAATCCCTCACTTCCGCCCATGCCAGTGCAAATCTCCTCGTAAGCCGTGGTTATTTTAAACCACGGAGGATGATATGCGCTTTTTCCCTTCCGCCATCATGGCCAGCGCCGCGCTGGCCTGTGCCGCCCCACAATCCGCCATAGCCAAGTCCTATGGCGTTTGGGGTAGTGAACCGACTGAAACGGAAATGCGCGCTGCCATACAGCGCGGGCTGGATGGGCTGGCAGCGAGCTATAATAATATGGCGAAGAGCTGCGCCGGAACCAACCCGTCAGGCTTTGAAGCTGCCCGTTGCCTGTTCGGTAGCCTTGGGGTTGGAGCTTCGCGGGGCATGGAGATCGCTGGATTCCACAAAATTGGCTGTGTGCCTGCTGCCAGTGGTGGATTTTGGTGCGATTATTGGATTGCCCTGAAACTGCCCGGTGCTTTTGATGTCGTCGGCGACAGGATGGGGCAGCACAATAAGCGTTTCCGTAAAGCCGACGATGGCTGGATTGCGCTCGACCGCTAATCACAATTCGCTTTGACCAATGCAGAGCTGGTGGCCGTCATGGTCATCGGCTCTGCCTGTTTTCTGCGCCCCCGATCAGACTACAGCCATATTCATGCCCATCGGGTTTTGACCGCAGCCTCGCACAAGGTGTACACTGGCCTGTCGATAACTTCATTGTGTCGGCAGGCGGGTGGCCCGTAGTTCTCTCCCCCCATTACCTCAGTGGCTACGGACACCCGCCGCGTTTATGGCAGGAACGTGATTGAGGTGCGCCAGCCTCACCATATCCCGCACAGCTCCGTTCAAGCATCGGGCTTCATCACCGCATAGACCGATAATCCGCAAGCGTGACGGCTTGCCCGTCATGGCTCATATGTCCTCCCCCCTGATACGCGATTGAGGCCGACCACCCGGCTAAAATGATGGGAATACTGCCGCACCGCAGCCATCCCTCAAGCCTGCTCGCTTCCGCGCCGCATATGCGGCTTGTGCAGCTCCGCCCCCGACAAGTCGGGCGCTGGCGCGGGCTTTGATGTCCGGCTTATCGCGGCACGGCTCTCGTCTCCCCATGAAGCCGGAATGGTCCGGCATCGCAAACCAGAAGGAGACATACAATGTCACATAAAAACGGAAATCCGCCGACCCATCGGCTCTACATCGTGAAAGGCGAAGGTGAAAACGCCCGCTGGCTGGAAGCAGGAGCCGCATGGGCCAACCGCGATGGTCAGGGCTTTACTCTCGGTATCGATGTCCTGCCGCTAAATGGCCGCCTTGTGATGCGCGCTGCCGATACCAAAACCGGACGGATTGGAGGGCAGCCATGACCACCCAACGCTCCAACGTCATCATTGAAACCTTCGACTGGCGCGGCATCCTTGTGCAGGCCACCTACGAACCCAAATGGATGGGCACCGATTATACCGCCCATCTTCAGATCGAAACCATCGAACCTGCCCGCGCACCGCTGCCGATAACGGAAACGGGCTATCTCTCCCATTTCGTGGGCAGGGATGCGATTGAGGAGGCGGGCAGCCCGACCGATTATGCCCTCGCATGGCTCGACCATGCCTCACACAGCCGTGGCTGGGCGCAGCTCGAAAGTCGCGCCCGCCAATACTCGCTGTTTTAACGCCAGCACCAGCGCATCGGGCAGCCATGCCCGATGCGTTTATCTGTCCGGCTGGCAAGTCCCGCTTTGAACCGCTATGCCTGCCGCAAAGCATAGCGGAGCCAGCCCATGTCCATCGACCCAGAAACACTTATCAATCTGACCGCTGATATCGTATCGGCGCATGTCAGTCATAACAGCGTTTCAACGGGCGATCTTCCGCACCTGATCCAAAGTGTTCACGCAGCCCTAACGGCAGTGCAAAATCCATCCATGCCCGCGCAGGCCGACAAGAAGCAGGGGGCAGTTCCGGCGCGGGCATCGGTAAAGCGCGACTATCTCGTCAGCATGATCGACGGCAAGCGGTACAAAATGCTGCGCCGTCATTTAAGCCAGAACGGCTACACCCCGGAAAGTTATAGGGAAGCGTTCGATCTGCCCAAAGACTATCCGATGGTGGCAGCGTCCTATGCGGAGACCCGGCGCGATCTTGCCAAGAAAATCGGGCTTGGGAGAAAACCCCGCAGTCCGAAAGAGCAGGCGGCAACACCGGCAAAAAAGCCCAGAGGCAGGAAGCCAAAAGCACCAGTGGAAGGATAACCAAGCCTTACCCGCAGCGCCAAAGCCTATCGGTTCTAGCGGCTCCGCTTAAGTGAAAGTCCGTGCTAACGCATTCCGCAAGATGTGTGCGTAACTACATGGCTGCGCCATTACGTTTCACACATCTTGGCAAGGGGGCCGCTCTACGCGCATCACTTTATCCGAAAACCGGTTCCCACTTTTCGGCGTGATGCGACTGCCGCGCCCCCGTTGCATCCCCCACGGCAGTGGTGCAGGGCTGGCATACGAGCCATACCCAGCACCAATGGGGAGCTTTCAGCGCTCCCCAAACCCCATCGACCAAAGGGGCGTGCCTGCCCCCCATTGCATTTTTGGAAACCCAGCCGCTTGCCAGCGAGGCCCAACCCTACGCGGATTGGATGCGCGGCAGGGACTTGGAGATATGGCCTCTCCACCCTGCACCCGAACCATGCAGCAACCGGCTTCTCGCTCCTATCAGGCACGGGAAGCCGATAACCGACCTCAGAAGCGGTAGCCGACCGAAAGTTGCAGGATCGGATAGACCTTGTAGCTGTCAATGTCATCATTGACGCTCCGGCGCTCGGCATCAAGGTCAGCGGTCAGAGTAGCGCAGGTTGGCGGCGGCGATGCACCGGCACATACGCCTGTAATCGTTAGCGGCTTGATCTCGACGCTACCCTGAAAGAGCGCACCCGCCTCAATGCCGAATACCAGCCCGTTTGAAAGACCACCGCCATAGCCGAGCGTTAGGGCAGGCGCGACATTCTTGATGTCAGTATCGGCGCGGAGGGTGCCGATATCCGTCGCGGAGTAGGTGGTGCCGTTGATCGTATAGCTGGTGCCGCTATTCGGGCTGGCAATACCACGCGCCTTGTTGCCGTTGATCCGAAGACCGCCCGATACACGGAAACCACCGCCAAACGGATAGACATCGAGCATGACACCGCCAGATTGCAGTTTTACCTTGCCGTCATAGGTGATGTCGTCGGAATCAATGTCACGGCTAATGCTAAGGAAGGTCGCATTCCCGCGAACACCCAGCCGTTCCGAAAGACGGTAGCTGACTTCCGGGCCGATGCCCAGTGTCCCGGCAGTGATACCGACTTTGAAGCGGGCGTCATCCCCATCTTTGGCTTGAACAGCCGTGGAACTGGCTGCAAGTAAAATGCCGACAATGGCGATACGTGATTTTATCAAGGTAATTCTCCCCATGTGATGTTAAAACATATCAGAAACTAGGATTATCAGTTTTGAACTATTTTAGTAGTCTGAGGCCATTTATGGGTCGTTCAAACTGTGAGGTAATTTCAGGCTCATCATCGAAGCATTCATAAATGCTTGTGTATTTGCCCTCGTGTTCCTCGTTGATGTAGATACGACGAACGCGCGCGTCGATTGTATCATTTCTGACTTCCACGATGCCAGCGTCCTTCAGTTTCTCCAAAATCATATAAAAGGATCTGTGTGAAAGCGAGCTGTCGTGCATCGCTTCTTTCACAGAAATAGGACCACGAGTTCCTATAAGCATAAGAAGCCTTGCTTCTGGTCTTAATGCTGATTTCCCACACCATTGCAAAAACTTTGAATCTAACCTGAGAAGTTTTTCCGATACGTCTCTGGCGATGAATTTTAGATCGCTAAGCATGCCTTTCCCCCAGCAAAACCACCGAATTACTCAATGCGACCTGAAGAGATTTTATTAAATCACCTTTAATCCGGGCGATTAAATATTCAAGTTGAATTGATGATAAATGGAAATTTTTAACTGCAAATAACGCAGCATGTTTTTGCAGCATGTTTTTGCAGCATGTTTTTGCAGTAAAAGTCACTTTTATTAAACGGATAATCTTCCTATCGCTCACGCCGTGTAGAATTAATCGCGGTTCGCCTTTCGATTCTAACGGATTTTACTGAAACTATGCCGACGATTTGTGCGGCGATTTATGAAGATAGGGGAATAAGAATGACAGTCCTACGCGGCACATCTTCTGAAGGCGGGTTTACCGCTCATCGCCGGGCTTCCTTGCTGATCACCACGGCAATGGTGGCTGCTTCTTGTGCTGTCGCACATGCCGGAACGGTGACTGTGTCCGCGCCAGTGCCGCCCGCTACATCCACGCCGGTAGGCACAGTGAACACAGCGATTGTTACGGACATCAGCACGCCCTCGTCCGATCTGACCTTGGATATCAAGGCTGGCGCGGTAGTGACGGGCGGTAACATCGTCCTCAACCCTTCGGCAGGCAGCGGTGATGGCGCTGTTGTTGTTACCAATGCTGGCTCTGTCGGTACCGTCAATGTCGCAACGGACGCGGTTACAGATGCGTCGGGCATTGTCCTCAACGGTTCTCTGGCAAATGGCACCAAGAATACGGCGACCGTGACCAATAACGGGCTTGTGACGGGCGGACTTGTCGCTTCCGGCTTTGGTGGAACTGTCAAAATCGACAACAGCGGAACCATTCATAACGGTCTGACGGCTTCCGGCGCAGGCGATGTATCGTTGAACACCACCTCGGTAGGTGCGGTGCGCAGTGGATCGGTCAGCGCGAGTTCTTTCGATAGCAAGTTCGATCCGGTCACGGGAACCAGCACGACGACCAGCGGAAATGTTTCCATCGTACAGGACGGTGCAGCCGTAAGTGCTGACGGTACTACCAAGGTCAACATTTCTGCTTTCTCGGCAGCTGGCAAGGCTGATGTTTCCGTTAATGCGGTGGCGGGCAATGTTGCCACAAGTGCTGGTGG
>JALCRK010000018.1:5000-61351 GCA_022652485.1 Sphingobium sp.
CGCCTTTCCCGCCTATGCGCGGATGCAGGCGGACACCTCCGCAATTCGCTGGTCGTTCCTGCGCGCGCTGCGGCTGATCATGCTGGTGGCCTGCCCGCTCTATCTGGGCATGGCGGCGAGCGCGGAGCCGCTGGTGCTGTCCCTGTTCGGCGAGAAGTGGCGGGCGATGACCCCGTTTGTGGAATTACTCGCGCTGGCCATGCCCTTCATGACGATACAGGTCATGTTCCCGCCGGTATGCAACGCCCTGGGTCGGCCCGGCCTTACGACGCTGATTTCCGCGACGGGCGCGCTGATAATGCCATTCGCCTTCCTCATCGGTATCCGATTCGGCGCGATCGGCCTCGCCTGGGCCTGGCTCGCAGCCTACCCGCTCTTCACGCTCGCGACAGTGCGGATCGCGGGCAGGCCCATCGGCCTGCGTGTGGTTGATCTGGTGCAGGCCGTGGCGCCGGGAATCGGATGCTCGATCGCGATGGCGCTGCTGGTCATGCTATGCGATCGCTCCCTGCCTGACGGCATGTTGCCGCCCGTCAGGCTCGCTGTGCTGGTATCCGCCGGAGGAGCAAGTTTCCTCCTCCTGCTGCTGCTGTTTGCGCGCGGCACCGTGAAAGATCTGGTCGGGCTGGTGATAAGGCGGCAGGCGCCCGCCTGAGCCCGGCCATCGACAGCGAATCAGACGCTCTGGATATAATCCCGCATCGCAGCCGCTTCGGCCTCGATCCGGTCGATCCGGTACTTCACCAGATCGCCGATCGACACGAAGCCCACCATCTTGTCGCCCTCCATCACGGGCAGATGGCGGATGCGCCGCCGCGACATCAGTGACAGCGCGGTAATGACAGGCGTTTCGGGCGGAATGGTGATGATCGGGCTGGTCATCACCGACGCGACCGATCCATCGAGCACGCCCGGCCCCTTCTCGCCCAGCGAGCGGACCACGTCACGCTCGGACAATATGCCGACGACCTTGCCGCCATCGACCACCGGAACGCAGCCGATGCGCCGCCCGACCAGCAGCTCCACAGCCTCCTTGACACTGGCGTTCGAGGCAAGAGCCACTACATCATGGCCCTTGCCCGACAAGATGGACGCGATCGTCATAGGCATCTCCTGATTTGTTTCTGTTTGCTTGATGATCCCATGTTCGTGCGCCAAAGGGAAGAGATAAGGATAGACATGGCTCGCAAAAACGCACTCGACGATCCCGTTATAGCCGCAACGGCCTGGGGGCGTTTCCGCCGCCTGATGGGGTGGATGGCCCTCTTGGGCGCGCTGCTGGTGATGGCGGTGCTCGGGTATCTCTACTGGCTGGGCGTACCCATGCCGATCCACCTGATCATCGCCACGACCCTGGGCGTATGGCTCACCTTCATGCTGGGCACGGCGCTGATGAGCCTCGCTTTCCTCTCCAGCGGCACGGGGCATGACGAACAGATTGAGGATTTTCTTGGGAATGAGGCAGGATATGACGACTAGGGGCGAGCCTGTTTTGCGGACGATGCCGCGCGCGGGAGACATCAACGCCAACGGCCATATTTTCGGCGGCTGGGTGCTGAACCAGATGGACACCGCCGGGGGCATCATCGCCTGGCGCGAGGCGCAGGGGCCGGTCGCCACCGTCGCGATCGATGCGATGGAGTTCATCTCTCCCATCCTGCTCAACGACGTGATCTCGGTCTATGGCGCGGTGGAGCGGCGCGGACGCACCTCTCTCGCCATCCGGCTGGATGTGATGGCGCAGCGCCGGTTCGGCAGTGAAGTGACGGAAATCGCGGTGACGAGCGGCCTGTTCACCTTCGTCGCGCTGGACGAGAACCACCAGCCAAGAGCGTTGCCGGAGGGGTGAGGACACAGTGTGGATTGCGGAGGCTGTAGTCCAGATGCACGGCTCCGTTCGCCGGAACGGTCACACTCCACAGCTTGTTGGCGCCTTTTGCCGCGAGCTTTGCCGAGGAAGATGACAAAACCCATCCGCCGGTTTCAAGGCTGACCTCGACTGGGGCGAACCTGGTCATGGCATTGGTCACGGTGAGGCGGATGCGGCGCTCTTTGGCCGTATTGACTGTCAGCTCCTGCCCGATCCGCACCTGATCGCTCTGCCCGGCGGCGAGCTCCACCTTCTCGCCCACGGCCTTGTCGGCGAGCGATGAATCGGCGAGCAGCAGCTCCTCCCCGCCGCGCCGCTGCATGACCACGACGCTGCCCGACGGGAGGGGCAGGCCGAGCCCTTTGTTGAGAATGTTGTTGAGCCTCACGAACCTGTTCAGCGGCGCAGGGTTAAAGGATGAAAATGGCGTAATTTCAATGCCATAAACAATATTGAACGGCACCGACGCCTTATCCAGCAGCCGCACCTGTTTCTGCCCGTTGGGAACGACATCGACGGGGAGCGGAACGCGGTAGAGCTTGAGGTCGCCAAGGTCTTCCTGCTGGGCGACGACATTGCCGGCCTTGTCCATCCGCGCGAGCATGGGAGCGGGAGCCGACAGGGCCATTTCATACATCACCGGCGACCCGGGCGGCGCTGGCGGGGGCGGCCCCCAGCCGGGATGCGTGCTCGTCCCGTCCATCGGCCAGCATCTCAGATTGAGCGACGGCGATTCGGGCTTCGCGCCCAGCGCGCGGAAATCGCTCTGCTGATTCGGCCTGCCCGCAACCGCGAGCAGCTGCGCGCCGGGATAGTCCGCCCCGTTGCCGTTCGCGACGGTGAGCCACGCCGACAGGTCCAGCGTCTTGCCATCCTCCGCCAACCGGGCGACATAGGCCGCGCTCCAGTCAAAACCCGTGGCGAGATAGGTGAGCGTCACCTCCGCCTCCGTGGCGCGAGGCGTGTTGGTATGGACCGAGAAGGTCGGCTTGGCGGAGAGGCCTTCCGGCACCGCATCATACACTATCGATTCGGGCAGGCCGGAGCATTTGAGCGCCTCCACCCCTTCCGCCGTTTGCAGCACCACCGCGCCATCCGCGCCGGAACGAATCACCGCATCCGCCTCGCTCACCTTGCCGGTCGCCGGGTTGGTACGGCGGATATGGACGCGGTTGCCAAGGCTGCCATCCAGCAGCGAGGCGGGCGAGAGCAGCGTCGCGTCGCGATTCTTCTCCTCGACGCCGCCCGGCAGGCCCGAGACGACCGCGCTCACTGCGATCATGCCATCTGCCACGCCCTCGAACCGCACGACCGATTCGCCTGCGGGCAGACTGATGCGGCGCTTTTCGGAAATCAGCGCATAGCCATTGAGCCAGCCCAAATTCATCCGCCCCTCGCCCCGGCCCATGTCGCGATAGACCGTGACGGAGGTGGACATGGGAGCGGCGCTGGTGACTATGGTTTGGGCGGCGGTGGGGGTGGCCGACAGGATAAGGGTGGAGGCGCAAACGGCGCCTAATAGCGAGCCGGATCGATCATCACCCGCCGTCATTCCCGCGAACGCGGGAACCCAGCAAAAAAAGGGTCTATGCCGGTGGGCACTGGATCCCCGCTTGCGCGGGGATGACGGCAGAATACAGGCCAGAACCGAAGCTGAGCTATGTCCGGAATGACGGGGAAATATCACTCGTAACGCCCTAATACCGCGTCTCGAAGGTGGCGGTGACGGTGGCGGAGCCGTTTGCGCCCACCGGCACATGCCACACCGCCGAATCGGCATCCCTGCGCTCGCTCTTCATCGATTCGGCGCTGATGCGCGTATCGGTCCAGCCCCAGTCGAGACCGGACTGAACGAGATCGACCGTCACCGCCTCCGGCTTGGCGTTGGTCAGCTCATAGCGCATCGTCGTGCGCCATTTCGAATCGCCGAGCTTCTGGCGCTGCTCCACGGTCGCCTTCACTTTGACATCGAAGGCGTCCCCGGTCCTCAAGGCGAGGCTGCTGCCCATCGGCGTATGGCCGATGCTGTTCTCGCCGATGAACTGCGGCGCACCGGATGCATCCTTCATATAGAAGCGCACCGTGCCCGCCGGGAGCGCATCGCCCAGACCGCCCTGCTTCGAGGTGGAAAACTTGACCACGCTCGCCGCACTCTGCGGATCGTCGCTGCCCGCCAGCCAGGCGTTGGTGAACTCGTAGGTCGCCTGAGCCGGGACAGCCTGCACATCGAGGAAGCTCACCTGCTTGGTCTGGTTGGACGCGATCGTGGTGCGCTGGGCGATGGGATAGAGATAGAAGTCGCCGAGGCGCTCGCGGTTGGCGGTCTCGGTTCCCGCCTGCACCATCTTGCCCCCCGGCGATATCGGATAGGGGCGGCGGATGCTGTATGGCTGGGGAGCGTCATTCTGATTCACTGCACCCGCGACCAGCAGTGTATTGGCGTTGGTATAAGTGGTGCCGCTGTTGTTGGTGAGCGTCACCCAGCCCTGCACGTCGATCTTGCCCGCCTTGCTGTCGAACAGCGCGACATAGTCCGCGCTCCAGCCGAGGCCGGGGGTGAGATAACGGATCGAGGCGGGGCGGGTGCCTGCGCGGTCGCTGTCCACCTTGACCGAGAGGGTGGGCTTCGCGCGCAGGTTGGGCGGCACCTTGTCGAAGATCACGCGCACGGGCAGGCCATCGTCGCGCAACACTTCTATACGGCTGCCGATCTGGAGCACGACGCCGCCATTGACGGCCAGCACCTTCGCCTGCTCGCGCGTTTCCGCGCCGGTCGCTGGGTTGGTGCGGACGATCGTCACCACCTGTCCGACCGCCTTTTCCATCAGCTTGTCAGGGCTGAGGAGATCGTAATCGAAATTCTGCTCAATGATGCTGGCGCCGGGTGCTGCGAAGGAGAGCGTCTCAGGGCGGATCTGTGCCGAGACATCGGGAAACTCGATCCGGCTGGTGCCTCGCGCGATATCAAGCGTGCGTACATCCTGCACCAGCGCGAGATTGTTGTTGTAGATCGTGACCGAGACATCCCCCTGCGCGCTGGGCGCGACCGGATTGGCGCTGTCCTGCGCGGCGTTCTGCGCGGTGAGCGGCGAGGCCGCCAGTACCAGCGCGAGCGCTCCCCCGGCCAACAGCAACTGCCTCATGCGTCTCTCCCTTGTCCACCGACCGCCCACGAAAAAGGGCGGTGCATCACTACACCGCCCTTTCATCATCGATCGCAGCTTATCGCAAGCTGAACGAAATTATTCCGCAGCCTCCGCCACGGCCTTGCGCGGGCGGCCCCGGCGCTTGGGCGCGGGCGCGTCCTCCGCGGCAGGCGCGGGTGCGGCCTCGGGCGCGGTGTCATTGTCCGCGCGGGAGATGGACGGCGGCAGCACGGCGAGATCGAGGCCGGGCGCCTCGGCGGTATCCTCGCGCTCACGGCGTGGACGGCCACGGCGGGCGCGGGGCGCTTCAGCCTGTGCCTCCGCCGGTGCCTCGGGCTGCGGCTGCTCCTCGCGCGCGGCGGTTTCCTGACGCGCTTCGGCCCGCCGGGGGCGATCCTCGCGCGGTTCACGTTCACGCGGCTCGCGCTGTTCGTTGCGGGCGAAGCGGGGTTCGCGGGCGGCGCGGGGCTGGCGCTGCTCGCGCTGATCCCGGCGTGGGCGTTCCTGCTGCTGTTCCGGCTCGGCGCCATCGGCATCATTGGCGGCGAAGCCCTCGTCACGCTCGGCGCGCGACTGGCTGGCCTGATGCCGGTCCGCCTCGGTGGGGGCGAAGGCGCCATCATCATAAGACGGATAGCCGCGCTCGCCTTCTTCCTCATAGGAATCTTCGGGGCGGCGATAGCGGGCCTGCTGCTCCTCCTGCCGGGCGCGATTGTCCGCGATCACGCGGAAATAATGGTCCGCGAACTGGAGATAATATTCGGTGTTGACCCGGTCTCCGGCAAGCTGCGCATCGCGCGCGAGGTTGCGGTACTTCTCCAGCAGCTGCGGCGCATTGCCGCGCGCACGGTTGTCGATCCGGTTGCCGTTCTCGCCGTTATTCCGGTTGTTGCCGTTAGGGCGACCATTGTTCCGGCCCCGGTTGCGGCGGCCGGCCTGACGATTATTGATCAATGATGGATCCTTGCTTTCAATGCTATCCTTAAACGCACTGCCCCGGCGACACTGTGCTACGTGCATCAGCCGCACGGGTTCGGGCCAACACATGCCCGGACCTCCATCTCAACACCAGACACCTTTCCCGCGTCCGACGATTATGGGAGCCGACTTCGCCCCGGTCACTCCGATCCTGTGGGCTTCGTCTGCCCCCTCCTAGACGGTTCGGGTAAAGAAACCAAGAAAAAAGGGAATCGCTCCGAATCGCGCGGGCAAAATTTCAGACATGCGTCAGTTTGAGACAGCGGGCCTGCCCGGCGAGATCACGTAGCAGCGTGACCGCAAAGCCCTGCGCCGCAAAGAGCGCGGCGGTGCTTTCGCCCTGATCATAGCCGATCTCGATGGCCGCCATGCCGTGAGGCGCGAGGCGCGCACCGAGCGCGGGCGCGAGAAGCCGGTAGGCATCGAGCCCATCCACGCCCGCGAACAACGCAAGGTGCGGCTCATAGTCCGCGACATCGCGCGGCAGGGCGGCATGGGTCGCGATGTAGGGCGGGTTGGCGAGGATGAGGTCGAAGTGCTCATCGATCCCGGCGAACCAGTCGCCGGGGCGGAACTCGGCGCGATGGGCGAGGCCGCACGCCTGCGCGTTGGCGCGCGCGACGGCGAGCGCGGCGGCGCTGATGTCGATGCCGAGGCCGGTGGCTTTGGGCCATTCACTGAGCGCGGCGAGCAGCAGCGCGCCCGAGCCGGTGCCAAGATCGAGAATGCGCCCTGGCCCCTCGTTCTCCGCGAAATGCGCGAGCGCCGCCTCAATCAGCGTCTCGCTGTCTGGCCGGGGGGTGAGCACGTCGCGCGTCACGGCGAGAGAGAGCGTCCAGAAATCGCGCGTACCGAGGATGTGGGAGACGGGCTCGTGCGCCAAGCGGCGTTCGATGAGGGCGGCGAAACCGGCAGGGGTTGCGATGTCACGCAAGCGGAGGATGAGGTCGCCCCGCTCCAGCCCCGCCGCATGGGCCATCAGCAGCTCGGCATCCAGCCGGGGGGTGTCGGACACGGAGGTTAGCCGCGCCGCGGCTTCGCGCAGGGCGCTGGCGGCACTCAAATGGCGTCATCCCAGCGCAGGCTGAGGTCTCCGGCACGACGAGATGCCAGCCTGCGCTGGCATGACGGATTTGCCGGCTTCACCCCACCCCATCCAGCTGGGCCAGCCGGGCGGCCTCGTCCTCGGCGATGAGGGCGGAGATCACCTCAGCCAAGCCCGGCCCTTCCAGTATCTCCGGCAGGCGGTGCAGCGTCAGGTTGATGCGGTGATCGGTGACGCGCCCTTGCGGGAAATTATAGGTGCGGATGCGCTCCGAGCGGTCGCCCGAGCCGACCATCGCCTTGCGCGCGCCCGCCTGCTCGCTGTGGGTGCGCTCCCGCTCCAGCTCATAGAGGCGGGTGCGGAGCACCTTCATCGCCTTTTCCTTGTTCTTGTGCTGGCTGCGCTGATCCTGCTGGATCACGACCAGTCCGGTCGGCAGGTGAGTGATGCGGACGGCGGAATCGGTGGTGTTGACGTGCTGGCCGCCCGCACCTGAGGCCCGGAAGATGTCGATCTTGAGGTCGGTCGCCTCGTTGATCTGCACGTCGACCTCCTCGGCTTCCGGCAGCACCGCCACGGTGGCGGCAGAGGTGTGGATGCGGCCGCCAGACTCGGTGACCGGCACGCGCTGGACGCGGTGGACGCCGCTCTCGAACTTGAGTTTGGCGAACACGCCGACGCCGTTGACGCTCGCCACCACTTCCTTGAAGCCGCCCTGCTCGGAGGGGGAGGCGGAGATGACTTCCATTTTCCAGCCCTGCTCGTCGGCATAGCGCTGATACATGCGGAGGAGGTCGCCCGCGAACAAGGCCGCCTCGTCCCCGCCGGTGCCGGCGCGAATTTCGAGCATCGCGGGGCGCGCATCCGCCGCGTCTTTCGGCAAGAGCTGGAGCGCGAAGGCGCGCTCGGCTTGCGGAAGCTGGGCGCGCAAGGATTGCAGCTCCTCATTGGCAAGCGCGCGCATCTCCGCATCCGCTTCGCCGGAGGAGAGGAGGGATTCGAGGTCCGCGATCTCGGCGTTGAGCGCAGAGAGAGCGCGCGCCGCCTTCACCACCGGCTCCAGCTCGGCATATTCCTTGGAGAGCTTCACGAACTCCTGCGGATCGAGATCCGGCCGCGCCATCGCGGCCTCCGCCTCCTCATAGCGCCGCTCGATCTGGGAAATGGTGGCGGGGGAGATGTTCACAAACGACCTTCGCTTCTATCGTCACCCTGAACTTGTTTCAGGGTCCATTTAGAGACTGGGACCGAACCAAGAGGCGCGATGGATGCTGAAACAAGTTCAGCATGACGGGGGAGAGAGGTGGGGGAAATCCTCCCCATCGTCATCCCCGCACACGCGGGGATCCAGTGGGGGTAAGGCATTGCCGTCACCCCTGGATTCCCGCTTTCGCGGGAATGACGAGAAAGGACAAAGGGGTTCATCGGCGCTCCACGCCAAGTCCGCCCAATCCCGGCCCTATGGCTTGCAGCACGGAACTGATGAACTCTTTGTCAGGATCGTCCTTAAGCAGGGTAAGATGATAGCGCGTTCCGTCGGCCACTTCCGGCTCTCTTATAAAAAGTGCCGCGTCAGCTCCATATTTTCGAGCCACTTCAATGCGACGCTTGGCATTGCCTTTATAGGCGATGTCGACAGCGAAGCCCTCACCTCGAAGCCTGAACGCCAAATTTCGTGCTTCATCTTCCAGATGAGGCCTGTCCGGTATAATTGCGATGCTTGGGGCAGCGGCAGGCTGCTCCACCAACATCGCCAGCCGCTCAATCCCCGCAGCCCACCCCACCGCAGGAGTCGCGGGGCCGCCCATGTTTTCGATCAGCCCGTCATAGCGCCCGCCGCCGAGCACGGTGCCCTGCGCGCCGAGGCGATCCGTCACGAATTCGAACGCGGTGTGGCGGTAGTAATCGAGGCCGCGCACGAGGCGTGCGTTTCTTTCCCAAGCCACGCCAGCCGCATCCAGCCCCGCCGTCACCTTGTCGAAGAAGGCGCGGGCGTCATCGGTCAGATAGGCATCTATATCCGGCGCGCTGTCTGCGATGGGGCGGTCGCGGGGGTCTTTGCTGTCGAGGATGCGCAGCGGATTGCGCGCGAGGCGATCCACGCTGTCTTCGCTCAAATCCCCTCTATGCGCCTCGAAATGCGCCACCAGCGCCTGCCGCCACGCCTCGCGGCTCTGCGCGTCACCCAGCGTATTGAGCGTCAAAGTCACGCCCTCGTTGATGCCCAGCTCTTTCAGCAACTGGTCCGCGAAGCACAGCAGCTCCACATCTGCTAAAGGTTCAGCCGCGCCGATGATCTCGGCATCGACCTGATGAAACTGGCGGTAGCGGCCCTTTTGCGGGCGCTCGTAGCGGAACAAAGGCCCGTGCGTCGCCACTTTGAGTGGCGCATATTGCTGCCAGCCTTCGGTGATGTAGGCGCGCGCGATCCCGGCGGTGAACTCGGGCCGCAGCGTCACCGAATCGCCGCCGCGATCCTCGAACGTGTACATCTCCTTCGCCACCACGTCGGTGCTTTCGCCCAGGCTGCGGGCGAACACCGCCGTCTGTTCGAACACCGGCACCTCGATGCGGCGGAAGCCATAGAGCTTCCTCACCCGCTCGAACGTCTCGACCACATGAGCGAAGCGATCCGCCAGGCTATCGGGCGTGCCGCCGAGCATATCCTGCGTGCCGCGTATCGGGCGGGGAGTTTCTATCTTTGCCATGACGTGCGCCTCTAGACGGAATTATCGTCCAAGAAAAGCGGGGTGGACGCGCGCGCGATGCGGCGGCATTGTCTGAGCAATCGCTCTGTCGGGCACCTTATGTTCAGAAAGTCTCTTATGCGTTCCCTGATCTCGATTTCTCTCCTACTCAGCACCGCCCTTGCCGCACCCGCGCTGGCGCAGACCGCCCCGGCCACCCGCTCCGCGCCTTCCGCCCAGCCAGTCGTCGATACGATCCCGGCGGCGCGGGACATTCCCTACCCCGGCACGATGCGGCTGGAGATTGACGCGAGCGACACGACCCAGCGCATCTGGCGGGTGAAGCAGACGATCCCGGTCGCCTCCTCCGGGCCGCTGGTGCTGCTCTATCCCGAATGGCTGCCCGGCAAGCACGCCCCGCGCGGGCTAATCGACAAGCTCGCGGGGTTGAAGGTGAGCGCCAACGGCAAGGACATCGGCTGGACGCGCGATCCGCTGGATGTGTTCGCCTTCCATGTGAATGTGCCCGAAGGCGCGCGCGAGGTGGTGGCGGAGTTCCAGTTCCTCAATCCCACCACCGAGGCCGCGGGCCGGATCTCCGTCACCAGCAAGATGCTGAACCTCTCTTTCGAGATGGCCTCGCTTTATCCCGCGGGCTATTATGTCCGCCAGATCCCGGTGCAGGCGAGCGTGACCTACCCTGCCGGGTGGACCGCCTTTACCGCGCTGCGCGGCAAGCTGACCGGCGCGACGATGGCCTATGATGTGACCGATTACGAGACGCTGGTCGATTCGCCGGTGTTCGCGGGCAAATATAGCAGCACGGCCGATCTGGGGTCGGGCGTCACCCTCAATATGGTCGCGGACAGCAGGGAGGAGCTGGCCGCCACGCCGGAGCAGATCGCCGCGCACAAGAAGCTGGTGGCGGAAGCGGTGAGCCTGTTCGGCGCGCGGCATTTCGACCATTATGACTTCCTGTTCGCGATTTCGGACGAGATGGGCGGCATCGGCCTCGAACATCACCGTTCGTCGGAAAACGGCGTCGATACGGGCTATTTCACCAAATGGGCTGACGGGCCAGGCGACCGCAACCTGTTGCCGCATGAGTTCGTTCATAGCTGGGACGGCAAGTTCCGCCGCCCGGAGTTGCTGTGGACGCCGGACTATCGCACGCCGATGCAGGACAACCTCCTCTGGGTCTATGAAGGGCAGACGCAGTTCTGGGGCTATGTGCTGGGGTCGCGCTCCGGCCTCTACAGCAAGGAGCAGACGCTCGACGCACTTGCCTCCATCGCGGCGCGGCTCGACCTCGCCAAGGGGCGAACATGGCGCGCGCTGGAGGACACGACGCACGACCCGATCATCTCCGCCCGCCGCCCGAAGAACTGGGCGAGCTGGCAGCGCGCCGAGGATTATTACAACGAAGGCCTGCTCGTCTGGCTGGAGGCGGACGGCATTATCCGTCAGACAAGCAAGGGCGCGAAGGGGCTGGACGACTTCGCGCACGCTTTCTTCGGCATGAAGGACGGCGACTGGGGCCAGCTCACCTACACGCGGCAGGATGTGATCGATACGCTCAACAGAATCCAGCCCTATGACTGGGCGGGCTTCTTTGCGTCCCATGTCAACACGCCGACAGCCGAGGCGCCCAAGGCGGGCTTCACGCTCGGTGGCTACAGCCTCGTTTATGGCGACACGCCCAACAGCACCACGAAGGAGATCGAGAAGGCGATCAAGGGCATCGACCAGACCTACGGGATCGGCCTCGCGGTGAAGAATGACGGCGGCGAGATCCTCAGCGCGATCTGGGACAGCCCCGCATTCAGGGCGGGCCTCGCGCCGGGCATGAAGATCATCGCCATCAACGGCACCGAATATTCGGGCGACGCCTTCAAGGCCGCCTTGACGGGCGCGAAGGCGGACAAAAAGCCGCTGGAACTGATCGTTAAGCAGGACAAAAGTATAAGGCTATTGAGACTCGATTATTCGCTCGGCTTGCGCTATCCGCGTCTCGCAAAAACAGGAGAGGGTGCAGGCAGCCTAGACCGGCTGCTGGAGAGTAAAACAACATCACCCTAGAGAGTAACGCCAAACAAAGTCAGGCCATCCATGCGTATCGATCTTATTCCGGTGGGCGCCAACCCGCCGCACAGCCTTAACGTCATCATCGAAGTGCCGACCGGCGGCGAGCCGGTGAAATATGAGTTCGACAAGGAGAGCGGCGCGCTGTTCGTCGACCGCATCCTGCACACGCCGATGCGCTATCCGGCGAACTACGGCTTCGTGCCGCACACGCTCTCGCCCGATGGCGATCCGCTCGACGCGCTGGTGGTGGCGCGCTCGCCGTTCGTGCCGGGCTGCGTCGTGCGCGCCCGCCCGATCGCGGTGCTGAACCTGGAGGACGAGCATGGCGGCGATGAAAAGCTCGTCTGCGTACCCGACGACGCGACCTTCCCTTATTACAAGGACGTGCAGCAGAAAGAGGATCTGCCGGACATCGTGTTCGCGCAGATCGAGCATTTCTTCACCCACTATAAGGATCTCGAAGCCGAGAAGTGGGTGCGCGTCGGCCATTGGGGCGATGCTGCCGAAGCCCAGCGGGTGACGCTGGAGGCGATCGAACGCTATCAGGCGGGGAAGAAGTAAGGGCTGAACGGCTATGTGCTCCTGCGAAGGCAGGAGCCCAGTTCCAACGTCGCCGCTGGGTTCCTGCCTTCGCAGGAACACGGAACCTACAAAAAGCGCGCCGGGAGCACTTCCGGCGCGCTTTTTTGTTCACTATTACCGTCACCCCGGGGTGACGAGTATGGCTGATTGGCTCACCCCCGCCCGCGATACCCAGCCACGCCCTGATCCGGCACCCACACATCCGCGGGCGCGACGCCGCTCTGCCAGAACACGTCGATGGGGATGCCGCCGCGGGGATACCAGTAGCCGCCGATGCGGAGCCACACCGGCTTCATCTCGTCATAGAGCCGCTGCCCGATGCCCACCGTGCAATCCTCATGGAAGGCGGCGTGGTTGCGGAAGCTCCCCAGAAACAACTTCAGCGATTTCGATTCGACGATGGTTGCGTCGGGCACATAATCGATCACCAGATGCGCGAAATCAGGCTGGCCGGTGACGGGGCAGAGCGAGGTGAATTCCGGCGCGGCGAAGCGCACCATATAGCGCGCGCTGGCCCTGGGGTTCGGAACATAATCGAGCACCGCTTCCTCGGGGGAGGCGGGCAGCGCGCTGGTCTGGCCAAGATGGATCGGGTTCATGGGCTTGAGCCTATAGATCATGGCCGCCTCAAGCGCAAAGGGGCTGGAAACTGCGCAGGCTCTTGTTTAGGGGTTTACTGCACCAGCCCGCTCCCCCTCCCAACCTCCCATTAGGATACCATATCGGGAGGTTGGGAGGGGGAGCGGGCTGGTGCGGCACATCCGAAACGCAGCGAAGCGAACGCGTTTCGGATCAAACGAGCAGGGGCGGCACATGGACATATTGGTAAGCACGGACTGGCTGGCGGAGAATATGGGCGCCAGCGATCTGCGGATCGTCGATGCGAGCTATTTCCTGCCCGAAATGGGCCGCGACGCTTCGGCAGAATATGAGGCGCAGCACATCCCCGGCGCGGTGTTCCTCAACCTCGCCGAGCTGGCCGACACCACCAGCCCCTTGCCCAACACCGTGCCACAGCCGGAGAAGTTCGCCAGCCGGATGCAAGCGCTGGGCCTCGGCGATGGCAGCCGCATCGTGCTCTATGACAACAGCCCGTTGAAGACCGCGGCGCGGGCGTGGTGGCTGTTCGAGATCATGGGCGCGCCCAATATCGCGATTCTCGATGGCGGCCTTGGCAAATGGATCGCGGAGAAGCGGGAAGTCGAGAGCGGCAAGGTGCAGCTGCGCCACCGCCACTTCACCGTGTGGCGTGACGACAAGGCGATCGCCTCCAAGCAACAGATACTCGATAACATCGGCACCAAGGCCGCGCAGGTGGTGGACGCCCGCACCATGAGCCGCTTCACCGCCGAGGAACCCGAAGTGCGCCCCGGCATGGCGTCCGGCCACATCCCCGGTTCGGTGTGCCTGCCCTATTCCAAGCTGTTCAACACCGACGGCACCTGGAAGCGCGGGCATGAGCTGAAAGGTCTGTTCATCGAAGCCGGGATCACCCTCGACAAGCCGCTGATCACCAGCTGCGGCAGCGGCGTGACGGCGGCGTGCGTGCTGTTCGGCGCGCGGCTGCTCGGCAAGAAGGACGTGACGCTCTATGACGGCAGCTGGAGCGACTGGGGTTCCGACCCGGCGACGCCGAAAGCCATCGGCAAGGCATGAGCGGCGGCGACAGGGACGCTTCGGACCGGCCCGAAACCCGCCTCGCGCAGGTGGGGCGCAGGCGCGAATGGACCTCCATTCCCGGCCAGCCCGGCGGCGTGGTCAATCCACCGGCGTGGCGCGCATCCACCATCCTCTATGACGACGTCGCGCATCTGCGCAGCGCGCGCGGCAATATGCACGAGCGCTGGTTCTATGGCCGCAAGGGCACGCCGACCCACTGGGCGCTGGCCGATGCGCTGACCGAGCTGGAGCCGGGCGCGGAGGGGACGATGCTCTATCCTTCCGGCGTCGCGGCGATCACCACTGTATTGATGGGGCTGCTGAAACCGGGCGACGCGCTGCTGATGGTCGACAGCGCCTATGACCCCACCCGCAGCTTTTGCGACAAGATGCTCAAACCACTTGGCATCGAGACGGTCTATTACGACCCGCTGATCGGCGGCGGGATCGAGACGCTGGTGAGCGAGCGCACCCGCGTCATTTTCCTCGAAAGCCCCGGCAGCCTCACCTTCGAGGTGCAGGATATCCCCGCCATCGTCGCGGTGGCGAAGGCGCGCGGCATCGTCACCGTGATGGACAATACCTGGGCGACACCGCTGCTGTTCCCCGCGCTCTCGCACGGCGTCGATGTCAGCATTCTCGCCTGCACCAAATATGTCGTCGGCCACAGCGATGTGATGCTGGGGTCCGCCACCGCCAACGCCGCGCTATGGCCGCGCATCCAGAGCGGGGCGTGGATGTTCGGCCAGATCTGCGGGCCGGACGATGCATGGCTGGCGCTGCGCGGGTTGCGGACGCTTGGCGTGCGCATGAAACAGCATCAGGAAGGCGCGCTCGCCGTGGCGCGCTGGCTGGCCGAACATCCGCGGGTTGGCACCGTGCTGCACCCGGCGCTGCCTTCCTGCCCCGGCCATGCGGAATGGGCGCGGGACTTCGGGGGATCGAGCGGGCTGTTCGGCTTCACCCTGGCAGAGGCGGACGACGCCGCGCGGGCCAAATTCATCGACGCGCTGCGCCTGTTCGGCATCGGCTATAGCTGGGGCGGCTATGAAAGCCTCGCGCTTCCGGTCGATCCGCACTATTGCCGCAGCGCGACAAAATGGAACGCCGCCGATCCGCTGATCCGGTTGCATATTGGCCTTGAGAACACGGACGATCTGATCGCAGATCTGGCACAGGCATTCGATGTGATCGCGCAACGCCTGTAACAGATTATTATATTACGCGTTTTCGCCTTTAACTTATCCTTAACCATAAGTTCGCCAATACGCTCTCACCGCGACCGTCGTTGCACAAAAGCAACAGCTGTGTGATAAATCTTGATCACACATGCGATTTTGTCTTGTGCACTGCGATGCGAGCGGCCATCAAAAGCGCGTTCGCGGTGACTGGCCCAGCCCCTGATCAGGGCGTCCAGAGGTATCGGCCCGAACGCAGGTGGGACGATCAATTGATCGACTCTACGAAGGGAAAAATACTTTATGCGTAACATCATTCTTGGAATGTCGGCGTTCGCGCTGGCAGCTGTAGCCACGCCCGCTCTCGCTGAAGAAGCGACCGACGGCTTTACCGTCACCGGCGGCGCAGCGCTCGTTTCCGACTATCGCTTCCGCGGTCTTTCGCAGTCTGGCGAAGAAGCAGCTGTGCAGGGTTGGGCGACCATCGGCCACGAGAGCGGCTTCTATGCCGGTTTCTGGGGTTCGAGCATCAACTTTGCCAACGGCACTGAAGTTGACGCTATCGTAGGCTACTCCACTTCTCTGGGTGACGTAACCGTTGACGGCGGCGTGACTTACTACATCTATCCGGGCTCGACCTATTCGAGTGACGTGTTCGAACCGTATCTCTCGGTTTCGGGCCAGCTCGGTCCGGTCAAGGCCAAGGTCGGCGCTGCATATATTTTCGAAGGCCAGAACGCTGCCCTCGATCAGGACAACATCTATCTCTACACCGACCTGTCGGCTGCCGTTCCGGGCACTCCTCTGACCGTCAAGGGCCACTATGGCTATAACGATGGCTTCATCGGTGCAGGCGGCAACTATTCCGATTACTCGATCGGCGCTGAAGCCAGCTGGAAGGCGCTGACCTTCGGTGTTTCCTATGTGAACACCAGCGGCTTCGCCAACAAGGCGGGCAAGGAACTGGCTGGTGCCGATGGTGCCATGCTGTTCACAGTATCGGCGGCCTTCTGATCATCTGATCGGAGCGAAAGCTTAAAAGAGGGTCGCGATCTTCGGATCGCGGCCTTTTTTATTGGGCTCCCGCCTCGTGCGCTGCCAGCCCTACCTCCCCGAGCGGTCAGCGCGCTTCCGCCTTGCGGAACAGCGCCCGGTCCTCCGGCCCGAAGCCGAAGCGCCAGATGATGACGCAATAGGCGGCGAGGATGCCGGGCACGCCTACCACCAGCTCCACCCATTCCAGCGAATGCGGCAGCATGACGACAAGACTGCCGACGATCACCGCGACCGCCGAGGCCATGATGAGCGCGGGCCGCCATGTCGCGATGCGCTGGCGCAGCAGGCGGCGCAGCAGCTGCGACTTCACGATCGAGTTGAACGTCAGAGCGAGCGCCAGCGCCAAAGCGGGCGCAACCGCCAGCGCGATGCCGGGATAGCCGCCCTGCCGCATCAGGAACAGCAGCAGCAGCGTCAGGCCGATCTGGATGCCGATCATCATCATCGAGAGCACAAGGTTCCTGTGCCGCGCCATGTAGACGAGCGCGCTCTCGCTCACCACGGCGGGGGCCGCCGCGACCTCCGCCACCAGCAAAAAGCCCAATGCCAGCGCGCCGGGGACGAATTCCGGCCCGACCAGGCCCATCACCGCCTCGCCCGGTATGCCCAGTGCCAGCGAAATCCCCGCCTGCGCCGCCAGAATCCAGAAGCCGACCTGGCTCACCTGCCGCGCGATCGCGGCATGATTATGCTCGGCGAGATTGCGGGTGATGACCGGGCCGAGGATCGGCTCGAAACTCGATTTCAGCTTTTGCGGCAGCGAGGCCACCTGCTGCGCGACATAATAGATGCCGACGATCTTCGGGCTGACGAACAGGCCGAGCAGCGCGAGATCGAGCCGACGCGAACCCCATTCCACCGCATCGGCGGCGGCAAGCGGCGCGTTGATCTTCGCCATGCGCCACAGCCTGCCGGGATGCGGCCGCCAGCCGCGCTCCCAGCCGAAGTGCCGCGCCGCCGCCCACAGCGCCACCACCATCGCCGCGATCATCGCCAGCACATAGGAAAGGATGAGGCCGTCGCGCAGCGAGTAATAGGAGAACGCCCAGGCGGCGATGCTGATCGTCCACGGCTCGACGAGCGCGCGGGCGCGCACCGTCGCGGCGATATCGAATCGCCACGCGCAGGCCGAAAGCGCGACATCGGTGGTGGCGATGGCGATGATGATGAGCGGCAGCAGCCGGTCCAGGCCGTTCAACCCGCTGTTCGGGAACATCACATGCGGGAACAGCATCAGCGCGGCGGCCGCGAATAGCGAAAACAACAGCGTGAGGACCATCGCGTCCGCCAGCACATGCGCCTCGTGCCGCTTGGTCTGCGCCAGCGCCCCCGCGAGGCCGCGCTTCAGCCCCACGGTCGCGATCTGCGCCGCGAACTCGACAATGATGACGGCATAGGCAAAGCGGCCCAGCACATCCGCGCCATAGATACGTCCGGCGATGAACAGGAACGGGATGCGCGCGGCGAGGCGCAGCAGGAAGCCCGCGACATTCGTGCGCCCACCCTTGGCCAGCGCGGCGATGTCGCCCTCTTCCGGGGCCAGCTTGCCGCCTTGCGGACGGGCTGGCGGCTGGTTCATCGCCAAACCGCTGCTCCTTTTCCCTGTTCGGGGCGATGATAGGCGAAGAAGAGCGCCAAGTATATCACCCTTCGCTGCGCAGCGGGCGGGCGAGCAGTGCGTCGATCATGGCGGCAAGGGTGACGCGCCCTTCCAGCAGCGCGCAGACGCCCTCGACGATGGGCATTTCCACGCCTTGCCCCCGCGCGACATCGCGCAGCACGGGTGCGGTGAACGCGCCTTCCGCCACGGTGCGGCGGTTGGCGAGCAGGTCGGCCGCGGCGCAGCCCTCGCCCAGCCCCTTGCCGAGCGAGAAATTGCGCGAACTGGTCGAGGAGCAGGTGAGCACCAGATCGCCAAGGCCGGACAGACCCGCGAGCGTCTCCGCCCGCGCGCCCAACGCCAGGCCGAAACGGGTCATCTCGGCAAAGCCCCGGCTGATGAGCGCGGCGCGCGCATTGAGGCCCAGCCCGGCCCCTTCCGCCACGCCGCAGGCGATGGCGAGCACATTCTTGACCGCGCCGCCCACTTCCGCGCCGATCACATCGTCCGAGAGATAGGGGCGGAAGGTGGGCCGGGCGACCCGCGCCGCGAGCCTTTCGGCCAGCGCGGCGTCAGCGCAGGCGAGCGTCACCGCTGTCGGCAATCCTGCGGCAACCTCATGCGCGAACGTCGGCCCGGAGATGACGGCGAGCGGGGAGCGCGGACGCACCTCTTCCACCACCTGCGAGATGAGTTTGCCGCTGCCCGCCTCGATCCCCTTGGCGCAGAGGATGAGGGGCGCAGCAGTCTCCGGCAGGCGCTCAAGCGTCGCGCGCACATGCTGCGCGGGGGTGACGACGAGCAGCGCGTCACACTCCACCATTCCGGCCAGATCGGCGGTGGCACGGATCGCGGAAGAGAGGGGAACATCGGGCAGATAGAGCGCGTTCACATGGGCGTTGTTGACCGAGGCGACGACCTCTTCCTCCAGCGCCCAGAGCAGCACATCCCCGCCCTGCGCCATCACCTGCGCCAGAGCCGTGCCCCACGCGCCCGCCCCTATGACGCCGATTTTCATGCCTTTACCCCCGCGCCGCGCACCTTTTCACCCTCGGGATCGAGGGGCCAGCGCGGTCTTGCCGGCACATCCATGCCATCAACCAGCCCCAGCGCAAAGCGTTCCGCACCGGCCCAGCCGATCATTGCCGCGTTATCCGTGCAGAGCCAGAGCGGCGGAGCGATGAAGGGGATGCCATTGTTCTCGGCAAGCGCCTGCAACGCCGCGCGCACCGCGCCATTGGCCGCGACACCGCCCGCAACGACCAGCGCGGTAACGCCCTCGCTGCTTTCTAGCGCGCGCGCGGTGCGATCGACCAGACAATCGACCACCGCGGCGCTGAAGCTCGCGGCAATGTCTTCCACGCTATAGTGCCCGGATTGCTGCGCGCGCATCACGGCGCTTTTCAGACCCGCGAACGAGAAATGCGGCTCCGCGCTGCCTTTCAGCGGACGCGGGAGCGGCACGGCCTTTGGATCGCCGCGCAATGCCGCCTGTTCCACCGCCGGGCCGCCGGGAAAGCCGAGGCCCAGCAGCTTCGCTGTCTTGTCGAATGCTTCGCCCGCCGCATCATCGATCGTGGTGGCGAGGCGCCTATATCGCCCGACGCCCTCGACGCGCAGCAGCTGGCAATGCCCGCCGGAAACCAGCAGCAGCAGATAGGGAAAGGCGAGTTCCGGCGCGGTGAGGCGCGGCGACAGCGCATGGCCTTCCAGATGATTGACTGCGATCAACGGCTTGCGCACCGCGTGGGCGAGCGCCTTGCCCGTAACCAGCCCGACCATCACCCCGCCGATGAGGCCCGGCCCGGCGGTGGCGGCAATGGCATCGACCTGGCCCAGCGAAAGGCCCGCATCCCGAAATACCGCCTCGATCAGCGGCGTCAGCGCCTCGGCATGGGCGCGGGCCGCGATCTCGGGCACCACGCCGCCATAAGGCCGGTGCTCCGCCTCCTGCCCCGCGACCCGGTGCGCGAGCACGCACCGGTCATCGCTCACCAAAGCGGCGGCGGTTTCATCGCAACTGGATTCAAGGCCGAGGATGATCGTCATTTCCAGCTTTTCTCTAGTGGCCGCGCGGATTAGAGCAAGCGCCTATGACAACTCCGCTCCCTTTAGGCCGCCCGCTGCGCCTCGGCACCCGCGCCTCCCCGCTCGCGATGGCGCAGGTGCATATGGCGGCGGCAGCGCTCAGGGCCGCGCATGGCTGGGGCGTGGGCGATATCGAGATCGTGCCGGTGACGGCGAGCGGCGACAAGGTGCTGGACCGTCCTTTGGCGGAAATCGGCGGCAAGGCGCTGTGGACCAAGGAGCTGGACCAGTGGCTGCGCGACGGGCATATCGACGCCGCCGTCCACTCGATGAAGGATGTCGAGACTCTGCGCCCGGAGGCGCTGAAGATTGCAGCGATGCTGCCCCGTGCGGATGTGCGCGATACTCTGGTGGGGGCCGGGTCCATCGCCGCGATCCCGGCGGGCGGGCGGCTCGGCACCAGCTCCCCGCGCCGCGCCGCGCAGGTGAAGCGGCTGCGGCCCGATGTCGAGATCGTGCTGTTTCGTGGCAATGTCGCGACGCGGCTCGGGCGGCTGGAACGCGGCGAGGCGGACGCCACCCTGCTCGCGACGGCGGGCTTGGCAAGGCTCGATATGGCGCATGTTGGCACGCCGGTGGAGGTGGCGGAGATGCTCCCCGCACCGGCGCAGGGGGCCATCGGGATCGAGGTGTTGCGGAACAACGCGGCGGTGTGCGCGCTGGTCGGGGCGATCAATGACTCTGCCACTTCCGCCTGCGTGCTGGCCGAGCGCGCGCTGCTGAGGGGGTTGGGCGGCACCTGTCATTCGCCCATCGCCGCGCTGGGGCAAGTGGAGGGGAATGCGCTGCGGCTGCGCGCCGAGATCATCGCGCCCGACGGCACGGAGACGATAGCGGAAGAGCGATTGCTCGCGCCGGACCGCGCCGAGGCGGAGGCGGAAGCGCTGGGGCGTGCAATGCTGGAGCGCGCCAGCGCGGATCTGCGCGCGCTTTTCACGCCATGAGCCGCATCATCATCCTGCGACCGCAGCCGGGCGCGGATGCGACAGCCGAACGGGCGCGGGCGCTGGGGCTGGAGGCGGAGGTTCTGCCGTTGTTCATCGTCGCGCCGCTGGCATGGACACCGCCCGATCCCGCCCGCTTTGACGCGCTGGTGATTACCAGCGCCAACGCTGCACGCCATGCCGGGGCCGACCTTAAGCGCTATGCCGCGCTGCCGCTGTTCGTCGTCGGCGCGGCGAGTGCCCACGCCTGCCGCGAGCAGGGGCTGGAGCCGGTGATGGTGGGAGAGAGCAACGCCGCCGCGCTTGTCGCGCGGATCGCGCAGGCCGGGCACGCTCGCGTGCTGCATCTGTGCGGCGCGGATGTGACGGAAGCGGCGAGTGGCGCGCTCGATATTGTGCGCGTGCCGGTCTATCGGTCCGTCGAGGGGGAGGGATGTGACCTGAGCGGGCACCTTCACCCCGGCGACATCCTGCTGGTCCATTCCCCCCGCGCCGGGGCGCGGCTGGCGATGCTGGTCGGTCCCGAAGCCCGCCCCGCCTTTTCGCTTGTCGCCATTTCGTCGCAGGCGCTGGCCTCAGCCGGATCCGCGTGGGCAAGCGCGCAGGCCGCGCCGCAGCCGACCGATGCCGCGATGCTGGCCTTGGCCCGCGAACTGTGCCACAAACCCCGCGACCATGCGTGACACGCCGCCCGGAGTGAACAGAGATGGATAGCGAAATCCCCGCCCCGCCGCCGCGCGCGCCCTTGCCGCCGTCTTACCCGCAACCGCGCAGATCGCGCACGGTCTTGCTGCTCTTGTTCGCGTTGACCTTTATCGGCGGCATAGCCGTTGCCATCTGGGCGGCGCCCAAAGTTCGGATCTGGTTCGGTCCCGCCGAATGGACAACACCCGAACAGCTGAACACTGCGGACAATGCCTCTGCGCCTCTCCCCGCCAGCCCGCAGAGCGTCTCCCAGCTTGAGGCGCGCCTTGCGGCGGTGTCCTCCCGGCTCGACGGTATCACCCGCGAGGCCGACGAGGCGGGCGGCAATGCGGGCCGCGCCGAGGCGCTGCTGATCGCCTTCGCCGCACGCCGCGCGCTCGATCGAGGCGCACCTCTCGGTTATCTGGAGGGGGAACTGCGCCTGCGCTTTGCAGACGCCCAGCCGCGCGCGGTCGCCACCATCATCAACGCCGCAGCGGCGCCGGTCACCATCCCCGATCTGCAATCGAGGCTGGAAGAGCTCGCGCCCGCACTGGTCGGCGGGGAGAACAAGACCGACCTCTGGACCGCCGCCAAGCGCGAGCTTTCCTCGCTCATCATCGTCCGCAAGGCAGGCGCACCGTCCGCCGAACCGCAACGCGTGGTGGAGCGCGCAGGCGCGCTGCTGGCCTCCGGCAGGGTCGATGCCGCGATCGAGGCGGTCGAGCGGCTGCGTAACCACGAGAAGGCCGACAGCTGGCTGCAAATGGCGCGGCAATATAATGAAGCGCGGCGCGCGCTCGACGTGATTGAGGCGGCGGCTATCCTGGAACCGCGCGCCATTGCGACCCAGGTGGAACCAGCGGGCAACGCAAGCGCGCCCGCCGAATAAGCGGCTTTACTCAGGCATCTGCCAGAGGATGAAGGCAAACTCCTCGGCGGTTTCGCGCAAAGACTCGAACCGTCCGGACTTGCCGCCGTGGCCCGCGCCCATATTGGTCTTCAACAGCAATATGTTGCTGTCGGTTTTCGTAGCGCGCAGCTTCGCCACCCATTTGGCCGGCTCCCAATAGGTAACGCGCGGGTCGTTGAGGCCAGCCGTTACGAGCAGCGGCGGATAGGCGTGCGCTCCGACATTCTGATAGGGGCAATAGGAAGCGATCAGGTCGAACGCCTGCGCGTCCTCGATCGGATTGCCCCATTCGGGCCATTCGCCCGGCGTCAGGGGAAGCGAGGCGTCCAGCATGGTGTTCAGCACATCGACGAACGGCACATGGGCGACGCACGCGCCCCAGAGATCGGGATCGGAATTGACCACCGCGCCCATCAGCTCGCCACCCGCCGAGCCGCCGGAGATGCTGATGCGCCCCTTGCTGGTGAAGCCACGCTCGATCAGCCCCTGCGCCACATCGACGAAATCGGTGAAGGTGTTGGTGCGCTTGTCGAGCTTGCCATCCAGATACCATTGCTGCCCAAGATCGTCACCGCCGCGGATATGCGCGATGGCATAGGCGAAGCCCCGGTCCAGCAGCGAGAGCCGCGCTGTCGAAAAGCCCGGCTCCATCGCCAGCCCATAGGCGCCATAGCCATAAAGGTGCAGGCGGCCGGAGCCATCCAATGGGAAGTCCTTCGGATACACGATCGAAACCGGAACCGGCGTGCCGTCCCGCGCGGGGATCATGAGCCGCTGGGTCTCGTAGCGCGCCGCGTCGTAACCGGACGGGATTTCCTGCACCTTCAGCAGCTCCCACTCGCCGCTCTCCAGATGCACATCGTAGATCGTGTCGGGCGTGACCATCGATTCATAGCCGATGCGGATCTTGGTCACGTCATATTCGGGGTTGTCGTCCAGTGAGGCGGTGTAGCTCGCCTCCGGGAAGCTGAGGCGCTTTGGCGTGTGCGTCGCGTAATCGCGCAACTCGATCTGGTCGAGGCCATCCAGCCGCCCCTCGGTGACATAGAAGGTCTTGAACAGCGTGAAATCGGTCAGGTAGAAATGATCGTCCGGCGCGATCACCTCTTCCCAACGGTCCGGGCTACCCAGCGCCGCCTTGACCAGCCGGAAATTGGGATGCGCGTCGTTGGTGCGGATATAGAGCGTGCCCTCATGCTCATCGACATCATATTCGCGCCCCTCCTGACGTGCCGAGACGAGGCGCGGGGCAGCAAAGGGGTTTTCCGCCGGGATCAGCCACGCCTCGCTCGTCACATGATCGCCGGTGCCGATGACGATCCATTTTTCCGAGGATGTGAGACCGATGGAGACGCGGAAACCCTCGTCGTCCTCATGGAAAATCTCGCGGTCCTGCTCGATGGGCTGGCCGATCACATGGACGCGCGCATTGTCCGTGCGCCAATTCTCGTTGGCGAGGCTATAGAGCAGCGCCTTGCTGTCGCTCGTCCAAACCAGCGCCGACAAGGTGCCGGGGATGACATCGGGCAGCATCGCGCCGGTTTCGAGATCGCGGATGCGGGCCTCGAACCGCTCGCCGCCATCGGTATCGACCGCGAAGGCGAGAAAACGCCCGCACGGGCTAACCGACGCCGCACCGAGGCGGAAATATTCATGCCCCTCGGCGAGCGCGGGCTCATCGAGAATGAGCTGGTCCGCACCTTCCCCGCTGGCGGGCTTGCGATACCATTTGCGATATTGCGCACCGACCTCGAACGCGCGCCAGTAGATCCAGTCGCCGTCCTTCTGCGGCACGGAGCGGTCATCCTCCTTGATCCGCCCCTTCATCTCCGCGAACAGGGTATCGATCAGCCCCTTGTGCGGCGCCATTTCCTGCTCGAACCATTCGTTCTCGGCTTCGAGATAGGCGAGAATGTCCGGGTCTTTCACATCCGGGTAGCCGGGATCGCGCAACCAGAAAAACGGGTCTTCGATCGCCTTGCCGTGGTGGCGGATTTGGTGGGCGCGACATTCGGCAATCGGCGGGGCGAGGAGGGGTGCGGGTTCGGTCATTCGAGAGAAGATCCTAGATCAAAGCTCACCAGATCAAAAGATCCGGGCAAAAAGCATGTGTTCCAGCGTAGGCAGGAACCCAGATTCCGCAAACATATCCTGTACTCTGGGCTCCTGCCTGCGCAGGAGCACGTGAGCAGTAGCAGAAGCGGATTTGCCCCCCTATGTTGGCTCAACCTGCATCATGTCAAGGAAGTGATTTGTGACTATGGGAGCCGCCGACCGCCTTTCCGCCCTGCGCGCCGAACTCGCCGCCCGGAAGCTCGACGGCTTCGTCATCCCGCTGACCGACGAGCACATGAGCGAATATGTCGGCGGCTATGCCCAGCGCCTCGCCTGGCTGACCGGCTTCGGCGGATCGGCGGGCAGTGCGGTGGTGCTCGCCAAAACGGCGGCGATCTTCACCGACGGGCGCTACACGCTGCAGGTGCGCGATCAGGTGGATGGCGCGCTCTACGCCTATTGCGACCTCCCCGCGACCCAGCCCGCAGACTGGCTCGCTGCGGAAGCGCAAGCAGGCGCGCGTATCGGCTATGATCCGTGGCTGCACACCCGCGACTGGGTGGCGAAAGCAAGGGCGGCGCTGGAGGCGAAGGGCGCGAAGCTGGTCGCGGTAGATTCCAACCCCATCGACGCGATCTGGGCCGACCGCCCTGCCCCCAGCCTCGCGCCCGCCGTCCCGCATGGCCTCGAATATGCGGGGAAAAGCCATGAGGACAAACTCACCGACATCGCCGAGTGGCTGAAAGCCCGTGGGGCGGATGCGGCGGTGCTCTCCGCGCTGGACAGCATCGCCTGGGCATTGAACATCCGGGGCGCTGACGTGGCACGCACCCCGGTCGCTTTGAGCTATGCGGTGGCGAAGGCGGACGGCACGCTCGACCTGTTCATCGCCCCCGAGAAGGTCACGGACGCCTTGCGCGCGCATCTGGGCAACCGGGTGGCGCTGCGCGACCGGGCCGATTTCGCGGCGGCGCTCGGCGCGGACTATGCGGGAAAAAGGATAGCGGTCGATCCAGAACGCGCGGTGGCGGCGATCTTCTCAGGCTTGGAGAATGGCGGCGCGAAGGTGGAGGCGGTGCGTGATCCGGTCGTGCTGGCGAAAGCGATCAAGAATTCAACCGAGATCGCCGGCCATGACGCGGCGCAGCTGCGCGACAACGCTGCGCTGGTGCGGTTCCTGCACTGGATCAATCTCGAAGGACCGAAGGGAAGCCAGACGGAACTCTCGGCCGCCGCGAAGCTGCTCTCCTTCCGCGAGGCGACGGGATGCCTGCGGGATTTGAGCTTCGATACGATCAGCGGCGCAGGACCGAATGGCGCCATCGTCCATTATCGCGCCGAGGAGAAGACCAACCGCATTATCGCGCCCGATATGCTCTACCTGCTCGATTCGGGCGGGCAATATGCCGACGGTACGACCGACATCACCCGCACCATCGCCATTGGTACGCCCAGCGCGGAGATGCGCGAGCGCTTCACCCTGGTGCTGAAGGGCCACATCGCCATTGCCCGCGCGATCTTTCCGCAGGGCACGCGCGGCAGCCAGCTCGACGTGCTGGCGCGCCGCGCATTGTGGGAGCACGGCCTCGATTATGCCCACGGCACCGGGCATGGGGTGGGGAGCTTCCTCTCGGTGCATGAGGGGCCGCAGCGCATCGCGACTTTCGGCGGCGGCGACGAGCCGTTGCGCGCGGGCATGTTTCTTTCGAACGAGCCGGGTTACTACAAGACCGGGGAATATGGCATCCGCATCGAGAACCTCGTGCTGGTGGAAGAGCGCGCGGTGGAAGGCGCGGAGAAGCCCATATTGGGCTTTCGCACGCTCTCCTACGTGCCGATCGACCGCGCGCTGGTGGCTACGGACATGCTCGATGCAAACGAGCGGGACTGGCTCAACGCCTATCATGCGGACGTGCTGCGCCGCGTCGCGCCACTGGTGGAAGGCGATGTCCGTGCCTGGCTTGAGGCAGCTTGCGCGCCTCTCTGACCCCGGCTGGTTCCGTCTCCAAGAAACTTCTCCCGCTCTCATCCGTTTAAGCCGCGCGGATGGGAGAGAACACAAGGAGACATGCCATGAATCGCCTGCTTGACTTACGCGCCGCCATTGCGCTCGCCGCTGTCGCTGCCATGCCGCTGGGCGCGTGCAGCAGCTATGGCGACCGGCCCGAATATGCCAGCGGAGGCGGCTATCGCGACGACGGCTATGTGCTGAGGGACAACGACCCGATCTATCGCGACGCCAACGGCAATTATTATTGCAAGAAACCCGATGGCACCACCGGCCTCATCGTCGGCGGCATCGCCGGTGGCGTGCTCGGCAACATCATCGCACCGGGTGGCAGCAAGACGCTGGGCACCATCCTCGGCGCGGGCGTCGGCGCGATTGCGGGCAACGCGATCGACAAGAAGAATATACGCTGCCGATAACAGCTGATGGTATCCTGCTCGTCATCCCTGCGAAAGCGGGGATCCAGTTACGACAAAGGTGCTAGAGCGCTCTGCGTTAAATCTGACGCAGGACGCGCGCTCTATATTTTTGGTGTCGCATCGTTTCTTGCGCAAAACCGGTTCCCACTTTTGCGCACGATGCTCTAAATCTGGATTCCCGCGTGCGCGGGAATGACGACGGGATGTAAACAATAGCCCGGAGCCTTTCACGGGTTGAGAACGCTTTCCACGATCACCAGCCCCGGCTCGCCTTCAAATGCGCGCGCGGTGAAGCCCATTTCCCGTTCCAGTTCGATCGCGGCGTGATTGTCGCGGCTCTCGATGCATTGCAGCCGCTTGATGCCGCGCCGTCTGGCGTCGGCGGCGACATGCTCCAGCAACGTCCAGCCGATGCCGCGCCCCTTGTAATCCTCGTGGATCGAGATCGCGACCTCGGCGCGCTCCAGCTGATCATCCGCCGCCACCATCGCACTGCCGACGACCGTACCATCGGCATCGATAGCGAGGAAATTCTCGGTCCGGTCATGATCGACATGAGACATCGCAGCGATCATGTCGTGCGGCACATGGCCGACGGCGGTGAGGAAGCGGAAGCGCAGATCCTGCGGCGAGACATGCTCGAACAGCGCCTCAAGCGCGGCTTCGTCCCGCTCCTCCGCACCGCGCACCTGAAAACGGTAGCCGCTCCGCGTCACCAGATCCTGTTGCGGTGCGGGAACCTCGATTACATCGGTCATATCATATCCTTTCAACGATGGGGTGAATCACCCGTTCGATGAAAGGGATTTTATGCTGCGCGTGCGAAAGCCGGTTTGATCCGCGTCAAACCTCCGGCTGCGAAGGAGCGGAGCGCGATTGCAGCGGATGCAATGAGGGGGCGGTGGTGTTGAGGGGTTCAGCCGCCCATTCCAACATAGGCTGGCGTGCAGGCTCCCGACGGAACTCCTCTCGCGGTTATGCATTGTTGATCGGCAACATCATAACCCAGAGCTTGTTATGCGCCGTCTCGTCAACCCACTGAATTGCACCCGCAAATATCGTTTCGTCACCCCCTCCCGCTCCGGCAAATGGTATGCCGATCTCACCGAGGCGCAGCGCAACAGTGCGCGCATTGGCGCCGGGTTCTATGACGAGAAGAGCAGGCGGTTTTTCGCCTACCCGGGCACGCGGCTGGAAACCTATGATCTCTACAGCGACGAGGCGGCTGAGCGCCGGCCAGCCTTTTCCTTCGGCGTGACGGGCAGCGCCACGACCTGAACCTGATTACTGCAACACCCCGTCATGCAGGCGCACCACGCGGTCCATCCGCGCGGCGAGGCGCTCGTTATGGGTCGCGACCAGCGCGGAGCTGCCTTCCTCACGCACCAGGCGCAGGAACTCGTCGATCACAATATCGGCGGTGCGCTCGTCGAGATTGCCGGTCGGCTCGTCCGCCAGCACCAGCGCGGGACGGTTGGCAAGGGCTCGGGCGACGGCAACGCGCTGCTGCTCTCCCCCCGACAACTGACTGGGCTTGTGGTCCATCCGCTGCGAGAGGCCGAGCGCGCCGAGCAAATCCGCCGATCGCTGCGCCGCCACCGCATCCGCGACATCCCGCACCAGCTGCGGCAGGACGACATTTTCCTGCGCGGTGAAATCGGGCAGCAGATGGTGGAACTGATAGACGAAGCCCAGGGCATCGCGGCGCAGGCGGGTGCGTTCGTCGCCGGAGAGCTTCGCTGCCTCCTCGCCGAGGATGCGGATCGAGCCTTCGAACCCGCCCTCCAGTAACCCCACCGCCTGCAACAGCGTCGATTTGCCGGAACCGGACGGCCCAAGCAGCGCCACGATCTCGCCGCGCGCGATGGAGAGGTTGACGCCGCGCAGCACCTCTATCGTCACCCCGCCCTGGGTGAAGCTGCGCTTCAGGTCGCGGACGATCAGCACTGGCTCATTCATAGCGCAGCACCTGCACCGGATCGGTATTCGCGGCCTTGAATGCGGGGTAGAGCGTCGCAAGGAAGCTGAACCCCACCGCCATCAGGCAGATGACCACGATCTCAACCGGATCGGGCTTGGACGGCAGCTCGGCAAGGAAGCGAACCGACGGATCCCAGATATTCTGCCCCGTCACCAGCTGAATGAAGCGCACCACATTCTCGCGGAAGAAGAGGAAGATGAAGCCCAGCACCACGCCCGCCGCCATACCGAGCGAACCGATGGTGACGCCGACGGTGACGAAAATCTTGAGCAGGCTTCCCCGCCGCGCGCCCATCGTCCGCATGATCGCGATGTCGCGCGTCTTGGCGCGCACCAGCATGATGAGCGAAGAAAGGATATTGAACACCGCGACGAGAATGATGAGCGAAAGCACGGTGAAGCTGACGATGCGGTCCACCTGCAACGCCTCGAACAGCGAGCTGTTCATCTGCCGCCAGTCGGTGACGACCGCCTTGCCCTCCACCTTGTCCGCCAGTGGCGCGAGAATGTCGCCCACCTTGTCGGCGTCCACCGTCTTCACCTCGATCATGCCAACGGTATCACCGAGCAGGAGCAGCTGTTGCGCGTTCTGCATCGGCATGATGACGAACGCCTTGTCATAATCATAGACGCCGACCTCGAACACCGCGCCGATTTCGTAGCCGATCTCGCGCGGGACTGTGCCGAACGGGGTGGAGCGGCCCGCCGGGTTGATGATCGAGATGGTATTGCCGACCGTGACGCCGAGATTGTCGGCCAGGCCCGAACCGATGGCGATGACGTTCCTCCCCGGCGCGAGATTGGTGAGGCTGCCGACCTTCACCTTGCCCTTCAGCGTCTCGTTGCCGCGAATGTCGTCCATCGTCATGCCGCGCACCAGCACCGCCTCGACCCGGCCATTGAAGTTGGCGAGCAGGGGCTGCTCAATCAGCGGCGTGGCGCTTGTTACTCCCGGAGTCGCCTTCGTCTGCTCCATGATGCGCCGCCAGTCCGGCAGGCGGCCGTCATAGCCCTGGACCACCGCGTGGCCATTCAACCCCACGATCTTTTCGAACAGCTCGGCGCGGAAGCCATTCATCACGCTCATGACGATGATGAGCGCGGCAACACCCAGCATCACCGCGACAAGGCTGATCGCGGCGACGAGGAAGATAAAGCCCTCACCCTTGCCGGGCAGCAGGTAGCGCCGGGCGATCATCCGTTCAAAGCGGCTCAGAATCATGAAAAAGCGTCTCCGGACATCGCTTGTCTTCGCTCTAGGGCCACGCCTGTACGCTGGCAAGCTCCGCCAGGAACGCGCGGCCAGCATAATATGTTGCGTATTTGACACAGGGGCGCGGCAAAAATGACTCTTGCTCCATTTTGGAGGATGACACGGAAGCGAACACGCCATAGCAATGGTCGCCGAAACATAGGCAGGAAAAAGGCCATGGTTCAGGGATAACCGGACCCCTACCGCGACACAGGGGTGCGGCGGGGAGGACGGACCAAAAGGGAAAAGACGTAAAGACGTCTCACACCCGGATCGCTCAAGGGGGAGCGATCCGGGTTTTTTAATGCGCCTCGCTCGCGCGCAGCCATTCATTTTGCAACTTTGCAAAGCCGAATTGCGAAATCGGCCTTTTCCGCGGGGCCGACCTATGCTTTTAGGCGCCATCCCGATTTTTGCCTCAAAAGGAGCGCGCGATGAACATTCATGAATATCAGGCCAAGGAACTGCTGGCGAAATTTGGCGCGCCGATCGCCGCCGGACACGCCGCCTTCACCGTGGACGAAGCCGTCGCCGCTGCGGGCAAGCTGCCGGGGCCGCTCTATGTCGTGAAGGCGCAGATCCATGCGGGCGGTCGCGGCAAGGGCAAGTTCAAGGAGCTTGGCCCCGACGCGAAGGGCGGTGTTCGCCTTGCCAAGACCCTCGATGAGGTGAAGGCCGCCGCCACCGACATGCTCGGCAATACGCTGGTGACGATCCAGACCGGGCCGGCTGGCAAGCAGGTGAACCGCCTCTACATCACCGACGGCGCGGACATCGCCAAGGAATTCTACCTCGCGCTGCTGGTCGACCGTGCATCGGGCCGCGTCGCGATGGTCGCCTCGACCGAGGGCGGCATGGACATCGAGGAGGTCGCCCACTCGACCCCCGAGAAGATCCACACCATCACCATCGATCCCGCGACCGGCTTCATGCCGCATCATGGCCGCCGCATCGCCGCCGCGCTGGAGCTGTCCGGCGATCTTTCCAAGCAGGCCGCCAAGGTCGCGAAGTCGCTCTATGACGCATTTCTCGCCACCGACGCGAGCCAGATCGAGATCAACCCGCTCGCGGTGACCGAGCAGGGCAATCTGCTGGTGCTCGACGCCAAGGTCGGCTTCGACGGCAACGCCCTGTTCCGCCACCCGGACCTGATGGAGCTGCGCGACGAGACCGAGGAAGATCCGGCGGAGCTGGAAGCCTCGAAATACGACCTCGCCTACATAAAGCTCGATGGCGACATCGGCTGCATGGTGAACGGCGCCGGCCTTGCGATGGCGACGATGGACATCATCAAGCTGAACGGCATGTTCCCGGCGAACTTCCTCGATGTCGGCGGCGGCGCGAGCAAGGAGAAGGTGACCGCGGCGTTCAAGATCATCCTCGCCGATCCGGCTGTGAAGGGCATCCTCGTCAACATCTTCGGCGGCATCATGAAGTGCGACATCATCGCCGAGGGTATCGTCGCGGCGGCGAAGGAAGTGAACCTCTCGGTGCCGCTCGTCGTGCGCCTCGAAGGCACCAATGTGCAGCAGGGCAAGGACATCCTCGCGGCGTCGGGCCTGCCGATCGTTTCCGCCGACGACCTCGGCGACGCGGCGAAGAAGATCGTGGCACAAGTCAAATCCGTTTCCTGATTCGCTTACCCGCTGCACCGGGTTGACCTTACGGATCGCAAGGGTGGCAACGCCGCCCTTGCGATCTTGTAATAAAACGAGCATGTAGCGCCCCAACTCCCCAGATGGACCCAAATACTGGAGGTATGAGATCATGAAGCTGTTAGTCCCCGTGAAGCGGGTGATTGATTATAATGTGAAGCCGCGTGTGAAGGCGGACGGGAGTGGTGTTGATCTTTCGAATGTGAAGATGAGCATGAACCCGTTTGACGAGATTGCGGTTGAGGAGGCGATTCGCCTGAAGGAAAAGGGCGTTGCGACCGAGATCGTGGCGGTGAGCGTTGGCCCGGCGAAGGCGCAGGAGACGCTTCGCACCGCGCTGGCGATGGGCGCGGACCGCGCGATCCTGATCGAGAGCGACGCCGAGGTCGAGCCGCTCGCGGTAGCGAAGCTGCTGGCGAAGGTTGCGGCCGAGGAAACGCCGGGCATGGTGATCCTGGGCAAACAGGCGATCGACGACGATTCGAACCAGACGGGCCAGATGCTGGCGGCGCTGCTGGGCTGGAGCCAGGGCACGTTCGCGAGCAAGGTCGAGGTTTCGGGTGACGCGGTCGCGGTGACGCGTGAGGTCGATGGCGGCCTTGAGACGGTGAACCTGAAGCTCCCGGCGATCGTGACGACGGACCTGCGCCTGAATGAGCCGCGCTATGCGAGCCTGCCCAACATCATGAAGGCGAAGTCCAAGCCGCTGGCGCAGAAGAAGCCGGAGGATTACGGCGTCGACATCGCGCCGCGCCACACGACCCTCAAGGTCGAGGAACCGCCGAAGCGCAGCGCGGGCATCAAGGTGGCCGATGTCGATGAGCTGGTTGCGAAAATGAAAGCGCTGGGAGTAGCGGCATGAAGACGCTGGTATGGGTTGAGCATGAGGGCGGCGCCCTCAAGGACGCGACGCTTGCTGCCGTCACCGCGGCATCGAAGCTGGGCGAGGTGCACCTCCTCGTCGCGGGCGCGGGCGTGGCAGGCGTTGCCGCCGAAGCCGCGAAGATCGCGGGCGTGGGCAAGGTCCATGTCGCGGACGACGCGGCCTATGACCATGCGCTCGCGGAGAATGTCGCGCCCCTGATTGTTGAGCTGATGGGCCATCATGACGCGTTCGTCGCGCCTGCGACCAGCAACGGCAAGAACATCGCGCCGCGCGTGGCTGCCCTGCTCGATGTGATGCAGCTCTCGGACATTCTGTCGGTGGAAAGCGCCGACACCTTCACCCGCCCGACCTATGCGGGCAACGCGATCGCGACCGTGAAGACCTCCGACGCCAAGCTCGTCATCACCGTGCGCGGCACCGCGTTCGAGAAGGCAGCGAAGGACGGTGGTTCGGGCAGCATCGAAGCTGTATCCTCAACCGGCGACAAGGGTCTTTCCAGCTTTGCTGGCGCGGAGATCGCCAAGCTCGAACGGCCGGAACTGACCTCGGCCAAGGTGATCGTCTCGGGCGGTCGCGCCCTGAAGGACGGCCCCACGTTCGAGGCGACGATCTTCCCGCTCGCCGACAAGCTCGGCGCGGCCGTGGGCGCGAGCCGCGCTGCCGTCGATGCGGGCTATGTCCCCAATGACTATCAGGTCGGCCAGACCGGCAAGATCGTTGCACCCGAAGTCTATGTCGCGGTCGGCATCTCGGGTGCGATCCAGCACCTTGCCGGCATGAAGGACAGCAAGACCATCATCGCCATCAACAAGGACGAGGACGCCCCCATCTTCCAGGTGGCGGACATCGGCCTCGTCGGCGACCTCTTCAAGATCGTCCCGGAACTCACCGAGAAGCTGTAGAAGCGGCGCATCTTGCTCATCATCGAAAAGCCCCGGCCCGCTCGCCGGGGCTTTTTTCTTGCGCCGCGCAGACACTTGATCCGCATCGACATTTTCGCGGTTAATGCGATTGGCGGAGGCGACGCCCGCTGCTAGTTTAACGAAATGTTAACCAGGATTCGCCGCCTTTTCACGATCAAGACCCGGTTCGAGGCCTTCGCGGTGATCTACGCGCTGGCTCTGGGCGCTGCCGACCGGGGCATCATCTACATGGCGCAATATCCGGGTGTGGGCGGCAAGCTGCTGTTCCTCGCCTGCTGCTCGGCGGTGATGATGGGTGGCGGCAAGATCCTGGATGCCGTAAAATTGCAGGCCCAGCAGCCTCTCACCCCCGCGACGGCCTGAACTCGCTTTCTGCTTCCTCCAGCGCTTGCCGCGTATTGATGTTGTGGAGGTGCGCCTCCACCGGAACCATGTGTGCGCCGCTGTGGCGCATCCAGCCCCTGATCGAGCGATCCGGCTGACAGCCCAGCCAGCGGTCCAGATCCTCTGCGAGAGCGGCGGGCCATAATCCCATCAGCCAGTGCCCCTCGACCACCGCCGGGCCGGAACCAAGCCGCGCCGCGAGGTCATGCGGCACCGGCAGCGTATCGCATCCAGCGCAGAGCACCGCGTCATATCCTTGTGTCGCCGCATGATGCAGCGCGGCGTTCAGGCCGCCGAGCGGGCCTTCGCCTCCCTTCGGCCTGTCGGCAATGCAAGGAAGCTCCCGCCACTCACGCCCGACGATCACCACATCATCGCATTGCGCGGCAAGCGCCCGCGCGACATGATCGATCAGCGCGACGCCGCCGAGCAGGGCCGCGCCCTTGTCCGCACCGAAGCGCCGCGCCGCGCCACCCGCGACGATCGCGCCGAGCAGCTTCATGCAGACGTGAGGGGCTTATTCCTCAATCGGCGCGCCCGGGCCGTTCTTGAGGACTGACTCGATCGCATTCTTTGCGCCCGCCTTGCTGGAATAGCCTTCGGTCCAGAAGATGGTTTCGCTGTTATATTTGAACTTGGCGACATATTCCCCCGCCTTGTTCTGCTCGATCACGAACTTGTGCGCCATAGCTCCACTCCCACAGTTGAATCCTGCGGCAATCTATCGCATCGGCAGTGCGTCGCAAGCCGAAAACCGCTCGGGGCGGTAGATGTCCGGATCGAGCGCGGCAACCGACGAGTGCGCGCTGCCGAGGATCAGGCCCGCCGCCAAGCGCGCCGCTGCGGGGGCGGCCTGAATGCCGAAACCGCCCTGCCCGGCAAACCAGAAAAACCCCGGACGTTCAGCGTCATGCCCGAACACGGGCAGACGATCGGGCGCGAAGCTGCGCAAGCCCGCCCATCTGCGCTCGACCGCCTCGACGCGCCAGTCCACCACCTGCTCAAGGCGATCGATCGCGAGCGCGACGTCCAGCTCTTCCGGCGCGGCATCCCCCGCAGCCACCGGGCGCTCGTCATGCGGGGTGAGCCAGATGCGTCCTCCGCCCACCGGCTTGAAATAGAAGCCGCCCGCGAGATCGAGCACCAGCGGCAGACTGTCCGGCACGGATGGATCGACGCGCAGCTGCACCACCGTGCGCAGCAGCGGGGCGATGCCGAGCGGAGAGACGCCGCTGTTCCGCGCGGCATCATCCGCCCAGGCACCAGCGGCATTGATGAGCAACGGCGTATGGATTTCCTCGCCGCCAAAGAGCCGGACGGCCCAACCCCCGTCCACGCCCGCGCGCGCACTTTCGAACCGGCGGGTGCAGACGAGAACGCCCCCAGCCGCCCGCAACCGCCGCAGATAGGCCGCATGAAGCGCCGCGACATCGATGTCGCAGGTGGTGGGTTCGGCAAGGCCTACGGTCCATGCATCGCGCAGGCCGGGGATCGCGGCACGCAACTGCGCCGCCGTCCGCCCGGAGAACAGGCCGGTATCGGCGAACTCAGCCACCAGCGCGTCCCGATAGGCGCTGTCCTCCGCCCGGCCGATGTGGAGCGCGCCGCGCGGAGAGAGAAAGGGGCGGTCCGCGAAATCCGCCTCCGGTCGGCTGAGAAAATCATGGGACGCCAGCGTCAGCGGACGCACCTGCGGCCCGCCATAGCTCTCCGACCAGAAGGCGACCGAGCGGCCGGTGGCGTGAAAGCCGGGCTGCGCCTCCATCTCGACGACCAGCACCGACAGATGCGGCGCCAGCTCCGCGCCCAGGCTGGCGCCCGCCATGCCTGCGCCGACGATCACGGCGTCATAATGGGCGGCAAGGTGTGTCATGCGAGCGGCGCGCGCTCCGCGAAGAAGGCATCGATCCGGCCGAGCGCATCGTCACGCACCGGGTCGACCTCGCGCAGGATCTCGTGCGCCACGTCCTTGCCGTACACATGCACCCGCGCATCGGGCAACCGCAGCGCAGCGCGCAGAATATCGGGGGTGGAGACCACGATGTCGCCCTCGCTCGCGAGGATCAGCAGCGGCGTCCGGATACGCTCCAGATACCCGGGGCGGGCGATAGCCCTGAGCGAAGCATAGGCCGCGCGCAGCCAGCCCCAGGTCGGCGCATCGAGCACGATGTCAGGCCGGTCCAGCTCGAACTGCGCCTCCCGCTCAAACCGTTCGACGCTGTGGGTGAGGCTGGTCTGCATCGCCTGCCTGACCCCGCGCGTCTTGCGGTGGCTGGGCCAGACCGCCCTGCGGGCGCAGCGCAGACCGCACGCCGCCGCGATGATGGCGGGCGCGAGCCACACCGGCAGTGCGCCGGTATGAATGCCCAGCATCGGCGCCGAAAGCGCCACCGCGTCCGCCTCCATCCGGTTCTCCGCGAGCGCGCGCAGCACCAGATGCGCGCCCATCGAATGCGCGACGATGACATGCGGGCCTTGGGTGCGCGCGCGCCAGTCCCGGCCATAGGCCTCGATATCGTCGAGCCAGCGGGAAAAGTCCTCCGCGTGGCCCAATGCGCTGCCCTCGATCAGCCGACCGGAGCCGCCCTGCCCGCGCCAGTCGACGCTGTCCACCGCCCAGCCGCCGCCCGCCCAGCCGAGCAGCGCCTCGTCATATTTCTCGATATGATCCGCGCGCCCGCCGAGAAACAGCAGCGATCCGCGCGGCCTCCCCTGCCCGGCGATCCGCACACGGCGCAGCGGCCAGCCATCGGGCGCGGACCACAGCTCCATCATGGCGTCATCCAAGGTCATGGCCTGTCGCATTAACGCGCTGTTTACGAGTTGGTAAGGCATTGCGTCTAGATCTGACGTCATGAGCGGGGAATTTATTCGGATAGTCTTGCTGTGCGCACTGGCCGCGTTGCTGGTGGCTGCTGCCATTACCGACATCCGCTCGCGCATCATTTCCAACCGCCTCAACCTCGCAATCGCGCTACTGGCGCCGCTCTACTGGCTGGCGAGCGGCATTCCCGCCTGGCCGGACATGGCGCTTCAGGTCGGGCTGGGCATCGGCATGTTCGGCGTTTTCGCCGCCCTCTTTGCATTGGGACTGATGGGCGGAGGCGACGTGAAGCTGCTCGCCGCGATCGCCCTGTGGTTCCCGTGGCAGGCGCTGGGCCTGTTGCTGCTGCTGATGGCGGTCATCGGCGGCGCTGTCACTTTGGTCACCGTGATCCATCATCGCATGAGCAAAAGGCTGGGCCAGCCCGAGGTTCCCTATGGCGTCGCGATCTCGCTCGCGGCGATGTGGCTGGTTGGTGAACGGTTAATTTACCATTTTGCGTAACAATTGCACCCGGAAGACGGGATTTTCCGGGTTGGGAGGACGAGGTTCGTCATGGATGTGAAAAAAGCAGCATTGCTGGCGGGCGCGCTGGTCATTGCCGTGGCAGCGGCGCTGATGGCGCGCTCCATGTTCAGCGGCGGTGGCGCGCCTACCGGGCCGGCATCTCCGCAGGCGGGCGCAGCGGCCATTCCGCAACAGGCGCTCGATGGCCCGCAGGTGCTCGTCGCCACCAAGGCGCTACCCGTCGGCACGATCATCGAGGCAGACAGCTTCCGCTTCCAGCCCTGGCCAAAGGATCTCATCGAGACCGCTTATTATCTTCAGGGCAAGGCCGATCCGCAGTCCTTGCAGGGCGCGGTTGTCCGCAACGCCATTACCGCCGGCCAGCCGGTGACGCAGGGCGCGCTCATCAAGCCGGGTGAACGCGGCTTCCTCGCCGCCGCCCTCGGCCCCGGAATGCGCGCCGTGACCGTGCCGGTCAACATGCAGAGCTCTGTCGCGGGCTTCATCTTTCCGGGCGACCGGGTCGATGTGCTGGTGACGCAGACGGTAAGCGGCGACGATGCCAGCAATCCGCTGCGCGTTACCGAGACCATCGTGCGCAACCTGCGCGTGCTCGCTACCGACCAACGCACCAACGCGATGGACGAAACGGGCAAGCCCGATGTCCGCAATTTCACCAACGTCACCCTCGAAGTGACGCCGCGCATCGCGGAAAAGATCGCCGTGTCGCAGACGATGGGGCAGTTGTCGCTCACGCTGCGCGCGCTCGCCGACACCAAGCAGGATCTCGACGCCGCGATCGCCAACGGCAACGTCACCCTGCCCAACAGCAACGATCCCGCCGCCGAGAAGCGCGCGCTGACGACCATCGCCTCGCGCCCGGAAGACGGCCGCTTCGGCTATGCGACCGGCGGCGACGTATCCCGCTTCCAGCGCCGCTCGATGCCGCCGCGCAAGATCACGCCTCAGGTCGGCGCGCTGGTGCGCGTGGCGCGCGGAACCGCGGTCGAGCAGGTCGAGATCAGGGGGAACTGAGATGACAAACCACCGCTCATCGCTACGCAAGGCCGCGCGCCCGTTCGGCGCCCTGATGCTCGCCTGCGCGACCATGCTGACGCCAGCGGGCATGGCAGGCGCCGCGCCCGACAGCTCCGCCGCCAAGACGGACAGCGGCGTCATCCTGATGTCTGTCGGCGCGAGCCGGGTCATCAACCTGCCGGGCGCGATGACCGACGTGGTCGTCGCCAACCCCAATGTGGCGGATGTCCATGTCCGCTCGCAGAACCAGATCTACATCCTCGCCAAGGGCGCGGGTGAAACCGGCATCTCGGTCACCACGGCGGGCGGCAGGGTTTTGTGGAGCGGCCTCGTCCGCGTCGGCAACAACCTCACCAGCATCGACCAGATGCTGAAGCTCGCGATGCCCGATTCGGACATCACCGTCTCCAAGATGAACGGCCTCATCCTGCTCACCGGCACCGTGAAGGCGCCGGAAGACGCGGCCGAGGCCGAGCGTCTGGTGCAGGCCTTCTCCGCACCCACCGCCGGTGGCGCGCCCTCGGTGACGGTGGTGAGCCGCCTGCGCACCGCGACGCCGCTTCAGGTCAATTTGCAGGTGAAAATCGCCGAAGTCAGCCGCAATCTCATCCATCAGGTGGGCATGAACTTCGCCACGGCGGACCTCACCAACGGGTTCAAGTTCGGCGTCGGTCAGGGCCGGAGTTTCATCAACCAGAAATGGACAATCGGCGGACCGCTTGGTGTCGGTAATAGCCTCACGCCAATCGAGGGCTACGGAATCGACCCCAACACCGGGCTCTTCAAAACGACCAGAGAGGTTATTGGTTCTGCCATAAATCCGCAGGGTGGTGGCACGACCTTCGGAGCAGATACCAAGCTGTTTGGCATGAATATCCTCGCCGCGCTCGATCTCGCGGAAGTCAGCGGTCTCGCCACCACCCTCGCCCAGCCCAACCTCACCTCGCTTTCGGGCGAGACGGCGAGCTTCCTCGCGGGCGGCGAATATCCCTACACGGTGTTCAACGGCGCCAACAACGGCAACAGCATCGAGTTCAAGCAATATGGCGTGCAACTGGCGTTCACGCCGATCGTGCTGTCTGACGGCCGGATCTCGCTGCGCGTGCGCCCCAGCGTCTCGACGCTCGATTTCTCGATCAACAGCAGTGTGCCTGCGCTCAAGACCCGCACCGCCGAAACCACCGTGGAGCTGGGCTCCGGCCAGGCGTTCATGATCGCCGGGCTGCTGAGCAACGACACCGCCAACAACATCAACAAGGTGCCAGGTATCGGCAATGTGCCGGTGCTGGGCAGTCTGTTCAAATCGCGCAAGTTCCTGCGGGACGAAACCGAGCTGGTGATCGTCGTCACCCCTTATCTGGTGAAGCCGATCAACGCGAGCGACGTGCGCCTCCCCACGGACGGCTTCCGCAACGCGACCGAGCTTCAGGGCTTGCTGAAACAGCAGGGGTCGGACGGCATCAGCGGCGCCAAAGGAAAAATGCCCTCGGTCGCGCCCGCGACGCCGCCGGTCGATCCGGCAGGCACGCCACAGGCCGCCGCCAGCCCGGCCCCAGCCGCCGCGCCTTCGGGCGGCAAGCGCAAGGCCACCCGCACCGCCGCCGCCGCCGAAGGTGTCGGCCCCGGCTTCACATTCTGACGGGAAGGATCATCGACATGCCTTATCCACGCACCCGCGCCTTCCTCTCCCCGCTGGCCCTGATCGCTGCGGTCGGGCTGCCGCTGGCGGCCTGTGACGCGAAATCAACCGGCAACCGCAGCGTCGAATCGGTGCATCAGCCGGTCGTCAGCTACACCAGCTTCGTCTTCGATGTGCGCGCCGACAGCGGCGTCGGTGTCTCGCGCGCCGAGAAGGAACGCCTCGACGGCTGGCTCGATTCGCTCGTCATCGGTTATGGCGACAGCGTCGCGATCGCGGGTGGCGCTCCCGCCGCCGCGCGCGCGGACATCACCGAAGTGCTGGGCCATCGCGGCCTGCTGATACAGCAGGACGACTCAGCCATCGCGGGCGCCGCGCCCTATGGCTCCGTGCGCCTGATCGTGCGCCGCGCCACCGCGTCGGTTCCGGGCTGCCCGGACTGGAGCACCAAACAGGAAAACAACATGTCCGGCGGCACATCCTCCAATTACGGCTGCGCGGTGAACAGCAACTTCGCCGCAATGGTGGCCAACCCGGAAGATCTGGTGCGCGGCCAGACCAGCAACAGCGATCTGCGCACCGCGACCTCCAACCGCGCGATTCAGAGTATGCAGGCCAAACCGCCGACGGGCACGGGCGGCCTCGTCAATCTGGGAGGAAACTGAGCCATGAACGCTCCCTTCAAGATGGGCATGGGCGCGGGCCGGGAAATGTTCCAGGCCTATTCCTGCGATGACAGCAGCGCCAACATCATCCGCTCGATCGCGGTCGAGATGGGCTGGGATCCGGAGCGGGTGTACAAGGGTGGCCTGCGCAACGCGGTGCAGTCGCTCTCCGTCAGCGCCAGCCCCTATGTGCTCTTCGTAGACATGTCCGAATCGATCGATCCGCTGAACGACATCAACGGGCTCGCCGAGGTGTGCGAGCCGGGGACGATCGTGATCGCCTGCGGGCAGGTCAATGACGTGCGCCTCTACCGCGATCTGCTCGCGAGCGGCATTCAGGACTATCTGCTCAAGCCCCTCAACACCGAGCATCTGCGCGACGCCTTCGCCAGCGCGCAGGCGGCGTTTCTCGCGCCGCGCATGGACGGCGGCGAAACGCACAACCATATCGCCGCCGCCGTCATTGGCGTGCGCGGCGGCGTGGGCGCATCGACTGTCGCCACCTCGCTTGCCTGGCTGCTGGCGGAACAGGCGGGCCGCGCGACCGCGCTGCTCGACCTCGATCTGCATTTCGGCACCGGCGCGCTGACGCTCGATCTCGAACCGGGGCGCGGCCTCATCGACGCGATCGAGAACCCCAGCCGCATCGACGGCCTGTTCATCGAGCGCGCGATGGTGCGCGCGTCCGACAAGCTCGCCATCCTCTCGGCGGAAGCCCCGATCCATCAGCCGATGCTGACCGACGGCGGCGCCTTCCACCAGCTGGAGGAAGAATTCCGCACCGTGTTCGAATCGAGCGTGATCGACATGCCGCGCCACATGCTGATCCAGTTTCCGCAACTGATGGCGGACTATAATGTCGGCCTGGTGGTAACGGAAATGACGCTGGCGGGCGCGCGCGACACCATCCGTATGCTTTCCTGGCTGCGTACCAACGCGCCGCAGATGAAGCTGCTGGTGGTCGCCAACAAGGTGCAGGCCAATGCGCTGGAGATTTCGCGCAAGGATTTCGAGCAGTCGATCGAGCGCAAAATCGATATCAGCCTCCCCTATGACATGCGCCTCGCCGCGCAGGCCGCGAAGCTCGGCAAGCCGCTGGCGGAAGTCGCCAAGGGCAGCAAGCTGGGCGCCGCCTATGCCGAGATGCTGACGGACGTGCTGGAGCTGGGCGGTGCGGACGCCAGCACGGCCGAACCCAAAAAGGGTGGATCGCTGCTAGGTAAACTTAATGAATTCAAGGCCTTGATTCCCAAGAAGGGTGGCAAGGCCAAGGCCGAGGCACATTGAGCCATGCTGATGGGTAAACGGAAATAGCGCAATCATGGACCCGAAACTGCTCCTGCTGATCCTGATGCTCGGCGGCGCCCTGGTGCTGCTGGCGCTGGCCTTTTCCGGTCCGGCGGTGGGCAAGGTGCAGGCACGCCGGCTGGCCGCCGTGATGGGGCGCCACAGCAGCGCCGCCGAGAACCAGATCGAGGCGCGTATGCGCAAGGCGATCTCGACCTCGGCCCAGACGCAAAACAATGCCCTGGCCTCGCTGATCCCCGACCCGGAAAAGCTGACCAAGCGCCTGCGCATGACCGGCAAGAAATGGACGCTGAACCAGTATATGCTGGCCTGCGCCGGAATCACGGTGGCGGTGGCGGGCTTTGGCCTGCTGCGCGGATGGGCGCCGCTCACCGCGCTGTTCGTCGGCACTGCCGCGGGCCTCGGCCTGCCGCACAAATATGTCAGCATGATCATCGCCAAGCGGATCAAGAAATTCACCCAGAATTTCCCCGACGCGCTGGAGCTGATGGTGCGCGGCCTGCGCTCCGGCCTTCCCATCGCCGAGACGCTTTCGGTCGTCTCGACCGAAGTGCCCGGCCCGGTGGGCGAGGAGTTCCGCCTCGTCAACGAGCGCATCAAGATCGGCAAAACGATGGATCAGGCGCTCGTTGAAACCGCCGAGCGGCTCGGCACGCCGGAATTCCAGTTCTTCTGCATCACGCTCACCATCCAGCGCGAGACCGGCGGCAATTTGGCCGAAACGCTGGCGAACCTCGCCACCGTGCTGCGTCAGCGCGCGCAGATGAAGCTCAAGATCAACGCGATGTCGTCCGAGTCCAAGGCCTCGGCATGGATCATCGGCTCGCTGCCTTTCATCGTCTTCGGCCTCATCAGCTGGATCAACTTTCACTATATGTCGCCCTTCTATACGCCCGATCCCAACGGGCTGTTCGGCCTCAGCCTGATGCAGCTGGTAGGCATAGGCGGCATGTGCTGGATGGGCATTGGCGTGTTCATCATGGCCCAGATGATCAACTTCGAGATCTGACCCGATGCCCGGCAAAACCCTCTTTGGAATGACCGCCGCCGATGTCGCGACCCTGCTCGCAGCGGTTGCAACGCTCGCGGTGCTGTTCGCCATGTACATGGCGACGACAGTGCGCGACCCGATGGCGAAGCGCGTCAAGGCGCTGAACGAGCGGCGCGAGCAACTGAAGGCGGGCATCACCGCCTCCACCACCAAGCGGCGCGCCAAGCTGGTGCACCAGCGCGAATCAACCGACATGATGCGCGTGCTGCTGAAGAAGCTGCAGGTGTTGCAGGATGATCAGCTGCAGGTCGCGCAGAAGAAGCTCGCCCAGGCAGGCATCCGCTCCAAGGATCTTGCGGTCGCGGTGATCTTCGGGCGCATGGTGCTGCCCATTGCGATCGGCGGGCTCGCGGCGTTCATGCTCTATGTCGTGCGCGCCTATCCGGAATGGAGCGATTTCAAGCGGTTCATGGCGTTCGCGACCTGCCTGCTGGGTAGCTACAAGGCGCCGGACATCTATCTTTCCAACCTCATTTCCAAGCGTTCCGCCGCGATCCGCAAGGGTTTGCCCGATGCGCTCGATCTGCTGGTGATCTGCGCCGAGGCGGGTCTCACCGTGGACGCCGCCTTCGGCCGCGTATCCAAGGAGCTGGGCCGCGCCTATCCGGAGCTGGGCGACGAATTTCAGCTCACGGCGATCGAGCTTAGCTTCCTCACCGAGCGGCGGCAGGCATTCGAGAATCTCGCCAACCGGGTCAATCTCGAGGCGCTGAAGGGCGTCGTCACGACGATGATCCAGACCGAGAAATATGGCACGCCGCTCGCCTCCGCGCTGCGCGTGCTCTCGGCGGAGTTCCGCCACGAACGCATGATGCGCGCCGAGGAAAAGGCCGCGCGCCTGCCCGCGATCATGACTGTGCCGCTGATCCTCTTCATCCTGCCGACGCTGTTCGTGGTCATCCTTGGCCCCGCGGCCTGTTCGATCAGCAAGAACCTGTAAACAACGGTTGCGCGCAAGCGACGCCTGCGTTCATAGCGGGCGCGGGAGACACGCGCATGTTCGACGAACGCATCGAGGCGACAGGGCCGCTCATCAAATGGAGCGGCGACAAGGCAAGCTGGTTCTTCGTCGTGCTCGGCGGCGATGTCGTGGGCGAGATCCACTATGCCGCAATGGGCCGCACCGGCGGCTTCGGCTCGGTCAAGGTGCGCGCAACGATCGGCGATACGACCTGGGAAACCTCGCTGTTCCCCTACAAGGAGGTGGCTGGCTTCGCGCTGCCGGTAAAGGCCGCCGTGCGCAAGGCGGAAGGCCTGGCGGTGGGTGACGAGGTGGCACTCACCTTGAGGATCTGAACTATTCCTTCACCAGCTTGCAGGTGCTGATTTCATCCGGTTCGGGCCGCGCCCCCACCGTCTTGAACCGCGCCAGATAGCCGCCGCTCGACGGGCGCGGGATCATTTCCTCCAGCCGGTAGCCGACCGACAGGAACTCGCAGGCAAGGAGCTTCGGCGGCGTGCCATGCTCAGATGTGGGCCGGTTGGAGTCGACCACGATCACTTCGCCGTCAGGTTTCAGCGCGGGCCGCATATGCCACAGGAACGCATAAGGCTCCTCGATCTCGTGATACATGTGCACCATGAAGATGCGGTCGAAGCTGTTTTCAGGCAGCTTGGGATCATCCGGCGCACCGAGCTTGACCGAGACGTTGCTCCAGTTCTCGCGGTTGATGCGCTGGCCGAGCGCGTCGATCACCTCCGGCATGATGTCCTCGGCGAGCACGCGACCGTCCTTGCCCACTCGCTTGGCGAGCCTGACGGTATAATATCCCTCGCCCGCGCCGATGTCGGCCACCGTCATGCCCGGCGCGACATGCGCATGATCCATGATGTCCCGCGCCTCGCCTACCTTGTCGCGCGCCTCTTCGGACGAATAACGCACCGAGACGATTGGCGAGATGGGCCGGTCCGCCTGCGGAAATTCCCGCGCGCTTTCCCGCCGACCGTCGGCCCCGCCGCTTATCCCGTCGCATCCCGCCAGCGGCAACCCCGCAAGCAGCGCGGACGCCAGCAGCGGACGGGCGAGGATCAATCGACATCCTCCACGACGACCTTCTCGCCCGTCACCTTCTGCGAGAGGGCCGCCGCCATATAGGGATCGAGCGCGCCGTCGAGCACATCGTCCGGCGAGGAGGATACCACGCCCGTGCGCAGATCCTTCACCATCTGATAGGGTTGCAGCACATAGGAGCGGATCTGGTGGCCCCAGCCGATCTCCGTCTTGGCCTGATATTCGCCGCTCGCCGCCGCCTCGCGCTCCGCCAGCTCCTTTTCATAGAGCCGCGCCTTCAGCATGTTCATCGCGGTGGCGCGGTTCTTGTGCTGGCTGCGGTCGTTCTGGCACGCGACGATGATATTGGTGGGAACGTGGGTGATACGGACGGCGGAATCAGTGGTGTTGACGTGCTGCCCGCCCGCGCCGGACGCGCGATAGGTGTCGATCTTGAGGTCCGCCGGGTTGATCTCGATGTCGATATTGTCATCGATCACCGGATAGACCCAGACCGAGCTGAAGCTCGTGTGCCGCCGCGCCGAGCTGTCATACGGAGAGATGCGCACAAGGCGGTGCACACCGCTCTCGGTCTTGGCATAGCCATAGGCGTTCTCGCCCTTGATGAGCAGCGTGGCAGATTTGATGCCCGCCTGCTCGCCCGCCTGATAATCGACGATCTCGACCTTGTAGCCGCGCTTTTCCGCCCAGCGCTGATACATGCGCTGGAGCATCTCGGCCCAGTCCTGGCTCTCGGTGCCGCCAGCTCCGGCATGAATTTCGAGATAGGTGTCGGACGCGTCAGCCTCACCGGCGAGCAACGCCTTGATCTTGTCCTCATCCGCCTTGGCGGCAAGCTGGGCGAGGGACGCGACCGCCTCGTCGCCCAGCGCGGTGTCGCCTTCCGCGTCCGCCATTTCGAGCAGCTCGACCGTATCCTTCTTCTCGGCGTCGATCGCGCGGGTGGCGGAGATGGCGCTGTCCAGCCGGGTGCGCTCGCGCATCACCTCCTGCGCCTTCTTGGGATCGTCCCACAGGGTCGGATCTTCGACACGCGCATTGAGCTCGTCCAGACGGCGCAGCGCGCGATCCCAGTCGAGAAAGCGCCGCAACAGGTCCAGCGCGGCGTCGATACGGTCCACAAGGGCTTGCGCTTCTGCGCGCATCACTCAGCCTCCAATTCGGCAAATCAACTCAACTGCGCTTCAGGGCGCATCGATATTTCGTTCAGATGGAGCCGAAAAGTGCAATTTTCGAGCATCGGAGCGCAGCGTACTCAAATGTACGTGAGCACCGAAGCGCAGAAAATAGCGCTTTGCAGGCCCATATGGGCGGAATATCGATGCGCCCTAGTATATTCCGCCCTCACGTTGCAAGAAATCGCTGTCCCGGCTCGTCGCGCGGCCGCGCGCGGCGCGGGCGGCGGCTGCGGCTTCCGCCTTCGCCTGCGCGTCCAGCTCCTCCTTGCGGATGGTGCGGCGCGGCTCCGTCTCGGGCTTGAACGCTTCCCAGATCACGGCGGGCTTGGGATCGCCCATGCTCGGCCATGCGCCATAGACGCGCTTGCCGGAGCGGCGGTCGATCCGCACCATGCGGATACCCGCAGGCGCGACGAACGGTTCTTTCGGCATGTCCTTCAGGATCGGCGCCATCGCCTCCTTCCAGATCGGCGCGGAGATGCGCCCGCCCTGCGCCCAGCCACCGAGCGAGCGCGGCGTGTCATAGCCCATATAGACCCCGGCAACGATATCCGGCGAGCCACCCACGAACCACACATTGGTCGGGCCGTTGGTGGTGCCGGTCTTGCCGAACAGCGGACGGCCAAGATCGGCCAGCACGGTCGCGGTGCCGCGCTGGATCACGCCCTCGGTGATGTGGACGATCTGATAGGCGGTCATCGGGTTCATCGCCTGCCGCCCGGAAAGGCCGAAGCGGGGCATGGGCTTGCCGTTCCAGTCCGCCGCGTTGCAGCCATCGCACGGGCGCCATTTCTCCGGCCAGATCACCGTGCCGTGCCGATCCTGCGCGTAATCGATCACGCGCGGCGTATGAAGGCGGCCATGATTGGCGAGCGCGGCATAGGCGTTGACCATCTTCTCGACCGTCGTCTCGCCCGCGCCCAGCGCATAGGCGAGATAGGGCTGATAGGAGCCGATATTCATCGCCTTGATCGTGCGCACCACGCGATCCATGCCGGTCTGCGAGGCGGCGCGCACGGTCATGAGGTTGCGGGACTGTTCGATGCCCCAGCGCATAGTGTGCGGACCACCGCCGCCCGCATCGAAGTTCTTGAAGCATTTCTGCCCGAGCGAGGCGGATTGCCACACGCAGAACGGCCCATCGACGATGATCGTCGCGGGGGTCATGCCATTGTCGAGCGCGGCGGCATAAACGAACGGCTTGATCGTCGAACCCGGCTGGCGCTGCGCCTGCGTCACGCGGTTGTAGGAGGAGAGGCTGGAGTCGAACCCGCCCTGCATCGCGTAGATGCGCCCGGTGCGCACACCCTCCACCATCATGCCGCCCGAGACTTCCGGCACGGTGCGCAGCGCGTAGGTGCTGCCGCCCATCGGCTTCACCACGATGAGGTCGCCGGGTTTGAGCGCATTGAACGCCGGGCCGCCGGTCTTGCGATAGGGGATCTGCGCATAGCCTGCGGGGAGCGTCCCGCTTCTGCCGCCCGAAAGGCCCAGCTCTGCCGCACCGCTTGTCCTGGACACCACCACCGCGACACGCCAGTCCTGATAGTCGATGCTCTTGAAGCTGCTGGCGAAACGGCCGCGCCACTGGTCGTCCATCTCGATCGTCGCGATCGGGCCGGACCAGCCATGCCCGCCCGAATAGCGCAGCAGGCCGTTCCGCAGCGCGTCGCGCGTGTGCTGCTGGATCTCGGCATCATAGGGCGTCCTGATCCACAGGCCTCCGGCATAGACGCTGTTCGCGCCATCCTTGTCCGTCTCGCCGAATTTCTCCATGAGACGGCGGCGCACCTCTTCCATATAATAGCCGCCCGCGCTCGCCTTCTTGCTGTCGAACAGGGTGCCGAGCTGGTTTACGGTATCGAGCGGGCGGGCGATCGCGTCGCGATATTGCGCGTCGGTGATCCAGCCGTTCTGCTTCATCTCTCCCAGCGCCCAGTTGCGCCGCTCCAGCGCACGGGCATAGCCCTTCTCGGTTTCCGGGCGATAATTGGACGGCCCCTTGGGCAGAATCGCCAGAAACGCGAACTGGTGCAGCTTCAGCTCGCCGATATCCTTGTTGAAATAGGCGCGCGAAGCCGCCTGCACGCCATAGGCGTTGCGCCCGAGGAATATCTGGTTGAGATACAGCTCAAGGATCTGTTGCTTGGTCATCGCCCGCTCGATCCGGGAGGCGAGGATCATCTCGCGGATCTTGCGGGTGGGGGAATATTCGTCACCCAGCAGCAGGTTCTTCGCAACCTGCTGGGTAATGGTCGAGCCGCCCTTGGCGCGCTGGCCGGAACCGATCTTCGAGGCATAATCGATTACCGCGCCCGCGAGGCCGGTGAAATCCACGCCATGATGCGAGAAAAAGGTCTTGTCCTCGGCGGATAGCACCGCGCGGATCAACAGCGGGGGGAAATCGTCGTAATTCAGTTGCACGCGCCGCTCTCGCGCGAAGCTGTACACCGGCTCGCCATTACCATCGCGCACCACGCTGGGCAGCGCGGGCTCATATTCCGCGAGCGCAGCGGCGTCGGGCAGATCGCGCGCGAAAATGAGCCAGAAGGCAATGAACGCGACCAGCAGCGCGCCCGCAGCATAGGTCGCCCGGCGGAACCAGCGTTTCCGCCACAGGCCGGAGAGGATCAGGCGCGCTTCGCCGACCTGTCTGGTGACGCGGTAGCTGAAACGCTCCTCATTCGTCTGTCCGGCCTCGGCATCATTCATGGCTCACGCCTGTAGGCAAATATGACGGCGTTGACCAGTGGATAAGAACGCGCATCAGGGTGCGCTGAGCCGCCGCGCGAAATAGATTTCGACCGCCCGTGCCAGCCCTTCCGCCGTGCGGGCGCGTCCAGCGGGTGAGGTGAGCCGCGCCGCGTCCTGCGCGCTGGTGATATAGCCCGCCTCGAACAGCACCGAGGGAATATCGGGCGCCTTGAGCACCACGAGCGAGGCGAAGCGGTGGTAGTTGCCGCGAAACGGCACATAGGGCGCGGCCTCGCGATAGAGCAGCCGCGCGAAATCGGCCGATTGCGCCATCGCTTCGCGCTGCGAGAGATCGATGAGAATGGAGTTCACCGCGCTGTTCTGCTGGCCCAGATCGACGCCGTTAATCACGTCGGCGCGGTTTTCGCGCGCGGCGAGGCGCGCCGCCTCGCGGTCCGACGCTGTTTCGGAAAGGGTGTAGATCGTCGCACCCTGCGCCGCCTCATTGTCCGCCGCATCGGCATGGAGCGACAGGAACAGGTCCGCCCCCAGCCTGCGCGCGATATCATAGCGCTCCTGCAACAGCAGGAAGCGGTCATCGCTGCGGGTAAGCGCGACACGCACCCGCCCGCCGCGCAGCAACCGATCCCGGAGCGCCAGAGCCAGCGCCAGCGTGACGTCCTTCTCCCGCGCGTCCCTTGTCCGGCTGGCCGCGCCGGGATCATGCCCACCATGCCCGGCATCGATCACCACCAGCGGACGATCGCGCGGGCCACTGACCGGCGGCAGCGCCACCCCCTTGGCCGGCGGTGCGACATGCACGGTGATGCTGTGCATCCGCTTGGGCGGCCGCGCATAGGCCACACTTTCTCCTGCCGGGGAAAGGGGCGCGCCGTGGGAAGCGAACACGGCGGCGGCAAGGAGCGAAAACGCGGTCATACCCGATTATTTGCCGCTGGCGCGCCCGCCGTCCAGCCATGTTAAGATAATATTTACCATGTTGGACCGATATTCTCCAAAGCGGCCCAAACAAAAAAGCGGCGGACTGTTGCTCCCCGCCACCAGTGGTGCTAGCTCATCATGTGCGCTTGCGACTGGCCCATGACGGCATGGCACGAGGCGCACTCAAGGGATGAAGGAAGGAAATCTTTTCCGGATTTCGCCCTCATTTAGACAGGTTGACGTTGTAATGTGGCATTTTTCCCCATCCGTTCAGGTCCGCGCAGGCGGGCTTGACGCGCGGTTGGGTCTTTCGGGTTCCGGCGCAGTGACCGGCCATGCCCTTGCAGCAGACACACATTTTTCGACCCCAATCCAACCCCATCGGGCACAGCCACGCCACGCCTTGCAGGCGCATCGGCGCGCAATGCCTCTCATCAATCGCATGGCCCGGCGGAGAGCATCGCTCCCGCCGCCCCATGTCCGGAGTTTTCATTATGAACATGCGTATGCTGATCGATGCGCGCCACCGGGAAGAAACCCGTGTCGCGGTCGTCAAGGGAAACCGAATCGAGGAATTTGACTTCGAATCCGCCGAGCACAAGCAGCTCAAAGGCAATATCTATCTGGCAAAGGTGACGCGGGTCGAACCCTCGTTGCAGGCTGCATTCGTCGATTATGGCGGCAACCGCCACGGCTTCCTCGCCTTTTCCGAAATCCACCCGGATTATTATCAGATCCCCCGCGAGGACCGCGAGGCGCTGTTGCGCGAGGAGGCGGAGCACGCCGCGCAGGAAGCCGCATTGCGCGATCAGGAAGACTATGACGACGACGATGCAGCTGAACCCGCCGCATCCGAAGAGGAAGAGCATGTCGAGGGAGAAGGCGAAGACGGGGAGACTGCCGAGGGCGGACCACGCCCCTCTTCCCGCCGCCGCAAGGGCCATCATGGCGACGACCATAATGACGAGCTGCGCCGCAACCGCATGGCGCTTCGCCGCCGCTACAAGATTCAGGATGTCATCAAGCGCCGCCAGGTGCTGCTGATCCAGGTCGTGAAGGAAGAGCGCGGCAACAAGGGCGCGGCGCTGACCACCTATTTGAGCCTTGCGGGCCGCTATTGCGTCCTGATGCCGAACACCTCGCATGGCGGCGGCATTTCCCGCAAGATCAGCAATTCCGCCGACCGCAAGCGCCTGAAGTCCATTATCGCGGACATGAACCTGCCCGCGACGATGGGCTGCATCGTCCGCACCGCCGGGCTTGAGCGCACGCGCACCGAGATCAAGCGCGACTTCGACTATCTCGCCCGCCTCTGGGACGAGATCCGCGAAAAGACGCTGAAAAGCTCGGCGCCCGCGCTGATCCACAATGACAGCGACCTCATCAAGCGCGCGATCCGCGACATCTACAACCGCGACATCGACGAGGTTGTGGTCGAGGGCGACGAGGGATACCGGCAGGCCAAGGACTTCATGAAGCTCTTGATGCCGAGCCATGCGCGCAAGGTGAAGCAATATGCCGACCCCGTCTCGCTGTTCCAGCGTCACGGCGTGGAAGATCAGCTCGCGGCGATGTACCACCCGGTCGTGCAGTTGAAATCCGGTGGCTATCTCGTCATCAACCCGACGGAAGCTCTGGTGTCGATCGACATCAACTCCGGCCGCTCAACGCGCGAGCACAATATCGAGCAGACCGCGACCGCGACCAACCTGGAGGCCGCGCGGGAAATCGCGCGCCAGCTGCGCCTGCGCGATATGGCGGGCCTCGTCGTCATCGACTTTATCGACATGGAGCACGGCTCCAATGTCCGCAAGGTCGAGAAGGCGATGAAGGAAGCGCTGAAGGACGACCGCGCCCGCATCCAGGTGGGCCGCATCTCCGGCTTCGGCCTGATGGAAATGAGCCGCCAGCGCCTGCGCACCGGCGTGCTCGAAGCCTCGACCCGCGCCTGCCCGCATTGCGAGGGCACGGGCCTTGTCCGCACCGCAAGCTCGGCAGGGCTTTCCGCGCTGCGTATGCTGGAGGAAGAAGCCGCGCGCGGCCGGGGCAGCGTCATCACGCTGCGCGCCAGCCAAGAAGCGGCGTTCTATGTGCTCAACAACAAGCGTCGCGAACTGGACGAGATCGAGCAGCGCTACGGCGTTTCGATCGTCATCCTGCCCGATGGCGAGGTCGAGGGCGCGCGCATGTCGGTCGAGGCCAGCGGCCCCCGCCCCACCGTGCAGATCAATTACGCGCCAGTGGCGGACGATGAGGACGCCGATCTTCCCGTCGAGGACATGGACGAGGAAGAAGAGGACGCGCACGACGAACCCCGCACGGAGCGCCAGGACCGCGAGGATGGTGAAGGTGGCCGTCGTCGCCGTCGCCGCCGTCGCCGCAGGGGCGGACGCCGTGAGGAAGGCGAAGCGCAGGACGACGCCCAGGCAGCGGATGCTCCCGAGGCCGAGGACGGCGCTGAAGACGAGGCCACCGAGGAAGCGCCCGTAACCGCTGAAGAGGGCGAGGAAAGCCGGCGCCGCAGCCGCCGTGGCCGCAGGGGCGGACGCCGCAGGCGCGGCGAGGCTGGCGAGGAAAGCTCCACCGACGAAGCGACGGCCACCCGTCGAAGACGCGGCGATCGCTCCCGAGCCGGAAGCCACCGAGGCCGTGGAAGCAGCTGCCGAACCCGAAGAGGCCGAGGCGCCCAAGCCCAAGGCCCGCCGCACGCGCAAGCCCAAGGCCGCCAAGGCGGAGGTCGAGGCCGTGGCGGAACCCGCCGTGATCGAACCGGCGGCCGCACCGGAAGAAGCGCCCGCGCCCGTCCCCGCCCCGGAAGCAACCGAGGCCGATGCCGAGGCCGCGCCAGCCAAGCCCAAGCGCACCCGTCGCAAGAAGGCGGAAGTGGCTCCTGAGCCTGCCGAAGTCGAAGCAGAAGCAGAAGCCGCGCCCGCTCCTGCCGCCGTGGTGGCGGACGGCGCCGTGGAAGCAGCCGCTCCGGCGGTCGAGCCTGAGACCGAGGAAGCACAGGATGGAGAGCCCCGGCGCGGCTGGTGGCAGCGCACCTTCGGCGCATGAATTCAGCGGGCGTGGGCGGTTTCCGTTCACGCCCGTCATGCGCCGTTCAGGCTATGGCGTGCACAGAGGCGCCATGCTGAACCCGGCCCCCGCCTCCTTTTCCGGCTCCGGCGCGATGCGCCGCCTTTCCGCATGGGCGCGCCTGCTGTTGTGCGCCCTGCTCACCCTTTCGCTGCTCGCCCAGCCCGCGCAGGCACAGCAGATCTTGCGCGATGCCGAGACGGAGGCGTTCCTCAAGGACATCTCCGCCCCCCTTATCAAGGCGGCAGGCCTCAGCCCCAACAATGTGCAGGTGCTGCTGATCAACGATCCCAGCATCAACGCCTTCGTCGCGGGCGGGCAGATCGTGTGGATTCATTCCGGCCTCATTACCGCCGCAGACAATGCCAACCAGCTCCAGGGCGTGATCGCGCACGAGCTGGGCCATATCGAGGGCGGGCACATCATCCGCTCTGGCGAGGGCATGAAGGCGGCAACAGGCATCACCCTGCTCTCGATGCTGCTGGGCGCCGCCGCGCTGGCTGCCGGAGGCGGCGATGCGGGCATGGGCATCATCATGGCAGGTCAGCAGGCGGCCATGGGCAAATATCTCGCCTTCTCCCGCACGCAGGAGAGCAGCGCGGACCTTGCCGGCGCGCGCTATCTGCATGAGGCGGGGATCAGCGGCCAGGGCAGCATCGCTTTCTTCAAAAAGCTGCAAAACCTCGAATATCGCTATCGGCTGCGCGAGGATGCGGACGATGGCTATGCCACCACCCACCCGCTCTCGACTGACCGCATCGCCTACCTCGCCGAGGTCTACCAAAAGGACGCCGCCTGGAACGCCAAGACACCGGCGGAGCTGGATGCGCGGTTTCAGCGGATCAAGGCCAAGCTCGCCGGGTTCGTAGACGATCCCGCGCGGACGATGCGCGACTATCCGGAGACGGACCAGTCACTCCCCGCCCATTATGCCCGCGCCTATGCGTGGCACAAGAGCGCCTATCCCGACAAGGCAATGGCGGAAACCGCCGCGCTGGTGAAGACGCAGCCGCACGATCCCTATTTCCTTGAACTGCAGGGCCAGGTGTTGCTCGAAAGCGGACGTGCGGCGGACGCGATTCCTCCGCTGCGCGAGGCGGTACGCCTCACCAACAGCCAGCCGCTGATCGCCACACTGCTCGGCCATGCGCTGATCGCCACCGAGGACGACAAGAACTATGCCGAGGCGGAGCAGGTGCTGCGCGCGGCGGTGGCGCGGGACCGGGACAATCCCTTCGCCTGGTATCAGCTCGGCGTCGTCTATGAGCATCGCGGCGACAGCGCACGCGCGGCGCTGGCCACCGCCGAACGCTACGAGCTGGAGGGCAACAAGCCGCTCGCCCTGCGCAACGCCGAAGCGGCGATGGCGGGCATCGACAAGGCAAGCCCCGATTATCTCCGCGCCCAGGACATCGCGTTGGCCACGCGCGGCGAGATGGAAAACGCGCGGAAGGGCAAGAAGGGCGGAAAGGATGACACCCCGGCGGGCAAGGAGGGCAAGCCTTGAGCCACAACGATGATCCGTCCCCCGCACCGCCCGGTTTTCGCGCGGCCCTCGGCAACAGGAAGATACAGATGATCCTAGGTATTCTCGCGGCGGCGGCCGTCGCATCCACGGCGGCGGCAGTCCGCTCAGACGCAGATACGGCACCCGCGCAGGAGGACCGCGCGCGCATCGAGCAGATCGTGCACGACTATATTCTCGCGCACCCCGAGATATTGCCGCAGGCGATGGAGCGCCTCAAGGACAAGCGCGTCGCCGATGTGGTCAATGCGCGACGCAAGGAGCTCGAAACCCCCTATGCCGGTGCGTGGGAAGGCGCGAAGGACGGCGATGTCGTGCTGGTGGAGTTCTTCGACTATAACTGCGGCTATTGCCGCGCCTCGCTGCCCGATATCGCGAAGGTCGCGGCGGGCGAGCCGAGGCTGAAGATCGTCTATCGCGAGCTGCCGATCCTGTCCGAAGAGAGCAACCTCGCCGCCCGCGTGTCGCTGTTCGCCGCCGAGCAGGGGAAATATGGCCCCTTTCACAAGGCGCTCTACGCGGGTGGGCACGTGACGAAGGAGTCGATCCTCGCGGCGGCGGCGGCGACGGGGCTGGACCGCAAGGCTACCGAGGCGGCGATGAACAGCAACCGCTATGACCCGGAAATCGAGAATAATCTCAAGCTCGCGCAGGATCTCGGCGCCAGTGGCACGCCGACTTTCGTGGTGGGCAACAGAATCCTCAATGGCGCGGTGGGCTATGACGCACTGAAAGAGGCGGTGAGCGCGGCGGCGCGCCCGGCCAAATGAGCGCCCCGGGGGCGGCATTGCGCGATAGCGGACGGCCCAGCGCTTCCAGATGAAGCGCCCGGTTCAGGTGGCAGCCGCCTTCATTAGGGCCGTCTCCAAAGTGCCTGCGCAGTTCCGCCCCGTCTTGCCCTTGCGGCGGATCGGTGCTGTTCTGCTTGGTCAGGGATATAATTCCCGCAAAATTTGACCTATCCCCTTGTGTGGTAAAATTGCAACATTACCTTTGTTCGTGAAAGGACAGGGGTAACGCATATGAACCTCGAAAAATTCACCGATCGCGCCAAGGGCTTCCTGCAGAGCGCGCAGACCGTCGCCATCCGCATGAACCACCAGCGGATTACGCCGGAGCATCTGTTGAAGGCACTGCTGGAAGACAGCGAAGGCATGGCCGCCGGGCTCATCAAGGCGAGCGGCGGCGACGCCGCGACCGCGACGCGCGAGACGGACGCCGCGCTGGCGAAGATTCCGGCCGTGTCCGGCTCCGGCGCATCGCAGCCTCCGGGGCTCGATAACGACGCGGTGCGGGTGCTGGATAGCGCGGAGCAGATCGCGCAAAAGGCGGGGGACAGCTATGTCACTGTCGAGCGGTTGCTGCTCGCACTGGTGCTCGCCTCCACCACGGCGGCGGGCAAGGCACTTGCCAATGCCGGGGTGAAGGCTGAGGCGTTGAACGGCGCGATCAACCAGCTTCGCGGCGGGCGCACGGCAGACACCCAGTCCGCCGAGGACCGCTACGACGCGCTCAAGAAATTCGCCCGCGACCTGACGCAGGCGGCGCGCGACGGCAAGCTCGATCCAGTCATCGGTCGCGACGAGGAAATCCGCCGCACCATCCAGATTCTCGCCCGCCGCACCAAGAACAACCCGGTCCTCATCGGCGAACCGGGCGTCGGCAAGACCGCGATCGCGGAAGGCCTCGCGCTCCGCATCGCCAATGGCGACGTGCCCGATACGCTGAAGGACCGCACCCTGATGGCGCTCGACATGGGCAGCCTCATCGCGGGCGCCAAATATCGCGGCGAGTTCGAGGAGCGCCTGAAAGGC
>JALCRK010000019.1 GCA_022652485.1 Sphingobium sp.
GGGCGGCATCTATAATTTCGTCACCAAGCGCGCACTGTGTCAGGGGCGCAATTCCAAGGTAAGCTGGACGCAGGTGGAAACCGGCAGCGCGATCACCTGGAAATATCCAAGCTGCGAGCTGAATGGCGAGAACAGCGTGGGCGAGTTCTACTCGGTCGCGGTGACGAACAATTTCCAGCAGGCCGACACCGGCACCAAGATGATCCACAACGGCAAGGGATCGCGCTCGACCATTGTGAGCAAGGGCATCAGCGCGGGGCGGAGCAGCGGCACCTATCGCGGGCTGGTGCGTGTGGGCGCGGGGGCCGAGAATGTCCGCAATTTCACGCAATGCGACTCGCTGTTGCTGGGGTCGGAATGCGGCGCGCACACCGTGCCTTATATCGAGGTGAAAAACCCGACCGCGCAGATCGAGCATGAGGCGACCACGAGCAAGATTTCCGACGACCAGCTCTTCTACGCGATGCAGCGCGGGCTGGACGCGGAAAGCGCGGTGGGGCTGATCGTCAACGGCTTCGCGAAGGAAGTGCTGCAACAACTGCCGATGGAATTCGCGGTGGAGGCGCAGAAGCTGCTGGGGATTAGTTTAGAAGGGAGTGTTGGGTAATGCCGATTGTAAAAGTCGATTTGTGGGCTGGGCAGCCGAAGGAGAAAAAGGCCGAAGCGGCGGATGTGATCGCTACAGGATTGGGCCGAGTTCTTGGATGCAACAAAGAGGCGGTCATTGTGCTCTTTAACGATGTCGAGCTGGATAACTGGTCAGTTGGCGGAAAACTGGTTTCAGATACGGTTTGAGAATGACGTTGCGTGAGGAAGGCTCCGAATGCTCCAAATAACTAACCTCTCGAACACCGTCGCGGAGAAGCCGATCCTGAATGGCCTCTCGCTCAGCATCAATGCGGGCGAGGTCCATGCGATCATGGGGCCGAACGGCGCGGGGAAATCGACGCTGGCTTATACGCTCGGCGGGCGGCCGGGCTATGAGGTGACGGGGGGTAGTGTGCTGTTCAACCCTGTCCGTCACCCCCGCGAAAGCGGGGGTCCAGTTGCGGCCTCTGAACTGGATTCCCGCGTTCGCGGGAATGACGAAGCGGAAAACCGGGATGACGGGGGTATGATCGATCTCCTCGCTCTCGCTCCCCATGAGCGCGCCGCCGCTGGCCTGTTCCTCGGCTTTCAATATCCGGTCGAGATCCCCGGCGTTTCCAACCTGCAATTCCTGCGCGAGAGCCTCAATTCGCAGCGTCGCCTGCGGGGCGAGGAACCGCTTTCCGGCGCGGAGTTCATCAGGCTCGCCAAGGAGAAGGCGGCGCTGCTCGGCCTCGATATGGAGATGCTGAAGCGCCCGGTGAATGTCGGCTTTTCGGGCGGTGAAAAGAAGCGCGCCGAGATGGTGCAGATGGGTATCCTCGACCCCAAGCTCGCGATCCTCGACGAGACGGATTCGGGCCTCGACATCGACGCGCTCAAGGTCTGCGGCGCGGGGATCAACGCGATCATGCGCAAGAGCGACAAGGCGGTGCTGCTCATCACGCACTATCAGCGCCTGCTCGATTATGTGAAGCCGGATTTCGTGCATGTGCTCTCCGGCGGGCGGATCGTGAAGAGCGGCGGGCCGGAACTGGCGCTGGAGCTGGAACGTGAGGGCTATGCCGAGGTGGCGGCCTGATGACCGCGCTCGCCCTTCCCACCCGGCGCGAGGAGGACTGGCGCTATAGCGATGTCGCGGCGGTGGCGTCGGTATGGCCGGTGCCTGCGCCTGAGCGGATCGTGCTGGGTGCGGATGAGGTGCGTGCCCATGCGTTGTTGCAGGATGCGGACGAGAGTGCCGTCATCGTGCGCGATTATGTCATCGAAGTCGCGGCGGGCGCGCGGCTCGATTTCCATTTGCTCAACATCGGTGGGCGGCTGGGCCGGGTGACGTTCGACGTGCGGCTTGGAAAGGCCGCGCATTTCGCGCTTCATGCGGCGTTGATCGGCGGGGGCGAGCAGACGCTGGAAGTCGTCACCACCGTCACCCATGCCGAGCCCGACGCCACGAGCGAGCAGATGATCCGCGCGATCATGGGCGGCAAGGCGACCGGCAATGTGCTGGGCCAGATCGCGGTGGCGAAAGGCGCGCAGGGCACGGACGCGAGCCAGTCTGTGAAAGCGATGCTGCTCTCTCGCACCGCGACCGTCAACGCCAAGCCGGAGCTGGAGATTTTCGCCGACGATGTGCAATGCGCGCATGGCTGCGCGGTGGGCGAGCTGGACAAACAGGCGCTGTTCTACATGGCCTCGCGCGGGATGGACCCCGCGACGGCGCAAACGCTGCTGCTGCGCGCGTTCGTCGCGGGCGTGTTCGATGGCATCGCCGACGAAGCCGAGCGGGAGCGGTTCGAGGCGGCGGCGCTTGCCAAGCTGGAGGGGCTGGCATGAGTGGGGTCGCGGATACTCCCCTCCCCCTCATGGGAGGGGCTGGGGGTGGGGCGGAGGTCTTGCCCGATACCCCCACCCCAACCCCTCCCCCAGGGGGGAGGGGCTATAGAAGGGATTTCCCCGGCCTGCTGACGCCTGAGGGCCAGCCCTGGCATTATCTCGATACCGCTGCGACGGCGCAGAAGCCGCGGGCCGTGATCGACGCGATGGCGCGGGCGCTGGGCGCGGACTATGCGACCGTCCATCGCGGCGTCTATGCGCGCTCGGCCAACATGACTTTGGCCTATGAGGCGGCGCGGCGGCGGGTGGCCGGGTTCATCGGCGCGCAGGAGGACGAGATTGTGTTCGTGCGCGGCGCGACCGAGGGGATCAACCTCGTCGCGCAAAGCTGGGGCGGGGCGAACCTGCAACCGGGCGACCGAATCCTGCTCTCGCAGCTGGAGCATCACAGCAATATCGTGCCGTGGCAGATGATCGCGGAGCGGATGGGCGCGCAGATCGATGTCGTGCCGCTCACGCAAGATGGCCGGATCGATCTTGAGGCGATGGAGCGGATCATCACGCCGCAGCACAAGATGGTGGCGCTGGCGCATGTCTCGAACGTGCTCGGTTCCACGCTCGATGTCCGGCGGGCCAGCGATATCGCGCACTCGGTGGGTGCCGTCATTCTGATCGACGGCTGTCAGGCGGTGCCGCGTCTGGCGGTGGATGTCCGCCAGATCGGATGTGATTTCTATGTCTTTTCGGCGCACAAGCTCTATGGCCCTACCGGCATCGGAGCGCTGTGGGGGCGGAAAGAGCTGCTCGATGCCATGCCTCCCTATCAGGGTGGCGGCTCAATGATCGACCGCGTTACCTTTGCACGCACGACCTATGCCCCTGCGCCGACCCGCTTCGAGGCAGGCACTCCCGCGATTACCGAAGCGATCGGCCTTGCCGCCGCGATCGATTATGTGGAGGCGATCGGGATCCCCGTGATCCACGCCCATGAGGTCGCGCTGGTGCGCCAGGCGCGCGAGGCGCTGTCGGCCATCAACAGCGTCCGCCTGTTTGGCCCGGAGGACAGCGCCGGCATCCTCTCTTTCGAGGTCGAGGGGGTGCATCCGCACGATGTCGGCACCATATTGGATGAGGAAAATGTCGCCATCCGCGCCGGGCATCATTGCGCGCAGCCGCTGATGGAACATTTGGGTGTTCCCGCCACCGCGCGGGCGAGTTTTGGCATTTACAGCGACGAGAGTGACATCGCCGCACTGGTGCGAGGAATTGAACGAGTGAGGAAGATTTTCCGATGAGCGACGGTGAGCGCAAGATCGCGGTGGAAGAGGTCGAGCAGGTGACGGCTCCGCCCAAGGCGCGGGTCGAGGATGCGGAAGCTGCAAACGAGAAGCTGGAGCGCAAGCGCGACTATCTCGAAGGCTTCCTGAGCGCCCAGCCGACAGCGGAAAAGCCGAGCGAACCCGGCGGCAGCACCTATGACGCGATCATCGATGCGTTGAAGGAAATCTACGACCCCGAGATCCCGGTCAACATCTATGAACTCGGCCTGATCTATGGCGTCGATGTGTCGGACGATGGCCATGCCGTCGTCACGATGACGCTGACGACGCCGCACTGCCCGGTGGCGGAGAGTATGCCCGCCGAGGTGGAGCTGCGCGTCGGCGCGGTGCCCGGTGTGGGCGATGTCGAGGTCAATCTGGTGTGGGATCCGCCGTGGGATCCGCAGAAGATGAGCGACGAGGCAAAGCTGGAGCTTGGGATGCTATGAACGCTGAAACCAAAACACCCCGTGCGCGGCCGGCCGCCGTCACGCTCACACCTTCCGCCGAGAAGCGCATCGCGGACCTGATGGGGAAAGCCCCGGAGGGCGCGATCGGCGTCAAGCTCTCGACCCCGCGCCGGGGCTGTTCCGGTCTCGCCTATTCGGTTGATTATGTGACGGAGGAAGCCAAGTTCGACGAAAAGATCGAAACCCCCGGCGGCATATTCTATATCGACGGCGGTTCGGTGCTTTATCTGGTCGGCAGCATCATGGACTGGCGCGAGGATGATTTCGCGGCGGGCTTCGTGTTCGACAATCCCAACGCCAAGGGCAGCTGCGGCTGCGGCGAGAGCTTTACCGTATAGAGCATCGTGCGCAAAAGTGGGAACCGGTTTTGCGCAAAAAACGATGCGACACCAAAAATATAGAGCGCGCGTCCTGCGTCAGATTTAACGCAGCGCGCTCCAGGGGCTGAAATCCCGCAGCCCCCTAATCACCCATATCCGCCTCTTCCCACAGCGGCAGGCGCAGGGTGAAGTGCGCGCCGCCGCCCGGCCCTTCGGCGTAGCGGGCTTCGCCACCGCACTGGCGCGCCACCGCCGCAACATAGGCGAGCCCCAGCCCCGATCCCCGCGCGCCCGAGGAAAGGCGGGTGTAGCCAAAGCGGGCAAAGGGGTCCGCCTTGCGCGCCGGGGGAAGGCCCGGCCCTTCGTCGCAGACGGACGCGAGCACATGATCTCCATCGCGCGCCACCGCGCACCGGATCGCGCTGCCCTGGGGGGATGCCTGGACGGCGTTGGACAACAGGTTGACGAACGCCCGCACCAGCGCTGCCGCGTCTCCGAGCGCCCAGAGATCCTCGCGTTGCGCCGCCTGCCTGTCGATCGCGATCCCGATGCTGTTGGCCTGCGGCCAGACCGCATCGATCGCCTGCGCCATCGCATCGGCAATATCGACCGGCTCGCACTCTGCGGTTTGATTTTCCAGCCGGGCGAGATGCACGAAATTGTCGGCGAGGCGGAGGGTTGTCTCCGCATAGCGGCGCACGCGCTGGTGCATCTCGCGCGTGCGTTCGGGCAGGCCGCGTCCCGAATCCCCCTCCAGCAGGGCGATGATCGAGGCCTGCGGGCTGCGCATGTCGTGCGAGAGAAACTGCAGCATCTCCTGCCGCTCGACTGCGCTTTTCTGCATCAGCGCGATGATCTGGTGCAGGCGCTCCGTCCCCTCGGCAATGCGGTCTCCGCCGCTACTGTCACGCGCGGGCGGCACGGCGGGGGACTGCGCAAGCAGCGCGTCGATCTCCGTATCGATGAATTGCATGACCGCCGTCAGCCGTCGCCAGTTCCATAACGGATAGACGATCGCCGGACCCAGCATCGCCGCTACCGGCGGAATCCAGAGGCCGGTCAATGCCAGCGCCAACACCGACCCCACGAACAGGGCAATGATGACGGCCACGGTGAGCAGCAGCGACTGTGTGGGGGTCAAGCGCCAGAACGCCAGCATCAGCAGCCACAGCGGCACCAGCGCGCAGGCCGCGACCCAGTTGGGGTCCATCGGAACGATGAAGCGGTCGGCGAGGAGGCTGTTGAGCAGGTTGGCCTGCACCTCTGCGCCGGACATCAGATCCCTGCTGCCGGGCACCAGATAGAGATCGCCGAGGCCCGTCGCCGTGGCGCCGATGATGACGGTCTTGCCGCGCAGCAGCGCGGACGGCGCACCTCCACGCCATACCTGGGAAAAGCTAAGAGCCTGAAAGGTGCCGGTCTTGTGGAAGGGCACGGTTACGGCGGGCCATGTGTCACCGGTGCGGAGATAGGCGGGCGAGGGCGCGCCGCGCATCTCCCGATAGGCAAGCTCCGTCAGATGGGGGAGCCAGCGCCCACCCTCAAAAGCCTTGATCTCGATCCGTCGCGCGCGCCCGTCATTGTCCATTTCCAGGTTGACGATCCCGAGCCCTGTCGCCGCGCGGGCTATCGTGGTATTGGGCTTGAGGATCTTGTAAGGCGCGCCGTTGGGGCCGGGGATATCGAACAGGATGGGCAGATAGACCGGGGGCGTTCCAGCAATTGCCTTGGCGACGGTCGCATCGCTGGCGGTCGGCTCGATGAACAGCACGTCATACAGGATGGTCCTGACCCCCGCCGCCTTCAGCCGGGAAACCAGCTCGGCATGGCGCTCGCGCGGCCAGGGCCAGCGGCCGATCTGGGCGAGCGAGTCGTTGTCTATGCCGATGATGAGGATCTGCGGATCGACCGGCGCGGCGCGCATCGGCGCGGCAAAATCGTAGATCAGGTGCTCGGCGCGGTCGAACATCTCCGCCTTGACACCGAGGAACAGCGCGATGCTCCCGGCGAGGCCGATCAGAAACCATTCAAACCAGAGCCGCGCCAGCTTCAATCGCGCGCTGTCCCGGCGCCAATGCTCGCCTGATGGGGGATGGGGAGGAGAAGGAAGGAGAAGGTGAGGGAGGAAGCCGGTGCGGGATTCGGGTGCGCGGGCCTCGGCATCTCGTCACTCCTTGTCGAACACCTCCAGCCGATAGCCATGACCGAAGATCGTCTGCAGTCTATAACCGTTTTCTGGCCCGAGTCTAAGCTTAGATCGAATGCGCGAGATATGCATGTCCAGCGTGCGGGTGGGGAGATCCGGCACGCTGTTCCAGAGGGTTTCAAGGATATAGGCGCGGGAGAAGGCGCGGTGGGGGTTGAGGAACAGCATCCGCGCCAGAGCGAATTCACGGGCGGTGAGCGGGATTTCCTCGCTATCGAGCACCACCGTATTGGACATGCGATCGAAGCGGTAGCGGCCGAATTCCTCCACGCGGCTCTGGCGTTCCGGCTGGTGGTTTGTGCGCCGCATCACGGCCTCGACGCGGGCGAGGATCACGTTTTTGGTTTCGGGCTTGATGATATAGTCGTCCGCGCCGGAATTGAGCGCTTCGGCCACGTCGGCCTTGTCGGCGCGGCTGGTCAGCATGATGACCGGGGGGCAGGGGTCGAGCGTCTCTCGGGCCCAGCGGAGAATGTCGAGGCCGTTAATTGGCGGCATCATCCAGTCGAGGATGACGAGATCGAACGTGTCCCGCATCATCGCGTTCATGAGATCGCGCCCGTCCCGGAAAGCGCTGCATTTGTGCCCGCCGTCCGTGAGCAGGGCGGCCATGAAATCCCGGATCGTTTCCTCGTCATCCGCCACTGCGATCCGCATCAACCACTCCCTCGCGCTTTTCGCCTGATACAGGGTATGCTTTGCGCGTATCCAAGTCATCGGCGCATGGCGCGGTTTTACAGATGTTTACTCACAACATGCGGCGCAGAACGCCATCCTTGAGCCGGAAATGATGATAGAGCGCCGCGCCGACATGCAGCAGCAACAGCGGGATGAAGAACTGGCCCATGATCTCGTGACCCTCGTGGGCGGCTTCGGCAAGCATACTGCCTTTCTCGACCGCGAGCTTGGGGATGTCGAACAGGCCGAACCAGTTGAGCGGATAGGGACCGGCGGACGAGAAGATCCAGCCGCTCAAGGGTACGGCGACGAGCAGGACGTAGAACAGCCAGTGCGTCCCCTTGGCGAGCAGCACCTGCCATGAGGGCATATCGGCAGGCAAAGCCGGTGGCGTGTGGGTCAGCCGCCAGCCGATGCGGACGAGCGTCAGAACCAGTATGGTGAGGCCGATGGACTTGTGTACGCCTGGCGCCCAGGGGTTGGCTTTCCATGCATCGCTGGTCAATCCCAGCCGCAGCTCGATGAGGATGGCCAGCGCGATCAGCCAGTGTAATGTGCGCGCGACCCCGTCATATTTCACGAACGCCTGTTGAGTCATCCTCGCCTCCCCTGTTTGCGCCCGCAGGCTTACTTCCTCCGTGTGCCGGTCATCGCCATCGCGCCGAATGCCCCTGCCTGGATCGTGCCGGTCAGCGTGTCGCCTTCGACGATCGCTTCGCACTCCAGCGTCATCGGCATGGGGATGACCATATCCATCTTCCATGTGAGCATATTGCCATCGACCTTGCCGTCCTTCACGTCGAGCGAGCCCAATGGACCGGCGTTGGTGCCGTGAAAGCCATCGCCATTGCTGATGACGGTGAAGACGGATGTCTGATCGCCCATCGGCGTCTTGGTGATGCAATCATAGGCTCCGTCCACAGCGGCCATCCGTTTTCTCCCTATTGCGCGGCGCGCGCCGGGGCGCCCGTCGAGTCGTTTGCTATTGGCGATATTTCCACCGGAAGGCCGAGCTTTGCAAGCTGGGGCATCACGACCGATTTGTCGCCCACCACGACCCAAATCATCCGGTTGGGATCGATCGCGGCACGGGCCGCGGCATCGAGCGCAGGTCCGGTCTGCGCCTTGTAGCGTGCGGCGAGGCCTTCGACATAGTCGAACGGCCGACCGAGCAGGGCGTCGCGCTGCATCTGGGAAAGCACCGCGCCCGAGGTTTCATATCCGCCCGGCAGCTCGCGGATCGAGCCGTTGACGGTGCGCTCCAGCTCCTCTGCCGTGATGCCCTTGGGGCCGAGGAAATCGGATATGTCCTGACGGATCGCGGCGATGCTGTCGCCGGTCTTGTCCGCCTGCACCGGCGCGACGACGATATAGGCGACATTCTGCTCGTTGCGATCGACCAGCGACCATGCCCCATAGGACCAGCCTCGGGTCTCGCGCAGATCGACATTGATGCGCGCCAACATGCCGCCGCCGAGGATATCGTTGGCGGCAATGAGATCGAGCATGTCGTCGCTGCCCTTGCCCTTCAGGACCATGCCGGCGTAAATCATCGACTGCGGCGACTGCGGCCTGTCGACGAGGATGATACGCGGCGAAGGGATAGGGACAGTCGCGCCGAAATTCTTACGCCCCGGCATGTCGCGCGTCATCGGCCATGCGCCGAAGCGAGCCTCAAGCTGGGCCGTGAGATCGGCAAGGCTGATGTCCCCCACGGCAAAGATTTCCGCCGTATCCGCCCTCAGCCATTGGCGGTGGAAGGCGGCAAGATCGTCGCGCGTGAGCCTGACGACCGCGGCGGGGTCGCCGGTTCCGCTGCTGCCGATGCCATAGGGATGATCCTTGCCATAAAGTGCCGGGAAGAAGGCCCGGCGCGCGAGTCCGCGTGGGTCGGTATTCTCTTGCGCGATGCCCGCGAGCAGCCCTGCGCGCACCCGCTCCATCTCTCTGGCGTCGAACGAGGGGTGCAGGATGATGTCGCTCAGGAGATCAAGTGATGGAGCGAGATTGGGGGTGAGCGCATAGAGCGAGACCGTAGTGCGGTCGAGCGAGGCGCCGGCACTGATATTCGCGCCTAGCCGCTCCTGCGCTTCCGCGATCTGGATGCTGTTGCGGCTCGCCGTTCCCTCTTTCAGCATCGCGAGCGTGAACGCCTGCGTGCCTTGCGCGCTGGCGGGGTCGGCGGCCTTGCCCGCATTGAACGAGACGGTGAGGCGCAGCGTGGGCAGGTTGGAGCGCCGGGCGAGGTGAACCTTGATCCCGTTCGAGAGCGTTGCGGTTTCCACCGTGGGGAAATCGACATTGGCGAACGTACCGACAGGCGGCAGCTTGCTGCGATCGAGCGCGGATGCGGGCGAGAGCGTCATGGGCTGCTCACCTTCCGCCACGAAATGCGCGGGTGCGTTCACGCCGCCGGAGCGCGCACCGGCAGGCTTTGCGGTAGCGCCGCCTTCCTCATAGGCATCTCGCTCGCCGGGCACCACGGAAAGCGCGAATACCGGGCGGGTCAGCCATTTGCCCATTGCCACGCGCACCTTTTCCGGGGTGGCGGCAGCGATTTCGGCGAGTTCCTTTTTGTAATGGCCCGGATCGTTAGAATAGAGCAGCCCCTGGCCCAGCATCGCCGCCTTGCCGCCGCTGTCGCCTACCTGCTCCAGCCCCCCGATGCGCGCGGATACATCGCTGATCGCCACGCGCTGCACCTCGTCCGCCGTCGGGCCTTTGGCGATATAGTCGGCGAGGATTTCGTCGAGACGTTTTGAGACGACGGCCGGGTCGACCCCCGGCCTTACATCCGCCGTCACTTCGAAAAAGCCGAGCTGCGAGAGCTGCTGCACCTGCGCCGTGACCGAGACGGCGAGTTGCTCGCCTTTGACCAGCTGATTGTCCAGCCGCGAAGAGGCGAGGCCGCCCAGCACATGCGCGCCGATCGCGAGCGGTGTCGCATCCGAGTCATTGAGGCCGGGCACCGTCCACCAGCGGTAGAGCCGTGTGGTGGCGACGCGATCCTTCAATATCTGCTCTTTGCGGGCTGGCAGCGTCGGGATATCGACCTTCACCGGCTGCACCTGCTTGCCGCGCTTGAAATCGCCGAAATATTTGGTGACGAGCCGCCTGGCTGTCGCCGCATCGACATCTCCTGCCAGTACCAGCACGGCATTGTTCGGCCCGTAATGATCCGTGAACCAGTTGCGGACATCGGTGAGCGTCGCACCGTCCAGATCCTTCATCGAGCCGATAGTGTCATGCCCATAAGGGTGATCGGGAGGCAGCAATCCCGCTATCTGAGCGTAATCGACCATGCCATAGGGCTGGTTGTCGCCCTCGCGCTTTTCGTTCTGCACCACGCCGCGCTGGGCATCGAGCTTGGCCTGATCGACCGCGCCCAGAAGATAGCCCATGCGGTCGCTTTCCATGAACAGCGCGGTTTCCAACGCGCCGGTCGGCACAGTCGCGAAATAATTGGTGCGGTCGAACCATGTGTTGCCGTTGAGGTCGGTTGCGCCGATCTGCTGCATCGGTGTGAAATAATCGCCCGGCGCATGTTCGGAGCCATAGAACATCAGATGCTCGAACAGATGGGCAAAGCCGGTCTTGCCGGCAGGCTCATGCTTCGAGCCGACTCCATACCAGATCGAGACAGCCACGATCGGCGCCTTGCGATCGGTATGAACGATGACGCGCAGGCCGTTTTTGAGTGTGAACTGGGAATAGGGGATGTTGACTTGGCTGACGAGCGTGGAGGCGGGCACCTGCGCGGAACCGGGCGTGGGGCAGAAGGCGAGGGCTAAGACGCAGAACAATGCGGTCAGAGATCGGAAAGAGGGCATCAAAAGGCTTTCAACTGAAACTGCTGAGGCGAGCATACGCATCAGCGCGACGGTCGCAACATGCTTCGCGCGGGGTTGATGAAGGGAAGATGAATATCAGCTGCCTGCGCGCATCGCATCGGCGGCGGCGCAGGCGAGCAGATCGGCCCGCTCGTTCTCCGGGTGGCCGTTATGGCCCTTCACCCAGTGCCACTCGACAGTGTGGGGCGCTGTGGCGGCGACCAGCGCCTGCCAGAGGTCGGCGTTCTTGACCGGCTTTTTATCGGCCGTTTTCCATCCGTTGCGTTGCCAGCCGTGGACCCATTTGGTGATGCCGTCGCGCACATAGACGCTGTCGGTCGTCAGAATGACATGGCAGGGGCGCTTTAATGCCTTCAGTGCTTCGAGCGCGGCCATCATCTCCATGCGGTTGTTGGTGGTGAGCGCCTCGCCGCCTGACAGTTCCTTCTCGTGGCTGCCGGAGCGGATGACCGCGCCCCAGCCGCCGGGGCCGGGGTTTCCCTTGCAGGCTCCATCGGTGAAGATTTCGACACGGGTTAGGGTGGTCATGCGGCGGCAAGATCCGCGGCGGAAGCGGTTGCGTAAAAATCCAGGCGTCTCAGATAGGCGAGCGGATCCTTGCGCGTGACCATCGCGTCCGGCGGGGTGTTGATCCAGTCATAGGCACGGGTGAGGAGGAAGCGCAGCGCGGCGCCCCGGCAGAGGACGGGGAAGGCCGCGCGCTCGGCTTCGGAGAGGCCGTGCGTCTCAGTATAACCCCTGACCAACGCCGCGCCGCGATCCGCATGATAGGTCGCGCCATCCACCGAGAAGCACCATGCGCCATGCGTCACCGCGAGATCATAGGCGCGGATGTCCGTGCAGCTGAAATAGAAGTCGATGAGGCCGGTGACGGTGTCGCCGTTCATCAGTACATTATCGGGGAACAGGTCCGCATGGATGACACTGCGCTCAAGATCCGTGGGCCAGTGGGCATCGAGGAAGGCAAGCTCCTCCGCCAGCCGCGCGGCAAGACCGGGCTGGATGTCATCGAGATGATCGCCGCATTTCGCCGCGAGATCGTGCCAGCCCGCGAGATCGAGCGTGTTGCGCCGTTCGCCCGCGAAGCCGCGCGCGGCAATGTGCAGCTCGCCCAGCGCCCTCCCGGCGGAGAGCGATTGCGCGGGAGTCGGCTCGGTAACGGAAATGCCGGAGAGGAACTCGATCAGGCAGGCGGGCCGCCCGGCAAGTTGCTGGAGCTTGCGCCCGTCCCGGTCGGCTATGAAGCGCGGCACCTTGCAGCCGTTGAGCGAGAGATGATCGAGCAGATCCATGAAGAAGGGCAGATCGGCTTCATCGACGCGCTTTTCATAGAGGGTGAGGATGAAGCGTTCGGCCTCGCCATCCGGGCGGCGGGTTTCCAGCATGTAGTTACTGTTCTCGACGCCCTCGGCAATGCCCTTGGCCGATACCAGCGCGCCGGTGTCATAGCGGGTGAGGAACTGCGCCATCTCTTCCGCAGGCACATGCGTATATACGGCCATCAGACTGTTTCCAGACCCTTGGGCAGCTTGAATGCCATGCGCTCCTGCGCGGCTTCGACCATGCGTTCCGACACCGCGAAGCGCGCGGCGAGGGTGTCCACCACCTCGCGCACCAGTACCTCCGGGGCCGAGGCGCCTGCCGTGATGCCCAGTGTCCTGACGCCCTCCAGCCAGCCAAAATCGATATCGGTTCCACGCTGGATCAGTTGCGCCTTGGCGCCTGCCCGTTCGGCGCATTCCACGAGGCGCAGCGAGTTGGAGCTGTTGGGCGCGCCGATGACGAATACCGCGTCGCACTCCTGCGCCATCGCTTTCACCGCCGCCTGCCGGTTGGAGGTGGCGTAGCAGATGTCCTCGCCCTTGGGGGCGACAATGGCGGGAAAGCGCGCTTCGAGAATCGCGATGATCGCGGCGGTGTCGTCGACGGACAGCGTCGTCTGCGTCAGATAGGCGATATTGGCGGGATCGGCGGGCTGGATCGCGCGGGCGTCCGCCTCCGTCTCGATCAAGGTCATCACGCCATCCGGCACCTGGCCGAATGTACCGATCACCTCCGGGTGGCCCTTGTGGCCGATGAAGAGAATGTGCCGCCCGGCCTGCACCTGCCGCTCCGCCTGCCGGTGCACCTTGGAGACGAGCGGGCAGGTGGCGTCGAGATAATCGAGCCCGCGATCTTCGGCCTCGGCCGGCACCGCCTTCGGCACGCCATGCGCGGAGAACACTACCGGCACGCCATCCGGCACCTCGTCCAGCTCCTCGACGAAGATCGCGCCCTTGGCCTTGAGGCTGTCCACCACATATTTGTTGTGGACGATTTCATGCCGCACATAGACCGGCGGGCCATATTTCTCCAGCGCGCGTTCGACGATGATGATGGCGCGATCCACCCCCGCGCAAAAGCCGCGCGGGGCCGCGATCAGCAGGTCAAGCGCGGGGCGTATCTGTTCGGCTGCGGTCATAGCTGTTGCCTGTAGGCAGGATTTCCCGCCAAGGCTAGAGGCAGGATGAGCGGCTGATGCTGTTTGTGTTGCGCCGCCTGCGCCGGGTCGATAAGAAGCCGGATCGAACCATGTAGGGAATATCCGTGACACCAGCCCGTTCCATGCTACCCAAGGCTTCACTCGCCGTTTTGGCTCTGCTTGCGCTGGGAGCGTGCGCGAAGAAGGGCGATCTAGACGAAACCGGCGGCATCGTGGCGGTGCGGAGTTCCTGCCCCGTTGCGGCGATTCCGGCGCAGACCGGGGACGTGACGCTGTTCAACCCCGCGGGCAGCACGGACGCGAACGCGATCGACGTGGTGGCGAGTATGACCAACCTGCGCTCAACCTGCTCCGAGAGTGGCGATAACTACGTCACCGAAGCGACGTTCGACGTGCTCGCTTCCCGGCGCGATGCCTCTGTCGCGCGGGATGTTGATCTGCCCTATTTCTCGGTCGTGGTGCGTGGCGGCAACGCGGTGATCGCCAAGCGGGTCGGCACGGTGCGGGTGAGCTTCGCGGCTGGGCAGTATCGCGCGCAGGCGTCCGCCAAGGCCGCATCCTATGTCGACCGCGCGCAGGCGACGCTGCCGGATGCTATCCAGCGCAAGATCTCCCAGAAGCGCAAGTCGGGCGAGGAAGACGCGGCGATCGATCCGTTCACCCTGCCCGAGGTCAAGGCGGCGTTGCAGCGAACCAGCTTCGAGCTGCTCATTGGCTTCAACCTGACGCCGGAACAGTTCAAATATAACGCAACGCGGTAATATCCCGCTTCCGTCACCCTGAACTTGTTTCAGGGTTCATTTCTCCGCTAAGTGCGGCGCCAAGAGGCATGATGGATGCTGACCCGAAGGGCGACGTAGTCAACCGAGTTCAGCATGACGAAGGAGGCAATCCGGTTGCTTCCTCCATGCACATGACGATGAAGGTTTGAGCTGTGACACTGTACGTTCGATTCGCCGCCCATATGGATGCGCTGCTGGATGCGATGGTTGCGGCGGGGGATTTGCCGTCCGTCATCAACCGCAAGGCCGTGACGGTCGAGCCGCCGCGAGATGCCTCGCACGGCGATCTCGCCACCAATGCCGCGATGGTGCTGGCGAAGGCGGCGGGGACAAACCCGCGTGCGCTCGCGGAGAAGATCGCGGCAAGGCTGGACGCGCTGGACGAGGTGGCATCCGTCTCCATCGCCGGGCCGGGCTTCCTCAATATGAGCCTGACGCCCGAGACCTGGGCGGCCGAACTCCGCGCCATCGAGCAGCTCGGCGCGGACTATGGCAGGTCGGACAGTGGCGCGGGCGTTACCGTCAACGTCGAATATGTGTCCGCGAACCCCACCGGGCCGATGCACATGGGCCATTGCCGGGGCGCGGTGGTGGGCGACGCTCTGGCGACGCTGCTGGAAGCCATCGGCCACAAGGTCATTCGCGAATATTATATCAACGACGCGGGGGGGCAGGTCGATGTGCTCGCGCGCTCGGTGCATCTGCGCTACCGCGAGGCGTTGGGCGAGGATATCGGCGAGATCCCGGAAGGGCTGTATCCCGGCGCCTATCTCGTGCCCGTCGGCCACAAGCTCGCCACCCATCATGGAGCCAAGTTCGTCGGGGCTGAAGAGAGCGAATGGCTCGCGCTGTTCCGTGGGCAGGCGGTTGCGGCGATGATGGACATGATCCGGGACGATCTGGCGCTACTCGGCATCCACCATGACGTGTTTGCCTCGGAAGCGGAGTTGCAGGCGGCGAAGAAGCCCGAAGCGGCGGAAGCGTGGCTGCGCGCGCGGGATCTGGTCTATGATGGCGTGCTGGAAGCGCCCAAGGGCGAGACACCGGAAGACTGGGAGCCGGTCGAGCTGCCGTTGTTCCGTTCGTCCCGGTTCGGCGACGATCAGGACCGCCCGATCAAGAAGTCCAACGGCAGCTGGACCTATTTCGGCGCGGATATGGCCTATCATTTCCAGAAGGCGCAAAGCGCGGATCAGCTCATCGACATCTGGGGCGCGGACCATGCGGGCACGGTGAAGCGCATCCAGGCGGCGGTCGCGGCGCTCACCGAGGGCAAGGCGCGGTTCGATGTGAAGCTCGTGCAGATGGTGCGCCTGCTGCGTGACGGCGAGCCGGTGAAGATGTCCAAACGGGCCGGCAATTTCGTCACGCTGGCGGACGTGGTGCGGGAAGTGGGCAAGGATGTGGTCCGCTTCACCATGCTCACCCGCAAGGCTGACGCGCAGATGGACTTCGATTTCGCCAAGGTGGTGGAGGCGTCGAAGGACAATCCTGTGTTCTACGTGCAATATGCCCACGCCCGGATCGCGTCGCTCGGGCGGCGCGCGGCGGAGGCGGGCGTGGAGCTTCCAGCGCCCGACCTGTCCCGCCTTGGGACGGAGGAGCTGGCGCTGGTGAAGCTCGCAGCGCAATATCCGCGGATCATCGAGGCCGCCGCGCAGGCGCGTGAGCCGCACAGAATCGCCTTTTTTCTCGGGGATTTGGCTGCCGCGTTCCACGGCTGGTGGAACATGGGCAACGATGATGCGGCGCGGCGAATAATCGTGGTTAACGATCCCGAAACGACGTCTGTGAGGCTTTTCTTGGCACGGCAAATAGGGCAGATTGTGCGCAACGGTCTCGCGCTCATGGGTGTGGAGGCCCTTTCGGAGATGCAGTGAATGGGGACCAACGGCATGAATGACAGCCTCGCGCTCGATGATGAGGATCGTCTGCCGTGGCTCGAACCCGCCTATGACGATGACGGCGACGAAGAGGTGTCGCTGCTCCGTCTCGGCGCGCTGATCATCGCCGGTCTCGTTCTCCTCGGGCTGATAGTGGGTGCGGTCTATATCATCCGCAACCGCATGATCGAGAAGGCGGAGCCGCAGGTCATCCATGCGCCCGTCAACCCCTACAAGGTGCCGGCTCACAGCGCGGACGCGAAGAAATTCGCAGGCGAGGGCGACGAGAGCTTCGCCGCAAGCGAAGGAAAAGAGCGCAGCGGCGTCATCGATCCCGACAAAATGCCGGAGATTCCCATCACCAAGACCGCGAGCACCGACCCTGTCGTGGCACCGATAGCCGCCACGCCGAGGGTCGTCGCTTCCGTTGCGAAGCCCGGTGCGCCATTCGCCAAGGCGGCGACCGCGCCCGCGCCAGCGGCAAAGGGAGGCAGCGCGATGATCCAGCTCGGCGCCTATGACAGCGAGGCGCTGGCGAAATCGAGCTGGTCGCGGCTTGCGAAGCGGTTCGATTATCTGTCCGCATTGAGCTACAGCATCCAGCCGGTCACGGTGAACGGAGGTCAGTTCTACCGGCTCCGTGTCGCGACCCCGCAGGCCAACATTTTGTGCGGCAAGCTCAAGGTGGCGGGCGAGAGCTGCATGGTCGTCAACTGACGCGCGGATTCCGGCCCAACTCCATCCCCTCCCGCAGGCGGGCTAGTCGCAGCGGGGAGGGCCTGAAATGCGACAACATATTCGGGCAAAATGTCGGCATTGATCTTTCCTGACGCCGTATGTCCCGCTACTCTCCTGCCATGATACCGGCGATTTTCGGGATAGCGGGCGAAGCCCTCGGCGCGGACGAGCGCGCGTTTTTCAAGGATGCGGAGCCTGCGGGCTACATATTGTTCAAGCGGAATTGCGCCTCGCGCGATCAGCTCCGCGCGCTCACCGACGACCTGCGGGCGCTGCACGGGCGGGATGATCTGGCGATCATGATCGATCAGGAAGGCGGGCGCGTCGCGCGGATGCTTCCCCCCGAATGGCCCGCTTTCCCGGCGATGCAGGCGTTCGACCGGCTCTATGACGTCGCGCCGTCCTCGGCGATCATGGCGGCGCGGTGGAACGCGCGAGCGATTGCGGCGACGTTGCGCGAAGCCGGCATCACCGTCGATGCGTTGCCCCTGCTTGACGTGCGGCAGGAGGGGGCAAGCGACATCATGGGCGACCGCACTCTGGGCGCGGAGCCGATGCGCGTCGCGGCGCTGGGCCGGGCTGTGCTTGAGGGGCTGGGGCAAGGCGGCGTCATTGGCATCGTCAAGCATATTCCGGGGCATGGTCGCGCGCTGGTCGACAGCCATCATGACCTGCCGACCGTGACGGCGGACGACGCCGCGCTGGAGGCCGACCTTGAGCCCTTCATCCGCCTCTCCAGCGCGCCGATGGCGATGACCGCGCATATCGTCTATACCGCGTGGGACGCGGAACGCCCGGCGAGCCTTTCGCCCATCGTGATCGAAAACATCATCCGTCGACGCATCGGCTTCGATGGGCTGCTGATGTCGGACGATCTCGACATGAAGGCATTGAACGGCGATATTCCATCGCTCGCCGCGGGAGTCGTGGCTGCCGGGTGCGACATCGCGCTCAACTGCTGGGCACGGATGGAGGATATGGTGGGGATTGCGAACGCGCTGCCGAATATATCCGACGCGTCCCGTGCCCGGCTCGACCGGGCGATGGCGGGTGCAGGCGCGTCGGGCGACGAGCCGCCGCTGGAAGAGCTGATCGCCGAGCGCGATGCCCTGCTCGCGGTGGTGGCCTGATGGCGGAGCGCGAGGAAGCCTTCGACCTGTTCGAGGCTCCGCGCGCCGCTGGTGAGGTGTTGACCCTGAGCTTCGAGAGCTGGGAAGGGCCGCTCGATCTGCTGCTCAACCTCGCACGGTCGCAGAAGGTGGACCTGAAGCAGATATCGATCCTTGCGCTGGTCGAGCAATATCTGAGGTTTATCGCGGAAGCCAAGGCGCTGAAGCTGGAGCTGGCGGCGGATTATCTGGTGATGGCGGCGTGGCTCGCCTATTTGAAGTCCGCGCTGCTGCTGCCCAGGGCGATGCAGGAGGAGCCGTCGCCCGAAGAGCTGGCACTGCGGCTGCACCTCCGGCTCCAGCGTCTTTCCGCGATGCGCGATGCGGGCGCGCGGCTGATGGCGCGGGACAGGCTGGGGCGCGATGTGTTCGTGCGCGGCGCGCCGGAGGGGTTGCGGGTCGACAAGCGCGCGCTGTGGCAGGCAAGCCTTTATGATCTGGTCGCGGCCTATGGGCAGGTGAAGGCTCGGACGCAGCCTGCGAGCCATGTCGTCTCGCGCCGCCCGGTGATGACGCTCGACGCGGCGCTGGAGCGGGTCGGGAGGCTGGTGGGTGCGCGGCTTGATTGGGCGCGGCTGGAGAGTTTCCTGCCCGAGGGGCTCTCCGGGGCGTTCGGTCGGTCTGCGCTGGCGTCCAGCTTCGTCGCAATGCTGGAACTGGCGCGGCAGGGGCGGGTGGACATTAAGCAGGAGGGCATCTTCGCGCCGATCTTCCTGCGCACGGCGATGGAAGCGGCAACGGTTGAGCGGGACGGGGTGGAGGCATGAACGGCGACTCGGAACCGGATGATCTCGCCCGCGCGCTCGAAGCCGCACTGTTCGCGGCGACGGAGCCGATGAGCGTGCAGCAGCTGCGGCAGTATGTGGGCGACCGGGCCGACATCACAAGCGCGCTGGAGCGGCTGGCGGGAGATTATGCCGGGCGCGGCATCAACCTCGTCGAGCGTGGCGGGCGCTGGCATTTCCAGACCGCGGCGGACATGGCCCACATGCTGCGGCGTGAGAAGGAGGAGCCGCGCAGGCTCTCGCGCGCGGGAATGGAGACACTGGCGATCATTGCCTATCATGAACCCGTAAGCCGGGCGGAAATCGAGGCGATTCGCGGCGTGCAGGTGGCGAAGGGTACGATCGACGTGCTGATGGAAGCGGGGTGGGTGCGGCCTGCCGGGCGGCGCGAGGTGCCGGGTCGGCCGTTGATCTACGCGACGACGCCCGAATTTCTGACGCATTTTGGGCTGGAAAGTCGCCGCGATCTGCCCGGGCTGGAGGATCTGCGCGCCGCTGGTCTGCTCGATCCGGTCGACCTCGCGATGGAGGGGGCGATGGAAGGACTGTTCGAGCGCGAGGACGATGATTCCGCGCTGGAAAACATGGGCGAGGAAGCCTAGAGTAGCGGCGTCGCAAGGAGATTTTCGATGGGTTCGTTCTCACTCTTTCACTGGGTGATCGTATTGGTGGTTGTGGTGCTGCTGTTCGGCGGTGGCAGGATTTCTGGCGTGATGGGTGATGTCGCCAAGGGCATCAAGGCGTTCAAGAAGGGTATGGCCGACGACGACGAGATCGCCTCCGCGCCGCGCCCCGCAACCCGGATCGAGGGGCAGGCCGCGCCCGATGCGGCTCCGGCTCCCGCCAAGGAAGAGCAGAAGCAGGGCTGAGCACCAGCCGCTTGATGGGCGGATTGACGCATGTTTGACGTTGGCTCCAGCGAACTGCTGCTGATCATTATCGTCGCGGTCGTGGTGATCGGGCCGAAGGATTTGCCGCGCGCGCTCTACAAGATAGGGCAGGTTGTCGGCAAGGCGCGGGCGATGTCGCGCCATTTCCGCTCGGGCATCGATGCGATGGTCCGCGAGGCGGAGATGGAGGAGCTGGAAAAGAAGTGGGCGGCAGAAAACCGCCGCATCATGGAGCAGTATCCCCAAGCGGAACCGCTGCCCGAGCCGGAATATGACGCATCCACCGTGATCGGCGCCGACAAGGCGGCAACGCCCTTGGGGCAAGAGGCGCTCCCGGAGAGTGCTCCTCCAGCGGAAAAGCCGGCATGAAGGATCTGGACGACTCCAAAGCGCCCCTGCTCGATCATCTGATCGAGCTGCGTTCCCGGCTGTTGAAATGCGTGATCGCGCTGTTGGCCGGGTTCTTCCTGTGCTTCTATTTTTCCGACACCCTGTTTGCCATCCTCGTGCATCCGCTGAAGGAGGCGTTCGGCACGGCGGGAGGCAAGCTGGTCTATACCAAGCTGTACGAGGCGTTTTTCGTGCAGGTGAAGGTGGCGCTGTTCGGTTCTTTCTTCCTGTCGTTTCCCATCATCGCCAACCAGCTGTGGGCATTTGTCGCGCCCGGGCTGTATGCGAAGGAGAAGAAGGCGCTGCTCCCTTTCCTGCTGGCGACGCCGGTGCTGTTCATGGCAGGCGCATCGCTGGCCTATTTCGTGGTGATGCCGACGGCGTTCCACTTTTTCCTGCAATATCAGGGATCGAGCAGCGGCATTCAGGTCGAGGCTCTGCCCAGCGCCGATTCCTATCTCGGCCTCGTTATGCAGTTCATCCTTGCGTTCGGGATCTGCTTTCTGTTGCCGGTGCTCTTGATGCTGCTCAATCATGCCGGGCTGGTGACGCGAACGCAGCTCGTCGGCCTGCGGCGCTATATGATTGTGGTGGCGTTTATCGTGGCTGCGGTGCTCACGCCGCCTGATGTTGTGTCCCAGCTGCTGCTCGCCGTGCCGCTGGTGCTGCTGTATGAAATAGCGCTGATCGCCATGTGGTTCACGGAACGCAGGCGATCAGCGGAACAGACGGAGCTGGCGAACCAGCCCTAGCGGTTATTTCGCCGCATTTTCCAGAGTTGTGCCCGCGCTTTTCACATCCTTGCCAGCGCCTTCCATAGTGTTGCAGGCGGCAAGGGCGAGGGCGAAGCCGACGGTGATGGCTGTGATGATCGTGCGTGTCATGATGGTCTCCTCAAGATCCGGGGCAGCCATTTAGGCTCCTGCCCATTAACCCCTGCCGGCGAGGATCGTTCCCCCGATCGCGACGCGGGGACAAGGGGGAGGCGTGGGAGAAAAAGTGGAGCCCGGAACGCGGGTTTGGGGGAAGGCGTTCCGGGCTCTGGGGTTCGGATAGCGTAGCGGGGGGCAAAGGGTCGCCATCCGCAAGTAAGAACGAGCCGTGCTAGCTATGGTTCCCGGCGAACTTGAATTTTTTGCGATATTTTTTCGTCTGCATCATGCGGCTGATCCCCGCTTTCACCGGGGCAACATTCCCTTGCTTGGCAGGCCTCTCGCGCTGCGCTATGCCCCGGGCATGGCAGCTGTATCTGACACCCTTTCGCTTATCGGCAACACGCCCCTCGTCCGCCTCAAGGGGCCGTCTGACGAGAGCGGCTGCGAGATCTATGGCAAATGCGAGTTCGCCAACCCCGGCGCCAGCGTGAAGGACCGCGCCGCGCTGTTCATCGTGCGCGATGCTGAGGAACGCGGCTTGCTGAAGCCCGGCGGCATCATCGTCGAGGGGACGGCGGGCAATACCGGGATCGGCTTGGCGCTTGTCGCGAACGCGCGCGGCTACCGGACGATCATCGTCATGCCGGAGACGCAGAGCAAGGAAAAGATGGATACGCTGCGCGCGCTGGGCGCGGAGCTGGTGCTGGTGCCCGCCGCGCCTTATTCCAACCCAGGCCATTTCGTGCACACCTCGCGCCGGATCGCGGAGGAAACGCCGGGCGCCATCTGGGCGAACCAGTTCGACAATATCGCCAACCGCAAGGCGCATATCGTCGGCACGGCGGAGGAAATCTGGAGCCAGATGGATGGCCGGATCGACGGATTTACCTGCGCGGCCGGAACAGGCGGAACGATTGCGGGCGTGGGGCTGGGCCTCAAGGCGAAGGACGAAGCGGTGACGATCGCGCTCGCCGATCCGTTCGGCGCGGCGCTGTATAATTATTACGCGCATGGCGAGCTGAAGGCGGAAGGCTCGTCCGTCGCGGAAGGCATCGGGCAGGGGCGCATCACCGGCAATCTCGACGGCGCGCCGATCGATACCCAGTTCCGCATTTCGGACGAGGAAGGGCTCGAATGGGTGCGTCGCCTGCTCAGCGAGGAAGGCCTGTGCCTCGGCCTTTCCAGCGGCATCAATGTGGCGGGCGCAGTGGCGCTGGCGAAGGAGCTGGGACCGGGCAAGCGGATCGTCACGATTTTGTGCGATACCGGCTTTCGGTATCTCTCCACGCTTTACAATGCCGAATGGCTCGCAGCGAAAGGCTTGACGGTCTTCCCCTGGCTGGGGCACAAGGAGCCCGCGTAGGCCCGATCGTCGGGCCTCGGCCAAGCGAGTGGAATGAGCGAGCAACCGTCAAGCCGCAAGGAAGCGATGAAGCGCATTCAGACGGGCCTCACCGGGCTTTTCGGGATTGTGCTGCTGATTGGCCTCGCCAATATCGTCGTCGATAATATCCGCCATGACGAGGGCGCCGCGGTCGCAGCGAATGCCGCAACGGCGGAGACGGCGGCGGCCAATGGCGCCCCGAGCGAGCCGCTCGCCGAGCTGGGCGTCACACCCTCCGCTGACGATAGCGATACCCAGTCGGTCGTCGCCGATCTCCAGCCTGACCCCCATCTCAAGAAGCCGATGGACCGCGCGCCTGCCGACGGTGGCGGCAAGACGCACTGACGGCGCGCATGAAACGGCGCTGGAGTGCCGCCTTGATCGCGGTCGCCGTATTCCTTTTGATCGTGACGGTGTTGTTTGTCGGGCTGTTGCCGCTCGCCATGCCACTTGGGCTGGCGGCTGGCGGCGTGCTGCAGACGGGGCAGACGGCGCCCGCCCGCTGGTGGCTGGCGATGCTGGTGGCGGTTGTTCTGTTCCTGTTGCTGAGCTGGCGGATGCGGCGTCAGGCGCGGCTATGGTGGCTGGCGATCCTGATGGCGGGTGCGCTCTCTACGGTGGCGCTGTTCTGCTGGCGCGCGACGCGGGATCTGCCTGACATGCCACACTCCGGCGCAGCCGCTTCGGCCGCGGCGCCCCGTGTCGGGCTGGTGACGGGTCTGCCGTTGTTCTGGTATCCAGACCGGCGGCTGGACGAATATGTGGCGACGGGCGATGGGCGGTCGCCGCTGGTTGACCATCTCCATGCGCGGGCGGTCGACCATATCGACGCCGCGACGTTGCGCGGGCTGGATGCACTCGTGCTCGCCCAGCCGCGCTTGCTCCAGCCCACGGAGCTGGTGGCGCTCGACGGCTGGATCAGGCAGGGTGGCCGGGCGGTGATCTTCGCCGATCCGCTGCTGATGTGGCCGAGCGCCTTGCCGCTGGGCGATCCGCGCCGCGCGCCGCTCACCAGCCTGCTCGATCCGTTGCTGCTCCACTGGGGCTTGCGGCTGGAACCTGTCGCGCGAGGGGGAGATGGAATCGACCGGCGTGTTCTGGCGGGAGGCTATGTGCTGATAATGGCGGGGGCGTCGCGTTTCGCGCCGCAGGGCAGGACGCCGTGCACCTTTGCCGAGCGCGGGCTGATGGCACTGTGTCCCATCGGCAAGGGCAAAGTGAGGCTGGTCGCGGACGCCGACCTGCTGGACGACCGCCTGTGGCTGGCGGACCCGCGCTGGGCCGATCGTCCGGAGGCCTATGCCGCGGATATCGTGCCGCTGCTGGAGAGCTGGGTGATCGATCCTCTGGCCGTGCCGGGCACACCGCCGGTGCGGCGTGTGCCGAACGATGCGGCGCTGATATCGGCTTTTCGCTGGGGACTCGTTGCCGCGCTCTTCTGGGCCGGGCTGGGAGGACTCGGGTATGGCCGGTTTTTTGCGGCCAAACCCCCGGACAAAGGCAGCTCTGCGGAGGTCAGGCAGGAAGGAGAAGGGGCCGACTTCCAGAGGAAAGGCACAAAAATAAGCTAAAAAGAGTCTTTTCCCACGTTTTCCCAAAATTTCCCCTTTTCTCCCAGATCGACCCTTGATACACCTTTGTGCAACGAGGGGCTGTTCAACCTGTGCGATTCCCGTGACGGACCGGCGTTCCCCAATGCGCTTTTCCGGGCGGCTTCGTGCGGCCTTGAGCGGCTCGCAATTGGGGGTTGGTCGGCTTGTCCGAAGGCATCATCTTTTCAGGGCACGGTATATGCGCCGCAGACGGCAAGGGCCGTTTCGCGCTGCCGCTGGAGATGCGCAAGGCCATCCGCCAGAGTAGCGGAGAGAGCAACAAGATCTGCCTCAGTCTCCACCCGGAGCATGACTGCGCGATCGGCTTCGGCCTTTCCCACAAGAGCTGGCTGGAACAGCAGGTGTTGGCGGACCAGCAGGCCGCGCGCGAACGCGGCGAGGCCTTTGACGACGAAGCCGCGCGCGAGAAATATTTCCCCGACCTCGAAGACCTCAACTTCGACGATGGCGGCCGCTTCTTCATGCCGGAAGACATCAAGGGCATGATGGGCATTGGCGAGACCGCGCTGTTCGTCGGCACCGGGCGCCATATCCAGATCTGGGCGCCCGAGAAATATCTCGAATATAAGGGCCGGAGCCGCCGCGTCGTCTATGCGGTGGAACAATATCTTGCCGCGCCCGCCAAGGGAGCGGGCAAATGAGCGCTGCCGCATCGCCATCGCCCGCCACCGCCGCGCCGCATATCCCCGTGCTGCTGGACGAGGTGCTCGACGCGCTGGCGATCCGCGCCGGAGAGACGCATGTCGACGGCACCTATGGTGCGGGCGGCTATTCCCGCGCGATGGCGGCGGCAGGCGCGCATGTGATCGCGATCGACCGCGATCCCGATGCGATTGCCGAAGGGCGCGAGCGGATCGCGCGCGAAGGCAGCGATATTTGTCTGGTCGAAGGGCCGTTCTCCGCGATGGATTCGCTGGTGGCGGGCGTGGGCGCGGCGCAGGTTGATGGCGTCGTGCTGGATATCGGCGTCTCCTCGATGCAGCTCGATCGGGCAGAACGCGGCTTTTCCTTTCAGGCGGATGGCCCGCTCGACATGCGGATGAGCCAGGCCGGGACGACCGCCGCCGATTTCGTCAATACCGCACCCGAGGAGGAAATCGCCGACGTGCTCTATCGCTATGGCGAGGAGCCGCGTTCGCGCCGGGTGGCGAAGGCGATTGTCGCCGCGCGGCCGATCATGCGGACGGCCGAGCTGGCGAACGTGGTGCGCCGCGCGCTTGGCCACAAGCCGCATGACAAGAAAGACCCCGCGACCCGCGCGTTCCAGGCGATCCGCATTCATCTGAATGGCGAGCTGGACGAGCTGGAGCGCGGGCTGGAGGCGGCGGAGCAGATCCTTGCGCCGGGCGGTCGGCTCGCGGTGGTGACGTTTCACAGCCTGGAGGACCGCATCGTCAAGCAGTTCCTGCGTCGCCGCTCGGGCAGCGAAGCCGCAGGGTCACGCCACCGCCCCATGACGCAGCCTGCGGAGCGTCCGGCATTCGCCAAGCCGGCCAAGGCCGTCCGTCCCTCGGACGCCGAAGTCGCCCGCAACCCCCGCGCCCGTTCTGCCACATTGCGCAGCGCCGTCCGCCTCGGCGACGCCAGCGCCCCTCATCAGGAGACAGAAGGATGATCGCCGTCAAACGTCTGCAGAGCCTGTTCTGGGTGTTGTTCGTGGCGATGGGTGCGCTTTCCGCCTATCTCGTCTCCCTGAAAGTCGCGACCGAGCGCAACGAGCTGATGCGGGTGCGGGCGCAGATCGCCTCCGCCCGGGCGGACATCCGCTATCTGGAGACGGAATTCAGCGCGCGCGCCAACATGCGCCAGCTTGAGCAGTGGGCGAGCCGGGATTTTCATTATTCGGCGCTGGGGGCGGACCATTATCTCACCGACGAGCGCCAACTTGCCCACCTCGATGGCCTGCAGCCCAATGGGCCCAATTATGCGCCGCAGCCGGTGCTGGTCGCGATGATCGAGACCGGCGACCGGGAGCAGGCCGATGCCGCCGCCAGCCAGGCGCAGGCGGATGTCGCCGCGACGACGCCTGTGCGGGTGGCGGTGCAGGCGCCGGTGGCTCCCGTGGCGAGCGTGTCCGCTCCCGCACCTGTGCCTGCGCCCAAGGCTGTGAAGCAGGTCAAGGATAGCCCGAAAGACCGCGCCCCGGCTGCCGCGGTGGTCCGGCTTGCGAAGGCGGACAGGTCCGTCAAGGCCGCGCCGGTATCCCGTAAGGCCGAGCGCATGGCGATGCTCGACGCGCAGCTGCTCGATAGCCGCTCGCTCGGCAAGATCGACCGGGCCGTCCGCTGATGGCGACGATCGTCGTCCGGCATGATCGTCCCCCCGTCCGGCGCGAGAAGCTGAGCCTGACGGTGATCGCCCATCAGCGGTTGATGCTGATGCTGCTGCTCATCATGGGGATTTGCGCCATCCTCGTGATGCGCCTCGTCTGGATGGGCATTGCCTCCGGTGGGCGGGATGAGCGGAACGGAAGCCTCGCCGGGCTGCCTCCGCGCGCCGATATCGTGGACAGGAACGGCGTGCCGCTCGCACGGATGATGGATGCCTACGCGATCTCGGTGCGGCCGGACAAGCTGATCAGCGACCCCTCGGAACTCGCGCGCAAGCTGCACGAGATTTTCCCGGATACGCCGCAGCAGGAGTTTTACGCGAAGCTCACCGGCAAGGGCTGGGCCTATCTGCGCCACCGCGCGCTGCCTGAGGAAGTGGCGGCGGTGAACGCGCTGGGCGAGATCGGGATCGAGTTTCCGCGCGAGAAGGAGCGCTTCTATCCGCAGAGCACGCTCGCGGCTCATATGCTCGGCTTTGCGCCGGTCAGGAACGGCGCGGTCTATTCGGGCGGCATGGGCGTGGAAGCGGCATTCAACGACCGGCTGGTCGATCCGGCGCGGCGCGGCGATCCGCTGGTGCTTTCCGTCGACAGCCGGGTGCAGGGCGCGCTGGAGAGCGAGCTCTATTCCGCGATGATGGACCAGAAGGCGAAAGGTGCGACCGGCGTCGTCCTCAACGCCAACACCGGCGAGGTGGTCGCGATGGCGTCCTTCCCGGTGTTTGATCCCAACAAGCTGGGTGCGGACGCGGACGCGCGGCGCAACAATGTGGTGCAGGCGCGCTACGAGCTGGGATCGACCTTCAAGCCGCTGGCGGTTGCGGCGGCGATGGATGCCGGCGTCGTCACCTCGATGGGCAAGCTCTATGACGCCACCGCCCCGCTGGCTGTCGGCGGTTATCATATCAAGGATGACCATCCGCTTGGCCGCTGGCTCAACGTGCCGGAAATTCTGATTCACAGCTCCAACATCGGCACCGCCCGCATCGCGGACGAGATGGGCTCAGGGCCGATGCAGAAGGTCTATCGCTCGCTGGAGTTCGATCGCCGCCCGAGCATCGAATTGAAGGAGCGCTTCCCGACGCTGTGGCCGGTGGACTGGGGCCGCATCACCAATATGACGGTGGCCTATGGTCATGGCATTGCCGTGACGCCGATCCATCTGGCGAGCGCCTATGCCGCGCTGGTGAACGGGGGCATCTGGCGACCGGCCACGCTGCTGAAACGCAATGCGAATGAGGTGCCGCAGGGCCGCCGGGTGTTCTCCGCGGCGACCAGCGCGCGGATGCGCCAGTTGCTGCGCCTCATCGTGATGTACGGCACGGGCAAGACGGCGGACGCGCCGGGTTATCGCATCGGCGGCAAGACCGGAACGGCGGAAAAGCCCGAAGGCGGCCGCTATTCCCACAATGCCAATATCACGACTTTCGCTGCCGCCTTCCCGATGGACAACCCGCAATATGTCGTCGTCAGCATGATGGACGCGCCGCAGGGCAGCAGCAAATATCCCGGCGTCCGCACGGCGGCCTACACCTCCGCGCCGGTCGTCAAGCAGGTGGTGACGCGCATCGGCCCGATGCTCGGAATTTTGCCCGATCAGCGCCGCGATGTTGACATATCGGAACTTATGCCGCTCCTGTCCCAAGACACAGGAGAAGAGTGATGCGCCTTGATATGCTCGCCGCAGGACTGGCGGGAAATGTGCCGGATCTGGCCGTGACCGGCTTTGCGATCGACAACCGCAAGGTGGCGAAGGGATGCGTCTTCGGCGCGTTCGAGGGAGCGCGGGTGAATGGCGAGGATTTCATCCCGCAGGCCGTCGCGGCGGGCGCTGTCGCGGTCGTGGCGCGTCCGCAAGCGAAGGTCGAGGGCGCGGTGCATATCGCGGACGCCAACCCGCGCCGCCTGTTCGCGCAAATGGCCGCGCGCTTCTTCGCACCCTTTCCGGATGTCTGCGTTGCGGTGACGGGCACCAACGGCAAGACCTCCACCGTCGAGCTGACCCGCCAGCTCTGGCGCGCGCTGGGGCACAAGTCCGCGTCGATCGGTACGCTGGGGGTCACGACCTCGGTCGATCAGGTGCACACCGGCCTCACGACACCGGATATCGTCACCTTCCTCTCCAATATGGCGGGGCTGAAGAAGGAGGGCATCACCCACGCCGCCTTTGAGGCATCGAGCCACGGCCTCGCGCAGTATCGCACCGAAGGCTTGCCGGTGCTGGCGGGCGCGTTCACCAACCTGTCGCGCGATCATCTCGATTATCATGGCACGATGGAGGCCTATTTCGACGCCAAGATGCGCCTGTTCGACGAGGTGGTGCAGGATGGCGGCGCGGCGGTTGTCTGGGCGGACGACGACAAATCCGCCGATGTCATCGCGCGGGCACAGGCGCGCGGACTGAAGCTCATCACCGTGGGCGAGACGGGCGAGACGCTGCGCCTGGTAAGCCGCGAGCCGACCGCGCTGGGGCAGAAGCTCGTAATCGCGGCCGAAGGCAAGGAGCACAAGGTCGATCTGCCGCTGATCGGTGCCTATCAGGCCGCGAATGTACTGGTCTCTGCTGGTCTTGTGATGGCGAGCGGGACGGAGTGGGCCAGGATCATGCCGCACCTCTCGCGCCTTGCTCCGGTGCGCGGACGGCTGGAGCGTGCGGTTCTCACCAAGGCAGGCGCGCCGGTCTATGTCGATTATGCGCATACACCCGACGGCCTGCGTGCCGCGATCGAAGCGCTGCGCCCACACACCAAGGGCCGCCTCATCATCGTTTTCGGCGCGGGCGGGGACCGGGATGCGGGCAAGCGCCCGCTCATGGGCAACGTGGCGGCGGAACTCGCCGACCATGTGATCGTCACCGACGACAATCCCCGCTCCGAAGACCCAACTGTCATCCGCGCGGCGATCATGGCGGGCGCTCCGGAGGCGCAAGAGATCGGCGGACGTCGCGCCGCTATCGCTGCGGCCATAGCGCAGGCGGGCGCGCAGGATATCGTGCTGCTCGCCGGCAAGGGGCATGAGCAGGGGCAGATCATCGGCGAGCGTGTGCTGCCGTTCGACGATGTCGAGGTCGCGCGGGAGTGCGCGCAGTGAGTGATGCGCCGCTCTGGACCTCGCGGGAGATTGCCGAGGCGACCGGAGGCACGGCCTCGGGCGACTTTGCCGTGTCCGGTGTGGCGTTCGACAGCCGTGAGGTCGGGCCGGGAGATCTGTTCATCGCGCTGAAGGGCGAGGCGACCGACGGCCACAGGTTTATCGACAAGTCCTTTGCGGCAGGGGCGGCGGGTGCGCTGGTGTCCGAACCTATAGACCAGCCGCATGTACTGGTGAGCGATACTACCGAGGCTCTGAACGCCCTCGGCCATGCGGCGCGGGCGCGCATGAAGGGCAAGGTGATCGGCGTAACAGGCTCGGTCGGGAAGACCAGCACCAAGGAGGCGCTGTTCATGGCGCTGGAGCGAGCCAGACGCGGCCCGGTGCATCGCTCGGTGAAGAGCTACAACAACCATGTCGGCGTACCGCTGTCGCTCGCCCGGATGCCGCGCGACACCGCGTTCGGCGTGTTCGAGATGGGCATGAACCATGCGGGAGAACTCGCGGCATTGACGCGGATCGTGCGGCCGCACGTCGCCATCGTCACCGCCATCGCCCCCGCGCATATCGAATATTTCGGCACCGAGGAGGCGATCGCCCGCGCCAAGGCCGAGATCTTCGAGGGGCTGGAGCCGGGAGGCGTCGCTATCGTTCCGTTCGACAGCCCGCATCGCGTCGTGCTGATCGCCAAGGCGGAGGCGCAAGGAGCGCGGATCGTCACCTTCGGCTTGAAGCAGGGCGCGGATGTCCATGCGCGCGAAGCCGTGCCTGCGAGCACAGGCGGCACGCTCGTCGTCGCCCAGCTGCCCGAGGCGGAGCTGTGCTACACCGTCGCCGCGCCGGGAGAGCATAATGTCTCCAACTCGCTGGCGATCATGGGGGCGGTCGAGGCAGTCGGTGGCGATCTCGCGGCGGCGGGTCTGGCGCTCGCGGAAATGCCAGGGCTTGCCGGGCGTGGGGCGCGGCACGAGGTGCATGTGCGGGATGGCGACGCGCTGCTGATCGACGAGAGCTACAACGCCAATCCGCTTTCGATGCGGGCGACGATCCATCAGCTCGGGCGCGAAAAGGCTGGCCGGCGCATCGCGGTTCTGGGCGCGATGAAGGAGCTGGGCAGCCAGAGCGCCGGTCTTCATGCCAGCCTCGCCGAGCCGATCGAGGAGGCGAAGATCGATTGCGCCATATTGGTGGGCGAAGAGATGGCGCCGCTGGCGGAGAGGCTTGAAGGAAAGCTGGCTTTGGCGCATGTGGCCGACGTGATATCGGCACAGGAAAAACTGACGAGCGACGTGCGCGCGGGCGACGTCATTCTCGTCAAGGGGTCCAACAGCGTCGGGCTGTCGCGACTGGTGGCGGCGCTGGCGGACGGAGAAAGATAAGACATGCTCTATTGGCTGGCACAACAGCTTGAATTTACTGGTGTATTGAACCTCATTCGCTATCTGAGCTTTCGGGCGGGCATAGCCGTCGCCACCGCCTTGTTCCTCGGCCTCCTCATCGGTCCAAAGTTCATCGGCTGGCTGCGGGTGCGGCAGGGCAAGGGGCAGCCGATCCGCTCGGACGGCCCCCAGACCCACCTCGCCAAGCGGGGCACGCCGACGATGGGCGGGCTGATGATCCTCACGTCCATGCTGGTTTCGGTATTGCTGTGGATGGATCTCTCTTCCACCTATGTCTGGGCCTGCCTTGTGGTGACGATGGGCTTCGGCGCGATCGGCTTTCTCGACGATTACGACAAGGTGACGAAGGCGAGCCACAAGGGGCTGTCCGGCAGGTTCCGCCTGGCTGCGGAGTTCCTGATCGCCGGGATCGCGGCGATGCTGATCGTGCAGCATAACGGCACTGCGCTTTATGTCCCATTCTGGAACGGTCCTGCCATAGACCTCGGTCTGTTTTATTATGTTTTCGCGGCGTTCGTGATCGTATCGTTCGGCAATGCGGTCAACCTCACAGACGGTCTGGATGGGCTGGCGACGATGCCGGTGGTGATCGCCTGCATGGCCTTCACCGCGATCACCTATCTCGCGGGGCGCGCGGATTTCGCGGCCTATCTCGGCATCCCCCATGTGCCGGGTGCGGGCGACCTTGTGATCCTCACTGGCGCGATGATCGGCGCGGGGCTGGCGTTCCTGTGGTATAACGCGCCACCTGCCGCGGTGTTCATGGGCGACACCGGCAGCCTCGCGCTGGGCGGCACCATCGGCGTGATCGCGGTGGTGAGCCATCACGAGATCGTGCTCGGCATCATCGGCGGGTTGTTCGTGGTCGAGGCGCTGTCGGTCATCATTCAGGTGTTTTTCTACAAGCGCACCGGCAAGCGTGTGTTCAAGATGGCGCCGATCCACCATCATTTTGAGCAGCTTGGATGGCCGGAAACCACGGTCGTCATCCGCTTCTGGATCGTCTCTTTCGTGCTGGCGCTGGCAGGCCTCGCCACGCTGAAGCTGCGATGAAGGGAGGGAGCGTGGGGATCGTCTCATCCGTCTTTGCCGGGAAACGCTATGCGGTGCTGGGGCTGGCGCGTTCCGGGCTCGCGACGGTCGAGTGTCTGGTGACGAGCGGCGCGCATGTGCTCGCGTGGGATAGCCGCGAGGATGCGCGGGAAGCGGTGGCGGGCAAGGCGGAGATCGCCGATCCGTTGAGCATCGACCTCACCGGCTATGACGGCGTGGTCGTCTCGCCCGGCGTGCCTTTGAACCGGCATCCGATTGCGGAGCACGCAAAGACGTGCGGTGTGCCGATCATCGGTGATATCGAGCTGTTCGCGCTGGCGCGGCCGACGCTGCCTGCCCACAGGGTTGTTGGCATCACCGGCACCAACGGCAAATCGACCACCACCGCGCTCGTTCACCACATCATCGAGACGGCGGGTATCGCCTCGCGCGTGGGCGGCAATATCGGGCTGCCGATCCTGGGGCAGGAGCCTCTGCCGGCGGGTGGCATCTATGTGCTGGAGCTGTCGAGCTATCAAATCGACCTCACCTACAGCCTCGATTGCGACGTGGCGGTGCTCCTGAACATCACGCCGGATCATCTCGATCGCTATGACGGGTTCGAGGGGTATTGCGCGTCCAAGGCGCGGCTGTTCACGATGCAGTCCGGTGGCCATCCCGCCATTATCGCGCTGGACGATGACAACACCCGCGCGATTGCTGCGAACGTGCGAGACCTGAACCCCGTTCACGCGGCGGATATTGCGCCGATCGATCAGGCGCGTTGGCCTGCGTTGCAGGGGCCGCACAATGCGCAGAATGTCGCGGTGGCGCGGGCCGTCGCGCGCTCGCTGGGCATAGCCGGGGACGCAATCGAGCGAGGCCTTTCCACCTATGCCGCCTTGCCGCACCGGATGCAGCTGGTGGCGGAGCGCAATGGCGTGCTGTGGATCAACGACAGCAAGGCGACCAATGCCGCCTCTACCGCGCCCGCGCTGGGCGCCTGGCCGCCGATAAACGGCAAGCCCCGCATCCACTGGATCGTCGGCGGCCTCGCCAAGGCCGATCATCTCGACGAGTGTGTCCCCTATTATCCCAATATCAAGGCCGCTTACACCATTGGCGAGGCGGGGCATCGTTATGCCGAGTTGCTCAGCCCCCATATGCCGGTGGATGACAGCGAGATGCTGACCGCCGCGGTGCGCCGCGCCGCACGGGTGGCGGAGCCGGGCGATGTCGTGCTGTTGTCGCCCGCCTGCGCGAGCTTTGACCAGTTCCGCGATTACGAGGCGCGGGGCGAAGCGTTTGTTCATTGCGTGGCGGCGCTCGATGAAAGCGAGGCGCACTCCGATGCGTGAGAGCCGCCCGCGCCGTCCCGTCTTCCGAGCCGGACAGATGGTGCGCGATTTCCGCAGCCGCACCGTGCCGCGCGAACGCACCCCGCTGGGCGTGTGGTTTTGGGAGATCGACCGCGTACTGCTGTCGCTCATCTTCATCCTCATCGCCATCGGGCTGGTGGCGGTGGCGGCGGCGTCTCCAGTCGCGGCAATCGATCGCTCGACTGCCCAAGTGAGCGTCGATCCGCTGATCTATTTCTATCGGCAGCTGCTCTGGGTCGCGCTCGGCGTGCCGCTGATGCTCGGCATCTCGATGATGCAGCGGGATCGGGCGCGGCGGCTGGCGATCGGCCTCGCCTGCTTCTTCCTGTTCACGCTGGTGCTGGTGCCCCTGCTGGGCAGCAGCATCAATGGCGCCAAGCGCTGGATCGACCTTCCGGGGATGCGGTTCCAGCCCTCGGAGTTTCTGAAGCCTGTCTATGTCGTGACTATTGCGTGGCTGCTTTCGCTAAGGGAGCGCGACGCGGCGCTGCCTGTCATTCCCCTGACCGGCGCGATCACCGGCGTCATCGCGCTGTTGCTGATGCGTCAGCCGGACTTCGGGCAGACGGTGATCTTCTGCGGGTGCTGGGCAGCGTTGCTGCTGCTCACGGGTGTGTCTTGGCGGATCATCGGCATGATGGCGGGCGCGGCGTTCGGCGGGATGGTCCTTGTCTATCTGTTCTATGAAAACGGGCGGCAACGCATCAACGATTTCCTTGGGCTGGGCATTGTCGAGGATACGGGGCCGGATCAGGTGGAGCTGGCGCACCGCACCATCACCAATGGCGGCTTCGGTGGCGTGGGGCCGGGGCTGGGGCAGGCGAAGTTCCGCCTTCCGGAAGCGCATACGGATTATATTTTCTCGGTGATCGGCGAGGAATTCGGCCTTATCTCGTGCATTGCGGTGGCGCTGGTCTATCTCGCCATCATCGTGCGGGTGCTGCTGAAGCTGCTCGATGAGGACAATATTTTCATCCTGCTCGCCGCGGCGGGCCTCACCGTGCAGTTCGGGATGCAGGCGATCATCAACATGGGTGTCAATGCACAGATTTTTCCCTCCAAGGGTATGACACTCCCCTTTATCAGCTATGGCGGCTCCTCTATGCTGGCGCTCTGTATCGGCGTTGGGCTGCTGCTCGCCTTCACCAGGCGGAATCCCTATATGGATGGCAAGCCCCGCGCGGCAAAGACGAATTGGAGTGGCCGATGAGCGTTACCCGTCACTTCGTTCTCGCCGCAGGCGGGACCGGGGGGCACATGATCCCCGCCCATGCCGTGGCGGAAGAACTGATGGCGCGTGGGCATCATGTCGCTTTGGTTACGGACGAACGCGGCGCAAAGATCCCTGGCATTTTCGAGAAAGCGGCGGTGCATGTGCTGCCCGCCGGCCGGATGCAGGGCGGGCCGCTGGGCTGGCTGCGCGGGTTGAAGGGCATCCGCGAAGGGCGCGAGATGGCGCGGCGGATGTATGATAATTTCCAGCCTGCCGTGGTCTGCGGCTTCGGCGGCTATCCCGCATTGCCTGCGCTGCTGGCGGCGCTGAAAGATGGTGTGCCCACCGTGATCCACGAGCAGAACGCGGTGCTGGGGCGGGTCAACCGTTATCTCGCGGGCAAGGTCAACGCCATCGCCACCGCCTATCCGCATGTGGAACGGCTGAAGGAGCGATATGAGCCCAAGGTCCATCTTGTCGGCAATCCGGTGCGGGAGGAAGTGCTCAGCCTTCGTGGCGAGGAATTCCCGGCGCTGACCGACGAGAGCGTCTTCCGCCTGCTGGTGACGGGCGGCAGCCAGGGCGCGAGTATCCTGTCAGACGTGGTGCCGGAAGGGCTCTCGATGCTTCCCATCTCGTTGCGCCGCCGCCTGCAGGTGACGCAGCAATGTCGCGCCGAGGATATCGAACGGGTGCGTGCCACCTATGCCGAGCTGGAGATCCCGGCGGACCTCGCGACCTACATCACCGACATGCCGGAGAAGCTCTCCTGGGCACACCTCGTCATCGCGCGGGCAGGGGCATCGACGCTCGCCGAGCTGACCGTCGCCGGGCGGCCCGCGATTCTCATTCCGTTGCCCTCGGCGATGGACGATCACCAGACCGCTAATGTGCGCGAGCTGGTGGAGGCGGGAGGGGCGCGCTCCATTCCGCAGCAGCATTTCACGCCGGTAGAGCTCGCCAAGCAGATGCAGAAAATGGCGCTAGAGCCGGGCGCGCTGCAAAACGCCGCCAAGCGCGCATGGAATTGCGGCCGCCCGAACGCCGCGCGCGATATGGCCGATCTTCTCGAATCGATAGGAACCGCTCCGCTGATGAATGACCCTGTTACCGTCAAGCCCGTCATTGCCTCGCCCAGCGCGCTGAACCTCGGTGGGGTGCCGGCATGAAAGGCGTCGCGACCGACATCGGCACGATCCATTTCATCGGCATCGGCGGCATCGGCATGTCCGGCATCGCCGAAGTAATGCACAATCTCGGCTACAGCGTGCAGGGTTCCGATGTTGCCGAAGGCTATGTGGTCGAAGGTTTGCGCAAAAAGGGCATCAAGGTGATGATCGGCCACAAGGCCGAGAATTTGGGCGATGCGGCGGTGGTGGTGACATCGACCGCGATCAAGCGCGGCAACCCTGAGGTGGAGCTGGCACTGGAGAAGCGGGTGCCTGTGATCCGCCGCGCCGAAATGCTGGCTGAACTGATGCGCCTCAAGTCCACCGTCGCGGTGGCGGGTACGCATGGCAAGACGACGACCACCAGCATGATCGCGGCGCTGCTCGATGCGGGCGGGGTCGATCCCACCGTCATCAATGGCGGCATCATCAACGCCTATGGCTCCAACGCGCGGCTGGGTTCCTCCGAATGGATGGTGGTCGAGGCGGACGAGAGCGACGGCAGCTTCCTGCGCCTCGATGGCACCATCGCGGTGGTGACGAATATCGATCCCGAACATCTCGATCATTATGGCGATTTCGACAGCGTGAAAGACGCCTTCGTCGAGTTCGTCGAGAATGTCCCCTTCTACGGCGCGGCGATGCTGTGCCTCGATCATCCGGAGGTGCAGGCGATCCTGCCGCGCGTGCAGGATCGGCGCATCGTGACCTACGGCTTTTCGGCGCAGGCGGACATTCGGGGCGAGCATGTGCAGCCGATCCCCGGCGGCAATCGCTTCGATGTGCAGGTGCGGGAGCGCGATGGGTCGGTGCGGCGGATCGAGGGGATCGAGCTGCCCATGCCGGGGCGGCACAATGTGCTCAATGCGATGGCGGCGATCGGCGTCGCGCTGCATATGGGCATCGCCGACGAGACGATCCGCACCGGCTTTGCGAAGTTCGGCGGGGTCAAGCGGCGCTTCACCAAGGTGGGCGAGATCGCGGTGCCGGGCGGCGGCAATGCCATCGTGATCGACGATTACGGCCATCATCCGGTTGAGATCAAGGCGGTGCTCGCCGCCGCGCGGGAAGGGGCACAGGGCCGTGTCATCGCCGTGGTGCAGCCGCATCGCTTCACCCGCCTGCGTGATCTGATGGACGAATTTCAACAGGCCTTCAACGATGCGGATATCGTCTATGCCGCGCCAGTCTATCCGGCGGGCGAGCAGCCGATCGAGGGCGTGGACAGCGCCGCGCTGGTGGCGGGGTTGAAGCGCCGGGGCCATCGCGCAGCGGCGGAAATCGGGGGCGCGGAGGCGCTTGCCGCTGCGGTGGCGGCAGACCTGAAGGCCGATGACATGGTCGTCTGCCTCGGCGCGGGCGACATCACCAAATGGGCGGCGGGGCTTGCGGCCGCGGTGTCGGGCGAACTGGAGACGCAGGCGGCATGAGTGCAGCCGCGCGCCCAAGACAAGACGTCATGACGCTGCCCACCGTGCGGGGCAAGCTCACCGCCGATGCGCCGCTCGCGCCTCTGGTGTGGTTCAAGTCCGGCGGCAATGCGCAGTGGCTGTTTGAGCCAGAGGATGTCGCGGATTTGCAGGCTTTTCTTAGCCAGCTCGATCCCGCCATTCCGGTGATGGGGCTGGGGCTGGGGTCCAACCTCATCGTGCGCGATGGCGGGGTGCCCGGTGTGGTCGTGCGCCTCGGCAAGGCGTGCGGCAAGGTGGAGCTGGCCGATGCGTACACGCTCCAATGTGGTGGCGGGGCGAGCGGCATCGCGGTATCGTCCGCCGCGCGGGACAATGGTATTAAGGGGCTGGAGTTCCTTCGCTCGATCCCCGGCACTGTCGGTGGGTTCGTGCGGATGAACGGCGGTGCTTATGGCCGCGAGGTCAAGGACATACTGATCGAAGCTCAGGCTGTGTTGCGCTCCGGCGAGATTGTGACGCTCTCCAATGCGGATCTCCATTACAGCTATCGCCATTCGGAGCTGCCCGATCAGGCGATCGTCGTATCGGCGCTGTTCCGGGGTGAGGCGGGAGAACCGGCGACGATCCAGGCAGAGATGGACCGCATCGCCGCAGAGCGCGAGGCCAGCCAGCCGTTACGCTCCAAGACCGGCGGTTCCACCTTCAAGAACCCGCCCGGACACAAGGCATGGGCTCTGGTTGATGAAGCCGGGTGCCGTGGCTTGCAAATCGGCGGCGCGCAGGTGAGCGAGAAGCACACCAATTTCCTGCTCAACCTCGGCGACGCCACCAGCGCCGACATCGAGGCGCTGGGCGAGGAAGTGCGGCGGCGAGTGAAGGACAAGAGCGGCGTGGAGCTGCAATGGGAGATACAAAGAGTGGGCGTCGCTGGCCCTGAAGCACACCCCCGGCCCCTCCCGCAAGCGGGAGGGGAGGAATGAGCCGCGGCCCCTGGCATGTCGCCGTCCTCATGGGCGGCTGGTCGGCGGAGCGGTCCGTCTCGCTCACCAGCGGCGAAGGCGTGGCCAAGGCGCTGGAAAGTCGCGGCCACCGCGTTACCCGCATCGATATGGGCCGCGACGTCGCGCAACGCCTTGCCGATGCGGCGCCCGATGTGGTGTTCAACGCGCTCCACGGTGTGCCGGGAGAGGATGGCACGGTGCAGGGGATGATGGACCTGATGGGCCTGCGTTATACGCACTCCGGCCTCGCCACTTCGGTCATCGCCATCGACAAGCAGCTGACCAAGCAGGCATTGCAGCCGCATGGCATCCCCATGCCGGGCGGCCACGTGATCGAGAGCGAGAGCCTTTATGCGGGCGATCCGCTGCCGCGCCCCTATGTGCTGAAACCCGTCAACGAAGGTAGCTCTGTTGGCGTCGCCATCGTCACGGCGGACGGCAATATCGGCAACCCCATCGCGCGCGATGCTGCGGGGCCGTGGCAGGAGTTCGAGACGTTGCTCGCCGAGCCCTATATCCGGGGGCGCGAGCTGACGACAGCGGTGCTGGGCGACGAGGCGCTGCTGGTGACGGAGCTGCGGCCCAAATCCGGCTTCTATGATTTCGACGCCAAATATACCGACGGCATGACCGAGCATGTCTGCCCCGCCGAAATCCCCGATGAGATTGCGCTGGCCTGCAAGGACATCGCGCTGAAGGCGCACAGGTTGCTCGGCTGCAAGGGCACCTCGCGCTCCGACTTCCGCTGGGATGATGAAAAGGGCGTCGATGGCCTCTATCTGCTGGAGGTTAACACCCAGCCGGGCATGACGCCCTTGAGCCTCGTGCCGGAACAGGCGGCGAAGCTGGGCATTGACTATGCCGAGCTGGTCGAGCGCATTGTCGAGGAGGCGTTATGAAGGGAGAGCGCATCCGCAGAGGTGGAGGCTCCGGCCGCCTGTCCGTCAAGGATGCGCCGCGCGCCGCCCGGCAGGTGAGGAAGGCGGCGACGAGAACGCCGCTGGGCCGCACGCTTGCGCGCCTGCCAGTCAGTGCCGAGGCCGTGCAGCGCGGCATCGCCTATAGCCTCGTCGCGCTGGCGCTGGCGGCGGTATGGGGTGTGGCCAGCTTTTTCGGTTTGCCGGGCATGGCCCGTATGGAGCTGGCCGAAGTTGCCGCGCACAATGGCTATCAGGTCGAAAAGGTAGAGGTGCACGGCACGCACCGCATGGACGCCAAATCGGTATACGATATTGCGCTCGGCCAGGTTGACCGCTCGATGCTCAACGTGGATCTGGCCGCTGTCCGCGCCGATATCGGGCGCCTGCCGTGGGTGCAGGACGCGCGGGTGTCCCGCCGTCTCCCCAATACGCTGGTGGTGGACGTGGTGGAGCGCAAGCCGAGCGCGGTGTGGCAGCATCAGGGACGCCTTGCCCTGATCGATGCCAGCGGCGTGGTGCTGGAGCAGGTATCTCCGCAGGCGATGCCTGATCTCCCGCTGCTGGTCGGCGAGGCGGCGAACATGCAGGCGGAACGGCTTTCACGGCTGATGGAAACCGCGCCTGCCTTGAAGTCATTGCTGGCGGGGGCGACATGGGTGGGCAACCGGAGATGGGATTTGCGCTTCCAGTCGGGCGAGACGCTGGCATTGCCCGAGGGCGATGCGCCCGCGGCGGCGGCGCTGGTGAATTTCGCGCGGCTGGATGGCGTCAATCATCTGCTGGGCCGGGGAGTGACGCGGTTCGACATGCGTGACCCAGCGAAAATGGTGATGCGGATGCCCGAAGGGCGCACGGTCCCCAATATCCCGGCGGACAATGCCGTCGTTCCGGCGCCGGGGGATGCCGCCGAGGCGAAGAAGCCCGAGGCCGCGCTGCCGCAGGCGCTCGCAAGCCGGGAGCAGGGTTGAGATGGCGGCCAACGGCAAGCGCAATCTGATCGCTGTCGTCGATATCGGATCGTGGAAAATTTCCGCGCTGATCGCGGTCGTGAACGATGCGGGCGAGCTGGAGGTGCTCGGCACCGGCCAGCGCGAGAGCAGGGGGGTGCGTCGCGGCTTTATCGCGGACATGGAACGTACCGAAATGGCGATCCGCGAGACGGTGGAACAGGCCGAGCGGGTGGCGGGCAGCAATATCGAAGATGTCTGGGTAGGCTTCTCGGGTGGTAATCTGGTGAGCGACGTCGTTTCGGCCGAGCGGGTGCTGGGCGGATACCGCGTCGAACAGTCAGACATCGACGATTTGCTCGAACTGGGGCGCGACAGCATCGATCCGGCGGGGAAAACGGTGCTTCATGCCCAGCCGGCATGTTACACGATCAACGGCAATGAGGGAGTCCGCAAACCCGAAGGGATGCACGCGGACCGGCTCGGCGTCGATATTCATGTCGTGATGGCGGACGGCGCGCCGCTCGCCAACATGGAGGCGTGCGTGCGCAGCTCCTATCTCAACGTCAACGCGATCGTCGCCGCGCCGGTGGCGACCGGCATGGCCTGCCTCAGCGAGGAAGAGCGCGATCTCGGCGTGGCGCTGGTGGAAATGGGCGCGGGCGTGACCAATGTCTCGGTCTATGCGGGCGGGGTGCTGCTTGGAATGCAGAGCATCCCGATGGGCGCATCCGACATCACGGACGATATCGCATCCGCCTTCGGCATTCGCCGCAGCCAGGCCGAGCGGGTCAAATGCTTTTACGGATCGGCAATGCAGAACCCGCGCGATTTCAGGGAGATGATCGAGATCGTTCCCAATGTGGCGGAGGGAGAGCGGTCAGACGGCGGCAAGATTACGCGTGCGGCCCTGGTATCCGTGATCTGCGAGCGGCTGGATCAGATCCTGTCCCGCGTCAACGAGGCGCTGACACAGCTCGGCTTTGGCGCGCCGATGGGCAGGCAGGTCGTGTTGACCGGCGGCGGCGCGGAGATGAAGGGCATTGCGGATTATGCGCAGGGCGCTTTGGGCCGCACCGTGCGCATCGGCCGGCCGCGTGGCCTCACCGCGCTCCCCGAGGCGCATGGCGGCCCAGCCTTTGCAACCCTTGTTGGCCTTGCGCTCTACGGACATGTGAAACCGCTCGACATCGGCGCTCCCGGTAGCGGCGGCGGATTGCGGGGTCCGGGCAGCGGAAAAGGTGGCTGGTGGCACCGGTTGAAGCACGCCGTGCGCTCCAGTTACTGATGTCGCGACGCGTGGACACAAAAAATGGTTAAAAAGAGGGTGAATTGCTGCGCCATCTCGTGCATGAAGCAAGTGTGAAACATGAATTCGCGTCGCGCGAGCGACTTTATGGATTTTAGGGTTGGGGAAAGGCTCAGGGAGCGAACATATGAGCATCGAAATTGGACCGCCGCTCGTGGATGAACTGAAGCCGCGCATCAGCGTGATTGGCGTGGGTGGCGCAGGCGGTAACGCCATCGCCAACATGATTGCCGCGCAGGTCGAGGGCGTCGATTTCATCGTCGCCAATACGGACGCGCAGGCATTGAATGCCTCGCCCGCCGAGCGTCGTATCCAGCTCGGACCGCGCATCACCGAAGGGCTTGGCGCTGGCTCCCGTCCCGAAATCGGTCGCGCTGCGGCCGAGGAAACGATGCAATCGGTCGAGCAGGCGCTGGAAGGCGCGCACATGGTGTTCATCGCCGCAGGCATGGGCGGCGGCACCGGCACCGGCGCGGCCCCTGTGATCGCCAAGACCGCGCGCGAGAAGGGCATCCTCACCGTAGGCGTCGTCACCAAGCCGTTCACGTTCGAGGGTACGCGCCGCGCCCGCTCCGCCGAGGCGGGGATCGAGGAGCTGCAAAAGCATGTCGATACGCTGATCGTCATTCCCAACCAGAACCTGTTCCTGGTCGCCAACCCCAACACCACCTTCAAGGAAGCGTTCCTGATGGCGGACGAGGTGCTGCAGCAGGGCGTGCGCGGCATCACCGACCTGATGGTCATGCCTGGCCTCATCAACCTCGACTTTGCCGACGTGCGCTCCGTAATGGGCGAGATGGGCAAGGCGATGATGGGCACCGGCGAAGCCGAAGGCGATGGCCGTGCGCTTGCCGCCGCCGAGAAGGCGATCGCCAACCCGCTGCTCGACGGCGTGTCGATGAAGGGTGCGAAGGGCGTCATCGTCTCGATCACCGGCGGCGAGGACATGCGTCTGATGGAAGTCGACGAAGCCGCGAACCATATCCGCGAGCTGGTGGATCCGGACGCGAACATCATTTGGGGCAGTGCGTTCAACGACAATCTCAACGGCAAGATCCGCGTCTCCGTGGTCGCGACCGGCATCGAGAGCGAAGGTTCGAGTGCCGGCTCCTCGCAGCCGTTCAGTTTTGCCGCCCGTTCGCAGCCCGTGGCCACGCCGGTATCGGCGGAAGCCGCGCCTTCGGCCGCCGCCGAAGCGCCGCGCATGTTCGATGCGCCGACCCAGCCCGATGCCGCTTCGGAAGAGGCGATGGATCTGGGCGGCGCCGAGATTGTCGAGGAAGTGGAAGCCGAAGTGGTGGAGCCGCAGCCGGTTCCGCCGGTCGCGCCAGCCGCACCCGTCGCGCGTTTTGACGATATCGACGGCAATGACGAGCTTCTGCTGGGTGCGGAAACGGCGGTGCAGCCGGCAAGCGCTCCGCAACCCGCTCCCGCGGCGCCTGCCGCCGCCGCCAAGCCCGCGGGCACATTGTTCGAGCGCATGTCCGGTCTGTCGCGCGGCCTCGGCAGGGGACAGAGCGCGGACGATGAGGATGACGACGGCCCGACCGTCACCAAGTTCCCGCAATTCCTCAATCGCCAGGGCAACCAATAGGAGTTGATCGGCCCGCTGGAGGGGGCGGGCCGGAGCGGACAAGAGGGCTGTCCGCTCCCGCTGACGTTATGACTGACAATAACATTCCGGGAAGAGCCATGAGGCCGGTTTCATTGACGCGACATCTGCCCTTTGCGGCGCTTGCGCTGCTCGGGGCTATCGCGCAGCCATGCGGCGCGCTGGCCCAGACAGCTGCGCCCTCATCGCAGCTGCAGTTGCAGCCCACGGATGCGGGTACGGCGCTTGCTACCGCGATGACACGGCTCGCCGCCAGCCCGCGGGATGTCGATGCGCTCATCCGGGCGGGTGAGGCATCGCTGGAGCTGGAAGACCCGCGCTCGGCGCTGGGGTTCTTTGGCCGGGCTGACGACGTCACGCCAGACAATGGCCGGGTGAAGGCCGGGCTGGGGCGCGCGATGCTACAGCTCGATCAGGTCGGCGACGGTCTGCGGCTCATGGAGCTGGCGGGCAACCTCGGCTACAGCGACTTCGGCCTGCTGGCGGATCGTGGCCTCGCGCGGGATCTCGCCGCCAATCAGGCGGGCGCTCAGGCGGATTATATCGCAGCGCTGCGCTTCAACCCGAACGACCAGAAGGTAATCCGTCGGCTCGCGGTGTCTTATGGCATTGCCGGGCAGGTCGATCTTGCCGAAAAGACGATCCAGCCGTTGCTGTATAAGAGCGACCGCGCGGCCTGGCGTGACAAGGCCTTCATCCTCGCGATGAATGGCCGGACGAGCGAGGCGGTGGGCATATCGGGCAAGGTGATGCCCACGCAACTCGCGACCGCGATCAAGCCCTATCTGGAGCGGATGGCGATGCTCAATCCGGCGCAGCGCGCGGCCGCGGTGCATCTGGGCCGTTTCCCGCCGGGGCTGGTGAACGTGCAGATGGCGTCCAATGGCGCGTCGCCACCACCGCAGGAACGTGTATCGCAGGCAAGCCCACCGCCGCCGATGCCTGTTCCCGAGGAGGCGACGCCTCCTGCCAGAACCGTTGCCTCGGCACCTCAGGCGCGGCCAGCCCCGCCGCCAGCCGCCAAGCCCGCCCCGGCATCGGCAGCGCCGCAGGCTCGTGCCTCGGGCACGCAGGTGGCGATCGCATCTCCGGCCTCGCGCCCGGTTCAGGGGCCGCCCGCGCCGCCGCAGGAAGCGCAACGTGCCGTTTCGCCGCCGCCTGCCCCCGTACCCCCGCGTCCTGCCACACGACCGGGAACTTCCACGCGAACGCTGGCCGACATCATGGCCGAGATCGAGGTGCCGCAGTCTGAGTTGAGGCCAACTGCCGCCGTCGATCTCAACGACCTTGCCGCATTGAAGGCGGCCAAGAAGAAAGCCGAGGCGCTGGCCGCCAAGAAGAAGGCGGAGGCTGAAGCCAAGGCCAAGGCGGACGCGGAGAAAAAGCGCCTTGCCGCCAATCCCGCCCGCTATTGGGTGCAGATCGGCACCGGCAAGAACAAGTCCGCGCTCGCCTTCACGCTGAAGCGGATGAAGAAGGAGCATGACGCGCTTGGCGGAAAAGACGGCTGGTCCGCGAGCTGGGGCGCCACCAATAGGCTCATCGTCGGCCCGTTCAAGAACCTCGACAAGGCCAAAGCGGTGGAGGCGGACCTCAAGAAGGCGGGCAGCGACGCCTTCGTCTGGCGTTCCGACGCGGGTGAGGAAGTGGAAGCCCTCGGCGGGAACTGAGCCATGCCAGCGCCGCTTGAGTCCTATGCCTGCCTGCCGGAGACGAGCCGGGGGCGGCTTTATCCCGAGCCGGGTGGTGAGACGCGCGGCCCGCGCAACGTGTTCCAGCGCGACCGGGACCGGATCATCCACTCGATCGCCTTCCGTCGCCTGCGCCACAAGACACAGGTGTTCATGGCGCCCGATGGCGATCATTACCGCGTGCGCCTCACCCACAGCCTTGAGGTCGCCCAGATCGGCCGCACGATCGCCCGCGCGCTGGGGCTGAACGAGGATCTCACCGAGGCGCTCTGCCTCGCGCATGATATCGGCCATCCGCCTTTCGGCCATGCGGGCGAATATGCGCTGGAGGCAGCGATGGCGGAAGCGGGTGGGTTCGATCACAACGCCCATTGCCTGCGCGTGCTGATGTTGCTCGAAAGCCCTTATCCGGCCTTTCCGGGCCTTAATCTGAGCTGGGACATGCTGGAGGGGCTGGCAAAGCATAATGGTCCGATTCTGCGCTCCACCTGGGCGATGGCGGAGCTTGATGCGCTCTATCCGCTGGAGCTGGAGAGCTGGCCGAGCCTTGAGGCGCAGGTCGCGGCGATCGCCGACGACATTGCCTATGACAATCACGACATCGACGATGGTCTGCGCGCCGGGATGCTCTCCCTGGACCAGATATGCGAGGTGCCGCTGGTGGCGGAGGGCTGGGCGCGGGTTCGGGCGCGCTATCCCGATATCGCGGAGACACGGCTGTTGCGCGAGCTGATCCGTGACCAGATCGGGGTGATGGTCAACGATGTGATCGAAACAAGCCGCGGCGCGATTGCGGCTTCCGGCGTGGAAAGCGTTGCGGATGTACGCGGGGCGGGCAGGCGGCTGGTCGGCTTTTCCGATGCGTTGGCGGAGGAGGAGCGCACGCTCTCCCGTTTCATGTACGCGAACCTCTATCTGCATGGCTCGCAGCAGGCCGAGGCGGAGCGCGCACGCGTGATCGTTTCCGGGCTTTTCGCGGCTTATCAGGCCGATCCGGCGCTGATGGGCGAGAACTGGCGCAGCGGGCTGGCCGAAGGTGAGCCGGAACGCAGCCGCTATATATGCGACTATATTGCGGGAATGACCGATCGCTATGCCGAACGGCAATATGAACTTATCCACGGGAAGTTGCCGGCAGCCTGATTGACAGGCGCAGCGCTTTCCGCGAAGGCAGGTCTGTCTCCGCGGCGAGGATTCGGCGCGGGCAGGATGCGGGAGAGAGCCGCGACGGAGCAATCCGCCAAGGCCGCCGAAGGAGCAACCGCCCCGGAAACTCTCAGGCAACGGGACCGCATCCTGGACGAGGCACTCTGGAAAGCGGGCGGGACACCGCCCCACCGAAGGGGTAAGCCGTATTCGCCCATGTGGGCGCGATAGGGTCAAAACTCTCAGGTTCCGTGACAGAGGGGGTGGCTGGCAGGCGCGCTGTGCGTGTCGCGTCCAGCCCTCACACGAGTCAGGAACCCAATATGAGCGCCGAACCGGAAATCGAAATCGAGGAAGAGCTGCCCCTGCAGGAGCTGCCGCTGGATGGCTGGCATCGCGCGAAGGGTGCGCGCATGGTCGGCTTTGCGGGCTACCATATGCCGATCCAGTATGAAGGGATCATGGCCGAGCACCTCTGGACGCGCGCTCATGCCGGGCTGTTCGATGTCAGCCATATGGGCCAGCTTGTGTTCACCGGAGAGGGTGTCGACGCGGCGCTTGAGGCGATCATCCCCGCCTCGCTCACCAGTCTCACCGTGGGGCGGCAGCGTTACTCGCTGCTGCTGGATGAGGAAGGCGGCATCCTTGACGACCTGATGGTCTCGCGCCGACCGGACGACATCTACATGGTGGTGAACGGCGCGACCAAATATGACGACATCGGCTGGCTGATCGAGCATCTGCCCGATGAAGTGACGATGAGCCTGCTGGATGAGCACGCGCTGCTGGCGGTGCAGGGGCCGGAGGCGGTGGCGGCGCTTACCCGCCTCGTGCCGGGCGTGGAGCAGCTCTATTTCATGCAGTGCGCGGGCTTTGGTTGGGAAGGCCATGCGCTGTGGGTGAGTCGCTCCGGCTATACCGGCGAGGATGGGTTCGAGATCAGCCTGCCTGCGGAAGCGGCGGAGGCCTTCGCGGATGCGCTGTGCGCGCAGCCGGAGGTCAAGCCCATCGGTCTTGGTGCGCGCGACTCGCTGCGCCTGGAGGCGGGCCTGCCGCTTTATGGGCATGATCTGACGCCTGACATCAGCGCGATCGGTGCGGATCTGGGCTTTGCCATCCTCAAGAAGCGGCGCGAGGCGGGCGGTTTCATCGGTCATGCCCGTGTGGCCACGGAATTGGCCCAAGGTGCCCCGGTCAGGCGCGTCGGCCTAGCCATCGAGGGCAAGCTTCCCGCGCGCGAAGGCGCGGAAATCTTCGCGGGCGCGCAGCAGGTCGGTACGATCACATCCGGCGGGCACGCGCCCAGCCTTGGCGCGCCGATTGCAATGGGCTGGGTCGATGCCGCCCATGCGACCCTCGGCACCACGCTTGAAATCGAGGTGCGTGGCAAGCGCATCGCCGCGCGGGTGGCGCCCATGCCGTTCGTGCCGCATCGCTATCACCGCCAGCCATCCTGAGAGAAAGGAGCCTGCATAATGAGCCGTTATTTCACCGAAGATCATGAGTGGGTCGATGTCGCGGGAGACATCGCAACGGTCGGCATCACCAACTACGCGCAGGAGCAGCTGGGCGACATCGTGTTCGTGGAGCTGCCCGAGGAAGGAAAGACCTTCGACAAGGGCGACGATGCAGCTGTCGTCGAGTCCGTAAAGGCAGCGTCCGATGTCTATTCGCCGGTTTCTGGCGAGGTGATCGAGGCGAACGGCGCGCTGGAGGACGAGCCTGCGCTGGTCAACTCCGATGCTGAGGAGGACGGCTGGTTCTTCAAGCTGCGCCTGACCGATGCGAGCGAGCTGGACAGCCTGATGGACGAGGCGGCCTACACCAAATTCGTGGCCGGTCTGTAGGCGAGCCCCTATGGCTGCGCCCAACCAGTCGAGCCAGTGGAATGCCAGTGATTATGGCCGCAATGGCGCCTTCGTGCCCGCGCTCGGTCTGCCGGTGGTGGAGCTGCTCAGCCCCCAACCGGGGGAGCATATCCTTGATCTGGGTTGTGGCGACGGCACGCTGACGCAGGCGCTGGTCGATGCTGGCGCGATCGTGACGGCGGTGGATGCCTCCGAGGAGATGGTCGCGGCGGCGCGCGCGCGGGGGCTGGACGCGCAGGTGATGGATGGCGAGCGGTTGTCCTTCGAGGCGCGCTTCGATGCCGTATTCTCCAACGCCGTGCTGCACTGGATGCTTGATGGCGCGGCGGTGGCGGCGGGCGTGCATCGTGCCCTGAAGCCCGGCGGGCGGTTCGTCGGCGAGATGGGCGGGAGCGGCAATGTCCGCCAGCTTCGCGCTGCACTGAATGCGGAGCTGGAGGCGCGCGGCTATGCGCTGCCGGAGAGCGATCAGCAATGGTATCCCTCGCCGGAGGAATTTGGCGCGATTTATGGCGCGGCGGGGTTTGCGGAGATCGAGGCGCGGCTGATCGACCGGCCGACGCCGTTGCCCGCTGGCCCGGCGGGCTGGTTCCGCACCTTCCGCTCCGGCTATTGCGACATGATCGGCGTGCCGGCGCAAGAGCGCGAGCCTCTGTTCGAGGCCGCCGCAACACGGATGCCGGCGGATATGCTGGGCGAGGACGGGATTTGGCGCGCGGATTATGTGCGCCTGAGATTTTCGATGAGGAAAGTGGACTAGATGCGGTATCTTCCCCTGACGGATACGGACCGGCGCGTGATGCTGGACAGGATCGGCGCGGCCAGCATTGACGATCTTTTCGTCGATGTGCCTGCGGAGGCGCACCTGTCCGCGAAGATCGCGGGCCTGCCCGACCATGCGACGGAGCTGGCGGTGGAGCGGCACATGGCGGCCCTCGCGCGCAGGAACATGGCGGCGGGCGACGGCCCCTTCTTTCTGGGCGCGGGCTCCTATCGGCATCATATCCCCGCCTCGGTCGATCACCTGATCCAGCGCGGCGAGTTTCTCACCGCCTACACACCCTATCAGCCGGAGATTGCCCAGGGTACGCTCCAGATGCTGTTCGAGTTTCAGACGCAGGTCGCGCGGTTGCTGGGATGCGATGTCGCGAACGCTAGCATGTACGACGGCTCGACCGCCTGCTGGGAGGCGGTGGCGATGGCCGCGCGCATCACCAAGCGCAAGCGGGTGGTGCTCTCCGGCGCGCTGCACCCGCATTATGCCGAGGTCGTCAAGACCATGTCCAAGGTGACGGATTACGAGATCGCGGATTCGCGGCCCTCGATCCAGCCCAAGCCTGACAATGATGGCCTGATCGCGCGGATCGACGATGCGACAAGCTGCGTCGTCGTGCAGTATCCCGACATATTGGGTCGCCTGCCCGATCTGGAGGAGGTCGGTGCGGCGGCACGGGCCAAGGGCGCGCTGCTGGTCGTCGTGGTGACGGAGCCTGTCGCGCTGGGCGCGGTGAAATCCCCCGGAGAGCAGGGCGCGGATATCGTCGTGGGCGAGGGGCAGTCGCTCGGCGTCGGCCTCCAGTTCGGCGGGCCGTATCTCGGCCTGTTCGGTTGCAAACAGAAATATGTGCGCCAGATGCCTGGGCGGCTCACTGGCGAGACGGTGGATGCGGAAGGCAGGCGCGGCTTCGTGCTGACGCTCTCCACCCGCGAGCAGCATATCCGGCGCGAGAAGGCGACTTCGAATATCTGCACCAATTCAGGGCTTTGCGCGCTGGCCTTCAGTATTCACATGACATTGCTCGGCGAAAAGGGCTTGCGCGATCTGGCGATGCTGAATCACGCTCAAGCCGTCCGCGCGGCGGAGCAGCTGGCAGCGGTGCCGGGCGTACATGTCCTCAATGACAGCTTTTTCAATGAGTTCACGCTGCTTCTTTCCAAGGATGCGCGGCAGGTGGCGCGCATCCTGGCGGACAAGGGCATATTGGCGGGCGTTTCGCTCGGGCGGCTGTTCCCCGGTGAGGCTGGGCTGGCGAATGGCCTTGTCGTCGCGGTGACGGAAACGGTGACGGACGAGGATGTCGATGCCCTCTGTGCGGGCCTGAAGGAGGTGCTGGCATGACGATCAATCAGAGCGGATGGCGCCCCGAAATGGCTGCGTCGGGCACGGCCACCGGCGCGCCGACAGCAACCGGCAACCGCGCGCTGATGCTGGAGGAGCCGCTGATCTTCGAGATCGGCTCGGCAGACCGCACCGGCGTTGATCTGGAGCAGGCGCCCGCCGTCCAGAACCGTCTCGGCGGGATGGAACGCTCCGCGCCGATCGGCCTGCCCGGTCTTTCCGAGCAGGAGACGGTGCGGCATTACACCCGCCTCTCACGCCAGAATTACGCGATCGACCTCGGGCTGTTTCCGCTTGGGTCTTGCACGATGAAGCATAACCCGCGCCTCAACGAGAAGGTAGCGCGGATGCCCGGCTTTGCCGATCTGCATCCGCTGGCACCGCAATCGGCGGTGCAGGGTGCGCTTGGCGTGATTCATGAGCTGGGCGAGTGGCTGAAAACGTTGACCGGCATGGCGGCGGTGGCGATGAGCCCCAAGGCGGGCGCGCATGGCGAACTATGTGGCTTGCTGGCGATCCGCGCGGCGCTGGAGGCGCGGGGCGACGCGCGCAAGGTGATCCTCGTGCCCGAAAGCGCGCACGGCACCAACCCGGCGACGGCGGCCTTCTGCGGCTATGCGGTGGAGGATATCCCCGCGACGGCGGAAGGGCGCGTGGACCTTGCGGCGTTGCAGGCGCGGCTGGCGGTGGGCGGGCCGGACTGCAATGTCGCGGCGGTGATGATCACCAACCCCAATACCTGCGGCCTGTTCGAGCGCGAGATGAAGAAGATCGCCGATGCCGTGCACGCGGCGGGGGCTTTCGTCTATTGCGATGGCGCGAATTTCAACGCGATCGTCGGCCGGGTGCGGCCCGGCGACCTCGGTGTCGATGCGATGCACATCAACCTGCACAAGACCTTTTCCACCCCGCATGGCGGTGGCGGGCCGGGCAGCGGGCCGGTGGTACTGTCTGAGGCGCTCGCCCCGTTCGCGCCGCTGCCGATCGTCGAGAAGGATGCGGCTGGCGTGTTCCACCTGATCGAGGAAGAAACGGCGGGGCAGGACCATGCGCAGAACTTTGGCCGCATGGTCGCGTTCCACGGGCAGATGGGGATGTTCACCCGCGCGCTGGCCTATATCCTGAGCCACGGCGCGGATGGACTGCGGCAGGTGGCAGAGGACGCCGTGCTCAACGCCAATTACATCCTGCGTTCGCTGGAGGATGTGCTCGATGCGCCCTTCGGAGGCAGCGGCCCCTGTATGCACGAGGCGCTGTTCTCCGATAAGGGCGTGGCGGAGGGCTTCACGACGCTCGACATCGCCAAAGGGCTGATCGACGAGGGCTATCACCCGATGACGATGTATTTCCCGCTGGTGGTGCATGGCGCGATGCTGATCGAGCCCACCGAAACCGAAAGCAAGGCGGCGCTCGATCAGTTCATCATGGCGCTGCGTTCGGTGGCGGAGCGCGCGAAGGCGGGGGACGAGGCGCTGAAGGGCGCACCGCATTTCGCACCCCGCCGGAGGCTCGACGAGACGCTGGCGGCGCGCAAGCCCAAGCTGGTCTGGGAAGAAGCGGCGCTGGCGGAAGCGGCCGGGTGAGCGAGCGCCCCTGGTTCGCGGGGGAGGCCGCCCATCCGGCTGGGGACGCGGCAAAGCGTCATGCTCCGGCTACGCTGCGCAATCGTGACGCCATTGCCGATGTGCTGGCGCGCGAGCTTCCCGCCAGTGGTCTGGTGCTGGAAGTGGCGAGTGGATCGGGCGAGCATATCATTCATTTCGCGGAGCGGTTTCCGGCGCTTGAGTGGCAAGCGTCCGATCCCGATTCGGTTGCGCGCAGGTCGATTTCGGCCTGGGCAGAGGAAGCCGCGCTCTCCAACATTCTTCTTCCGGTCGATCTCGATGCATCGGCCGAAGAGTGGCCAACAAGTGCTGCCTCGGCGATATTGTGCATCAACATGACACATATTGCGCCCTGGGCTGCGACCCTTGGCTTGTTGAAGGGGGCGGCGCGCCTGCTGAGGCCGGGCGCTCCATTGATCCTTTATGGTCCGTTTCTGAGGGCCGATATCGAAACAGCGCCGAGCAACGCCGCCTTTGATGCACAATTGCGGGCGCGGAACCCCGCTTATGGTATCCGATGGGTGGAGGATGTGGACCGAGCCGCTGAACCCCTCAGCCTTGCCCGGACCGCTTGCTACCCCATGCCCGCCAACAACCTTGTCCTGGTCTATCGGCTCAGTTGACCGAAATCTCCCGGTCGAGAGAAGCGCGGTGGTTCACATGCTCGCGCCACAGGATATAGAGGCTGCTGCCCACGATGATCGCCGCACCGACCCACGTCGAGGATCCGGGCCAGCTCTGCCAGATGAACCAACCCAATGCTGTCGACCAGAGCAGGCTGGAATAGTCCATCGGCAGGACCAGGGATACGGGGCCCCATTTCAACGCTCCGGTCATCAATAACTGCGCGATGCCGCCGAAAAGCCCCATCGCCGTCAGGATGCCCCAGGTCTCCAGATCGTGCGCCTTGCCGAACCAGAGCATGGCTGCCGCGAGCAAGGGCAGGGGAAGCAGCGTGAAGTAGAACACAACCACGGCCGGGTGTTCGATGCGTCCGATCCTGCGGAGCACCAGCGATACGCAGGCGGTGGCGATAGACGCGCCGATCGCGACGCTAACGCCAAAAGCGGCTAAACCTTCGTGGCGTCCCGGCCCAACGATGGCGAGTACCCCGAGAAACCCCGCAATAACCGCCGCCCAGCGATGGATGCCGGGGCGCTCTCCGAGGAAAAATACGGAGAGCAGCGTCGCGAATATCGGCATGGTGAAGCCGATCGTGGTCGCCTCCGCGAGGGGAAGCAGGATGTAGCCGCCGAAATTCAGCACCATGCCGATGGTGCCGAGCGTGGCGCGGCTGATATGCAGGCCGATATGGCGCGTCCTCAGCGCGGAGATGCCCGGTCCCATCATCACCCCGGCTATCGCCACCGGCATCCCCAGCAGTTGGCGATAAAAGAGCGTCTCGACAATATGCACGCCGCGCTCGTTCGCCCACTTCACGCACGCGAACATGATGGACACGGCGAGCATCGCCACCAGGCGCAGGCCAATTGCGAGAAAGGGCCGGGTTTCGGGACGGTTTTCGGATGCGGTGGAAGCCTCGGCCATTGCTCCGCTTTAGCGGTGTCTGGCCTGAGTGCAATCGCTTACAGGCAGGCTTCCAGCATCGCCTGATCGAAACCGAAGCCCCGCGCCTTCTCCAGCGTATAGGGCCGCAAACCCATCGAGCGATATTCGCCGATGATCTTGCCGTTCGCATCCTCGGAAAGATATTCGAACTTGAACAGCTCCTGCGTCACGATCACGTCGCCCTCCATGCCGATCACTTCCGTGACGTTGGTGACGCGGCGCGAGCCGTCGCGCAGGCGCTTCACCTGCACGATGAGATCGACCGAATCCGCGATCTGCTTGGAGATTGCTTCCTTCGGGATCTTGATGTCGCCCATCAGGATCATGTTCTCCATACGGCCGAGGCATTCGCGTGGGGAATTGGAGTGGAGCGTACACATGGAGCCATCATGGCCGGTGTTCATCGCAGCGAGCAGATCGAAGCACTCCGCGCCACGAATTTCGCCGAGGATGATGCGGTCCGGCCGCATACGCAGCGCGTTCTTGACGAGATCGCCGATGGTGATCGCGCCCTGGCCTTCGAGGTTGGCCGGGCGGGTTTCGAGGGGGAGCCAGTGGGGCTGTTGCAGCCGGAGTTCCGCCGCGTCCTCGATCGTCAGCACGCGTTCGCCCGGATCGATCATCTTGGAGAGGGCGTTGAGCATCGTGGTCTTGCCCGAGCCCGTGCCGCCCGAAATGACGATATTGAACCGGCAAGCACCCGCGATCTTCAGCGCGGTGCACATTTTCTGGCTCATCGCGCCCCATTCGGCGAGATTGTCGAGCGTGATCGGCTTGGCGGAAAACTTACGGATCGAGATCGCCGTGCCGCGCAGAGAGAGCGGCGGGACGATGACATTGACGCGCGAACCATCAGGCAGGCGGGCGTCCGCCAGCGGCGTCGTCTGGTCGACGCGGCGGCCGACCTTGTTGACGATGCGCTGCGCGATCTGGAACAGGTGTTCCTCGTCGCGGAACTGGATCGGTGCCAGCTGAAGCTTGCCCTTCTTTTCGATATAGGTCTGGAGCGGGCCGTTGACCATGATATCCGAGATGTCGGGATCCTGGATCAGCTCTTCCAACGGACCGAGGCCGAGCAGCTCATCGACCAGCACTTTTTCCAGCGCAAACTGCTCGCGCCGGTTGAGCGTGAGTTTCAGTTCGGCCAGCACCTCCATGATGATCGGGCGGAATTCCTCCGCCAGCTCGTCCTTGGTAAGAGTGGCGGCTGCTTCCGGATCCACGCGCTCCAGCAGGCGGGGAAGCACCTGTTCCTTGATCTTGTGAACCGATGCCTCGAACCCCTGCGGGCCTTCCTGCTGGCTATGGTCCGCATTCATGCGATCCTGCAGCCGCGCCATCGCCTCGGCATTCCTGGCCTGCTGGGGCGAGGCTTCGGATCCGTCTAGGGCGGGTAGTGCGGTGGGATCGAGCGGCGGAAACTGCGATCCGCCTAGCGGATCTGCGGGAATGGCAACGCCTTCCGGAACCGCTGATTGCGGCGTAAGCACATGCATCGGCTTGGCCACGCCAAAGGCGGGCCGTATCGCCCCAGGGCCGTTTTTCCGTCCAAATGCGCTCATTTTCTGCCCGCAAACCTCACTGTTGGCGTCGTAATCGCCCTAAATCGAATCCGACACCTAACAGTCATTGCTCTACAAATTGCTAATCTCCGCCACTCCGGCCCGGCAATAACTGCTTATTAACCGTACCCTCCTTACACAGGGATGGTGACCGGGGGCCTGCGATGAGTTTCGAACCGTTTTCCGAGCAGTTCACAACGCGTGAACCCGTTTCTTTTCTGAGGCAGCCCGCCCTGTCCATCGTGGTGCCCTGTTTCAATGAAGAGGCCAATTTGTCGGCTCTCACCCAAAGGGTCGAGGCGGTCTGTGAAGCGGTAGCACCCGGCGCATATGAAATCATTCTGGTGAACGATGGCTCCAGGGATCGCACTTGGGCCGGGATCTGCGCATTGGCTGACCGGGCCGACCACATCACCGGCGTCAACCTCTCGCGCAATTATGGGCACCAGCTCGCCCTCAGCGCGGGTTTGAGCATTTGCAAGGGAGACGCGGTCCTGATCCTCGACGCGGATTTGCAGGATCCGCCCGAACTTCTGCCGGCCATGATCGACAAGATGAGAGAGGGGTACGACGTTGTCTATGGGCAGCGCGTCTGCCGTGCCGGTGAGACGGTGTTCAAGCGCGCCTCCGCCAGCCTGTTCTACCGCCTTCTGGATAGGCTTGTCGATGTCGATATCCCGACAGACACCGGGGATTTCCGTCTGATGTCACGGCGTGTGGTGGATCATCTCAATGCCATGCCGGAGCGATATCGGTTCGTTCGGGGCATGGTGAGCTGGGTCGGCTTCAGCCAGATCGCCCTGCCGTATGAACGCGAGGCGCGCTTTGCGGGCGAAAGCAACTATCCGCTCTTCAAGATGCTGTCCTTCGCGCTGGACGCGATCACCAGCTTCTCCATTCAACCGCTCAGGTTGACCGCTTACATCGGCATTTTGTCGGGTCTGGTGGGCGTTTTGACCATGATGTGGGTATTGTGGTCGCACATGATGGGTCACACCGTCACGGGTTGGGCGAGTATTGCGGGTCTGGTTCTCATCATCGGCAGTATTCAGCTGCTGATGCTCGGGATATTCGGTGAATATCTGGGCAGAATGTATCTGGAAGCCAAAAACCGGCCCTTGTTCATAATCCAGGAGGTGCGCGCAGGCCGCAAGCCGCACGATCCCCTGGGCGGCCGTATGGCGGCACGAGAGGGGCGCTCGAAAACGCCCGGAGCGCCTTTGTGAATAAGAGCTGGTCGGTCGAACCGGGCATCATGGCATACCCAGAGCTGAAGATCGGGCGGCATATGCCGTATTTGCCCTATTGGATTGCGGGGCTGGCTACGCTTGTTCTTGCTGTTCTCCTAAGAGCGATCCCCCTCACGCATGATGTCGTCTGGCAGCTCTGGATTGCGCGGCAACTCCTTCAGGGAGCGGAAATATATCGCGACATTTGGGAGGTGAACCCGCCCTTATGGTTCTGGTCAGCCATGCCGGTCGTAAGCGCCGGTGACGTGATGGGACTGGCCCCCTCCAGACTTCTGATAGCCCTCATATGCGCGGTTGCGGCCCTGTCCGCCATGCTAGTCGGCAAGCTGTCAGGATTGTCCGGAACCCGCCAGACGCTGCTGATGCTGATATGCCTCGGCATCATGCTGATCATGCCGATCTACGATTTCGGCCAACGGGAGCAGCTCGCGCTTATCTGTAGCCTGCCCTATGCGGCTTTGGTGGCGTGCAGATCGCGCGGTTCCGTCGTGGCGAACGGACTGGCCGCCACTGTCGGACTGATGGCAGCCTATGGCTTCGCACTTAAGCACTATTTTGTGCTTGTTCCGGTGATGCTGGAGGCATGGCTGTTCCTGAGATCCCGAAATATATGGCGGCCCGTGCGGCCCGAGACAGTGTTGCTCGCGCTATCCGCAATAGTATATGCGGCGGCCGTTGTATTACTGGCGCCGGGATTTCTGAAAACCGTCGTGCCGATGGTCGAAGTTGCGTACAATGGCAACATCATACTCTGGGATTCGGTCCTCGTGCGACCGTGGGTCTGTTTCTGGATGGCGGGATCGGCGTTCTTCGCTGTCTATCAACGTCGCCACCCCGGCATTGATCCGCTGACCCAGGTATTGTTAATTACCGCCATCGCCTTTGCCATCGGCTATTTCGCTCAGCACAAGGGCTGGGCCTATCACAGCATCGCGACAAGCGGAGCGCTCTGTGTTGCATTGGGTGCCTACATCGCCAGGACGAAGGCGGTGTTACCGGCTGTGAGCGGGTTGATCGTCCTGAGCTACGCCGTGTTTTTGCCCTGGAATATGGGCGTCTATAAAAATCCGGCCGAGCCGGAGAGCGAGAGGATTCTGAGGCAGGTTCCTGCTGGCGAGCCCGTGATGGCCATTGCGGTCGATCCGCGTTGGATGTGGCCTCTGATTGAGAAATATGGCCTGCTTTGGCCGTCCAGGCTCTATTCCTACTGGATGATCCCCACCCTGACGCAGGTGCGCGCGGATGGACCGCCGTCACCCCGAATGGAACGCCTTGGGGAACGGATACGGGAGGAAACGGCGCTGGAAATGCGGTGTATGCCCCCCGCGCTCATTCTTTTCGAGAAGCCGAGGGGGTATGCGATCAAGGATATTCCGCTCGATGTACGAAGCTATTTCGAGGAGAACCCTAAAATACGGCAGTTCATTCTCGACAACTATCGGGAACTGCCGGCTTCGAAATCATTCTATCTTTATGAGCGTATCAGGACAGCCGGACCGGTTTCAGATGCCGAATGCCCGAGGATTTCAAGCAACCAATATTTCCGGCAAAAAGGCTGAGCCCGCTCAGCCAGCCTTCTCAGCCAGCACGGTCAATCCGCGCTCGTTGACTTCGGCGAAGCCACCGACGACGGGGATGCTTTCCGGCGCGGAAGTGGCGGTTTCGAAAATCTGGATCGCGCCGTCGCGGACGGTGGACATGAACGGCGCATGGCCTTCGAGCACGCCGAAATCGCCCTCGGTGCCGGGGACGACGACCTGATACACTTCCGCCGAACGGATGAGCTTTTCAGGGGTTACGAGTTCGAAATGCAATGCCATGCGCGTATCCTATGCCCCCTCCCACGCCGGGGAGGGGAATAACGTATCAAAAGATCAGGCCGCTTCCGCCGCCAGCTTCTTGCCCTTTTCGATGGCTTCATCGATGCCGCCGACCATGTAGAAGGCGTTTTCGGGCAGGTGGTCATATTCGCCATCGACGACCGCCTTGAAGCTCTTCACGGTGTCCTCGATCTGCACGAACTTGCCGGGGATGCCGGTGAACACCTCGGCGACGTGGAACGGCTGGGACAGGAAGCGCTGGATCTTGCGCGCGCGGGCGACGACCAGCTTGTCCTCTTCCGAGAGCTCGTCCATGCCGAGAATGGCGATGATGTCCTGCAGCGACTTGTACTTCTGCAGGGTCTCCTGAACGCGCCTCGCGGTCTCGTAATGCTCCTGGCCAACGACCGCTGCGGTGAGCACGCGGCTGGTCGAGTCGAGCGGGTCGACCGCCGGATAGATGCCAAGTTCCGAGATCGCGCGGTTAAGCACGGTCGTCGCGTCCAAGTGCGCGAACGAGGTCGCCGGCGCCGGGTCGGTCAAGTCGTCCGCAGGCACGTAGATCGCCTGCACCGAGGTGATCGAGCCCTTGTTGGTCGAGGTGATGCGCTCTTGCAGCGCGCCCATGTCGGTGGCGAGGGTCGGCTGATAGCCCACCGCCGAAGGAATACGGCCCAAGAGCGCCGACACTTCCGAACCCGCCTGGGTGAAACGGAAGATGTTGTCGACGAAGAAGAGCACGTCCTGGCCTTCCTGATCGCGGAAATATTCCGCCATGGTGAGGCCGGAGAGGGCGACGCGTGCGCGCGCGCCCGGCGGCTCGTTCATCTGGCCGAACACCAGCGCCACCTTGGAGCCCTCGGAGATGGCGTTGCCATCGGCATCCTTGGCGATAACGCCCGCGTCGAGGAATTCGTGATAGAGGTCGTTGCCCTCGCGCGTACGCTCGCCGACGCCCGCGAACACCGAGGTGCCGCCGTGGCCCTTGGCGATGTTGTTGATGAGCTCCTGAATGAGCACGGTCTTGCCCACGCCCGCACCGCCGAACAGGCCGATCTTGCCGCCCTTCGCGTAAGGGGCGAGCAGGTCGATCACCTTGATGCCGGTGACGAGAATGCTGGTCTCGGTCGACTGGTCGACGAACTCAGGCGCCTTGGCGTGAATCGGAGCCGACTGCTTCGCGCCGACCGGGCCGCGCTCGTCGATCGGCTCGCCGATGACGTTGAGGATGCGACCGAGCGTCTCGGGGCCGACGGGCACGGAAATCTGGGCGCCGGTGTCGGTCACTTCCTGGCCGCGGGTCAGACCGTCGGTCGAGTCCATCGCGATGGTGCGGACGGTGTTCTCGCCGAGGTGCTGCGCAACTTCCAGAACGAGCTTCTGGCCGTTATTGCTGGTCTCCAGCGCGTTGAGGATCGAGGGCAGCGCATCGGGGAAGGTCACGTCGACGACGGCGCCGATGACCTGTGAAATGCGGCCTACAGTGTTGGTGCTTGTCTTGGCGGAGGTGGGCTTACGGGCCATGTCTGCTGCTTCCTTGCCTGCTTGTCCTTAAAGCGCTTCCGCGCCGGAGATGATTTCAACGAGTTCGGTGGTGATCGCGGCCTGACGGCTGCGGTTATATTCGATGGTGAGGCGGTTGATGAGATCGCCCGCGTTGCGTGTCGCGTTGTCCATTGCGGTCATCGACGCGCCCTGTTCGGAGGCTTCGCGCTCCAGCAGGGCGACGAAGAGCTGCGTCTTCACATAACGCGGCAGCAGCTCTTCAAGGATCGACTCCTCATCCGGCTCATATTCCACCACCGCGCTGCTCGCCGCCGCATTGGCCGGAGCGGGCACGGGGATGAGCTGCGCCACGGTCGGATCCTGCGCAAGGGCGGACTTGAACTGGGGGAAGATCAGGTGCGCGACATCGAACTGCCCGGCCTCATACATCTCCACCAGCTGCGCCGCGATGGCTTCCGCCTCCGCAAAGCCGGGGTTGCGCACGGTGCTGGTGTCGAAATTCTCGGCGATCTGCTTCGGATAGTCGCGACGGATGGGGGCGCGGCCCTTCTTGCCGACGAGGTAGAACTGTACGTTCTTGCCCGCCGCGGTCAGCTCCATCGCCTTGGCTTTCGCGGCCTTGACGAGGTTGGAGTTGAGGCCGCCGCACAGACCCTTGTCGGTGTTGACGAGGACGATGAGGTTGCGCTGATCCGAGCCGGTGCCGGCGAGGAGCTTGGGCGCGCCGTCGCCGGAAACCTTCGACGCGAGGCTCGCCATCACCGCGCCCAGACGCTCGGCATAGGGACGCGCGGCCTCGGCGGCCGCCTGCGCCTTGCGTAGCTTGGCCGCGGCGACCATCTGCTTGGCCTTGGTGATCTTCTGGGTCGATTTTACCGACCCGATCCGGCCCTTGAGTTCCTTGAGGCTAGCCATGCGGCCCTAATCCCTTATGCGAAGGTCTTGGCAAAGCTGTCGAGCGCGGCCTTGAGCTTCGCCTTCGGCTCGTCGCCCAGATCCTTGCTGTCGCGGATGCTCTTGAGCACATCGGCGTGATCGCTGCGGAGATAGGCGAGCATCGCCGCCTCATAGCGGGTGACATCGCCGACCGGGATTGCGTCCAGATAGCCGTTGGTGCCCGCGAAGATCGAGCAGGTCTGCTCTTCGAAGGGCAGCGGCGAGAACTGCGGCTGCTTCAGCAGCTCGGTGAGGCGCGCACCGCGATTGAGGAGCTTCTGGGTGGAAGCGTCGAGGTCGGAACCGAACTGCGCGAACGCCGCCATTTCGCGGTACTGCGCCAGCTCCAGCTTGATCGAGCCCGACACCTTCTTCATCGCCTTGGTCTGCGCGGCGGAGCCGACGCGCGACACGGACAGACCCACGTTAATCGCGGGGCGGATGCCCTGATAGAAGAGGTTGGTTTCGAGGAAGATCTGGCCGTCGGTGATCGAGATCACGTTGGTCGGGATGTAGGCCGACACGTCGCCCGCCTGCGTCTCGATGATCGGCAGCGCGGTGAGCGAGCCGCCACCGTTGGCGTCGGACATCTTCGCGGCGCGCTCCAGCAGGCGGCTGTGCAGATAGAACACGTCGCCCGGATAGGCTTCGCGGCCCGGAGGACGACGCAGCAGCAGCGACATCTGGCGATAGGCCACGGCCTGCTTGGAAAGGTCGTCATACACGATAACGGCGTGCATACCGTTGTCGCGGAAATATTCGCCCATCGTCACGCCGGTGTAGGGCGCGAGATACTGGAGCGGTGCGGGCTCCGAAGCGGTCGCGGCGATGACGATGGAATATTCCATCGCGCCGTTCTCTTCGAGCTGACGCACGATCTGCGCGACGGTCGAGCGCTTCTGGCCGACGGCGACATAGATGCAGTAGAGCTTCTTGCTCTCGTCATCGCCCGCATTGACGCCCTTCTGGTTGATGAAGGTGTCGATCGCGACGGCGGTCTTGCCGGTCTGGCGGTCACCGATGATCAGCTCGCGCTGGCCACGGCC
>JALCRK010000020.1 GCA_022652485.1 Sphingobium sp.
ACCGTCACCTCCCGTTATCGTGATGTTGCCATGGCCTTGGGCCAAGGTTGAATAGAGAGCCGTATGCGCTGAAAGGCGCACGTACGGTTCGGGGAGGGGAAGCGCTCATGCGCTTCCTACTCCACTCGCGACATGGGCGGGGTTCGTCTACGTAGCCTTTGTTATCGACACCTTTGCGCGCCGGATCGTAGGGTGGCGGGCCAGCAGGACAGCGCATGCCAGCTTCGTGCTGGATGCTCTGGAACAGGCGATCCACGATCGCAGGCCCACCCATAGTGGTGGCCTCATCCACCACAACGACCGCGGATCGCAATATGTATCCATCAATTACACTGAACGCTTGGCGGAAGCCGAAGAACGCTATTACGCCATGCTGGACGAGCAGCCCATGGCTGCGTAACTTAAACCAAATAGCCTCCGGCAATCCCAGGGCGGTTCATACCGAATTTTCCTTCGACACCCCCTCATTATGGAGGGGGCAGAAATGCTCTGAAGAGAGTGCCGCAGGATACTCTACGAGCGGTATCGATTAGCCGGGATTGTATAGCCCAGCGAGTTGGGCCCCATCGACCAATATACTGGAGCCTGAAATCATGGCAGCTTCGTCTGAAGCAGCAAAAAGTACTGCATTTGCAACATCCTCCGGCGTAGCTATCCTCCCGATAGGAATTAACGCACCCAGCTCTTGCAATCGTTCTTCGTAACCCCCTGCAGTATTCATCAAGTTATGGTCAAGCATTCCTGTGTCGATATAAGTAGGATGAATTGATACACAGCGGACTGGATACCCTTTTTGACAGCAATGCAACGCCATCGCCTTGGTCAGCATAGTAACACCCCCCTTACTCGCTCCATAGCCAGCAATATCAGCCATGCCCGCAAGACCAGCGATGGAATTCATGTTGACAATAGCCCCTCGTCCCCCGGATTGTAGAATAGTTGCAAGACCCAATTTGCAGCCGAGCATTGTGCCGGTGAGGTTGACAGCAATCATTCTTTGCCAGTCATTCAGGTCGAGTTCCTCGATGGTGCCGACCTTGCCAACGCCTGCTATATTGCAAACGATGTCGAGCTTACCACCGTGGTCCACAGCAAGATTTAGAGCGTAGAGCCACGCCTCTTCGCTCGCCACGTCGAGATGCACGGCCATGCCTTGGCCGGCCAACTCTTGAGCAACCATCTTTGCTCCGTCAAGGTTGATGTCTGCAACAATGACGAATGCGCCTTCCTGTGCAAAACGTCTGCATGTGGCGCGGCCAACCCCCGAGGATCCACCTGTAATGATTGCTACCTTGCCCGCGAGGCGCCCCATTTTATCACTACTCATATATGAGTGCCTCCGACACAGAGCCAGCTCGCGCAGAAAGCAAAGGAGCCAAATTCAAAAGATTGAAATTGGCTCGCAATGTTTACTCTAATCAAAAACGGTAGCGCGCTTCGATCCCAATAGTCCTGGGACGATTGGTCACGATGCGCGGCAGCCCAGGAGCTTCGGCAGCCAAGGAGCGGTTGTCCGCCAGATTGGCATGAGTATCAGCCAGATTTTTCCCGAAGAGAGCAAATTCCAGAGCGTCACTCCGCACACCCAGCCTTGCATCCAAAAGCGAATAGGACGGACGCAAGCGTGGATTCAAGGGATCGTTGTTGGCGCTGGAGCTGGAGTCTGTGAAGCTGTAATCACCTCTGACAAAGCCCTCGAAACGACTGGACAGAGGTGCTGAGTATTCCGCCTTCACAGCCGCTGTCCATTTTGGCACCTGATAGACGGGGCTCCCCTTTAGCTGCGGAGTACCGTTACCAGCTTTCGTGATCTTTGCGTCCGTATAGCCAAGGGCCAAGCCCAGCTCCAGGGCACGCACCGGGCGCGCATTAATCTCGATCTCGAAGCCTGTACTCCGCGCCTTGCCCGAGTTCCCGATAAACGGAAATCCGCATGAGAGAAGGACATTCTGCTGAATATCACTCCAATCTATTCGGAAGGCAGCAACATTTGCTGTAACCTTGCGATCTGCAAAGGAAGTCTTCGCGCCAAGCTCATAATTCCACAAGGTATCAGAATTATATTTGAGCGTTTGGGCACGTGTCATACCAACCGCGGCAAGATCTGCATCGCAGGTTGGAGACAGATCTCCATTGAAGCCGCCGACGCGATAGCCCTTTGCCGCGCTAGCATACAGCATAACATCACGATCGGCATGATATTCGAGCAGGAATTTGGGAGTAGCGCCTCTCTCCGTCGCAGTCGGTCGGTCGATCATAACCGGACCTCCCGCGATGACGCCATCAGCACGCTCCTTGTATGATTGGCTGTTGATGAAATACCGTATTCCAACTGTAGCCTTCAATGCGTCGGTCAGTGCCAGCGATGCCTCACCATACACAGCCCGTTCGCGGGTTCGCAAATGGCGGGTTGTTGTGTACGCAAGATCACCGATAGTGCCCCCTCCGCCCAGGGCGCTATCCAGTCCGGTTATGACCGATGCTGGCAGATAGTCGTTATAGTCCCTGCTGAAGGAATAAAAGGCTCCGGCGATGACCTGGAAAGGCCCATGGAAATCCGACGCGAATCGTAGCTCCTGAACGAAGCGCTTCAGCTTCAGTTGCCGATCAATTCTTGAGGGAAGCGGGGTTCCCAGGCCGAAAATGGCTTGAATGAAAGCGCTATAATCCTCGTGCTCCGGCGTATTCCTGTCAAAATAGGAGGTCGATGAGGTAAACGAACCAAACGAAGCCGCATAATTAGTTGTCAGGCTATACAAAGCCCATTTGTCTTTGCCTCCTTCGGCAATATCAAAATCGCGCCGCTGAACGAAATTGTCCGGAGAGATATCCGCAAAGGGAAAGCCGTCCTGCTTCGTGTGCTGGAATATAACGCGCGGGGACAATGAAAGAGCCGAGCTCGGCTGCACCCTGAGTGTGATTTGCGCACCATATGAACTCAGATCGTCAATATTTTTCTGGCTGGCCAGACTCGCTCCAGTTCCGATCAGCTTGTCAAAAACACCTTCATCTCTCTCGTAAAATGCCTGGACGCTGAGCCCGACTTTATCCCTCACAATTGGCATATTTACGCTCGTGTCACCGACGATATTCGCGCCCCCGCGCCGTGTGAACGACAGGCTGCTGTGCACAAATCCGGCAACTGTATCGGACTCCGGCTGTCTCGTAATCAGCCTCACTGTGCCCCCCATAGATCGCGCGCCATAAAGGGTTCCCTGCGGGCCACGCAGCACCTCAATTCGGGCAAGATCCACGATGTGAGGGTCAAGTGAGTCTGGAACGGGCGTATCATCAATATAGAGACCGGTAGCGCCTGCTCCTTGAATCCCGCGAATTGCTATCCCTCTACTGCCCAGCGATCCGTCCCCCGTTGCGCCATAAGAGAGGTTCGGCACAGAGTTTCCGTAATCAGCGAAGCTTTCCACGCCTTTTTTTTGCAATTCGAGCCCACCCATTGCCGTGATACTCAATGGGATATTCTGCGCGGACTCCTGACGTCGCGTGGCCGTCACAACGATATCGCCCTGTGCCACAACTTCGCTTTCGGTATTTGTAGAAGCGTTGTTGCCACTTTGATCTTGCGCATACACAGCGGGAGAAACAAGCATATTAGCCATTAATGCAGCCGTACAGCCGAAACCGATATTTCTTTTCATATGTACCTCCCGAATATTCCTGATATTATTTCAAAAATTATCTCACTAAATTGAGGTGAAGGCCGCCATCGACATACAGGCCATGCCCCGTGATGAAGCCGGCTTCTTCACTGGCCAGAAAAGCTACTGCCGCGGCGACATCCTCCGGGCGACCGATACGACCGACCGCGCTGCAAGCAGCGACTCTGGCCGACCAGCTCTCAAATGATGGATGAGAGCGCGTCATGCCGGTCTCAACCGCACCCGGCAACACGGCGTTGACTGTTACACCCTGCCCTCCGAGCTCGAACGCCAGGCATTTCGTAAGGCCGTAAACTGCATGCTTCGAGGCAGGATAGGCTCCCCCTCCAGGCGAGGGGTACTCCGAGTTTATCGAACCAATGTTGATGATCCGCCCGTTGCTCGACCGGGCAAGATGTTCGGCGGCGGCTTTGCACAAGCCCCATACGGCATCAAGATTGATGGCCATGACCTCGCGCCAGTTACCAAGAGTGCCAAAGCCGTCATCCGCATTGCTGCCAACGATCCCGCCGTTATTTACCAGCACATCGACGCGGCCAAAATGATTGACCACGCGCGCGACAGTTTGTTCAAATTGATCCAGATCGCGGAGGTCCAGGGCGATTTGGATGAGGTTTTCGCCAATGATGCCGTCGACATGCCTTTCCGAAGGGAGGTCGATGGAGGCAACCCGATACCCAAGCTCCAGAAAACGCTGGATGATCGCGCCACCGATACCGCCAGCGCCGCCGGTTACAATTGCCACACGCATGTTCATAGTGCCTCGGGTTTATTGGTATTATTATTAGCCCAATAGACCATTGCCATATCGATTGCAAGTGGCTGTTGATATTCTTATGGCTGGCGACGGAAAATTTGTGCCCAACCTATGAACCAAACGAAGATGTAGGCATATGAATCAGGTTCTGGACCCCGTTCAGGCAAACGCCGCTTATGAAATTGTGGTGGAAAACCTTCGTCGCGCACTTCTGCTGGGCCGCTTTCTGCCAGGTGAAAAGCTGCCCCCTGAGAGAGAGCTTGCCCTGCAACTGCAAGTTTCAAGAACGACACTCCGCGAAGCGCTGCGGGTTCTCGAGGGCGAAGGCCTTATTCAGAGCAAGCGCGGTGCCACCGGCGGGATCGTCGTGCAATCCCCCCATATGTCGCATCACGAATTCGTCGAGTTTCTCAGCCGTCGAATGCATGATCTCAAGCAACTCTACGAATACAGGTCTATTATCGAAACCGCCACGGCCCGCCTGGCCGCGACCAATCGCTCCGAACGGGATTTGGAAAATCTGTCGGCCATCGTCGAGAAAATGCACGCATTGGTGGCCGGGGAAACCCTGGATGATCCGGCTCTGGTAGTTGCAAAGTTTCTGGCTGCAGACGCCGAATTTCATGCCGCCATCGGTACGGCAAGTGGAAATCCCCACCTTTCACAGGCAATTGAGGATATTCGCGCATCCAAGTTTCTACCGATAGGTGCTGTTTTCTCAAAGATGGACCCCAAGGCCAACGAAGGTCATGCCGAACTCTTGAAGGCCATCAGGGATCAAAAGCCGGACCTGGCAGCCACGATCATGTACAATCACGTCAATGGCACTTTGGCCGCTATTCGGGAGTTGGTTGCCTCCGGGCCGCAAAAAGGCTAGCCGCGCGGCAAGAGCGCGCGAAGAGAACGATCAGCCATATTTCGCCTCGAACGCGAATTGAGCCTGCTGAAAGCACTCAATAGGTACACGGATCAGGCCGGCACCGATCTGCCCGCCAGACTTGCCGCCAATGCCTGCATCCACGACAGGTGTAATACCGGTGCTTAGCACCTTCCTGAAATCTATGCCCGTAGGTGTGCCGCGGAAACTGAAATAGGGGATGCGGTAATCGCTATTTTCACCTTGAGTAATCTTGTACATGTCGAGGTTGATCTCGATCATGCGCTCAGGCGAACCGCCTTGATAGTCCTGTAGCGGAAAAGAGGCCGCCTGGGCAAAGCCTCCGAGGCCAATGGTCTCGGTGATGACGCTCTCTCCTCCCATCCAGGCTATGTCCTCTTTCGAGTATCCCTCGAAGAATTTTGCCTCGACTGTCGGCTCAGGACCAACAAACCAAGTGTCTCCCAAGCCGCTCACCCGGATAGCGAAATGCCGACAGTTCATGGCCATCGCAGTGACGATTGTCGAACCGGGAATGTTGCGCGCGGCATCGGCGGTTACTTTGGCAGCCGCCATGGAGAGCCTCAGAAAGAAGTAGTTGTCCTCCGTCAGCAAAGCCAGAACCTGCTTGAGTTGAGCCGTTGGTACATCCGGCAGATCAAGAAAATGCGGCATCAACTGATCGGTAAAGATATAAGAAGCCGCAGTATTGCGGCTGTGCAATTCATCCCCCATGTTGAGTGCGCGCCTGACAATCGGCTTCAATGCAATGCCTCCGGCATTCTCGATGGCGCGCTTGAGAACCGGGGCGACACTATCCCGCAAGCGATCGAGCCGTTCCTTTACCCCTTCATCATAGAGGCCATAATTCAGCCTCCGGGAGGTCTTGCCCTCATACAGGTTGCAATAACCGACATTGCCATATGTGGTATTGGATACGACGAACACAGGCATGGATGCCGTGTATATTCCGGCAACGGAGCCGACACATCCGTAGTCATGACAGGCTCCGATCACTATGTCCCGCGATGCGAATTTCTCCGCCGCCTCTTCCTCACTTGTGGCCAGCCCTTCATATAACGCGCCGCCGATAAGAGCTGCGCGCTGGCCTCCATGATATTGAGGCCATGCCATCGGAGCGCCCGAAGTCAGGATGGTGTTCGGCGTAAAGCCAGGAATACAGTCTCCCGCACGAGATACGCTTGTAACCTTCGGTTCTGAGGCAAGCATCCGGTTAAGAGCCGTGAGGTTGGCACCGGCAACATCGATCTCCGCAATCATGCTATGGTTACTCCCCCGTCGACGACGAGCGTGGTTCCGGTGATGTAAGAGGCCTTATCCGAAAGCAGAAAACCCACCGCATCGGCTATTTCCTCTGGAGTTCCGTATCGCTTCATGGGGACGAGATGCGCGGAGGCGTCTTCGCCTCCGGTTACAGCCTTCATGGCATCGCTCATAGGCACCGAGATCAGGCCGGGGACCACCGCATTCACCCTTATCCCCGATGGCGCCAGCTCACATGCCAGATAGCGGGTATAGGTCTCGACGCCCGCCTTTGTTGCCGCATACATTGAGGCACCCACCGACCAACGGCCGAGGCGGCAGCTCACACTTCCGATGTTGACGATTGCGGCCTCGCGCTGAGGCATATGGGGAACGGCGAAATGGCACACCCGCGCCATAGCCGCCACATTGACCTCCCACATGTTGCTGATGTCAGAACCCGGCGCGGCATCGACCAGCAGATTACGCAATATGCCGGCGCAATTCACGACCGCCTTAAGCTGGCCCTTCGCTGCAGCGAGGGATACGGCTCCAGACACTTCCGTATCGTCGGTGATGTCGGCCTGAAGCTGGGTAATTTCGGCCCGCTCCTCACCCAGCACAACTGGGGATAGATCAATCGAGACAACATGATAACCTGATCTCGCCAGATCATTACAAATGGCATGACCAATGCCGCCGCGCCCGCCGGTTACCAGAGCGACACTCCCGGGTTCAACAATGTTCATAACTAGTCCTTCAAAATGACAGAGCCGAGGCGTGGCCGATCATACCCACTCGAAATAGTGGTCCTTTTCCCATGCCGTGACGGACGTGGCCTGCGGGTCAACAGATGACTCCACGCACCAGGCCTCAAACGCCTCCAGCTCGCTTTTTCGTGTAAGCGCAAAGAGGCTTACAAACTCATCTCCCAGAATTTCACGTGCGAGTAGCGACTTTTCAAACCGGTCTATGGACTCCCGATAGGTGCGTGGGAACATCTCGCCGCCCTTGTTATCGACCGGATCGCCCTGAACATAGGGGGGCGGCTCCATCTCCCGGCGAATCCCTCTCAACCCACTCAACAGCAACGCTGCCAGCGTTAGATGCGGGTTCACATCCGCACCCGGAACCCGAACCTCGATGCGCGAATATCTGGGAGGCACGGCCCCGTGGATCACACGCAGCGCAGCTGTGTGGTGATCCAGACCCCACGAGGCATTTTCTGGGCTAAAGTGCCAGCGATCCATGCGTCTGTAAGAGTTCACCCAAGGACGGAAGATCAGATGCAGATCCGGCAGGGCATCAAGGACACCCGCAGCGAATTGCCGGGCAATTGTTGTCAACCCCCGACTTTCCTCGTCCCACATCAGGTTACGCCCATCGCGCCACAGGCTGATATTGTGGTGGGCACCGCTGGCCGTATCCGATTCGAGCCTGCCGATAGCCGGCATATAAGTCGCAACCAGACCATGCATTTGTGCAAGCTGCTTGATATGCAGCTTGCCGCGAGCGGCGCTGTCTGCCGCCGCCAATGCGCTGCTCACGCCGTGGACATATTCATACATGCCCTCGCCATATTCGGTGTGGAAAGCCTCAATGTTCAGGTCTAACGCGGCTGACCGATCAAACAGATTTTCAGCAAATCCAGTAAACGAGGGGTAGGTCGCCAGATTGTAGACGGACGCCGAGCGTCCAAACGGGATCAAGTCATTGTATCGGCCGTCGCGTATTGCTTCATCGTTGTTGTGGAATAGGAAGAATTCATATTCCAGCGCCGCTTTGACCTCGATGCCAAGCGACAAAAAATCCTCCTCTGCAGCCTTCAGCATTTTTCTGGGGTCTATGCGTGCGGGATCCCCATTTTCCTCCCGCAGCTCACAGAGCACAGATGCCGTGTCAGGTTTCCATGTCCATTGCCGGAATGTGTCGGGATCAGGAATGACGCTGAGCTTCGGGATGCCATTGTCGAAATTGCCGTAAGGGGAGAGGCAGACATTATCTCCGCTCAAAATCGCCTGAATAAATGACGATACGCCAAAGCCGCCCGGAGATACCGCCTGCTGGACCGGGCTAAGCTTGCCCCGAACCCTTCCATTGATGTCGATGAACTCCATTTGCACGAACCTGACACCGTTGGCGATCAGCTCTTTTTCCTTGGCTTCCAGCTTGGCTGTCCTCACTTCGACATCCAGAGTGGTTCTATCTTTAATTCCCATATTCACTTCCCATTTTCCCGAGCCTCACGGAGCGATTCGGCCACGGCTTCGACCATCCGCACGAGCAGATGCGGCACAATTGGTATTTTATACATACCAATATACCTTATATTTGCAATAGGGCAATGACATTATTGCCCTCTGGCGATCGACATTGCTCGATGGTTGACGAAGTCACTCAATAGGAGCAATGGTCTAGTTATGATACCTATAGGCGCAATATAACCATGGAGTCCCTATGTTGCACCCCGCCCTCCGCAAGCTGCTGAACCCAATGGATAGTGGGCCGAGCACTCCGATAAATGTGGAAAATTTTTGCCCCATTGCGGCGAGACAGGCTTTCATGAAGGAAGTCGCAGAGCTGGATGCCAGGGCCACAACGCCTCCGCCGGACGTCGCGCACAAGGACGTTCTGATTGCAGTTGATGACGAAAAAATCCGATGCAGAATCTATCGACCCGGATCTTTAACCGACACATCCGATGCTCCTGCCCTGCTATATCTCCATGGCGGAGGATGGATTTACGGCAGCATCGAAAGTCATGACGCTATCTGCCGATTTCTGGCACATTATACTCCATGCGTTGTCTTTGTTCCCGAATATCGCCTCGCGCCGGAATGGCGTTTCCCAACCCCGCTCAATGATGCCTATGCAGCATATAAATGGATAATTGAGCACGCCGATGATCATGGAATTGATGGGAAGCGAGTAGCTGTTGCCGGAGACAGTGCGGGTGGCAATATGGCATTCGGGGTCAGCACTCTAGCTATTCGAAATGCTTTCAACCGCCCCTGCTTTCAGTTACTCGCCTATCCGGTCTGCAATCTGTTCGCGATAACGACATCCCGTGAAGATTTTCGGAACGGATATTGGCTGGACAACATCGACTTTCAGATCGAATGTTATGTTCGATCCGACACTGACAGGCTTGATCCGCTCGCATCGATAGGATTAGCGCGAGATCTGTCTCAAATGCCCCCAACACGCATTATCACAGCAGGGTTCGATCCGCTGCGCGATGAGGGGATTGCTCTTGGGGAGAGACTTGCGGCCAAAGGTGTGCAGACCGAAATTGTGAATTATCCAAGTTATATCCACGGATTCTTGTCTCTTCGTGGAATACTTCCTGAAATAGATGACGTATTAAAAGAATCTTCCTCATCTATATCAAGAGGATTACGTATATACCTATGATATTCTGCTTATAATACGGCAGAAATCTAGGCTCCGGACCCAATAATTGGATTTTCAAGGTGATCAGATTGTGATTCAACGCCTCGACGAGGAGGCGGTGATATGTCTGATTTCTTTTGGTTTTCTGATACGCAGTGGGCTCGGATCGAGCTGCTGCTTCCGACCGATGTGCGCGGCAAGGCACGTGTGGATGATCGTCGCGTGCTGAGCGGGATCGTCCACGCGCTTCGCTGCGGCGGGCGCTGGGCGGACTGTGCTGACGTCTATGGTCCGAAGAAAACGCTCTATAATCGGTTCGTCTGCTGGTCCGAGCGCGGGACTGGGAAGGCATTTTCAGTGCGCTGGCGGGCGCCGGCGACGCTCCAGATCGCCTGTTCATCGACAGTAGTTGCATCAAGGTCCACCGCTGCGCCGGTGGCAGAAAAGGGGGGCCTTGGCTCATGGTATCGGCCGCACGAAAGGTGGACGCAACACCAAGCTCCACGCGGTGTGCGACAAGAAAGGCCGCCCCTGTGTCCTGCTCCTGACGCCCGGCAACGTCCATGATTGCAAGGTCGCGCAGCTTTGCATCGAGGCCATGCCGCCCTCGGCCCAACTCGTCGCCGACAAAGGCAATGACAGCCAAGCCCTGCGCGAATGGCTGGATGAGCGCGGCACCAAGGCCGTCATCCCGCCGCGCAAAAACCGCCAGGTCCAGTACGATTACGATCGCGCAATCTACAAACAATGCAACGTCATCGAGCGCATGTTCTGCCGCTTCAAAGACTGGCGCCGCATCGCAACCCGCTTCGACCGCAACCTCAAGGCCCTGCGATGGCGAACACCCTATCAGGCCATCTGCGATGCATGGACAAAAGACTCATCGGTCTTCATAATCAACCCACACCACCTCATCCCGGGACCACACACCTAAGGTCCAGACGCATGATATAAAAAACCGGGATCAATAATATATTATATATCCCGGTTACAAAATATATTTTAGCTCGATATTATCATATTATATTGATATGACATCAATATAAGCGAAACCCCTTGTATTTACCCTCTGCCACTTCTTGGAGATGCTTTCGATACTGGGGATATCCTCCAGAATAGCATAGGAAGATGCGTTCGCCTGCCTCGTTTGTATATATATAACCAGAAGTCGGCGCCTTAATCATCAAAGTTTTTGCGGCGAGATTTTGCACCTCCTCCATCCATTTGGATTCAGCCTCACTGTCAGCTTCGATAAGTTTGATATCATTTTTTGTGAGGTAACTGATACACTCGGCTATCCAGTCAACGACCATCTCGGAGGACGAGAATACGTTCTGTAGCGCTCCCGGTCCACCCGGTCCATTTACTGCGAAAAGATTGGGCAAGCTGGACATTGCGATGCCGAGATAGGCTGAAGGCCGGGTCTTCCATTTTTCGCATAGGGTAATCCCGTCCGTACCTAAGATATCCATGGCGGCAAGCGCGCCGGTCATCGGCTCAAACCCGGTTGCCATTATTATAGCGTCGACCGAGTAGGTGGCCCGATCAGTGACAATCGCATACTCCGTAACCTTCTCGATTTTTTCCTCAAGCAAGCTTACCAATCGAACATTCGGACGATTGAAGAGTTCGTAGAAACCGCGATCCGTTGTGGCGAGACGCCGCGCATCCAGGGGATAACCATAGGGCATCAGTTTGCGTGCGATATCCGGGTCTTCAACAAGCTCGGCAATTTTGCTGCGAATGAAGTCGGCGGCAATGGCATTGGACGCCTCGTCCGACGAAAGGTCGCTGAAACTCCGCATAAAATTGAGGCCACCATCCTCAGTCCAGCGACGCTCGAACTCAGCCTTCAACTCCGCCTCTGAAACCTCTGATGCCTTTGCGCTGTTCACGTCAAAAATGACGGCGCCTGGTGTTGAAAATTGCTCCTCCCGCAACGCCTTGTAATTGCTCTTCCAATTGGCTTCATATGCGGAGTCAACCAGGGCATTGGAGGTCGGAACGCTGAAATTGGGCGTCCTTTGAAAGACTGTGATATCTTTTACACCGTCAACCAGATGGGGCAGAAGCTGGGTTCCTGATGCACCTGTTCCGATTAGTGCGACGGACTTGTCAGAAAGATCGATAGGATGCTCAGGCCATGTAGCCGTAGAGTAGATCGGGCCTTTGAAATGATCTTGACCATTGAGATGAATTTCGCGCGGCTTGGAGAGCACCCCTGTAGCCATAACACAGAAACGGGACTCACAGATGAAACCTGTACTGCTCGTCAAAATCCAGAGATTTCGTTCCGTATCGAAACGGGCGGATGTTATGCAGCAATTGAAGATAATATCATCCCGCAACGAGAACCGATCCGCCACATGATTGAGATAGGCGAGAATTTCCTCTTGAGGTGCAAAGCGTTCAGTCCACCGCCACTCTTGTTCTAGCTCCGGAGAGAAGGAGTAGGAGTATTGAAAGCTCTCGATATCGCAACGCGCGCCGGGGTAGCGATTCCAAAACCAAGTGCCCCCCACCCCGCTGCCGGCTTCAATTATTTGGCAATTGAAACCCAACGCTCTCAATCGGTAAAGGGCATAGAGGCCTGCCAGGCCGGCTCCGACTATGGCGACATCCAGCCTCAAGGGAGTGTTGTTTTTGATTGGAGACTGCGGATTGGGGGCAGTATGCTCGCTATAAATCATATATTCGGGCCTTGGTATTATGGATTAATTTTTATACCATTAGACCAATGAATTTACGCGCGCAACAATAATCAGGAAAATATGCCGCCAATCCACACCCGCGTATTCCGCCGTGTACACAGAGAAGGCATGTCGTGGTGATAATCTGAGTATACGCCGTGTTTACCGGGATGTGAGGGAAAATGCCTTCTCTGGCGAACTGAAGGCGTGTCGGAATATCCTCACAGTCCCCATTAAGCCGCAACGGCCGATCTCCGCCCGCCCCCTGTTTCGCTGCAGCCGGGCGCTGCTTCATTCCCCCACCATACGGATCGGCGCCAGCCTCGATTTCGCTTCGATGAATGAGCCATGATCCTGGGCAGTCGATAGGGTGAATGGAGGCCTCTTTGTTAGCAAATGCAGCATAGGCATTTGCCGATATGGGTCATTTCCCGTCACTGGCAGCATAGGCCGTTTTCGTTCTTCGGAACCACGCTGGATTATCTTGGCTGCTAATGCTTTTGGTAAATCGGCTATACAGCTCCGTCATTAACGGCCAGACTGAACTTTCTGCTCGACGAATCGTGTAAAATCACGTCAAGTGAGGGTTTCTCTTGGGGAAGGGGAAATGATGACTGCTGCGAGCCAATTAAGGGATGCAGGCCCGTTCGGCGATATTACCAAGCTTCCAATGCTTCGTTTTCTGAATGAATGTCAGCGGAAATATGCTGATGACCACAGTGGCCATGTGGCGGACTATATCCCCGAATTATTCAAGGCGAATCCCAACCATTTCGGCATCGCACTCGCCACGATAGACGGCCATGTGCACGAAGTCGGTGACACCAGCATACCGTTCACAATCCAATCGGTCTCCAAAGCGTTTGTTTTCGCACTTGCGTTAGAATTTGTCGGTGCGGAAGAGGTGTCAGCTACCGTGGGTGTCGAGCCTTCCGGCGAAGCCTTCAATTCGATTCGCCTCGGCAATGACAACCGACCGTTCAATCCAATGGTCAATGCGGGGGCGATTGCCACCTCTGGCCTCATTCACCGCCACGACCCTGAGGCGGCCTTCGAGCGCGTGCGTGAATTCCTGGGCCAGTGCGCAGGCCGGGATCTCGACATCGACATGAAAGTCTATGAATCCGAGCGCGATACGGGGCACAGAAACCGCGCCATCGCGTGGCTGTTGCGCAACAACGAAAAACTGTCGAGCGATGTTGATGCTGCGCTCGATGTCTATTTCCGGCAATGCTCGTTGTTGGTGACGGCGCGGGATCTCGCCGTAATGGGGGCCACACTGGCCTGTAACGGGATCAATCCGGTGACGGGCAAGGTCGTGATGCAGCCAGGAACGGTCGCCAAGACACTTTCCGTGATGGTGAGCGCGGGAATGTATGACTTCGCGGGGGAGTGGATCTTTCGCGTTGGTATGCCCGCCAAGAGCGGTGTCGGTGGCGGCATTGTCGCCTCGCTTCCAGCCCAGTTCGGGCTGGGCACCTTCTCGCCGCCACTGGATGCACAGGGAAACAGCGTCCGCGGATTGCGGGCCTGCGAGTGGATATCGGAGCATTTTGCGCTGCATATGATGCAACGCTATGGCGACCTTTCGAGCAACGTGGTCGCCAATTATCAGCTGGCACATATTGCCTCGCGGCGCAGCCGCCACCCATCGGAGCGCGCCTTGCTCGACAAGCACGCCAGCAGCGCGCGTATATTGGAGCTTGCAGGCGCCCTGAACTTCGGTTCGCTCGATTATGTCAGCCGGGCCATCGCGCAGGATCAAGCCCTGGAAATGCTGATCCTCGATTTTTCCAGGGTAACCGCTATCTCCAGCGGAGCGATGACCTTGCTCAAATCCCTGGTGACGATCGTCAAGGAGGCGGGTGGGCGCGTCATCATCTCCGGCATCAAGCCGCAGAGCCTGATCGAGCAGGCATTCGAAACCAACTTTGCCGTCGAAGGCGACAAGCCGATCTATTTCTCCAATCTGGACGACGCGATGATCTGGGCTGAAGATCAGATCATTTTCCGGCGTGGCGGTTTTGAGCATATCTCGGAGGGCGTAGACCTTGAAGAGCAGGAACTGCTGCTCAATCTGAAACCGGAGACACTGGACGAAATCCGCACCTTCATCCGCGAAGAGACCTTCCGAACGGGCGCAAAGATTATTGAGGCCGGCAGCACAGCGGACAGTATATTTTTCGTGCAAAAGGGCATGGTCAGCATCAAGCTCGCCAGCGGTACGCGGCTGAGCACGCTCGGGCCCGGAACATGCTTTGGTGAACTCGCCCTCTTGCCTGGAGGCGCCACCCGCAGTGCCGACGTCATTGCGGACACGCCCGTCACATGCCTTACGCTGTCGCTAACGGACTACGAAGCCGTCTGCCGCAAGGACGCGGCTGTGCGGGCCATCATCATGGGCAATCTTTCCGCATTGGTTGCCGAGAGGCTGAAACAGGCCAATGCGAAAATCGCTACGCTGACTTCTCCCAATGGCTGATCCGGGCAACCTCCCATGCTGATCGCGCAAATCACCGATCTTCACATCGGGTTCGAGGAGGACAACCCTGACGAACTTAATATCCAGAGGTTGAGAGCCGTGCTGGAGAGTCTGAGAGCTCTCGACCGCGCACCGGATCTGGTGCTTGCAACCGGCGATCTGACCGACAATGGCACCCTCCAATCCTACAAAGATTTGAAAGCCATATTTGAGGATTGCCCCTGGCCTGTTTGGCCTTCACTCGGCAACCACGATGTTCGGGACAATTTCCTCGGGGTTTTCCGGGATATTCCGCACAGCAATGGATTTGCCCACTATGTGATCGAAGACGGTGCCGTGCGTATTGTGGTGCTCGATACGCTGGAGGAAGGGAGGCATGGCGGCGGCTTTTGCGATGCCCGCGCGCAGTGGCTTGATCAGCGACTTGCCGAGGCGCCCGATCGCCCGACGCTCGTCGTCGCGCATCATCCCCCTATCCCAACCGGCATCGACTGGATGACGATCGGCCCGAACGAGGCATGGGCGGGGCGGCTGGCGGATGTTCTTGCAGGGCATCCACATGTCCTCAAGCTGGTTACCGGCCATATCCACCGGGCAATCAGCGCTCAGCGGGGACGGACCCCGGTCTGGGTCTCGCCATCGGTGGCGCCGCAGGTCGCCCTGTGCCTCAACCCCATCACCGACATACCCGACGACAGGCCTCTCATCGCTGCCGAAGATCCCGGCTATTCCCTGCATTATTGGGATGGCACCACACTCATCAGCCATGCGGCAAGTGCAAACCATGCGCCCGTGCTGGCCCGGTACGGCGCCCATATGCGACCGTTGATATCCGGGCTTCTGGAAGAGAAACGATCATGACCCCATCCAGCCCGCTGCTCCGCTCGGTCGCCTTTCTGTCGATAGGCATGTTTGCCCAGACCGCGCTCGCAGGAACCAACCTGCCGAGCGGCGGCACCATCGTTGCCGGGCAGGCCACCATACAAAACTCCGCCGCCAGCCAGCTTACCATTACGCAGAGCTCGGCCAAGGCAGTGATCGACTGGACTTCGTTTGACATCGCTCAGAACAATGCGGTCCAGTTCATTCAACCAGATTCAGCGTCGATCACGCTCAATCGCGTCACCGGCGGCCAGCAGTCCCGCATAGCCGGAAATGTGAACGCCAATGGCCAGTTCTGGCTGCTCAACCCCAATGGTGCGATCATCAGCCCGACCGGGTCCGTCTCCGCAGCGGGGCTACTCGTCAGCACGCACGGCATCCAGACCTCCGATTTCATGGCAGGACAATATGACTTCTCCCTCGGATCCACGAATGCGACCATCCGCAACCGGGGCACCATTATTACCGATGGCGGCTATGCGATCCTCGCCGGAAGGCAGGTCGTCAACAATGGTCTGATCGAAGCCAATCTCGGGCAGGTCGTGCTGGCGACAGGCAAAAACTTCACCGTCGATATTGTCGGCGACAGCCTGCTCGCCTTTACAGTTACGGCCCCGATTGATGTTCTGCCCTCCGAGAGCGTGTCCATATCAAGCGATGGTACTCTTAGGGCCAACGGCGGCAAGATCCTCATCAATTCCAATGCCGCCCAGCAGATTGTCGATAACGTCATCAATCTTGGCGGCTTGATCGAGGCACAGTCAGCCCAGATGGTCAACGGCCAGATCGTGCTCGATGGCGGCGCGACGGGCGCGATCCGGATCAACGGCACGGTGAATACGGAGGGAGCGGGCATTGGCGAGACCGGCGGGACCATCACCATAACCGGGGAGAAAATCACGCTCAACGATCGCGCCAATATCACCGCTGCCGGGTATGCGGGCGGCGGCACCATCTATTTCGGCAACGCGCCTCAGTCGGGGAGCAGCTCTGGCGTGGTGCCAGCCGGGAACATCATCGCCCGCATGTCCTCGATCATTGACGCCAGCGCACGCGATACTGGCAATGGCGGCAGCATCGTTATTCGGACCAGCCTCACGGACGCAACGGCGCAGACCATAGCACTGGGCACTATAAGCGCGGCGGGTGGCGCACAGGGCGGCAATGGCGGGCAGGTCTCCATCTCAAGCTATTATGTGAATGCCGACACGCTTTTGGGTAACGCCGGAGCGATACAGGGCAATGGGGGGCAATTTTCGTTCCTGTCCCAGAACTTTGCCATAGGTGCGGTCAGCCCAACACCCTTCAACAGCCTTCCCGGCGCGCCCTCCCGCCTCGCCGGAACCGCGCTCTCCGCCCTGCTGGACAGCGGCACGAATGTCTCCGTCAAGACCATCGGTGGCGACCTCACCAGCACCGCCGCGATCACAAAAAGCGCGGGAGCACAGGCCCAGCTCAGTCTGAATTCGGCCCAGGCGCTCAATGTGTCCGGGTCGGTTATCGGGCAATCCGGGTTCAATGTTATGCTGGAGTCCGATCTTGGCCGGGTCATCATCGGAGCGGGAGGCAGCTTCTCGATTGATGGCAGCCTGACGATCCATGCCAACACAGGCTATCTATCCGCGTCCGCCGGTGCACCCACCGGATTTGCGAACTCGTCCGCCATCTCCGCGCGCGACTTCATCCTTACCGCGTCCGATGTCGATATCGGCGCACCGATCACCGCGACGAACACCCTCGTCATTCAACCCTTAGACCCCGCGCAGGATATCGCAATCGGGAACGGCGCCCTTGCGCAGGCGAGTGGCGCGCTGCTGTTCGGTGATGCCGAGTTCGGCGCGCTTCATGCACCGCTGCTCACCATCGGCCATGCGAACGGCACTGGCCATATCGCGTTCGATGTCTCCTCATCGCTCTCTGGCAATGGTCCGAACAGCAGCACGACACTCCGCGCATCCGGCGCGGGAGGCAGCGTCAGCTTTGGCGGACACTATTCCGTTGCGGCAGGCGAAACCCTCCGCCTGCTGGCAGGCTCGGAGATCATCCTTGCCTCCAATCTGGCCACTTCGGTCGCGGGCCGTCTCGACCTAATCTCGGGCGATCGCTTCACCAATAACAAGGGCGCGGCGGCGCTTCCGACCACAGGCTCCGGGCGCTGGTTTATCCGCGCCGAGACACCGGATCAGGCAAGCTTCGGCGGACTGCTGAGCGGCCATCATGCACTGTGGGGCGTGTCTTATGGTGCGGCAATCGCCGCGTCCGATCCTGCCACCGCAAACCAATATGGGTTCGGTCTAAAGCCTGCGCTCGATATTCGGGCGCTGGACAAGACCAAGATTTTCGGAACCGCCCTCTCCTTCTCCGCATCCGATGTCGTCGTGACGGGATTGGTCGACGCATCGCATTATGGCGGCGTGTTCCTGCAGGATCAATTGCCATCCGGGCCATTGGTTCAATCAGGCGGAGCGGCACCGCTCGCCGCTATCGGCCCATACCAGATCCTCTCGACCAACGGCGCGCCGCCTGCGGGCTATACGATGACATATCATCCCGCAACTCTGACCGTCGTTCCGAACAATGGCCTTATCTACGCTACGTCATCATCGGTTATCGCCGGGCTGACCTTTCCACGGGTGCCGGATCTGCCGCAACCGCCCGCACCGGCCATTGGCAGCGTATTCGCTGTGTTCGGTGGAGGCTCGACCGATACAGACCCGATCCTCGCAGCGGCGGATGACGATGTGGGCGGAGGGGTCGCACAGCAACTCCGGCAGGAAACGTCCTCGCAGGCGGTCGCTCCGGGTATCGAGATCGAATCTCCGTTGCAACGCAGACGGCAGGCGATCCCCGGCATCGAGGAGCGCTATTCGGGCATCGGGGATACATCGCGGTGGTAAACCTTCATCGGCTGGCAGCTTTACTCATCACGTTGCTGCTGGCCGCCTCGCTACCGCTCCCCGCCCGCGCGGCTTCCAAACCCGCCACAGCCAGCCTGGGTGAAACCCTGACGCGTGAGCAGTGCGAGATGCAACCGCGTACAGACATCGCGCCCGTGCCCGGCCTGCCCCGGTCCCAGACCATCAGCTGTATCGGCAAGCCGGTCGGCAGCCTGTTCGCGATCCCGTTCGCGCCGCCATCCAGGGTTATCGAGAAAAAGCCCGCAATCCAGTCGGCATTCGAGACCAGCGCGGACTGGAAAACGATCCGTATGACCCTGCGCTGTGACCCGGCGCGATGGGAGGAAGAGATCGCAGCTCCCATATTGGTCATTCCCTGCCGTCAGGACAATGACGGTCTTGCCGAACTCGTCATTGTCACGCCGGGCGACACTGCGCTGCTGGTGGCACGTGGCCCCGCAACGCTTTACCCCGTACTGCGCAAGTCTCTCAACATCCCCACCTTTCCCAAACCCGGGCGTTCGATGATAGACGATGTCCGGGCGTTCTGGAGCACGCCGGTCGATATATTGCCCCTAGGCGATGTGACGCAGTTGCGCGAACTGATGTCCGAGGCTCGCAGCGCGGCCGCACTGGAGCATTATAACGAGGCGGACGACCTGTTCCGCCGTGCACTGGAAATCCAGACACGGATATCCGGCGCCGATGACATGGCAACTGCCGATATCATCCTCGACCTCGCGCTCAACGTGAGCAACGAGCGCCGCGACGACGAGGCCGCCGCATTGTTTCGCCGCGCCGAGGAGATCATTCAGAAGGCCTCCACCACGCGCGACCGCGCCCGACTCGCCACCTATCGGGGCTATGAGGCGGCCAATCGTGGCGACTTCGCCAAGGCGCTGGAATTCGCGCGCGCCGCCGTCTCTTCGTGGCGGGCGATTGTCCAGCAATCCGCAAGCGGCGGGGTCGGCAGCGACATGGCCGTGCAGGCAGAACTGGCGATGGCGCTCAACCTCGAAGCCCGAATGCTCCGGCGCGGCGGCGATCTGATCAGCGCCTATGCAACTGCGGGGGAAGCGCTGCTGATCCTCAATCAGGTCGATGGCGAACCACGCTGGTGGAAGGCGGACGTGCTGGAAACGCTGGGGGAGATCAGCGCGGCGCGTGGGCAGCTTTCCAGCGCCGAAACCTTCTACACCAACGCGCTGGCGATCCGCAAACAGACCTTCGGCGAGGGACGCGGCACCTTGCACATCCGCACCGCCCTCGGGCGGGCCAATCAGGCCGAAGGGCTGAACGACCGTACGATCGCACTCTATCGCGAGGTACTGGGCATTGCCTCCACCCTGCCACGCGATCAGGCGTCATTCAGCGACGACGATATGGTTCCGTTCATTGCCGCCATTGTCGATGAAACCCGCAACATGGATGCTGGCGTAGCGAGGCACGCGCTTCAGGAAGAGGCTTTTCGAGCCTTCCAGCTGGTGCGCTCCCCGATCATCGAACGTACCATCGCCCAGACATCGGCACGGCTCGCGACTGACAATCCGCAGGCGGCAGCGCTGCTCCGGCAGGTGCAGGACAAGGAGCGCGCCCGCGATATAGCGCGGTTCCGGCTCGCCTACGAACAATCCCTGCCAGGCACGGGTCGGAGTCTCGCCGTCGAGAGCCGCCTTTCCGCCGAGGTCGATGCGCTGACCAGTGAGGCGAACCAGCTCCGCAGGGCGCTGCACGACCAGTTCCCGGCGCTGACGGACCTGCTCGATCAGCCCGCGCCGACACTCGCCCTGTTGCAGGGGGCGCTGCGCGGCGACGAGGCGGTCGTGTCTTTCCTCGTGGGGCGCGAGCGTTCGTTCGTACAGATCATCCGCAAGGATGCCCTGTTCCTTATGCCGGTCGAGGCCGGCGAGGGCGCATTGAGGGATAGCGTCAAATCGCTGCGCAAAGGCCTTTTCGTCGAAGGTAAATCAGTCAACGATTTTGACACACAAGAGGCATATCGGCTGTATAAGACTCTGTTCTCGGATAGCGAGGCCGCACTCGGCTCCGTGCGCCATCTGGTGATCGTGGCGCCAGGCCCACTCGCCAGCCTGCCTTTCTCGGTGCTGGTGACGGGAATACCCGGCGAAAAAAGCTATAGCGATACGGATTGGCTGATCCGCAAGGCCAGTATCACGCAGACCCCTTCTGTCGCTGCATTCCTGACGCTGCGTACTGCGCGTCCGGCAAAGCGCCCCAGCCGCCCGCTGCTGGCTTTTGGCGACCCGCTATTGGGCATGGCCCGCCCATCCGCACGATCAGCCTCCACGCTCGCCCAGCTCAACATGAGCTGCCGACAGAATGGCCCGATGCCCGCCGAACAATTGCGCGCGCTGCCTTCTCTGCCCGATACCGGGGCCGAAATGCAGCGCGTGGCCCTGAGCCTCCATACCTCGTCCGAATATATTTTTGCCGGCGCGCGCGCGACAGAGGATCAGCTGCACACGAGGCCACTGGATGAGTTCAGTGTCGTCTATTTCGCGACCCACGGTGTGTTACCAGATGAGCTGCGCTGTCTGACGGAGCCCGCTCTCGTGCTCACGCCCCCGGTCCAGTCGGCGGTGAGCCGCAGCGATGATGGCCTGCTGGAGGCCAGCGAAATCGCCAGCCTGTCGTTCAATGCCGATCTGGCCGTGCTCTCGGCCTGCAATTCTGCCGCCGGGGGAGAAATGTTGGGTGGCGAAGCGCTCATGGGCCTCGCCGATGCGTTTTTCCATGCTGGCGCGCGCAACATGGTGATAAGCCACTGGCAGGTTCCATCGAGAGCGACGGCAAACCTCATGGCGGGGCTGTTTGAGGATATGAGACAGAGGCCGCAGGACGGCCCTGCGGATGGGCTGCGCGAAGCCCAGCTGGGTTTGGTTGCAAGCAGAAGTACGGCCCATCCATTTTTCTGGGGTGCGTTTGCGGTGATGGGTGAGGGAGCGTCCTCGGTGATGGCGGGAGACAGGCAATGAAGGCACGAACAATCATCCGGTTCTTCGGTTTCGCATTACTGGGCATGGCGACGATGGCCCAGGCGGCGCCGCTGGTGGTACTGGAGGCGCGAGGCATCAACCTCAAACCTGGTGCGACCATCGACAGCGCGCGCCCGATTTCCCTGAAGGAAGGCGAGCGACTGACCCTGATCGCGTCCACTGGCGTTACGATCAAGCTCCGCGGTCGTTACAGCGGCCCGCCGCTCGCCGCCAATGACAAACGACAGTCGCTCAGTCCTCAGCAGGCGATCGATGCACTGATCAACACGCGCGCCGCGCGCTCCAGCAGCATAGGCGCGGTGCGTAGTGGCGGCAATGCCGTGCCCGTTCCCGATCCGTGGCTGGTCGACATCAGCCGCCCCGGTGCGCGCTGTGCCCGCGAGGGCAAACAGATCATCTGGTGGCGGCCTGTCTCGACCGGCGCGCAGCCTTTCGTCGTCTTGCCGATCGACAAGTCGTGGCGGGCTGATTTTAGCTGGCAGGACAATCAGGACCAAATGGCTGCACCGCGCCTTGCGAAGCTCGACGGCACGAAGCTGTTCATGATCAGCAACGCCGGGCAAGACAGCGTGATCGAGATGAACTTCATTCCCGATGCCGGTCTTTCTGACATCGTCCTCGCCGCCTGGATGATGGAAAAGGGCTGCCTTCAACAAGCGGACGCGCTGCTGCTGGCGATGAAGAAACAGAATAGCCTGACGAAATGAAAGTCTTGCGGGGGCAACGGCTGATTACCGGATTGCTGGTCGCGGCGCTCGCCACCGCGCTGTCGATCCTCGCCGTTCGCACGCTCTCCTTCCTTGCGGGCATCGAGAATTTCGCTTCGGATATCCGCGTGGCTGCGATGCAGCCACCCATGCCGCAATCGAAGGACATCGTCATCGTCGCGCTGGATGAGGCAACCCTCAGTCAGTTTCCCTATCGCTCGCCAGTCGACCGCGCCTTTCTCGCCGACCTGCTCGGGATGCTCGACCAGAAAGGTGCCAAAGCCATTGGCGTGGACATCATCTTCGATCAGCCGACGGAAACCACAAAGGACGCGGCGCTGAGGGGTGTTTTCAAATCCATGAAGACACCGCACTTCATCGCCTATACCTCTACCCCCGCGATCGTGAACCAGAGCCAGCTCGGCTATCTCGACAGGTTCGTCGATCCAACCCTCCGGGCAGAGGCCAACGTGTTGTCCGACCCGCTCGACGGCTCGGTACGTTGGATCAATCCGGGTGGCACCACGCCCGATCGCCCCCCCGGCTTCGCATACAAGGCATTGGCGCTCGTCGGGAAAAACATACCTCCAACGCAGACCGAAATCGCATGGCGCAGCAAGCCCAATGGCGGTGCGGCTGCGTTCCCGGTATATTCAGCGGCGACGGCCGCCTTTCTGCCTGCCGAATGGTTTCGCAACAAGATCGTGCTGGTGGGCGCAGTGCTTTCTTTGACCGACCGGCATCGCACACCGCTTGCCATTATCGATGATGGTGACATGGGCCGTATGCCCGGCGTCATCGTACAGGCACATGCCATCTCGCAACTGCTCGAAGGACGCACAACCCCGCGACCGGGGCTGTTCGGCATCATCGCGCTTACCGGCCTCGCAGCGCTCGTGGGCATTATGCTCAGCCTGCTGCGGCAGGGTATCGCCGTCAAGCTGGCGCTCGCCGCTGGTGTCATCGGCCTTTACTGGCTGACCGCCATTTTCGGCTTCGCGCAAGGCCTGCCGCTGCTGCCCATGCTGGCACCGACCATCGCCTTTCTCGCCGCGCTGTGGATGATGGATCTGCTTATTGGCCGCGCGGAGAGCAAGCAACGCGAATATATCCAGGGCATGTTCGCACGCTATGTGTCGCCCGCGGTGGTCGATCAGCTGGTCGCCAATCCGTCCGCCGCGCGGATCACCGGGGAACGGCGCGAGGCGACGTTCATCTTCACGGACATCGCCAATTTCACCGGTCTTACCGAGCGGCTCGATCCGCAACTCCACGCCAATATGCTCAACCGATATCTGAACGGCGCTTGCGACATCATCCTGCGTCATGGCGGCACGATCGACAAGTTCATCGGCGACGCGATCATGGTGATCTTCAATGCGCCGCTACAGCAGCCCGATCATGCCGCGCGCGCTGTAAAATGCGCGCTGGAGTTGGACGAATTTGCCGAGATCTTCCGCAAGGATCGCAACCGCGAGGGCATTCCCCTCGGCGTTACGCGGATCGGCATCCATACAGGCGTTGCGACGATCGGCAACTTCGGATCGGACGCGCGAACCGAGTTCACCGCGCTGGGCGATACGGTCAATATCGCGTCACGGGTCGAGGGCGCCAACAAGACCTTCGGCACACGCATCTGTTGCACGGGCGATGTCGTCGAAAAATGCCCTGATCTCGAATTTCTGCCTGTCGGAGAGGCCATACTGAGGGGCAAGAGCCAGTCGGTTACGCTCTGGCTCCCGGTTTCGGGGGACACGGGCGCAGAGTTTGCCTCGCAATACAGAAGCGCGTTCTCTCAACTGAGCGCGGGGGACCAAAAAGTGAAAACACGGTTCGCTGAACTTGTCGAGCAGAAGCCCGGTGACCCGCTGCTGATCTTTCATCTCAAGCGTATGGAAGCCGGCACTGTCTCCACCCTCGTAACGATGGACGACTGAGTGATGACGGTTCGCTCCCTTCTGATGCGCCTTCCCGGCATGATCACGCTCTCGCTTGCGGGATGGCATAGCCATGCCGTGATGGCGCAGAGCTTGCCGCAGATTCCGGCATTGGACGAGATCGTGCGCGATCGGGCACCCCGGGCGGCGATACCATCATCCGATTATGACCTGCGCATCCAGACACCAGAGCGCGCGCCGGTCCCGCGTGCAATCGACGAGCTTGAGTTTACGATCGCACGGATCGACGTAAAGGGCGCGGAGCATTATCCGGCCCAGGAAGTTACCGCGGTTTTCCAGCCGCTCATCGGTCAGACGATCTCCCTGGAATCGTTACGTGAGGCGGCGGACAAGCTGGAGCAGCGGTATCACAATGATGGCTATTTCCTGACCCGCGTGTTCGTCCCGCCGCAATTGGTGAAAGATGGCGTGCTCACCGTTCAGGTGGTCGAGGGCTATGTCAGCGCGGTGAATGTCGACGCACAGGATAGCGGACTGAAGGTGCGCCTCGCCCGAATGCTTGCCCCCCTGATCGGCGAGAAGCCGGTGAAGCTCGCCGACATTGAAACCCTGTTGCTAACGGTCAATGACATGCCCGGCCTCATTGGCAGCAGCGTGCTGCGGCCGAGCGACCAGTTTGGCGCGACCGAGCTGATATTGACGGTGAGACCACGGCGGAACGAGTATCGGTTCTCGGTGGGCAACAGCGCGTCGGACTCGCTCGGGCCTTGGACATGGGAGGCGCACGCAACGCTTAACCGGGCATTTGGGCGGGCCGGCGCGCTGGAGATGAGCGCGACTGCGGGCGGCAGGAGCCTACGCGAAATCCGCATCGGCACGCTGCGCTATTCGGAACCCATAGCCTCTAGTGGGCTCATCGCGAGTATCGGCGGCCTCTATGCCGAGGCACGCCCTGGCGGCATCATACGGCCACTCGACGTCCGCAGCCATGTCGCCTCAATTTCCTTGCGCCTGCGCTACCCGCTGTTGCGGCAACGCAATCAGTCGCTGTTTCTCGAAGGCGGAATTGCCGCCAACAGCACGCAGACCGATATATTGAATACGCGATTGATCTCAGACCGGCAGACCGTGATCGACGCCAGCCTGTTGTGGCAGCAAAGCGGCTGGCTGGATGGAACGACGACGGCGAGCCTCGGTATCTATCATGGCACCGGCCTGTTCGGCGCCATGTCGCGATCGGCCAGCCACCCCTCGGTTGCAGGGTTCGATCCGCGTTTTACGCGCGTTTCGCTCCTCGGGCAGCGGTTGCAGCGCCTCATCGGTCCCTTCAGCGCCTATGCCTCGGTGCAAGGGCAGTATAGCAAAGACAGGCTGCTCACGGGCGAGCAGATCACATTCGGCGGGCCATTCATCGGGCGGGCCTATGATCCCTCGATCATCGGCGGCGATCGCGGTATCGGGGGGCTGGCGGAATTACGCTGGAACCGGCCACTGCGCGACAGTGGCTTTCTAAGCAACACGCAAATCTATGGCTTTGCCGATACGGCGCGCGCCACGACGCTCGCCTACCAGGCAACACCGAGATTGGTGGAGCGGCTATCCTCTCTGGGTGCTGGAGTGCGATTCGACCTTCGGAACCGCGTCCATGTCGACAGCTACATCGCAGATGCACGGAAATCTGTGGCGGGTACTGTGGCTAACGACGACCGGGTGATCATACGCCTCGACACCCAATTCTGAGCCGTCCCAAAGCGATCGAACCATTGCAAACCGGCTTGTAGGCCACCTGCAGGCGCCCTGATGAACAGAGCAATACCGCGCGAGGCGGGGTCGCTTCAGGCGGCGCCCACCACCACCTGTCCTCTGACAACAATCAGCTGCGCGACCTTGCCCCGGCCAGAACACCTCAATTGTTCAACACAAAGTCGGTTACCAAGCGGTTGAACTCGTCGGCATGTTCAATCATGGCCCAATGCCCGCAGCGGTTCATGAGGACGAGGCGCGAATTGGGGATGTGCGCGTTCAGTACCAGCGAGTGCTCGAAATGTACCACGCGGTCATCACGCCCATGTATGAGCAGCGCGGGAATCTTCATTTTCATCAATTGCTCCATCGGAGCCCAACGGTTTATCGGGCCGCCTTTGGCGAGCATGTCGAGGAAATTAGCGAGATGTTCCGGGCGCGCCAGAGCCGCGTCCGAACGGGCCTTGCACAATTCAGGCGTCGCGAAGTTCTTGTCATAGACCATGATATTGACGAGCGCCTGCATCGCCTCGGGCGTGGGGGTGCGGTAAGCCTGCTGAAGATATTTGAGACCCTCGGTCGGGCCGTCACCGGGGCCGAACAGGCGGGGCATGGGGTTGGCGCCAGGCCCCATTGTGATGACGTGGCTGACCCGGTCCGGATGATCGACGGCCACCGCTAGCGTGACGATACCGCCCATAGAATTGCCTATAAGTGCCGCCTTCTCGATCCCCAGCGCATCCATGAACTGCACAGTGGCCCCGACATGATCGAGCGTTTCCTTGGTGCAAGGATCGGATTCGCCCCAACCCGGCATGTCGAGGGCATAGACATGAAAATGCCGCGCCAGAGCCTCGATGTTTCCGGAAAAATTGCTCCACCCGGTCGCGCCAGGGCCACTGCCGTGGATCAGGATGAGCGGGTGCCCATCGCCGGCTTCATAATAGCGCAGCTTCCAGTCGCGGGTCTGGATGTCGCGGGACGCTTGATTTTTGGTAAGAGGCATGTCGGATCCTTTCGCTGCGCTGGTAGATGGGCCTAGTCCATCCATAGACCGCCATTCACATCAATGATTTCGCCGGTGACGAACGCGGCCTCACGGGTGCAGAGCCAGGCGACCGCGGCACCGACCTCGTCCGGTTGCCCCAACCGTCCAGCCGGGATCTGGCGGATCAAGGCTTCGGGAAAGGCAGTCGTCATCGGGCTGGCGATAGGGCCGGGTGCAACGGCATTTGCGGTTATGCCGTGGGCGGCGAGTTCCTTGGCGAGATAAAGTGTCAGGGCGTGGACCCCGGCCTTTGCCGCGCCATAGGCGGCGTTGCCAGCACGCGCCTGCTCGGAAACGTCGACCCACGGGCGCGGATTGCCGCCGTTCTTCGCCAGCACCGATCCGATATTGACGATCCGGCCAAAACCCTGCGCCTTCATCGGCGCTATCGCGGCCTGATTAGCGAGGAATATGCCGCGCAGGTTGATGCTGTGGACCCGGTCCCACTCTTCCAGCGTGATCGCCTCGAATGACCCCAGCGACGTTACGCCAGCTGCTGTCACAAGGCAGTCCAGTCGGCCATAGTCGGCCAGCACCGCGTCGAAAAGCGTTCGAACATGCCCGGCATCCGCCAGATCGGCCGCATAACCGCGACTATCCCCGCCAACGGTTTCAGGCACGCCAAGATCGGCCAGAGCAAGCCGCGCCCCGCCTGCCGCCATGCGCTGCGCCACCGCCCGGCCAATCATCCCGCTGCCGCCAGTGACCAACGCCACCATGCCGTCGAGATCAAAGCGCGTCACGTCGTTTGCCCGCACGCGTGCAATGCCGCCTGCCGTCCGAATACGGCGCCGCGCAGAACCGAGGTCGAACCGGTGTAGGTTCCGTAATAGATGCCCATCGTCTCCCCGGCGGCATAAAGACCGGGGATTGCGCGCCCGTCCTGATCGATGACGCGCGCATGGCGATCGACCTTGAGGCCGCCGAAGGTGAAGACATTGGCAGATATGATGGGCCAGGCTTTGAAGGGCGCCCGGTCGATGGGGCGCGCCCAGTTGGATTTCGGCGGGCTCAGTCCCTCGGTGGCAAGTCCATCCTTTTCCAACGGATGGAAAGCCCCGTCACGACAGGCAGCATTATAGCGTTCGAGCGTATCGGCCAACGCCGCGCCCGGCAAACTGAGCGCCTCTGCAAGATCCGCGATGGTATCTCCACACATCGGCGGCTGATCGCTGCGGCTGCCTTTCTGCCAGTTCGGAACGTCATCAAGGCGGGCATCCGTGATAAGCCATGCAATGCCGCCGCGCTGCTCATAAATCCGGCGGGTGACATTTTCATAGTGGGCGTCGACGGTGCCGGGCGCCTCGTCAGTGAAGCGCTGCCCTTCCCGATTGACCAGAATGCCATAGGGAAAGGTGAAGATGGCCGGTTCGGCCACGCCCGAACGCGGATCGATCGGTTCGGCGTGATAGGATCCGAAATCGCCATTCGGCGCCGCGCCGATATCAAGCGCCATGCGGATGCCTTCGCCCTTGTTATAATGTCCGCCGCGCGCGACCGGGCGCAGGTTGATCGCGCCCGGGCCGACATAACGGGCCAGCATTTCCGGATTGCCCTCGAACCCGCCGCTGGCAAGGATCACGGCATCGGCGGCAATCTCGCCCGAACTGGTTCGCAGGCCGGTCACGCCGTCCGCTCCGGTCGTCAGCGATTGCGCGGTCGTCTGGAACCGGAATGTCACTCCGGAATCCTTGCACGCCTGGGTCAATGTCTCAACCAGCGCCAGCCCGCCGCCTACGGGGAGCAGGCGGGTGGTGGTCGTGGTGATGAAGGCTGTGGGCAGAAAGTCGAACCGCAAGCCGGCCCGCTCAAGCCAGCGCAAGGTCGGCCCAGCCTGTTCCGCAAAGGTGCCGAGAATTTCCGGGTCCACACCCGACTGGCTTTTGGCGAGCGGCGACCAGTCGTCATAATCGCGCACCATCTCCTGCTCGATCGAGGGGTCGGTATATCCACCCGCATTTGCCATGAAATGATCGACAAAATCATCGGCCACTTCATCCATCGATTTCATGCGCAGATAGGCTTCGGTATAGCGGGTGTTGCCGCCATGCTCGCCCTCCGCGGCGCGTTCGATCACTGTCACTTGCGCGCCAGACTGGACCGCGCTCAACGCCGCGCTCAAACCGGCGATGCCGCTGCCGACTATGATGACGTGCACCATCGGCCTACTCCGCCTTGAAGCGCTGTTCCAGCGCATCCCAGAAAGGCTTGGCAACGGCCTGCTGGCGCTCCCCGAACGAGGCGAGGCGATCGTGCACGGCATCGAGAGAACCCGTGGCCTTGAGCGCGCTCAGTACATCGACCGAGGCGCGCACTGCCGCCTGCAACGCGGCATTGGCATAGAGCACCAGCCCAAAGCCCATTTCCGCCAGTTCGGCCTGGGGCAAGGGGGGGGTCTTGCCGCCATGCACTATGTTCGCGATCTGCGGCACGCCGAGAATGGCGATGCGGCGCATCTGGTCGGCATCCTGTGGCGCCTCGACAAAGGTCAGGTCCGCTCCCGCCTCGATGAAGGCCTCGGCACGCTCCAGCGCCGCGTCGATCCCCTCCACGGCCAAAGCATCTGTGCGCGCGATGATGAGTGTATCTCTCGTGCGCGCATCGGCGGCGGCGCAGATCTTGGGCAGCATTTCCGCCAGCGGGATCACGCCCTTGCCATTGAAATGGCCGCACCGTTTGGGGAAATCCTGATCCTCGAGCTGGATTGCGGACGCGCCCGCCCGCTCCAGCACCTTCATCGTCCGCCAGGTGTTTACGGCATTGCCGAAGCCGGTGTCGGCATCGACAATGAGCGGCAGCGCGACCGCGTCTGCGATCCGTGACACCGTGTTGGCGATATCGTCCAGTGTGGTCAGTCCGATATCGGGTGCTCCGAGCGCCATGTTGGCAATTCCCGCACCCGTGACGTATACGCAATCGAAGCCGAGATCCTCGATAATCCGGGCAAACAATGCATTGGCGGCCCCCGGTGCCAACACGGCCTGACGGCGCCCGGCGATTTCGCGCAAACTCACAGGATCATCCCTTAGACACAGCGGCAACGAAGGCATCGGTGCTGCCGACGCTGCCCACTGCCGGGGCGATCATCGTGATGAAATGATCATGGAGCGCCGGGTTCGGCGCGGCGCAGATATCCTCGATAACGACCGGCGCAAACCCGGCGTCGTCGGCGAAACGTGCGGTGCTCTCGACCACGAGGTGGGTCGCCACGCCTCCCAGATACAGCTGCTTGATCCCGTTCTGCATCAGCCAGGTCATCAGCCCGGTGTTGAAGAACGGATTGACGCACTGCTTGGTGATGACGAGCTCGCTGTCGAGCGGCGCGACATCCGGGTGAAACTCGGTCCCGAATTCCCCCACAATCGCCGCACGGTTGGATTTCAGCCCGCCGATCCGCGCCGCCACGCTCAGGCAATCCGAATAGTCCGGACGAAAGCCAAGCCGCACATGAACCACCGCCATCTGCGCGGCACGGGCAGCTTCGAGGCAGCGCTTGGCGTTGCGCAGAACCCCGCGATCCTCGACGATTTTCGCCAGGCCGTGCGCGCCCACCTTGCCTTTGGGGTCAACCATTTCGTTCTGCAGATCAAGCAACAGCAAGGCGGATTTCATGAAGTAAGGCTCCGGTTTGAAAGAACTGCCCTTGGCCACCAGGGACCAAGGGCTTGGTCGTGAGGTGGTGGACTCAGTATCGAAACGAGAAGGTCACGCCGTAGGTCGCGGGCATTCCGGCAAAACGCGCGGATGTGTCGGCAATCTTGTAGGCGTTGGTCCAATAATATTTGTCGGTGACGTTGCGGCCCCAGACGCTGACCTTCCAACGGTCATCGGCGGAACCGAACCCGGCGCGCAGATCGAGAAGGGTGTAGCCATCGATATCGAGAATGGCATTTTCACCCAGCGCTGCATTGGCCGAACTGCGCCCGCTGAGATTGGCGCCCACAAAGCCGCTAAGACCCGCACTGATGGGGAAATTATAGTCCGCCGCGAGCGACCATTGCCACTTGGGCGTGTTGGGGAAGGCTTCTCCCTTGAAATTCTTCACCACGCCAAAGGGATCGAAATTGGTGAAGTTGCCAATCTCGCTATCAACATAGGTGATGCCACCGTTGAGCGTGAGGCCGGCGACCGGCCGCACCACGGCTTGCAGCTCGAAACCAGTAACCTTGGACTTCGGAATGTTGACCAGCAGATTGAGCGGACCAAAGATATTAGGTGTCAGGATCACACTGCCCAGTGTCTGCTTGTCCCGATAATCATAATAGAACGCCGCCCCGTTGAGCTGCACCTTGCGATCGGCAAGCGTCAGCTTGAAGCCCGCTTCGTAGGCGGTAAGGCTCTCCTGGGTCACGGGCGTGTACTGACTGACCGAAGATGCCGGAATCAACGGGAATGCACCGATTTTGTAGCCCCGACTGACGTTGGCGTAGATCAGCGCATCGCGATTGGGCTTGAAATCGACGCCCGCGCGCCACGAAACATTGTTTTCCGACAATTTGGTCGAGGTAATCGTCGGCTGCAGGTTCGCATCGAGCTGGGTGCAGACCGGGTTCGGCCCGAGAGCCGCCGGATTGCCCTGGCTCAGCAGGCCCAGCCCGATTGCGAGGCTACCGTTGGCGGAATTGCCGGTGCAGCCGGTGAACCTGTCCGTCGTGTCGGTATAGCGCATACCGCCATGCAGTGTGATCGTGTCGCTAACGGCCAGATCGACGTTGGCGAAGGCCGCATAGTTCTTGAACTTCTGCTGCGATGATAACGGAATCGCATCTGGGATCGGCAGGCTGAAGAATATTGCGAACGGGGCAAAGCCCGAAGCATTGGTCGAGGTCAGCGACTGAACCTCATTGACCTTGTTGTTCTCGTAATTCGCCCCGACGATCCAGCGGCTGCCGTGGCCGAATTCCCCGGACAGGCGCAGCTCCTGATAGAAGGCCGTGATCTTGCCGGTGTCCACCGTGTCAGCCAGCACCAGCGATGTCGCATCGGGATCAACCACGTCGGTCTGACGATAGTCAGCATAGGAGGTCAGTGATGTAAGCGTAATCGCGTCGGACAGTTCATAGTCGATCCGTCCATTGACATGCCACTGCCTGTCATCACGCTTGGGATTCATGCCGGCGGTCCAGTCACCTACCCGTGCATCCGAAGTGACCAGCGGCAACTGGGCAAGGCGCGGATCGACAAAGGGCGGGATCAGCGGATTGACCTGGATCATCTGCGCGGCCTGGACATCGGACTTGTCCCAGAAAGCGCTTACGCCGAGCGCCACCTTCAGCTTGTCACCTCCGGCGATATCGATCAGGCCGCGCAACTGGGTGAAGTTGCGCTTTCCATTGCGATCGGCAGGTCTGGTCGCGCTTCTCTGCCATGCGCCAGACCCCTCGTGGCGCGCCGCAACCCGAACCCCCACAGCCTCGCTGAGCGGACCAGACACAAAGCCGCCCAGCTCCCATGAGTCAAAACGACCATAGCCCGCATCGAGTCCGGCCTTCAGTTCGCGCGTCGGGCGGGCGGCGATGTAGTTCACCGCACCCCCGGTCGAGTTCGAACCGAACAACAGGCCTTGCGGCCCCTTCAGAACCTCTACCCGCTCCAGATCAAAGCTAGCGCCCCTGCTCATCGACGCGAAAGGCAGCGGCGCCTCGTCCTGATAGACCGTTACGGTTGGAGTAGAGGCGATGTCATAGTTGTAGAAACCCACGCCGCGCAGGGAATAGACCGGCGTACTGTAAGCGGACTGCGTGAAGGTGAATCCGGGCACGATCTTGCCCAGATCATCTGCGCTGCGCACACCGGCGGACACAAGATCATCGCCGGTTGCCGCCGATATCGACATGGGGACAGTGTTGATCGATTCCGCGCGCTTGGTCGCGGTAACGACGATTTCCGGGATGGAACCGGCATCGGCCTCCTGCGCGGCCGCAGGAGCGGATATCAGAAAGATGCTTATCGCGAGCGCGGACACGGCCGCGGCTTTATGAGCAATGTTCATTGTCCCTCCCCTAATTTTTGGTTCTGTTTTGCACATTACGACTTTTGCGGTTGACGTAATGACTAAATCGCATCCATCATTACGGATAGTGATATATTTTGATAGTCACTATTATCTATAATGATAGGAATGCAATGATGAGCAATGTTCTGGTGGTGGGAGCTGGCAACGCGGCATTATGTGCGGCGATTTCCGCGGCGGAACGAGGCGCCCGGGTCAGCGTCCTTGAACGCGCACCGCGCGAGGCGCGCGGAGGGAACTCTGCATTTACCGGGGGATGCTTCCGCACGGTCTACAACGGCGTAGACGATATCCAGCAACTCGTTCCCGACCTCACCGAGGCAGAACGCGATTCGAGCGATTTCGGCACTTATGACGCAGCGAAATTCTACCTCGACCTGTGCGAGCTGAGCGGATACCGGGCCGACCCCATACTGATCGATATTCTGGTGGAGCAAAGCCTGCCCACCTTGCTGTGGATGCGGGATCATGGCGTGCGCTTTCTGCCATCCTACGGGCGCCAGTCTTTCAAGGTCGATGGGCGCAACATCTTCTGGGGTGGCCTCACCGTGGAGACGGCGGGGGGCGGGCTGGGCCTGGTCGACAGCCTGTTCCGCCGGGCGGAGGCGCTGGGAGTCGCGATTCATTATGACAGCAAGGTGGACCAGTTGCTGGGCGATCGCCATCAGGTGACGGGCGTCGTTGCCAACGGTGCGGAGCTGGAGGCAGACGCGGTGATCCTGGCAGCGGGAGGATTTCATGCCAATACCGAATGGCGGGTGCGCTATCTCGGTCCCGGCTGGGATCTCGCCAAGGTTCGCGGCTCTCGCTACAACACCGGCAACGTGATCCAGGCCGCCTTGAACCTGGGCGCCCGTTCGCATGGCAACTGGTCTGGCTGCCACAGCGTATTCTTCGATGCCGGCGCTGACGATTTTGGCAACATCGCGATCCTCAACCAGCAGAAGAACTATTTCACTCTGGGTATCGTGGTGAACCGCGATGGCCGGCGCTTTTTCGATGAAGGCTCGGATTTCCGGAATTACACCTATTCGAAGATGGGAGCGGCAATCCTAAGCCAACCCGGCGGAACCGGCTGGCAGGTTTTCGACGCGCAAGGGGCCGCCCTGTTACCCGATGAATATCGGGTGCCGCGCGCGGCGCGGTTCGAAGCGGATACCCTGGAGGGGCTGGCCGCCAAGATGGAGGGCATCAGCCGTGCCCAGTTCCTCTCAACGGTCGCCGAGTTTAATCGGTCAATCAATGCTGATGTGCCGTTCAATCCTGCAATCAAGGACGGGCGGGGCACCCAAGGCCTCGCTATAGCGAAGAGTAACTGGGCACGCACGATCAGCGAGCCGCCTTTCGTGGCCTATCAGGTCAACTGCGGTATCACGCTGACCTATGGTGGGCTGGCTATCGATGCCGATGCGCGCGTGCAGAACGAGGAAGGAGAAGCAATCCGGGGACTCTATGCGGCGGGCGAGCTGGTGGGAGGCCTGTATTATGATCGTTATCCGGGTGGTGCGGGATTGACCAGCGGTTCGGTCTTCGGCCGAATAGCAGGAGCGAACGCCGCTTCGTGCTGATCGGAGGTAATATCGATCAGGGCATCACGGAGCCAGACGAGCGCAACGTCCTTTTCCTGATCGGGTCGCCACATGGCGCAAATCTCGATCGACGGGGTCGGAAGGGGTGGTTCGATCCACTTGAGCTTCCACTCCCCGATCAGGGTACTGGCCAGCCGCTTGGGCAAAATGGCTACGGCACTGCTGGCCGCCACGATGCGCGCGAAGATGAGGTAGTTGCCCATCGTCAGGCGCAGATTGGTGGACTTCCCCAGCTCATCCCACAGGATCATCTCGTGATTGTAGGCGACCCGAGGCAATGCCGAATAGCCGACATGACGCAAAGCGAGAAATTCATCCGCGCTCATTCCCGGATAGAGGGCGGCATTATCCTCCGCGCCTATGCAGACATAGCTGTCTTCGTACAGCGTGACCCGTTCCATGCCGCTCGTCCGCAACGCGTTGGCGGGGAAGATGAAAAGATCGATATCGGGGCGGGTGGCGCGGTTGACGAACTGCGGCCGCATCTCGACAAAATCGAACGAGAGTTGCGGAGCCTCTGAGGCGGCCCGATTCAGCAATCCGGCACCGATCAGCGCCACGACATAGTCGGCAGTGGCAATGACCAGCCGCCGCTCGACGGTATCGAGCTGCCCGCGCGATTTGGTCAGCACGGTTCGCACGCCATTGAGCAATTGGGTCACGTCCGGCATGATCTGTTCCGCGAGCGGCGTCGGCACCATTTCCGTGCCGGACCATGTGAACAGCTCATCATCAAGGGCTTGGCGCAGACGATTGAGCGCGGCGCTGATCGTGGATTGGGCGAGGTTGAGCGTCCGTGCGGCGTGGGAGACATTGCGCGTCGACCACACCGCCTCCATAGTCACCAGCAGATTGACATCAAAGTCCCGCAATTGCATCGGCACATCCTGTAATCATCTTTGTCGATAGTGCTTATCCAAATATATCGTTATAAGCAATACAGGAGAGCAATTAGTCCTTCCCTTCTGATGGCGCGAATCATGCGCCGAGGGGAGAGATTGAATGGCCGAGCTACAGAACCTCGCCTACATCGTTATCGGAGCCAGCGACCTCGCTGCATGGAAATCGTTCGGCTCGGACATTGTCGGGGCCGGGGTTGCGGCACTCGCTCCGGGTAGCCTGGGCCTCCGCCTGGATGCGCATCCCTGGCGCTTATTGATCGAACAGAACGATGAGGACGACCTGACCCATGCAGGCTGGGATCTCGGCAGTCTCTCCGACCTGGATGATTATGTCGCGACGTTGCGCGATCGCGGAGCGGATGTGCGCGAGGAAAGCCCCGATCGTGCGGAGCAGCGCTGCGTCAAAAGGCTTTTTAGCCTCGCCGACCCGCTGGGCTTCGTCCATGAATTCTTCGCCGAGCGCACCGGGCTGATTGCTGATGGCGGCAGCCTGTCGCCGATCCTGCGAGGCCCGGGCTTCCGTATCGACGATCTGGGCATCGGCCACATCCTGCCCGTTTCAAAGGATTATGACCAAGGCGTGCAGTGGTATCGCGAGATCCTTGGCCTGCGATACAGCGATCGCATTCGTCAGGAAATGGCGCCGGGCATCTATGCCGACGCGACATTTTTTCACACCGCGACTGGACGGCACCATTCCCTTGCCACCGGAGCGTTCCCTTCGCCCAAGCGGCTTAACCACGTGATGCTCGAATATCGCGACATGAACGATGTCGGCCTGGCTTGTGACCGGGCCAAGAAGGCGGGCATTCCGATCGTGCTGGAACTGGGGCATCACCCCAACGACCAGATGTTCAGCTTCTACATGCGCACGCCTTCCGGCTTCGGCCTTGAACTTGGTTACGGCGGCGTGGTGATCGACGAAGCCACATGGGAACCGCAGATTTACGACGTGATGTCGGACTGGGGCCATGCCCGCAACATGACGATGGTCAACTGACCATGAACGCCCCTTCGCTCAAGGCTGTCATGCCACAGGATTCCAGGGCATCCACGCCCACCGGATCGCCCGAGCTGTTTCGCCAGGGTATGCGCCGTCTGGCGGGGGCGTGTACCATCATCACGTCCGTAGCGCCCGGCCAGGGCCGCGAAGGATGGGCCGGCATGACCGCAACCGCGGTGGCATCAGTCACGGCCGATCCGGCGCAGTTGCTGGTTTGCATCAACCGATCGACATGGGCGCACAGCGTCATATCCCAGTCGCGCGTTCTCGGCGTCAACGTGCTCGGCGCGGAAGGATTACAGCTGGCGCAGCGGTTCGCTGGGGGAGTGCCGCCAGAAGAGAAGTTCACGCAGGGAGAATGGCTCACGGCAACGAGCGGAGCGCCCCTGCTGGCGAGTGCGCTCGCCAGCTTCGATTGCCTGGTCTGCGAAAGCATAGAGGCCAGCACCCACGATATCTTCATCTGCGACGTCCTCGGCGTGCTGCTGCGCGAACCCGGCGGCGATCCACTGATCTACTTCGACGGGGCGTTCCTTGCCGACCGCCCAGCCAACTAAACCATAAAGACGGGAGAAGACCGGCCATGAATATCGCCGTCCTTGAAACAGCCAAGACCGCCATTCCTGATGGCGACGAGCTTGTGTCACGCGCGCGGGCGATGATCCCCGCCCTGCGCGCTCGCGCCGATGAAGTGGAGGAGGCACGCCGCGTTCCGGATGATATCATCCAGATGTTCCGTGAGGCAGGCTTTTTCCGTATCCTTCAGCCCAAATCGCACGGGGGCTGGGAAATGAACCCGATAGTCTTCATGCGGGTGCTGGGAGAGTTGGGCCGCGGTTGCTGTTCCAGCGCCTGGAACATGATGATCCTGGGGGTGCACAATTGGGAATTCGGCATCATGGATCCGCGTGCCGCAGACGATGTCTGGGGCGTGAATGACGAGACGGTTATCGCGTCGTCCTACGCCCCGACCGGGGAGCTGACAAGAGTCGAGGGCGGCTGGCGGCTGCGGGGCAAATGGCCCACATCCAGCGGCAGCGACCACGGCACATGGGCTTTCATCGGCGCGCTTGAGAAGAATGAACAGGGCGTGCCGGTAGATCGCCATGCCCTGCTGGTGAAGCGCGAGGACTATGAGATACTCGACGACTGGCACACCTTTGGCCTCGCGGGCACCGGCTCCAAAAGTCTGCTGATCAAGGATGCCTTCGTCCCCGATCATCGCACGCACTCCATGCTGGATTACAAGCTGGATGATCGCCCGGCGATGTATCTTTTCCCGTTCTCGATGATTTTCTACTCTTCGGTCTCTTCGGTGATACTGGGCTTCGCGCAGGGTGCCGTCGACGTATTCATCGAACAGATGCAGGTGCGTCAGGACAATGGCACCGGTGCCGCAACGCGCCTCAGCCCCTATGTGAAAGACCGGCTTGCCAATGCTGTAGCAAAGGTCCGGTCCTGCCGCGCGCGCATGGAGCAGATGATGGCGCACTGCACTGCCATCGTCGAGAAAAGGGAGCTGGTCAGCACCGAAGACCGCATTCACTACATGCTCGATATGGCGAGGATCGGCAGGGAATGCGAGGAAGCGGTTCTCACCCTTTACAAGTGCACCGGCGCGCGCGGCCTCTTCAAGTCCAACCCCATCCAGCGCTATCTGCGTGATGTTCTGGCTGGCGCCAACCACATCACTCAGGATGCCGACAACAACGCCGCGGCGCTGGGCGGCTATCTGCTGAGCGGCGATCTGCCTCCCCTGATGTACGAAAAGCCCGGGCGGGGGTGATCCGTGGGCATCCGTATCTGGCACCAGAGCTTCACCGTGCTCAGCGAGCTCGCGGCGTATGATGAAGCCCTGAAGGAACATTTCCGCCGCGTGGCGCGCACCGATACCGTCATCGCGATGCACGGGATGCGCGAGGGAACCTATCGCACCAATTATCCTGGCGACGATATCAAGCATGTCGGCTTTCAGTTTCTTCATGCGATCCAGTTCCTTCAAGGGGCGCTGAAAGCGGAGCGCGAGGGCTACGACGCGTTCGCATTGAGCACCCTGCCCGAGCCGGGCTTGTGGGAAATCCGCGCATTGATGCGTATTCCCGTGGTGGGCTATGGCGAATGCGCGGCGCGCGCGGCTGTCGGCGACGGGCGCAGGTTCGGGGCGCTGGTGTTCATCCCCGAACTGGCCGAATTGTATCGAGAGAATGTCCGCCGCCACGGCCTCGGCTGTCGTCTGGTCGGTGCGCGTGATGTCGGCTTCCGCTTTCCCGATGTGCTTGCCGCCTTCGACAGCCCCGGCCCACTGATAGACCGTTTCCGCGAGGCTGCGCGCGGTCTGATCTCTGCCGAAGCGGCAGCGATTGTGCCCGGCGAGGCACCACTCAATGTACTGCTGGCGATGAACGGCGTAACCGAAGTCGATGGCGTTCCGATCATCGATTCCCTGCGCGCCTGGGTCCAGGCTGCCGAGTCTGCGGTGGATGCGCGGCGAGCAAATGCCGACCAGCCCGGCGCGGGCTATTTCGGAGCTATCCCCGATCCGGTTCGCCGCGACGAAATTCTCTCCTTCTACGGACTAAATCCGGCATGACCGACGTAATTGTGATCGGCGGGGGAGCTGCCGGATGGGCAGCCGCCCTTGCCGCGGCGCAGGAGGGCGCAACGGTCGTACTGGTCGAGAAGCTGGCCGAATCCGGCGGTTCTTCCGCGCTGAGCGGCGGCTGCCTCGCCTTCGCGGGGACTGACCTGCAGGCGGCAGCCGACATCGAGGATAGCCCGGACGCGCTGTTCGCCGATCTGCGCGAGGTCGGGCAGGACGTGAACGACGCGGCGCTGGTCCGCACATATTGCGACGAACAGCTGGAGGCCTATTCGTGGCTCGGGCAGGCGGGCGTGCGCTTCAGTCCCGTGATCGAGACGGCATCGGGGCAATCCGTGCCCAGAGCCCATACGGTAGACCCCGCTGACATGGTCCGGGCTCTGAAAGCCGCCGCGCTGGCGACCGGGCGGGTCGATTACCGCCCGAACACCGCCGCCCTCGCCTTGGAAGAGAGCGCTGACCGCCCCATCCCGGCCGTGCGCCTTGCGGATGGGTCAATCGCTGAGGCCGGGCGGGGTGTCGTGATCGCCAGCGGCGGCTTCGCCAAAAACCCCGAAATGCTGATGCAATATGCGCCGGGTTATGCCGAGGCCGTGTTTGTCGCCGGGGCCGGTTCGCAAGGCGACGGCTTGAGGATGGGCTTGGCGCTGGGCGCGGACCTGCGCGACATGGACTATGTCAAAGGAACCTTCGGCAAGCACCCGACCGATGAAACCAACGACCACAGCCTTCAGGCGGTCTATAAAGGCGCGATTGCGGTCAATCAGGATGGCCAGCGCTTCGTCGACGAGAGCATTTCCTACAAGCTGCTGGGCGATGCGGTCATGGCCCAGCCCTGGCACACAGCCTACCAGATCATGGATCAGGGCATTTTCGACACAGGGGATGATCGTGTCCGTATTCTCGATTTCGGACGGCGCCTTGAGGAAGGGCTGTTCTACGTCGGCGACAGTCTGGAAGAACTTGCCCGCCAGATCGAGATCGAGCCCGCCGTGCTGGTGGCCACGGTCCAGCGCTACAACGGCTATGTTGACGCGGGCCATGACCCCGAGTTTGGCCGGACATGCCTGGTCCACAGACACGGGCGGTTGCGGCGGATCGAGACCGCGCCCTTCTATGCCTATCCCTCGACGGCGGTGGTTTTCGGCACCTATTGCGGTTTGCGCATAGACAGCCACGCCCGCGTGTTGCGCGCCGATGGTTCTGCAATTTCCGGTCTTTTCGCCGCCGGCGAGGTCACGGGCGGATTCCACGGCGCGGCCTATATGACAGGGTCAGCGCTTGGCAAGGCCGTAGTATTCGGCCGGATTGCCGGGCGCGAGGCGGCGGCGGCAGCGGCGTGAATATCATTGTTCTCATAGCGGGCGTGCACGACCCCAAATGGCCCATAACACCAGACAGCGAGGCCAATGGCCTTCCCGCCGCAAGCCATCAAGTGCCAAGCCCGTTCGACGAGGCGGCGATCGAGATCGCGCTGCGCATTCGGGAGGCGCGACCGGACACGCTGATCACCGCCCATGTTGCGGGAGGCGCGGCCGGAGAGAAGATCGCCCGCACGATCGCGGCACTCAATATCACAGACGTCTCCACGGTGGAGCTGGCCGCACCCTGGGATCAGGCTGCCACCGCCCGCTCTCTCGCCGCGCTCTGTGGGGATGCCGACCTGATTCTGATCGGGCGCGAGTTCGGGGATTATGATGACGGCATGGTCCCCGCCTTGCTCGCCGGGTTTCTCGACATCCCCCTCTTCGCCAGAGTGCAGACGATCGAAACCCAGGGTGACATCCGATTCACGCGGGAGATGGACTCATATGTTGAGACACTCAAGGTTTCCAGCCGCCTCTTAGCGAGCGTCACGAATGATCGTCGCACGCGCCTGCGCAAGCCGCTGATGAAGAATGTGATGCTGGCACGGCAGGCATCGATCGGCGAAACAGTGACCCAGAGTGCATCGTCCTCCGCCATCGGGATCGAGAACATGGCGCCACGCAATGTCGACCGCCATCAGACCCGCTGCGCGATGATCTCCGGCCCTCCCGAGGTTCAGGCGCGAACCCTCGCCACAATATTGTGGGAGGCGCGATAATGACCCCCTGGCGCATCATGAGGATAAAATGCGAGGGGACGCAGGCGACAGCGCTGACCGAAACCGCAAGGCCCCTCCTGCTGGTTTTTCCGGCGGACGCTGTGGGAGAAACGCTGGCAGGCGCCTTCGCCGCAAAGACCGGCGCCGCCGTAGTGGGCCGGATCATCACCGCGCGGCAGGAAGGCGCAGACCTTATCGTCACCAGGAGCACACATGGCGGGCGGTTGATCCTTGCACTCAGGGTGCTGCCAGGCCTTGCGGTGGCGACGGCAAACGACCTGGAGTGCGAAGCCGCGCTCTCTCTCGGCCAGCCCGACGGACTTTGCGTTGAACGGGAGCCGCTTCCCAGTGAGGGCACGAGTCTTGACGGCGCCGACATCGTAATCGGCGGGGGACGCGGCCTCGATGTGGAGGGTTTTGCACAGCTTGAGCGCATCGCGTCCGCGCTCAACGGGGCTGTATCGGCATCGCTGCCCGCGGTTGATCTCGGCCTCGCCCCCGTGTCGCGTCAGGTTGGGCAATCAGGCAAATTCGTCAATCCGAAAATCTATTTCGCGGCTGGCATGTCCGGCACACCCCAGCATTTTGCCGGGATAGGCGCACGCGCGCGTATTGTGGCTGTGAATACCGATCGTGATGCCCCGATCTTCAGCCTTGCCGAAGCCGGAGCCATAGCGGACGCCCGGATACTGCTGCCCCTTATTGCCGACGCCCTCGAAAATATGCAGGCGACATAACCGGCAAACGCGGCGCGCCACTCCTATTCTTGATCCGGTGGTTTGGCGGTGGCAACGTCAAGCTGTATGCCGCGCTCGCGCTATGGTGTCCGCTGGGTGACGGACCACGCCTGCTCGTGGCGGTCGCGTTCGCGGAGTTTTTCGTCGCTCTGGCTTGCATCATTTACGCGCGCACGCGGAAGAAAAAGGAGCGCGTTAGAAGCCTCAAAGACCGCCGGATCCCATATGGCGTGGCAATAGCCGTCGGCGGACTGCTAATGATGGCAAATGCGCCTGCCTTGGCGATAGCGCGATAGATCTATAACTTATGGATTAATAAGTGAGATATATATCAAAAGATATATCTAAAATATGATCAGGTATATTAATGCAATTACAGTCGCTGACAAAAAAGCATAGCCAGAATATCTGGATATCACACTAACAGCAATATCAATACTATTATGCTTCATGCCGCCCCCGCTGCAAATTTGTTATTTTAATGATTATTCATAGTCAATATTATTATCTCATAATACGGAAAATATTTTCACCTTGAACACTTGCTCGAACCCCGAGCACGGCAAATTATGGCAAAGCGGAGCGCCTCAATGGCGCATCATTCGCGGACCGTTCGACAAAACGCTTCTGCGTGAAGCCCAGAGCGATGACTTCACCGTCGCTGCTTCGCGCAATTTCTATCCAGTGAGACAGGTTCCCTCCCTTCTTGACGATGCCACAAAGCGTTGTCCGTACCTGATCCCCAAGCTCGATGTTGCCGGTATAGAATATCTGGCGTCCGGTGGTGACCAGCAGTGGGTCGCTATGATGGAACCAGTGCCATTCCGCCCGGTCCAGCATGGCCTGAAACGCGGCGAAATACAGGAAATCAGCCCCGTTGAAATCCTCATGCGGGGAAGGGTCGATGAGGTGTGTGGCGATCTCCGCACGATCTGTGCGGCAAAACCCGGCAAGCCGATCCCATCCATCGATACGCAGGGGCGGTGTGGCGTCCGCCGAGGAAAGCAGACCGCACGGTCCTGCGACGAGGCAGCGCGCCGCCGATCTGTTGCGGCCCTTAATGGTACGGCGAACGAATGCGGATTCCATCGTCACGCGTGCAACATTTTCGTCGTCCCGCCTCACCTGAATGATGCTCCGGAAGCGCGTCCGTCCGATCCTGACGAGCGTGACCTGGAATTCGAGCCGATCATCCTCCCGGATGTTTTCAAGGCATCCATCCGCGAGCCGCACGGACGTAAAGGCGGGATAGAGCCGCGCGCCGTTCGCGTCTCGAAAATCCGGAACGGAGAGGCCATGCGCCTGCGCGAGCGCCAGCCAGTGCCTATGGCCACATGCCTTCATCAGCCATGTTTCCGACAATCCCGCCCGACACAGTTCCGGCATACCGACACGGACCGGCTCCATCGATGCGATATGGAGCCGGCCCGCCGCCAGGGACGGGCGTACCGATACATCCTTCCGTGGCCCGGCGTTCATCAGAAGCCGACGTTCAGCGCGATGCCAAACTGAAGCTGGTCCCGATCATTATCGCCACGGTTGATGGCGGATTTGACGAGCCGAAGATTGTCATTGGCAAGATGATAATATTGGACATTGGCGGAAATCGCCCATTTACCTGCCTTGGGGCCAAGGTTGAGCGGCTTGATGATCTTGAGGCCCGTGGTGAGCATACCCAGATTGCCGTCATCAATGGGTCCAAAGAAGCTTTTCGGTCCCACCGTGATCCAGGTAGGTGCGGCCAGCGTGACGCCTTTCAGTTTCAGGGTCGGGGTCGCGCCCAGCCAGACGTCAAACGTGTTACCGCCCTTGCCAACGCCGATCACCGAACTGCCGTCCACCTCATAGAAGAACACGGCGTAGGGATTGATGGTGAACGCCTGCCCAGCCGCGCCGTCGGCGTAGCTCGCCACCAGCGCGACGTTATGCGCGGTCTTGGGAAGGTTATTCCCGATGAAGGCGATATATTTGGCGGTCAGCGCGAATTTCTTCGTCACCGGCACAGTGACGGCGAAGAACGGATCCGTCTCGTTCACCGTCTTCGTCGTATTGCCGATCTTGTCATAGTCCGGATTGAAATCCGTCCATACCCCGCCGGTCAGCGACACGCCCGACGGTAATGTAAGCGTCGCGGAAGCGGTTGTCTGGATCGATCCACCACGGGTGGTTGCGACAAGCCCGTGCGGCGTAACATAGCTGTTCCCGGCCCAGATGTCGAAGGCGCCGCTCAGCACAGGGCCGTCCGATGCCTCCTGCGCATGGGCCGATCCGGCAGCACCGGCGACCAGAATGAAAGATAAAGCTATTCCCTTGACGAACGATCCCATCGTCGCCTCCCTTTTCCTGATGATGTGGCTGTGCCTTTCCCCGCCTGTTGCCGGCCGGTCGGAGGGCATCCTCTCTCTATGCATTCACCCCAGAGCGGCGCGCCTTTCCGTCAGCCTCAGGCTGGCGGCAATGTCTTCCACGATGTGCTCGGCATCGCGCGCAACGCCTGCAAACCGGCCCGAACCCCATGTGTGAAGCCAGGGCAGGCCGATAAAATAGAGCCCCTCATGGGCCGACACGCCCCGGTTGTGCGCAGGATAGCCACGGCCATCGAAGACCGGGACATCGATGAAGCTGAAATCCATGCGAAATCCCGTGCACCAGATCACGGTGCTTATATTCGCGGCGGCCAGGTCAAGCTCCAATGGCTCTTCTGCGGGCGCCCAGCATGGCTGATAGGGTGCTTCGACCGGCGCATCGATACCCGCGCGCTCGATATAGGCGTCGATCGTGTTGCGGATACGCAGGTAGGTTGCATCGGCGGCATCAAGATGATGCGAAAGGTCGGGCTGGAACCGGACGGTTTGCCCTTCGATCCCCGCCAGCATCCCGTATAGCTTCATGCCCTGTTGCGCGAATTTTCGCAGATCGATCTCGCGCCCGCCATCGCGCCCTGTCAGATAGTGATTCTCGTTCTGGCGAACCTTTTCGCTCGACGGATGGTCCTCCACGGGCATGTCATAATGGCCCATTTCTTCCAGCCAATCGGTCGAATCCCTGCCGCGATACATGCGCGGTGCACGCGGGGCATCCCCCACCGCCAGATGGACCTTGCGACCAGCCAGATGCAGGTCTTCAGCAATCTGGCACCCCGATTGCCCGGATCCCACCACCAGTATCTCTCCAGCTGGCAGATCCTGCGGATTGCGATAATCGAGCGACTGGACCTGCAGCAGGCTGGAAGGCATCGCGGCACCGGCGCGTGGTACGATTGGGATGTGATAGCCGCTGATCGCAATAATCACCTTGTCCGCGGTGTAGATGCCGTCGGTCGACCGGACCTCGAAGCCGCCACCCGCCAATGGGCTGACCCCCGTGACCGCAACGCCTTCACGGACGGGCGGCTGGACCAAGGCAGCATAGCCTTCCAGAAAGGACACAATTTCGTCCTTCAGCATGAAGCCATGAGGATCGCTGCCGCCATAATCTCGGGCATAGTCATATCCGGGCAGACGGCACTGGCGATTGGGCGTGACCAAGCAGAAGCTGTCCCAGCGTTCGTTTCGCCAGCTATGCCCGATGCGGTTCTTCTCCAGCACCAGATGGTCAATACCCTGCTGTTTGAGCAGGTAGCTGAGCGAAAGGCCTCCCTGGCCTCCTCCCACGATCAGGACGGGCACATGCTGGCAAGGCGCGGTCTTCAGCATCTCCACGATTGTTGACGAAGCGGTCATGTCTCTTTCCTCTGGTTAGGCGCAGCTGGTCATTGGTAAAAATCTTCGATCCGGACGGTGCTGCCCGGTGTGCCGGAATAGGTTGCGGCGCGTTGCTCGATCGCGATTATCTGGTTGATCGCCTGCGCGCATCCCATGCCGAAACGCGCGCGCACCCGCTCATTTGCGGCATTCAAACCATCGCGAGCTTTGTCCAGAAATTGCCCGAGCGGATAATCGGTGCCGACCTCGAGATGTTCGGTGATGATGGTGGATGGGGAATAACAATCCTCGGTCCGGCCATCGGGCCAGCGGACCCGGAAACGAATTTCAGGCATATTCTGTCTCCTCGATGGCGATCCTGTCACGGCTGCAGCCAGTGAGCTGTCGGGTGAAGTTCCAGACCTCGGCACGGTCGCCGCCCTGTTCGATGACGACCTTGCGGCTTTCGTCGACGGATCCGACGTTGGCGCAGGCGATATCGCGTTGCCGAAAAATGCGAATGACTTCGGCGACATGGTCCGGCCGCGCCGTCATCACAAATCCGAAGCTGGGAAACGCAGCGAGCCAGCGTTCCAGGGGCACAGCCTCTGGCCTTGGGAGGCAGTCCAGATCGATGGAGCAACCGACCGTCGACGCTTCGGCCAGCATCATCGCTGTACCCACGACGCCGGCCATGCTGATATCCTTGGCGGCGGTCAGCAGTTTCCTGTCCGCAAGCTCCGCCATGATATCCATGTTGCTGCGCAGGCGGCCCGTGTCGGCATGGGTACTGGCGTCCCACCAAGGGAAGGGGTCGCGAAACCGGCCGCGCAAATCGGTCGCAACCAGCAGGCTATCACCCGGCTGGGCATCGAAGCTGGTGATCGGCCGTGACGCTCGCCCCAATATGGCGACGGCAAGCTGCCCGGCTCCGGCACGAAGGTTGCTGTGTCCGCCGACGATCGGGACACCATATCGGCGAGACGCCTCGCGCATTCCTTCGAGCAGGGGCGCGGCGGCATCCTCCCCGTTGCTCCACATCGCATCGACCACGGCAATGGGGCGACCACCCATCGCCAGCACGTCGCTGATATTGACCATCACGCCGCAATAACCGGCGAACCAGGGATCGGCGGCTACGAAGTCCTCCACGAAACCCTCGATGGACAGCAGCAGGTGGCTGTCGCCATCGGGAATGACGGCGGTATCGTCACCGATCGCGATCGCATCCCCGCCGCCGATACCAAGCCGCTGCACGACGGTGGCGATATCGCTTTTGTGCAGGACGCCGCGGCTGTCGCGAACAAGCCCGGCCAGTGTCGCGATATCGCTCATGCCGCCCGCCGAGCTTCTGTGCGCAGGCCGGCAATGCCATCGGCTATGGGCGGATAATGGGCCAGGTCCGCCTGCATCAGCGCATGGGGCAACCCATGCATATCGACCTCGGCGATGCGGTTCCAGCGCATCCGGCGAAACAACAGCTCGTTGCGACTTTGTACATGGGCCTGAAAACACATGCAGCCGCGCGCGCGCGCCGTCGAAACTGCGAGGCGGATGAGCGCCGGGCCGATGCTGCCGACAGTGCGGTGCGATGCCGCGACCGCCAGGCGCGATCCCCACCAGTGGTGGCCCGTTTCCCGGTGAATGCGGACTGTGCCGACCACTTCGTCGGGCTGGCCACCGATCATCGAAAGCGCGATGATGGGAATGGCGATATCATCGATCGCATCGCGGTCGTCATGCGCAAAGACCCGCTGCTCCTTGCAGAAGACCGCGTGACGCAACGCCGCCGCCCCGGCCAGCTCCCAGGCCTGAGACGCGAAGCGCACGACATAATCGGCGGACCGAAAAGGCGGGGGGGGCGGCGAGATCCATCACGCCGCCTCCCGAACTGATGTGGGCGACAGCTTTTCAAAGGTAGAAAGTGCCGAGCAGGCGCCGCATTTGGCGCAACCCGCCTTCACCTTCTCCGCCGCCAGCCCCCCATCCTTCAGCATTTGCGCCAGCGGTCCGAGGATGGACGCCATGAACGCCGGGCTGGGCGAGGGATGATCTTCGAGCGGCGTTCCCGATATCGGCACGAAGGGCACGATGAAGGGATAGACGCCGATCGCAATCAGCCGCTCGGATATACCCAGCAGAGCCTCCCGCGTATCGCCAAGTCCGGCGAGGATATAGGTGGAAACCTGTCCTCGCCCGAAAATCGGCACTGCCGCCTCGAAAGCCGTCATATAGCGTTCGACTGGCACGCTCGCCTTGCCCGGCATGATCCGCGCGCGAAGCTCCGGCGTCACCACTTCCAGATGCATACCAAGCGTATCAATCCCGGCGTCGCGCATATGTTCGAACCAGATATCGTCGTCGGGCGGCTCGCACTGGCCCTGAATGGGCAGGGGGACAGCCGCCTTTATCGCGCGCGCGCTGTCGCACAGGATGGCGGCGCCGCGATCGGTTGCATTGGGTGTTCCGGTCGTCATGACCATGTGCCTGACGCCGTCCAGTTCGACCGCGGCCTTCGCCACCTCGGCAAGCTGCTGCGGAGTTTTGTGGGCAATGGTGCGCCCCGCGGCCAGCGACTGGCCGATAGCGCAGAACTGGCATGTCTTGGTCCGGCTTTGGTAACGGATGCAGGTCTGGAGAATGGTGGTTGCCAGCACGTCACGGCCATGCAGGGTCGCAATCTTCGAATAGGGCACGCCATCTGCGGTCGAAAGACCATAAAATCGGGGCTGCGGCGGAAAGCTGATCCGACCGATGCTGCGGCCCTCGCAGGTGACCTCGCTGTTGCCATCGGCGTCAGGCGCGCCCGCACTGTAGGGCGATTCAAAGGCACCGGCAGTATGGATGGGCACCATTACAGTGACGCCGTCAATGGTCACGGCCTTATGGTCAGACGGCCCCGCTCCACCCCGACGGCTGGCCGCGCCAGCCTTGGGATCAGCCAGCCTGATGCCGAAGGATTGCAACTCGGTGATCATCTTCGCGGTTGCGGCCGATTGAGTCGTCTGCATCGGAGATCTCCTGATCTGAAAGGGCGGCGGGATGAGTGCGGACAACCGCCTTTGCCGGGCGGTCATCGATATGCAGGGAGAGAAGTTCCGGCCGGGCATAATGACCGATCGAATCCATCATTCTCTTGCGCTTCATGACCAGCGCCATGTCGCAATCGGCGATGAGCAGGCCTTCCCCTTGCGTCAGCGGCGGCACGACATGCTGGCCCTCCGGCGAGATGATTGCGGTGTGGCACCCGCCGCTGATGGCCATGCGATGGGCTTCATCCGGGGCGATACTGGCGCGCTGCTCGTCGGTCAGCCAGCCGGTCGCGTTGACCACGAAGCACCCGCTTTCCGCCGCATGATGGCGGATGGCGGCCTCGATCTGGTCATGAAATATCTTGCCCACCATCGAGCCGGGAAACTGGCTGGCGTGGATTTCCTCGCCATCCGCCATCAGCGCATAGCGGGCGAGGGGATTGTAATGCTCCCAGCACGCGAGCGCACCGACCCGGCCGACCGCGGTATCCACCGCGCGCAGGCCCGATCCGTCGCCCTGCCCCCAGATCATCCGCTCATGATAGGTTGGGGTGATCTTGCGGCGCTTGAGCGCCAGGCTGCCATCGGCGTCGAATATCAGTTGCGTATTATAGAGCGATCCGCCGTCGCGTTCGTTGACCCCGAGCACGATGACCATGGCATGTCGGCGGGCGACTGCGGTCATCGCTTGGGTCACCGGCCCGGGAACCACCACAGCCTCATCATACAGGCGGAGATGGGCCGCGCCGATCTTGTAGGGCGGATCGATGAACGAGAAATAGGGATAATAGGGCACAAAGGTCTCGGGAAAGACCAGGAAACGCACACCCTTTGCCGCAGCGTCGGCAACGGTGTTCAGCACCTTGTCCAGCGTGCCGCCGGGCCGGTCGAGCACAGGCGTGATCTGCGCAGCGGCAACCCTTACCACCCTTTTGCCCTCTGGCCCTTTGCTCTCCGGCCTTTTGCCTTCTGGCGGTTTCTCGCTCATCGACCCGGCTCCTCAGAGCGTCCAGGTGTCGAGGATGAAGGCGTTGTCGCGGCGATGCAGCAGCACGATATCCAGCACATCCTGCGGCGCGATGGGGGTGATGCCTTCGATGAGCGATGGTTCGCCATGACCGTAAAGCGCCTGCAGAGCGAACCGGCAGGCATAGACCTTGCCACCCTCGGCCATGAACTTCTCGATCTGGTTGTTGACGGCCAAATGGCCAGGAAAGCCCTCATCGCCCAGTTTCGGGAATCCGCGCTGGATGCCGAGCGTCACCCCCGGGCCATAGAGCAGCACGCTCGTTTCGAAACCCTTGCGCAGCAGGCGGGTGGCCTGAAGCATGTTGACGAGGCCAATGGAGCCTTCGAAGGCGACGGTATGAAAGGTGACGAGCGCCTTTTCGCCGGGTTCGGCCTTGACGTCCTCAAACACTTTTTGTTCGTAATCGACGAAGAAGTCACCCTTCTGATGGGCAGTCTTGGTAACGGTCGGCATGTCATGCTCCCAATTGAAATCCTGGCCCGCACTTGGGCTGAGGGAAAAATGATTGAGATAAAAAATACCGTCAATAACTGTTTTTTATCCGATCAAAAAATCCATTCAATATTTGTCATGATCTGAGACAAAATGCCCCAAAACAGCGACAAGTTGATTTATCAAGGCGACTCCTGGGTGGCACAGCATCCAGAAACTGCGAGAAATTCGCTCAAATATGCAGCAGTTAGATCAATCGCTGCTTAAACGTTATGCAGTCAAAGTATGCGAATCGCCGTTGGTGATTGTTCGACACAATATCGGATTGACTGCATATTGATCGGAGTTTATGAGACCCAGCCATCACAAGCGAAGGTGAGCAGCAGATGCAGGATTGGAGTCCCGACCTCGACCGGTACGGCAAGCCCCATTACAAGGCGATCGCCGATGCCATTGCGCAGGATGTCCGGGATGGACGATTGCACGTATCCGACCGCCTGCCGCCGCAGCGCGAACTGGCCGAGCGGCTGGGAATCAATTTCACGACGGTCGCGCGCGGCTATGTTGAGGCCCAGCGCAGGGGATTGATTGAATCGAGGGTGGGTCAGGGGACATTCGTTGCCGGACAACCGCGACGGCGGCACCCGGCTATCCGCCCGGCTGTCGCGGATCTGACCATGAATGTTGCCCCCGAGCCTGAGGATCGCGCGCTTCTGGATCGCATGCAGGCAGGCATGGTCAGGATTGCGGCAGATCTTCCTACGCTGTTGAGATATCAGGCGTTCGGCGGCACCTATGTCCAGCGTGAGGCGGCAACCCATTTTCTTGCGCGCCGCGGCGTCTTCGTCGAGCCCGAGCGGCTTTGCATTTGCCCGGGTACCCATCTGGCGTTTCAGGCCGTGCTGCAGGTTTTGGCCCAGCCGGGCGATACCATCTTCTGCGAAGCCCTGACCTATCCTGGTATCAAGGCCATCGCTGGACGAATGGGCCTGAAGCTTGTCGGCATTCCGATCGATGAGGAAGGAATTGAAGCCGATGCGTTCGCGCGGGCATGTCAGCTTGATCCGCCCAAAGCGCTTTACCTCAATCCGACCCTTCTCAACCCGACGACATCAACCACGCCGGAGAGACGACGCCAGAAGATTATCGACATCGCACGCCAGCATGGCGTCGCGATCATCGAGGACGACGCCTATGGCGCCCTCCTCAACCGGCCGCCACCCGCATTCGTGTCATTGGCGCCAGACATCACCTATTATGTGGCAAGCCTGTCAAAATGCATTGGTGCCGGATTGCGCATCGCCTACCTGGTGGCCCCCGACCAGCGCCATCTCTGGCCCGTCACCAGCATATTGCGGACCGCATCCGTCATGGCTTCGCCGTTGACGGTCGCCCTGTCCACACAGTGGATCGAGGATGGAACTGCCGATCAGATTGTCGCCGCGATCCGGAAAGAAGCGGTCGCACGACAGAAGCTGGCGAGAGACATCCTGCCGAAAGGATCCTATGTCGCGCATCCGGAGGGGTTTCATCTGTGGATGGCGCTGCCCCCTCCCTGGCAGCGCTCCGCCTTTGCCGCACGTATGCGCGCATCCGACATGAGCGTGGTGGTCAGCGACGCCTTTACCGTATCCGATGCGCCCATCGAAGCGGCGCGCATATCGCTGGGCGGGGTCCTGAGCCGGGCCGAAGTTCGCACAGCGCTGGAATTCCTCGCGCACATCCTTGAGAACGAGACCCACAACGGGCCTGAATTCGCATAGATCTTCGCCGCAAATATACCCCGCCGCGGTTCGTCGCACAGATGGTCATCCGCTCCCGGCGCTGGCACTCGGCGCCACCCAAGCGACCCGGAATGTGATCCGGTTCCTCCCGCTACGGGGCCGGTGTCATCTCGCGGCCCAGATCTTCGAGCGCTTCGCTCGCCTTCATCCACTCCTCCTCCGCCAGCGCGATACGCGCATCGATGTCCGCGCGACGCTTCATCAATTCGGTCATGGTGAGACCGGACAACGCGGCATCCCCGGAAGACGGATCGAACATGGCCCGATCGATCGCTGTTATCAGATCGGTCAGCCGGTTGACTTCGCTTTCGGCTTTCTTTGCCCTGTTGCCGAGATCCTTTTCCTTCTGGCGCGTCTCGGCAGCCGAACGACGGTCCGCCTTGCGGTCCGATTTGGCAGATTTTCCGGATCCACCTGCGGCGCCGCCACGCCCCAGCACGAAATCGGTATAATCCTCCAGCGACCCGTCATAGGGCTGCGCCCGCCCGCCATCGACGAGCACCAGTCGGTCTGCCACCAGCTCGATCATGTGGCGATCATGGCTGACGATCACCACCGCACCGGAATAGCTGTTCAGCGCCTGCACCAGAGCCTCGCGCGAATCGACGTCGAGGTGGTTGGTGGGTTCGTCGAGGATCAGCAGATGCGGGGCATTGCGGGTGATGAGCGCGAGCGCGAGCCGCGCCCGCTCGCCACCGGAAAGCGAGCCAACCTTCTGCGTCGCCCGCTCGCCGGAAAAGCCGAAGCGCCCCAGCTGCGCCCGCACGGCACCCGGCGTCGCGCCCTTCATCTGGCGGGTCATATGTTCGAGCGGCGTGTCGCCGGCATCGAGTTCTTCCACCTGATATTGGGTGAAATAGCCGACACTCATCTTGCCCGTGGCATTCATCTCCCCGGCCATCGGCGCGAGCTGCGCGGCGAGCAGGCGCGCGAGCGTGGTCTTGCCATTGCCGTTCTTGCCCAGCAGCGCGATCCGGTCATCGGGGTCGATGCGCAGGTTCAGGCGCTCCAAGATCGGCACTTCGTCATAGCCTACCGCCGCCATGTCGAGGGTGATGAGCGGCGGGCGCAACGGTGGCGGATCGGGAAAAACGAAGGAAAGCGACGGATCCTCCAGCGCCGCGGCGATCGGCTGCATCTTCGCCAGCGCCTTGGCGCGCGATTGCGCCTGCTTGGCGGTGCTGGCGCGGGCGCTATTGCGCGCAACATAGTCCTGCAGCTTGGCGCGCTCCGCATCCTGCTTTTCCTTGGCCGCCGCCATCTGGGCGAGGCGCTCGGCGCGCTGGCGCTCGAACGAGTCATATCCGCCCGGATAAAGCGTCACCTTGCCGCCTTCGAGGTGAAGGATATGATCGACCACGTTGTTGAGCAGATCACGCTCGTGGCTGATGACGAGGATGGTGGCGCGATAGTCCTTGAGGAAATTTTCGAGCCACAAAGTCGCTTCGAGATCGAGATGGTTCGATGGCTCGTCGAGCAACAGCAGATCTGGAGCGGAGAACAACAGCGCTCCCAGCGCCACGCGCATTTTCCATCCGCCCGAATAGCTGTCCAGCGGCCGGTTCTGCATCTCCTCGTCGAAGCCCAGACCCAGCAGGATACGACCGGCGCGCGCGGGGGCACTGTAGGCATCGATAGCGATCAGCCGATCATGCACATCGCCAAGGCGGTCCGGATCCTCGCAGGTCTCGCTCTCGGCCAGCAATGCGGCGCGTTCGGTGTCGGCGGCGAGCACGGTCTCGAACGGGGTCGCGCTGCCGCTGGGCGCTTCCTGCGCGATATAGCCGAGCCGTGTACCGCGCGGCATCTCTACGCTGCCACCATCCGGTTCGATCTGCCCGATGATCGCCTTCATCAGCGTGGACTTGCCCGCGCCATTGCGCCCGATGAGGCCGATGCGCGACCGTGGCGGCAGCGCCGCGCCCGCCTTGTCGAGAATGACTCGCCCGCCGAGGCGCACAGTGATGTCGTTGATGGTCAGCATCGCGCGCCGTTAGAGTGATTTCGAGTGAAATGGAACATTTCACGGCTCGGATATCACGGAAAAATGAAAACCCGACAGTGATTCGATCAAGATCGAACGCTGTCTGCACATCAGATCGAGAAAACGCGTCCTTTTTTCGCTTTCCGTGCCCGTGGCATGGCGTATGAACGCGGGCATGGATTTTCAGGATCTCCTCGTCCGCTATTTCGGCCAGTCCGAGATCGAGACACTGCCCGCAGCCGCGCTGGAAGCCGGAATGGAGCGGATGCGCGTCGATTTCGGGCTGGAGCGCCACGCCGGGCGCCGCTTCGGCCTATGGACGCTGATGTACATGCTGGGCGACGCGCCCGATCTTGATGTGGCTTTCAAGGACGAGGCGGACCGCGAGGCGGCGCGAAACTTCATGGACATGGTCGACCGGATGGGCTGACAGCTCACCCCTGGTGCAGCGCCTCTTCCTCGAACCGGGCGATCGCGTCCAGAAACGCCTGCCCATAGGCCTCGCGCTTGCGTTCGCCGATGCCGGAAATGTGGGAAAGGTCGGCCATCGCGCGGGGTCGCCTTTCCGCCATTTCGCTTAAGGTGCTGTCGTGAAAGATCACATAGGGCGGCACGCCCGCCTCGATCGCGAGCGCGCGACGACACGCCCGCAACGCCTCGAACAGCGGATCGCCGACCGGGTTTGCGTTGCTGGTGCGCCGTCCCCGCTTCACCCGCGCAGGCGGCAATACCAGCGCCACAGCCGCCTCGCCGCGCAGATAGGGCCGCGCGGCCGGGCCGAGCATCAGCCCGCCATGCTCGTTGGTCTCCAGGGCATCGCGCACCATGAGGGCGCGCGAAACCGGCCTGAGCAATGCCGCCTCCTCGCTCCCGACGATGCCATAAACCGAGAGCTGGTCGTGGCGGCGCTGGACGATCCTGTCGTTGGCCTGGCCGGTCAGCACCGCCTCTATATGCGTGAGGCCGAAGCTTTGCCCGGTGCGATACACGGCGGAGAGCAGCTTTTGCGCGGTTGTGGTGGCGTCGATGCTGGCGGGGGGAGCAAGGCAATTGTCGCAATTGCCGCACGTCGCGGGGGGATTTTCACCGAAATGGCGGAGCAGCACCGCACGCCTGCACCCTCCCGTTTCGACCAGCGCGCCGAGTGCCGAGATGCGCGCGCGCTCGCCTTGCTGCCGGGCCGGTTCGACCTCGGCGCTGCGCTGACGGGCGCGCACGAAATCCTCCGCGCCCCAGAGCAGGGTCGCCACCGCCGGGCTGCCATCTCGCCCCGCGCGGCCGCTTTCCTGATAATAGCTCTCGATCGACTTGGGCAGCCCGGCATGAACGACAAAGCGCACGTCGGGCTTGTCGATCCCCATGCCGAACGCCACCGTCGCGACCATCACCATATCCTCGCTGGCGATGAATGCGGCCTGATTGCCTGCCCGCACTTCGGGTGCCAGCCCCGCATGATAGGGCAGCACCCGTCGCCCCTTTGCACCGAGGCTTGCGGCCAGCTTCTCGGTGGCGGCGCGGGTCGGGGCATAGATGATGCCCGGCCCGGGGTTGACCGCAAGCACATCGCCGATCTGCCGCGCCAGCCCGTCGCGCGGCTGCACCACATAACGGATATTGGGCCGGTCGAAACCGGAAATGATGAGGCCATCTTCCGGGATGCCGAGCTGCGCCAATATGTCCTGCCGCGTGTGCGCATCGGCGGTGGCGGTCAGGGCGAGGCGCGGCACTTGCGGAAAACGGTCGAGCAGCGGCCGCAACAGACGATAGTCCGGGCGGAAATCATGCCCCCATTCGGAAACGCAATGCGCCTCGTCGATAGCGAACAGGCAGATGCGCGAGCGCTCCAGCAGCGCGCGAAAGCCTTCGCCGCTGGCCCGCTCGGGCGCGACGTACAGCAGATCGAGGTCGCCCGCGAGCAGCCGGTCCTGCGTTTCCCGCCAGTCCTCGTCGACCGAAGTCAGGCTCGCCGCGCGAATGCCGAGCGCGCGCGCCGAACGCAGCTGATCGTGCATCAGGGCGATCAGGGGCGAGACGACGACGCAACATCCCTCCATCGCAACGGCCGGCAACTGATAACAAAGAGATTTGCCCGCCCCGGTCGGCATCACCGCAAGTGTGCGTGCGCCCGCAAGCACACGCTCGATCACCTGGCCCTGCACGCCTCGAAACGTCTCGAACCCGAATATGTCGTGGAGCAATGTGCGGGGGGCAGGACGCATGATGGCCGCTATAGGGAGTAGGCTGCACAAACGTAAAGCACCGTCGCGGTCCATTCGGCAATTTCAGGATGAATGGTGCCCGGGGGCGGGATCGAACCACCGACACTGCGATTTTCAGTCGCATGCTCTACCAACTGAGCTACCCGGGCATCTCGCGCGACGGACAAGCGGCGCGGACAGGAGTGGGCGCTATAAGCATCCCTTGGCGCTGCTGTCCAGCGCAATTTCACAAAAAATGGGGCCGCCAGCCGCGCCCCGGCGCGGGATCAATTATCGGCCCCGCCCTGATCGCTGCTGGTGCCAAGCTCATCCTCCTCCGACGAGCGGGCGGGAATGCGATAGCCTTCGTCCATCCAGCCGATGAGATCACGATCCCGGCATCCCCTGCTGCAAAAGGGCCGGAACTCGGGCACGCTGGGCGCCTTGCACAGCGGGCATTTGGGCGCACGATCAGCCAGCATGATATTCTCCGGTCCCGAGGGCGGAATCGGCGTGAAACGCAATGGTTCCGCCGCGCCGCTTCTCGAGCCGCGCGGTCCAGTCCGGCGCGCGGCGGATGCGCTCGATCACTGCGGGGTTGGCGTTCAGCGTCACCGCACCGCCTCCCGCCGGTCCCGTCCCCTGTGCGCGCTCGGCGAGGCGCAGGAGGGCCAGCGCCGCGCTCAGCACCGGATCGTCGCGCAGCAGCTCGATCAGCGAGGCACGCTCGCGCTTGCGGATGATCTGGATGAAGCCGAAGCCGTTGACGGCGGTGCGCTCGAAAGGCAGGGGCAGGAACTTGTCGATCTGCGCGGCGGCGATGGCGCGCTCGTCCTTGTTGTTCATCGTGGGCAAGTCGATGCCGATATTGCCGGTAAGCCCGAGTGCGCGGATCGCCTGACCGGCGAGCTTCGCCCCTTTGGGGCCGAGCTGGGCGGGCGGCAGGCTGCCATCGACATCGATCAGCACCATCGCGGGCGTCGGGAAGATGCGAAGGCTTGCGTCCTCCGCGCCCCAGACGCCGCGCATCGCGCTGTCCAGCAGCTCGGACCAGCCATGCGCCTCGAAGCGGTCCTCCTCATGCGCGGGGCAGGGGATAATGGGCAGGCCCGTCTCGCGCAGGCGCTGAAGCAGGCTGGGGCCGGGCTGCGGCTTCGCGCCGGGTTGCGCCGCACGGGCGAGGGCGAGCTTGTCGCGCCGCTCGCCATCCAGCCCCGCTTCGCCGATCGCGGCGCGGCGAATCTCGACCAGCACCGTGCCGCCCTCGGCAAGTTTGGGCGGGATGGGTTCAAGCAGCACCTCCTCGCCGGAGAGCAACCTGACGATGCCCCGCTTCTTCGGGATCAGCAGCTTGACGAGGCGGCCCTGAGCGATCGCGCCAGCGAGGACGCGGTCACTCTCGCGCTCGATCTGCGCTTCCAATATGCGCCCCGCGTGCACCAGCACCGCGCGGCATTCGCCGATGCCTTCCTCGTAATACCATTCCATCAGAGCGGATATCCAGATGCGAGCAACAAGGCCCGTGTTTCATAGAGCGGCAGGCCGACGACGCCGGAATGGCTGCCGGAAAGCGCACGGATCAGCCCCGCGGCGCGGCCTTGTATCGCATAACCGCCCGCCTTGCCGTGCCACTCGCCGCTCGCCACATAGGCGTCGATCTCGCTGTCGTGCAGGCGCTTGAAGGTGACGATGCTGTCCGAGATCCTGTGCCGCGCCACGCCATCCGCACCGATCAACGTCACCGCCGACAGCACATGATGCCGCCGCCCGGAGAGCAGCGCGAGGCACTGGCGCGCAGTGGCCTCATCCTCGGCCTTGGGCAATATCCGGCGCCCGCAGGCGACCACCGTATCCCCGGCGAGGACCAAAGCGCCCGCGTGGCGCGGGGCGACTGCCGCCGCCTTCTCCGCCGCCATGCGCGCGGCATAGGCGCGGGGCAGCTCGGCCTTGCGAGGTGTCTCGTCGATATGGGCGGGGTCGATCGCATCGATGTTGGCGCCGATCTGGGCGAGCAGATCGAGGCGGCGCGGTGATGCGGAGGCGAGGATCAGGCGCACAGCGCGCGCCGGGTCACTTGAAGCGGTAGGTAATACGACCCTTGGTCAGGTCATAGGGCGTCAGCTCGACCAGCACGTCGTCGCCGACCAGCACGCGGATGCGGTTCTTGCGCATCTTGCCTGCGGTGTGGCCCAGTATTTCATGATCATTTTCGAGACGGACGCGGAACATCGCGTTGGGAAGCAGTTCCACAACCGTGCCGCGCATTTCGAGCAGTTCTTCTTTAGCCATAAAGTCCTTGGATTTGGAGAATTGGCGCCGCCATAGCGGCAAATGTTGGAAAAGGGAAGCTTATCCGCAGCTGCGTCTGGCGCGGACCTCCCGCCCCGCCTCCC
>JALCRK010000021.1 GCA_022652485.1 Sphingobium sp.
TCCACCGCAAGATCGCCGCTTAATATCAACCCCAGGACGAGGCCCGCACTCCGCTAATTTACGCCGCGAGTTGTGCCAAATGTTCTGACGACGGACACCGTGAGATCACCGATCAGGTCTTCCATCAACTGCAGCAGTTCAACCTGAAGGCCGGGAACCTGTGCCTCTATTTTTAACCGGATTTCGGTCATGACAGCTTCGATCGGACGGCGGCTGCCACCTTTGAGACGGACAAAAAAATCGCCCTCGTCGGCTTCGGTCAACCCCCCGCCCAGCTGGAAGCCGGTGCGGCGAGAATAGCTTACCACCTCCGGGGTATCGCGGATGATTGCTTCAACCTGACGCAGGAGCTGATCGGTGTCGCTGAGCGCCGCGCCGGATTTGGCCTTATAGTCCAGAATGAAACCGCCTTCATCCATCTTCGGCATGAAGCCGGATTGTACATGGGTCCAGGAAAAGGTGCCAACCAGCAGCAGGATTGCAGCGCCTACACCGACGAAGACGCCCGGCCGTACTAAGGCACGATGGGCCGCACGATCGTAGCCGTCGCCAATACGACCCATGAATCCGTCAGCCTTCTCTGCCGCCTCGACATCGCGCATCGTGAGCCAGCGCGAGGCGACGAGGGGCAAAGCGTAGCGGGCATATAGCAGCGACACGATCAGAGCGGCCGTCATCGTCACTGCCAGGGCCTTGAAGAAACCACCAGTGACACCGGTGATGAATGCAAGCGGCAGAAAGACAACGATCGTCGCAGCCGTCGATCCGAACAACGGCCGTGCCATTTCCGCCGCAGCGTCCAGCAACGATGGTTTGGTACTGGCAGGCGCCTCCTGCATCCGGCGCATGAGATGTTCGAGCATGACGACAGCGTCGTCGACGATCAGGCCGACAGCCGCCGCCATGCCCCCGAGCGTCATCATGTTGAAGCTCATGCCCAGGACGAGAAGCGCGAGACATGTCGCGGCAAGCACGGCGGGCAGTAGAGCCGCCGTGATCACCATCAGCCGCCAACTACGGAGGAAAAGGAAGAGAACCAGACCGGCCAGGAAAGCGCCAAGCAAAATTGCGTCGCGTACGGCGCTGGCTGCGCCTGCGACCAGCTCCGACTGATCATAAAATGGGCTGACGATCACATCTGTGGGCAACCCGGCGCTTTTCAGACGCTCGTCGATCGCTTTGACGAGTGTAACCGCGTCTGCTGCCGGGGTCTGGCGAATATTCACCAGCACAGCGTTGGTGCCGTTGGAGGTCACACGCGTCCAAGCCGGGGCAGGAGCCCGCCGAATCGTGGCGACCTGTCCGAGTGTGACGATTCCAGCTCCCGGATCAGTTGCAGCCTTGAGTGGGACCGCCGCTATGTCAGCCTCGTTCGCGATGCGATTTTCGACGAGGGCAAGATAGAGCCTATGGCGGTCTTCGACTCTTCCCACGGCGGCGACGCTGTTCGCACTGTTAAGGGCGGTCGCGACGTCGTTGATGGTCAGCCCCAGCGCTTGCATCCGCGCCGGGTCGACGTCGACGGCGATCTCCGGTGTTCCCCCGCCAACGATATCGACGCCGGCAACGCCTGGAACCGTTGAAAGCAGGGGGCGCAACCGCAACTGAGCCAGTTGCTGGAGAGCAACGCCATCTCGACGGTCCGATGTCAGCGAAAGACCGAGCACCGGAAAGATTGTTGGATCCGAGCGCCTCACATTGAATCGGGTGCCCGCGGGCAAATCGGGCAAGATGGTGGCCAACGCTCCCTGAGTGGCGAGCGTTGCCGCCACCATGTCCTGACCCCAGTCGAAACTTAGCGAAATTTCGGCCGAGCCGCGGCTGGTGGTCGAGCGAATCCGCGTGACGCCAGGCACGCTTCTTAACGCAATTTCCCCCGGCCGTGTGATGTCGGCCGCCATCTGGGCAGCGTCGCGTTCGCCCGCATCAATCGCCACGACAACCCGTGGATAATTGATCTGCGGGAACAATGTGACCGGGAGCCGAGTCCCCGCGAAAAGCCCTGCCAGGGTGACGAGAAAGACGCTGAGCCAGATAGACCGGCGATGCCGCTCGAGCAGAGGCCTCATCGCTTGCCTCGTTCGCGAACCTTCATGCCATCCTCAAGCGCGGTGCCGCCTTCGATAACCACCCGATTTCCCGCGACCAGTCCCTGAAGCACGGTGATCTGGTCGCCCGCCGTGTTGCCTGGCACGATATCGACTCGATGGGCAGCGTCGTTGCTGACGACAAAAACGTAGGGCTTGCCGCCATCATCCAGCAAAGCGCCATAGGGGATCGTGATGCCGGGCTTCACGGCCCCAACCGTAATGACAGCTTGGAGAGGCTGGCCAACCGATATGTTCGAACCGGGTGGCAAGATTGCAAAAACCGACGCAAGGCGCGTTGTCGCCTCGGGTTGGGGATCGACGCCGATCACGATAGTCTCGATTGCCTTTGTCGATCCGACTCTCTGTATCCTGACGCGCTGGCCAATACGCATCGTCTGCAGGGCAGCGGCATCGACGCCGAAGCGCGCACGCGCATTTCCCGTGGCAGCTATGCTCGCCACCATAGTACCTGCGGCCAACTGGTCGCCCGCCTTAGCGCTGAGATTTTGCACTGTGCCAGCCATGGGCGCACGCAAAGTCAAGCCATCAGCTCGGTTGGCCAGGCTCGCACGCAAGGCATTTGCGGTCGCGGCCGCAGCTCGCGCGGTTTCGACATCTGCATCACTCGCCAGACCGTCGGTACGGAGGCGCAGGAACCGAGCCAGCGTCGCATTGGCTGCGGCCGCGTCACTCGTGGCGCGCACGAGGTCCAGTCGTGTCGTCGGACTCGGCTGCAAGAGCGCGATGACCTGCCCACGTTGGACTCCGGTGCCGGTGGGGGCAACAATGCGAGTGAGGACGGCTTCGCTTGGGATAATAAGATTCTGAACGCCGCCAGGCCCCGCCTCTGCAATGCCGTAAACAGTAAGGGTTTCACCCGAGGTGCCCATGCTCGCGACAGCGGTGCGAACACGCGCAATCGGATCGGGAGCGGTGCCCGTTTCGGGTGCGCTGCCGCAGGCCGCCAAGATTATCAACGCTGCGAAGGGCAGGGCTCTGATCATCGATTCCATACTTCGCTGGGTCCACCGGATAACAGTTCGAGGGAGATTATCGTTTCGGCAGCCTGCTGATCGAGGGCAGCCAGGGCGATCTGGCGATCTCGAAGCGTCTGAGCGGCCGTCTGGGCCGTGGCCTGCGAGAGATCACCGCGCATCTCGGCGCGTGCGGTGGCACTGGCAAAGCGTTCGAGGGCAGGCATGGCAGCGCGCAGCGCAGCCTGTTGGCGCCGAATCGTTGCCAGGGAGGCGGTGGCGGCGGCTATATCCGCTCGGGTCTGGAACAGGCGTGCATCATATTCAGCATGAAGCTGCGCGCGTGTGGCCCGGGCGACAGCGATGCCGCCCCGGTTGCGATTCCACAGCGGCAAAGTGAACCCGATTTGCGGTCCCAGAGTCACGTTTCCGGCGGTATCGCGCGCGCTGGCGACGGTTAGCGAAAGGTTTGGAAATTGATCGAGGATGGCCTTTCGCGTGTCTGCTTCGCTTGCATCATATCCTGCGCGTAATGCCTGCAGGTCGAGCCTGCGCGCGACAGCCTGGGCGACGAGTATTTCTGTCGAAGGCGGAACTGGATGGTCTGGCGCTGGCGCCAGTCGCACAGCGAAGGAAGGCGGCAGGCCAAGCAAGCGGTTGAGTTCCAGCCGGGCAGCCGTCAGGTCGCGATCGACCGTTCGCAATCGGTCGCCTGAGTCGAGCGCGGCCAGACGGCGTGCGTCGGTATCCGATGCGGTAATATCGCCTCGTCCCGCCGCCCGTTGGGATCGCTGTAGAAGGTCTTCGGCCGACGAGGCGCTGGCCCGTGCCAGGCCCAGTTGGCGCTGCAGCGCGACGATTCGGGCGCCTTGGAGCCGCGCCGCACCCGATGTCTGCCATTCTGCCCATGCCAGATCGAGCCTAACCTGCCGTCGCGTTGCACGCGCGGACTCGGCCGTGACGTTGCGGGTGCGCATTGCCGAGAGATCAAAGCCGATCTGCCCCGCAAGACCGTTGAGCGTGTCTGGCCCCGACAGAAGTTTGTCAAACCCTAGCTGAGCGGTGGGATCAGGCAGGAGCCGCGCGGCAAAGGCTTGCGCGTCGCTCACGCCCGCCTTGATGCGCAGGGCCTTCAAATCCGGGTTCTCGAGAACGGAGATCACCGCGAGTGCATTGGGCGTCAACGGTTGCGAAAGGTCGATCGCCTGCGCAGAGAGGAAGGGTCGGTCGAGAAGGGAAGCATCGAGTGAAAGCGCCGACAAGTCCGGCTTGGCGAATGCCACTTCCGATGAGGAAAGGGGAGACGGTTGATAAGTTGCACACCCTGCGAGAAGAAAAAACGGGATTGCCATCACGCACCAGCGTGCAGGCTCTAACGAAGAGCCGCGCGGCACGGTGATCGGCGTCAGATAGCCGGACCGATACGAAATCGTTGGAGGGGCGAGCCACGGGTTCTTCAAGGCGGTCAGTCACTTTCGTCGACGAGCTCTTGGCCATCACCAAGTATACGCAAGGTTATCAGGCTGATTCTGGTCATGCGGATGTCAGATTCTGCCATCACACATACGCAGCAACGGTGCGAGTTTATGTTGGTCATTGGCATAGCCAAATCAGGGAATTGCTGCGCTGGATTGCACACCGGTGAAATCCACAAACATTACAGGCCCGAGCGAGCATCTTCTATCGTCCGTTCGGGGCTTTTTCACAACCTTTGGCACCCTCAAGACTTGGAACTGTCCACATGCTGGAAAACAGATTCGAGTTCGTCGACCATATCGAGCTCGGCTTTGGCGCTGGCCCGTGCGTGCGGCACATTCTGCGCTGATACCGCTTTCTCCATATCCGTAAGAACCGTCTCGAATCGCGTGACGAGACCCGCAGCGGCAGGGCGCATGCGGATGTTGGACCAGCGTTCGCGCGCAAAGATCATGGCGCGAGCCATATCCGCCCAGCGTACGGGCGCCGCTTGTGCATCTGCATCGTAGCGAAATCCGGCATAGTCGAGGAGGCTGACATCGACCGGAATCGCAGGGGTGCCGGGAACTGCGCTCACTAGCGTGCGAAAGCATTCCATCGAGGCAAGAGCGACGTCAGCGGGTCTGTCGGCCGCATTGGCTCGCCGTATAGACGTCAGCTCGTCTGCGAGTTTCACTGAAATCGCATGTGGCACGATGCCCGCGATGCCCTTCGCGGCGTTCTCGGCGGCATCGATGGCTTTCGAACGCGCGGGGGGCGTGGCGCTAAAGGCGGTCTCGGTCAGGCTTTCAAACGGCTCGGCCGCGGCAAGCAATTGAGCGGTGACTGCAGGATAGTTGGATACGGCGAGTGTCGCCTGGCCCAGGCCATTTGCTGAGGCGCTCGTTGTGTCTGATTGAGCGTCAGGCGCTTTGGGTGGCGCGGCGCTGTTACTCCCGCAGGCTGACAGTGCGGTGAATGCAAGGACCATCGGAAGACAATTTCGGGTGCGGGGCATAATATCTCCAAAAGGTCGGGCGAGACCAATGTGCAGCGCGTGCCTACCTGCCTTCGGTTCCGAGGTTAGACGGCGCGCCTTGGACAAAGTCTCACTTAGCCAGCCGCGGAACGTTACGGCCACCCGTCCTCTCCGTAGCTGCGCCTCTGATGAATGCTACCGCTCGATGGGGTTCACCGCGGATGGGTTTCACGGCGGTAGCGGACACCACAAACTTGTGCCAGAAGACGCGGGGGCGATCCAAAGTCGCATCCATCGCTCACGCCTCGATCGTAACGACATTGTCATCCGGTCGTGCCTCAAGGTGGCGGCGGAAGAAAGTCGATCGTGCATAAATATGCGCGCGGCGTCGGTTGGAGCAATGCAGGACGGATGTCGGAGGGCGGACTCAAAGGGCTATTTCTCGATTTGAGGCCAGCGTTAACGCGCTATCTGCTCGTGCGCGGACTGTCGCAGGACGATGCCGACGATCTTATCCAGGACATGTATCTCAAGCTGGAGAGCTATCAGGGCGGTCCGGTTGGTGAACCACGCGCCTATCTGTATCGCATGACACATAATCTTCTGCTGGATCGACGCCGTTCTGCGGCGCGACGGATTCGGCGCGAGAAGGAGTGGTCTGCGGGTGGAACCGGCGTGGTTTCCGAGGTCGATGTACGCCCCTCGGCGGAAGAGGCGTTGATTGCGCGCGAACGATTAAATGTGATCACAACTGCCCTGAAGATTTTGCCGGAGCGGACCCGCGACATTTTCCGGCGCTTCAGGATCGACGGGCAGACCCAAAAGGTGATTGCCGGCGAGCTGGGTGTCAGCAAGAGCGCAGTGGAGAAGCATCTCTATCGGGCGTACCATGTTGTCGCGGCGGCAAAGGCCCGCCTGGACGAAGAGCCCGGGGATGCGACAATCGGGGAAGGAGAACGTCACAGGGACATGAGCGATGACCATGACCGCTGAACGAGACGACGCTTTGCGCGAGGAAGCGATCCGCTGGCACGTCCGTATCGCGGAGGGTTCGGTGGAGGACTGGGAGGCGTTCGTCGACTGGCTGGGTGCTGATCCGGCTCATGCGCAGGCCTATGATGCGATTGAAGCGGTCGATGCGGAAGCTGGTCCGGCAATTCTTGAGGCCCAACCGCAGGCGCCGCAGGCCGCCAATGACGATAACCCCAGCCCTGCTCGTGGTTGGTGGTGGGGCGGCGGCGTGGCAGCATCGATTGCGCTCGCCGCAATCTTCGGCCCTGGCCTCGTCCAGCGTGGTGATCCCTATCACGTGGCAACGCTGGCGGGCCAAACGCGGACCGTGGCGCTGCCATCGGGTGATCGCATTGCCCTCAACGGGAACAGCAGCATCACGCTCGATCACCAAAATCCCCGTTTTGCCAAGCTCGAGCGCGGCGAGGCTATCTTCACGATCAGGCATGACCCTGCAGCGCCATTCGTCGTTCAAGTTGGGGATGAGCGCATTCAGGACGTTGGAACGGTCTTCAATGTCGTTCGAGATGAGGATGGCGTGCGTGTGGCCGTCGCGGAAGGGTCGGTGCTTTATAACCCGCAGAGTGAAGCTGTGACCCTGGCGGCCGGAGAATCGCTGCGCGACCCAGGCGGCAATGGCGCAATCATCCGGAGTGGCGTCGATCCCACTGCGGTCGGCTCCTGGAGTGAGGGGCGCTTGAGTTATACCGCCACCCCGCTGTCTTTGGTCGCCGCCGATCTGGCCCGCGCGATTGGGGAGAAAGTAACACTGGATCCCGTCCTCGAAAACCAGCGTTTTACGGGCACGATCACACTCGACACCGACCGGGCCCGTCTCTTTGCGGATTTGGCGGTTCTGTTGAATGTGCGCGCGGAGCACGGCGCCTCCGGCTGGAAGCTGGTTACACGCAATCGTGCGGGGCGCTGATGTTCTGATCGCACTCGCCGGTATTGCGCTTGCAATGCCGACGGTTGCAGCGGCCCAGAGCAGATCGTTCTCGATTCCTGCGGGTTCTCTAGGCGAGGCGATTGCACGATTCGGCGAGCAGTCCGGCCTCACGATCGGCTTGGCAGATGCGCGCCTCGGGTCGCGCCGAACTGCGGGCATACAAGGTCGCTTCTCGGCGCGCGCTGCGCTTAGGCTGCTGCTCACCGGGACGGGGGCCACCTTCGAGTTCATCAATCCGCGCACCGTTCGGATCATCGACGCACCGCCAACGCGCGCCAGGCGGACGGCAAGCCCGCGTCGGATCGCGCCGCCCGAACCGAGGGCGGTCGATACAGGCGAGATCGTGGTCACGGCGAGCAAACAGGGCATTATGCTCGATCGCTATGCCGGGTCGGTCGATGTGGTCGATCTCGACCCCGATCGGAACGCCCGGTCGGCTTCGCGGGGAACGTCGGCCATCGTAGCGCGCCTGCCCACGCTCGCTTCAACGAGCCTGGGTCCGGGCCGGGACAAATTGTTCATTCGGGGAGTGGCGGACAGCAGCTTTAATGGACCAACACAGGCAACCGTCGGTCAGTATCTCGGCGATGTGCGCCTGACGTATAATGCGCCTGATCCCGATCTAAATCTTTATGACATGGAACGTGTCGAAGTGCTCGCGGGTCCGCAAGGTACGCTGTACGGCACCGGTGCGTTGGGTGGTATCATCCGGCTTGTTCCCAATATGCCCGACCCCTCGGGCGGGGCGGGCTCTGCTTCAGTCGGCCTTGGGACTACGCGAAAGGGAGGCACCAGTAGCGATGGTGCCGCAATGCTCAATGTCCCTATCGTCGGTGACAGGCTGGCGATCCGTGCAGTTGGGTATCGGGTCATTGACGCCGGCTATATTGACGACCCGTTGCGGAGGCAATCCAACATCAACCGGTCTATCAGCTATGGCGGGCGGCTCGACATACGCTATGCGCTTGGCAATGACTGGACCTTCGATGTGGGCGGCGTCGTTCAAAATATCGCCAGCCGCGATGGGCAATATACGCTGCGCGGCCAACCCGACCTCACGCGCACTACGCTGCTCGCTCAGCCATTCGACAATGATTATCGCCTGGCGCAATTCCGGATTGCCAAGCGCTGGAATGATATGGAGCTCGTGTCCTCGACCGCGCTTGTGCGGCACGACGTCGAGACGCGCTATGATGCAACAACTGCCTCTACAGGAGCGCCGCCGCGCCTGTTCGATGAAACGATAGGTATCTCGCTCATTTCGCACGAAACGCGTCTGTCCGGCCGTCGTCGGGGCACCGACGATTGGGTCGCCGGTGTCAGTGTTGTCCACGACATTGAGCAGCAGAGGCGGCGCTTGGGAGATCCCTTAGCCCCCGCGACGATCACGGGTGTGCGTAACGAGGTCACAGAGGCTGCCTTGTTCGGACAATATACAATCCCCATCACACCGCGCCTGGGCGCGACCATCGGCGGGCGGGTCACCTATTCCAGCGCTGTGGGTCAGGCGCTCGATACCGCGCTGCCCGAAGATATGGAGCCCAAGCGCACAGCGGTGCGCACCTCGCCGTCGCTGGCGCTATCGTGGCGCCCGGTCAATCGGTTGCTGGTATTCGTGCACTACCAGGAAGCCGCGCGGGCGGGCGGTCTGGCGGTCGGCCCGACATCCAGCCCCCAAAGCGTCCAACGATTCGAAAGCGACACGCTCAATATGATCGAAGGGGGTTTCCGATTCGGCCGGCCCGGTCGTGACCGGTTCGCCGCCAGTGCGACGCTGTCCTATTCGCGCTGGTCGGACATTCAGGCTGATCTCGTTGATGAGACGGGTCTCCCTTTTACCGTCAATATCGGCAATGGCCGGATCATCGGCCTCGACACGAATATCGCGTGGATGCCGATTGCGGCCCTGCAGTTCGAGTTGTCGGCGTTTTTTAATCGTTCCAGGCTGACGGACGCAGCCCCGGCCTACGCGGCTGCGGACGAACGCGATCTGCCCAATGTTGCGGAGTCGGGTGGCCGCGCAGCCATTACCTATCGTGCCACGCTGTCGCCGTCCGCGTCTCTCGTGCTGGACGGAAGCCTCCGCTATGTCGGCACATCCCAACTCGGGATTGGTCCACCAATCGATGTCAGTCAGGGTAAATATCTCGAAAGCAGCGTTGGCGGCAGGCTAGAATTTGGGCGAATGGGATTGTCGCTGGATGTGAGCAATCTGGGAGATGTGCGGGGCAACCGCTTTGCGTTCGGCAATCCCTTCGGTTTGGTCGCGCGGAACCAGATCACGCCGCTGCGACCGCGCAGTATCCGGATTGGTCTTGATGCCAAATTCTAAACGCCTCCTACTCGCTTCGATCCATGATGTCGGCCCCAGGTTCGAGCATGAGGTCGACAGGTTGGCTGATCGCATGGCGGGGCTTCTGGGTGGTCCCCGCTTTGCGATGCTGGTGGTCCCGGATCATTGGGATGAAGCCCCGCTCAGCAAAGCCAAGGGCTATCAACGCAAGCTGCGTGCCTGGTCAGATGCTGGCGTGGAAATGTTCCTGCACGGCTGGCGCCATCGCGACGACAGCGTTCACGTTCATGGCGTTGCCCGTTTTCGTGCCAGACACATGACAGCAGGTGAGGGCGAGTTCCTGGGGCTTGAGCGCGAAGAAGCCCTGCGGCGCATGCGGGCCGGACGTGCAATCGTCGAGAACGCCATCGGGCGACCCGTTGCCGGGTTCATTGCGCCAGCCTGGCTCTATGGCGAGGGTGCCCGTGCAGCCCTCCTGGACGAAGATTTCGCGCTCACCGAGGACCATATGCGGGTGTGGTGTCCGTCTGATGGGCGCGTCCTCGCACGCGGGCCGGTTATAACATGGGCGAGCCGCAGCACGTCTCGCATCGCGAGCTCTCTTGCCTTTGCAAGCTTGGCGCGCGCAGCGCTGGATATCATGCCCACGGTGCGAATCGCCGTCCATCCCGGCGACACCAAGGTGCCGAGCCTGCTGAATAGCATCGATAAGACTGTCACCCGCTTCGTGCGGGATCGGACGGTCGGACGCTATGGAGATCTACTGGATTGAGTGCTGATCCATGCGACATCGCGCCGGGCGTGGCGTCCAAGGGGCATCCCTGATCGAGACCCCCTCGCATGCAACAGCCTTTCCGCGTCATGATCTTTCTTCACAGTTTTGAGCCCGGCGGGGTTGAGAGAGTTGCATTACGCCTTACCCAGGCCTGGACGGAACGCGGTATCGACACCCAACTCGTGCTCGGCAGGAGCGATGGAGCCATGCGATCGGAGTGGCCCGCGCTTTCCTACTCGTCGCTGGCGATTCGCGGCATCGCGACCGGGCGCTTCGAGACGCTCTGGATGATCCTGCGCCTGCCAGGCGAAATTCGTCGCCAGCGCCCGGATATCTTGTTCTGCGCTGGCAACACCTACACGGTAGTAGCCGTCGCCATGAAACTGCTGCTGGGCAGCACCTGTCCGCCGATTGTGGCCAAGGTCAGCAATGATCTGGCGCGGCGGGATCTGGTCGGTCCTGTACGATGGGGATATCGGCTCTGGCTAAGGATCCAGGGGCGCTTAATCGACCAGTTTGTCGGGATGGCATCGCCTATGTTCACAGAGATTGCGGACGCGATGGCGCTTCTCCGATCGCAAGTGGCGATCATCAACGATCCGGCAATCAGCGCGGCAGATATTCCGCGAGCAGAGCGGGTGCGATCACTGCGAGACGGTGACGACCGAGGCACACGCTACATCGCGGTCGGACGGCTGGTAGCGCAGAAAAACTTCGCACTCTTGATCGGCGCGTTCGCCGCTATGGCCGGTCCGCAGGATTGCCTGACGATCCTGGGGGATGGCCCGGAGCGCACGTCGTTGACGCGCCTGATTGCGGAGGTGGGCATGACCGGGCAGGTGTATATGCCGGGTCACATAGGTCCGGTCATCGAACGGCTCAAGGCAAGCGATGTCTTTGTCCTGTCGTCCGACTATGAAGGCGTGCCGGCCGTGATCATCGAGGCACTCGCTGCAGGCCTGGTCATTGTCGCGACCGATTGCAGCGTCAGTATGGCCAGTCTTCTTGAACACGGCGCATTGGGGGAATTGGTGCCGAGGCGGAGTCTCTGGTGCCTTGAACAGGCGATGCGTGCGGCAGCCGTGCGCACGCCTGACCCCGGTCGCGCCAGACGACAGGCCAGTCGCTTCACCGTCGAATGCGCAGCAGACGCCTATGCCGCCCTTTTCGCGCGCCAGATCACCAAAGCGCGCAATGTTCCAAACCCCGAGAAAAATTCTCACGGTGCCGATGCGATGTTGTGACGGTGGTGGCGTCCCAGAACTGACCAGTAACGGCGACGGATGTGACGCGTGTATCGGATCAGCGAGAGTATAGATTCTGACCCTATTGTTTTGGATTGGAAGGAAATTGTACCGACGCGGCCGGATCCGGTCGTCCTCAAGGTGGGGGTGTCCCGCATCAGCCGTGCGGCAGCGCCCGCGATTTCATTGGCTATCCTTGGCGTCGTTGTCGCGCAACTCGCGACGATCGATCTCACCAGCATTTGGGCGCTGCTCCCGACGTCCCTGGGGTTCTGGCTGATCTTCGCCTGTTATTACGCTGCGGCGCCATTTGCAGACTGGGTGATCTTCCGCCGCCTGTGGTCGATCCCGATCGCTGGGTTTTTCGCGCTCGTCCGCAAGCTGATCGGCAACGAACTGCTGCTCGGTTATGTCGGCGAGCTCTATTTTTACAGTTGGGCGCGCAAGCGCTCGAATATGGTGGGGGCGCCTTTCGGGGCGGTCAAGGATGTCGCCATCCTCTCCGCCGTGGTCGGCAATTGCGTAACGCTCGCGATGCTTGGCCTTGCCTATCCGCTCTTCGGGTCGCTCCATCTAGGGCTGGATAACAGGACACTGGTCTTTTCGATCAGCGTGGTCCTGCTCACGTCTGTCGCGGCAATGCTGTATCGCAAAAAGCTGTTCAGTTTGCCGCGACAGGATCTTTGGTTCGTTGTTCTGATCCATTTTGCGCGGATCATTATGACCACGGGGCTTGCGGCCTGGATGTGGCATATCGCTCTTCCGAGCGTATCGGTCAGCCTCTGGTTGCTGCTTTCCACGTTAAGGCTGCTCCTGTCACGCCTGCCATTTGTGCCGAACAAGGACGTCGTGTTCGCGGGCATGGCGATCTTCCTCGTTGGCCAGGATCACCAGGTCGTCGGTCTGATGGCGCTGATGGCCGGGATCATTTTGGCGACCCATTTGGTGGTCGGGCTCGCTCTTGCCGGCGCCGAACTTGTCAACTGGAGCCGGCCGAAATGAGGCGTGCGTTGTGGCTCGCCGTTTTCATGCCAGTGGTAGCCCAGGCCCAACTGCGCTCAAACCCAGATCTGGGCATGAACGAGGGACGCTGCCGCGCCGGGGAAGTAGGACCGGCCTTTCTGGTAACAGCGGTTGGCCTCAAGGATCGCCAGGGTCGAATGCGGCTAGAGGTCTATCCTCCGGATGATGATGATTTCTTAGAAGACGACAATGTTCTTCTCAATGAAAGCAAAACATTTCGTCGCGCGGAGGTCGCAGTTCCGTCATCCGGGCCGGTGAAAATGTGCATCCGCATCCCTGGTCCGGGAACTTACACGCTCTCATTGCTGCATGATCGTGACAGCAACCGGAAATTCGGCCTGTCGGTCGATGGGCTCGGCTTTCCCAATAATCCAAAACTGCGCTTCTCGAAACCGCCCGCCAGCGCGGCGCGCGCGGTTGCAGGTGCGGGCATCACGCCGCTCACAATCCGTATGAACTATCGCCATGGCCTGCTGTCGTTCGGGCCGATCGGGAATTGATGATATGAAGATCGTCGACGTCTGCGCTTTCTATTCTCCTAAGGGCGGCGGGGTTCGCACTTACATCGATCGCAAGCTCGCAGAAGGTCCGAAGGCAGGACACGAGATTGTGGTAATCGCGCCCGGTCCCCGTTCACTGATCGAAGAGAGGGGGCAGGGCGCGCGGATAGTGTGGTTGGAATCCCCCAAATTCCCATTGGACGGCAATTATCACTATTTCGCCGATGCCAAGGCCCTTCACGCTGCTCTGGATTGCGAACGGCCCGATGTGGTCGAAGTTTCCTCGCCCTGGCGCAGCGCTTCTATGGTCGCAGACTGGCAGGGACAGGCGGCGCGTTCGCTGGTGATGCATGCCGATCCATTGGCAGCCTACGCCTATCGGTGGTTCGAGATGCTGGCTGATCGGCCGACCATCGATCGTGGTTTTGACTGGTTCTGGCGTCATCTGCGGCGGCTCGACGCCCGCTTTGAAACCGTGATCAGCGCGAGTTTCAGCCTTTCTGCAAGGCTCGAAGCAGGTGGATTGCGTGGTGTTTCGACCATTCCCATGGGAGTCGAACCGGGCCTCTTCTCCCCTGCATTGCGCGATCTCCCTCTACGGCGTCGCTTGCTTGATATGTGCGGGCTCGAGGCAAGCGGGACCTTGTTGCTCGGTGTCGGTCGTCATGGCCCCGAAAAGAGATGGCCGATGATCGTCGAAGCTGTGATGTCGGTCCAGTTTAGTGCCCCGGTTGGGCTGATTCTGGTAGGCGATGGCCGGGAGCGAGCGAGAATTGTCCGGCAGATTGGCGCTAATCCCCATATCCAACTGTTGGCGCCAATCACCGATCGGGAGGAGCTTGCCAGAATGATGGCCAGTGCCGACGGGCTTGTTCACGGATGCGAAGCTGAAACCTTTTGTATGGTTGCGGCCGAAGCATCTGCGTCAGGGCTGCCACTGATTGTTCCAAGTGACGGGGGAGCTTCGGACCAGGCGCTGGCTCAGCGAGGCTGGCGATATCCGTCCGGCTCGGCAGCGGGGGCAGCGCGGGCGATGCTGGATTTTGTTCAATCAAGGCAGCTTGAGCTGGTAGCACCAGCCCCAATTGTCCATTCGGCGCCCCGCACGATGGCGGATCATTTCATCGAGTTGTTCGCGCACTATGAAGCTGTGCGTGCGCCGATGCGGGTTGCGGCTTGATGAAACTCCTTCACCGCAGATCTCACTTTGTGGACGCCGCCGAGTGCGACTTCGTCGGGACGAGGACGGACCGCCTCGCAGTTATGCGAGAGGCCTTCACGAGCACCGGGCAGTCGTCCCCTGATCCAGTTGCGATGCGGTCGCTTGGGAGCGTAGACGAGTGCGGCTGTCTGGCTCTGTTAGGGCGCTTTCTTATGTGGGCAAGCCGCAACGCAAGTTAATTCGACGTTAGACCAGATCAGAATACTGTTACCGCACCGCTTCTATATAGGATAGGGGGGTATGCTATGGGACATTTGACCGAAGGCAATGATGAACTCCTGAAGCGGGTGCGCCGAATCGCCGGTCAGGTCACGGCGATTGAGAAAGCGCTCGCGGCAGGGACGGACTGCACGACGACGCTGCATCTGGTCGCGGCGACACGCGGTGCCATCAATGGCCTCATGGACGTGATTATCGAGGAGCATGTCCGCGCGCATGTGGCGCATCCCGATCTTCCGGCCGAGGAGCGCGCCGCAGGGGCGGAAGAACTGATCGCGGTCATACGCCGCTACGCAAAATGAGGCTGAGATATTGACCACGTCCCGCGACATTGAAGCCTTTACGCACGACCATGTGTATCTTGGGGCCTCTCACGACGAGAACGCCCGCAGGACCTTGTGGGTTGTGGTGCTGACGGCTGTGATGATGATCGGCGAGATCTTCGCCGGCTATGTCACAGGCTCGATGGCGCTCCTTGCCGACGGTTTTCATATGGCGACCCATGCCGGGGCGCTGAGTGTCGCAGCGATTGCCTATGCCTATGCCAAGCGGCATGCATCCAATGGACGGTTCAGCTTCGGAACCGGGAAGGTCGGCGACTTGGCAGGCTTCGCTTCGGCGCTCGTGCTAGGCCTTATCGCCTTGGGAATCGGGGTCGAATCGATCCTGCGGCTGTTCGAACCCATCAAGGTCGCGTTTGGCGAAGCAACGGTGATTGCGGTCATTGGGCTCGGCGTGAACATCGTCAGCGCATTCCTGCTGTCGGGTAGTCACCATCATAACGGTCATGACGATCACGCCCATGACCATGATGCCCATGGCGGCGACAATAACCTCCGCTCAGCCTATGTGCACGTCCTCGCCGACGCTCTCACCTCGGTGTTGGCCATCACGGCTCTTCTGGCAGGTCGCTATCTGGGCTGGGTATGGATGGACCCAGTCATGGGCATCGTCGGGGCGGCGGTGATCGCTCGCTGGTCCTGGAGCTTGATGCGCGATACCGCCGCGGTCCTTCTCGATACGACCGACAATCATGTGGCCGAGGAAATACAGGATCTTGTCGAAGGCCCAGGAGATGCGCGCATTTCCGATCTCCATGTCTGGCGCGTCGGCCCTGACGCGCATGCCGCGATCGTCGGTGTCGTTGGTGGCGTGGGCATCGATGCGAGTGTTATCCGTAACCGGCTCGTCCCCGTCCACGAGTTGAAGCATCTGACAATCGAATGCCATTGAAAGCGCACCCGTGAAGTCCCCGTGCATAGACTTGTGCGCGTTCGACGGTTCGACCGGCTGGTGCCGAGGGTGCGGCAGGTCCAAACCCGAATGCAGGACATGGAAGAAGGCGCAGCCGCAACAGCAACGCAAGATCGCTGCCGACCTACCGCGCCGGCTCGCGAAGCTGGCAGGACGCGGCCTGCATAAGTGATCGGCTAGCCTGGCGGCTAGCGCGCTCTGTCCGACCCCGCCAGATAGGCTCAGGAAGCCAGGCGCGTGATTATCGGACATTCGGGCCGCTCGTTGCCGTGGCAGGCCTTCGCCAGTTCGAGCAATGCTTCGCGCATTGCATTGAGCGCGTCCGCCTTCCGGCCGAGATCTGCGGCGCGCGATTCCGCCAGTGTCTTGACTTCCGCGCTGGCGCGATCGCGATCAGACCAGAGATCGAGCAGCACGCGGATTTCCTCGATGGGAAAGCCGAGATCGCGGGCGTTGGCGATGAAGCGCAGGCGATGCACGTCGGCTTGCGAATAGTCACGATACCCGCTGTCACGTCGCGGCGGCGACGGGATAAGCCCGATCTTCTCATAATGGCGGATCATCCGCTGCGACACAGCGCTCGCGTCGGAGGCCGCGCCGATGTTCACAGCGTCACCCGATTGAGGCGCAGCGCGTTGGTGACGACGCTGACGGATGACAGGGCCATTGCCGCGGCAGCGATGACAGGCGACAGCAGGATGCCGAACACCGGGTAGAGCAACCCAGCGGCGATGGGGACGCCAGCGGCATTGTAGATGAAGGCGAAGAACAGGTTCTGGCGGATGTTGGCCATCGTCGCCTCGCTCAGCCGCCGCGCTCGCACGATGCCATTGAGATCGCCCTTGAGCAGCGTGATTCCAGCGCTTTCGATGGCGACATCGGTGCCCGAACCCATGGCGATGCCGACGTCCGCTGCCGCGAGGGCAGGCGCATCGTTCACCCCATCGCCTGCCATCGCGACGACATGGCCTTCGCGTTGTAGCCGCAGGACGACAGCGCTCTTCTGATCGGGCAGCACCTCGGCTTCAACCGCTTCAATGCCAAGTTTCCGGGCCACCGCCTCGGCGGTCGTCCGGTTGTCGCCCGTCAGCATGACGACGCTCACGCCCTCTTTTCGCAAGGCGGCCAGCGCCTCCGCTGTCGTTGCCTTGATCGGGTCGGCAATGGCGAGAATCCCGGCGACCCGGCCGTCAACGGCGGCGAAAATCGCCGTCGCCCCGTCCGCCCGCAGCTCATCGGCCCGTGCAGCTGCGGCTGACACATCAATCCCATTCTCCTTGAAATAGGCCGCGCCGCCCAGAAAGATGCGTTTGCCGTCCACGGTCCCGACCGCACCCTTGCCGGTAGGCGAGTCAAAGTCGGAGACCTCGGGAGCTTCGATGTCACGATCCTTTGCGGCCACGACGATCGCGAGCGCCAGCGGATGCTCTGACGCCCGCTCTACGCCCGCCGCGAGGCGAAGAAGATCGTGCTCCGACAAGCCTTCCATCGGCACGATGCTCGTCACCGACGGTCGTCCTTCGGTCAGCGTGCCGGTCTTGTCGACGACGATCGTATCGACCTTCTCCATTCGCTCCAGCGCCTCGGCATTCTTGATCAGGACGCCAAGGCCCGCACCCCGTCCGATCCCGACCATGATCGACATCGGCGTCGCCAGGCCCAGCGCGCAGGGACAGGCGATGATCAGCACCGCGACCGCGGCTACGAGGCCGTGCGCCAGTCGCGGCTCAGGGCCCCATATTGCCCATATCGCAAAGGAGAGCAGCGCGACGCCAAGCACCGCAGGGACGAACCACCCGGCAACCTTGTCGGCCATGCGCTGGATTGGCGCGCGCGAGCGCTGTGCATCCGCCACCATCTGGACGATCCGCGCCAGCATCGTATCGCGGCCAACCTTGTCCGCGCGTATGAGGAGAGATCCCGTTTGGTTTATAGTGCCCGCTACCACATGGGCATCGACCGTCTTCGTCACCGGCATCGACTCGCCGGTCACCATAGACTCATCGATCGAAGAGCGGCCATCCTCGACAATCGCATCTACAGGCACCTTCTCGCCGGGGCGGACCCGCAACCTGTCGCCAACGGCGATCAAGTCGATCGCGACTTCCTCGTCGCTACCGTCCGGCAGGAGCCGGCGGGCAGTCTTGGGTGCCAGATTGAGAAGGGCTTTGATCGCACCTGAAGTGCGCTCGCGGGCGCGCAATTCCAGAACCTGTCCGAGAAGCACGAGGACGGTAATGACCGCGGCGGCCTCGAAATAGATTGCGACAGTGCCATCCATCATGCGGAATGCCGCCGGGAATATCCCGGGGGCAAGCGTGGCCACCACGCTATAGGCCCAAGCGACACCGGTTCCCATCGCGATCAGCGTGAACATGTTGAGGTTTCGTGTCTGGAGCGATGCCCAGCCGCGCTGGAAGAATGGCCAGCCCGCCCAGATCACGACGGGGGTGGCCAGCGCGAACTGGATCCATCCCGATATCCTCTCGGGGACGAGATGGTGGAGCGCCGGGAACAGATGCCCGCCCATTTCGAGCAGGAACACGGGCACGGTCAGGGCTAGAGCGATCCAGAAGCGCCGCGTCATGTCGACAAGTTCGGGACTGGGGCCGGCGTCGGCTGTCGCGACCTCAGGTTCGAGCGCCATGCCGCAGATTGGACAAGCTCCCGGCCCCGGCCGACGGATTTCGGGATGCATCGGACAGGTCCAGATCGCGCCGGCTGGTTCGTCCGGCGCCGTACGATCGGCCCTGGCGAGATAGCGCGCCGGGTCGGCAACGAACTTGGCGCGGCAGCCGGCACTGCAGAAATGCCAGGTCTTACCGTCATGATCGGCGTGATGCTGTGTCGCCGCCGGATCGACTGTCATCCCGCAAACGGGATCGAGGGCCTGCTCGGAACCTGCGGGAACGAGCGCGCTCTTCGCGTGACCAGCGCAGCAAGCATGATTTTGGCCGCCATGCGCCGTGGATTTTGGTTCGGACATTCCCGTTCTCCTTATCGACGCCCCCTATCTAGGGTCTGACATCGTGTCAGGGTCAAGGGCCGCTACAAATTATCTATCCAGCGGCGAGGGGCTCCAGCGTCCCGAGCCACGCGACCAACGCAAGAATCGTGATCGCCATCGCGGCTTCCAGCGCTATGCTCCGCCGCAGGCTTGAAAGCGCCCGGCCAGGACTTCCGTGCGCGATCGCCTCGTCAAGGCGAGGCGTAAGCCGGAAGCGGTTGGCCGCCGCCATGACCAGCATGGCGACGAACAGCGCGATCTTCGCCAGCAGCAGCTGGCCCCAAAGGTCCGTCGCAAGGTTCGCGATCTTGTCGATGCCGACCAGGTAAAGGCCATTCGTAAGTCCGGTGATGACGATCAGTCCGACAATGACCGATCCGACCCCTGCAAACCCGTTCAATGCGCGGTGCGCGACCTCGATCCGCGAGACGTCGGTCACCCGCGCAGGAAGCGTCAACAAGATGAGCATCATGAGCGCGCCAAGCCAGGCCGACGCGGCAAGGAGGTGCGCGATATCGCCGGTGAGGTGGAACAGGCCGCTGGTTCCTTCGGTCCCGGCGCCATGACCCGACCAGGCAAGCGTCCCGACCGCGATCGCCGCCAGAGCCGAAACGACCGCCAGGGAGCCAGTTGAAGGACGTCGCACCAACATTGCCGACGCCAGGATCAGGACGAGAGAGACCTCGCGGACTCCAAAGGCCCAGCCGACCGCAGTTTCGGTCAGGAGCATCGTCAAGATATTCCTGTCGATGCTCCAGAGATCGGTTCCGCTCATGGCGGCAGACATCAGACCGAAACCCAGCGGGGTCGCGATGATCCCGGCTGCCGCCAAACTGCCGATCAACGGCCTGAACCGGACCATATGGATTTGCTCATCGCCACGCAGCGCATAGAGGCCGAACAAGGGCGCACCGAACAACAGGCCGAGATCGAGGTAGAGCACAAGCCGCGTGGCAATCAGAAGCCAGTCCAGCATGACCTATCGGACGGTGAAGGCGAGCGTTCCGGTGATCTTGTGCGTGTCGGTCGATACCGCATGCCAGTCGAGCTTGTAGGTGCCAGCGGGCAGCGGGCGCGGAAAGACCGCAACCAACGTCTTGCCGTTTGCGGCAACCGAAGTCTTGAAGCCGGCCATCTTCATCGGGGCGTGGTTCGCCATGCCGGGCATGCCGGTCATGGCAAGGTCGATCCCGGACACGGGCGCCATCAATGTTTCGCTGAAAGTCAGCGATACCTGCGTTGTATTGGTGACGGTCGCCTGCGCCGCCGGCGTCGATGATATCAGTTTCGGGTGCGCGATGGCCGGAGCGGAGATGGTCGCGAGTGCGGCGGCAATGGCTGCACCGATGAGGTGAACTGACTTCATGGGGGACTCCTCTTGGTTTCCCTGCTGAATACGCAGGGTAGGGCCTCACCCCTCATAGCGCTGTGACGATATGCTATGAGGGATCGCCGGCACCGATGCGTAGTATCGGTAGAGAGCGTGGAGATTGACGCATGACCGATATTGATAGAGCGCTGGCGCGGCTGCGCGAACTGCCCGTCCATCCTGGATTGGGGGCGATCGACGGCGCGGTACTGGAGGGCCTAACGTCTCGCGCGCTTGGCTCCCGACCGCTTTCGGGAAGCGTCTTCGGCCTGGCGGCGCTGGCGGCTCTTTCGATCGGGATTGCCAGTTCGGTCATTCCCGGTACCCCAGTCAGAGCCGCCTCGGTTACGCCATTTGGTGCGCCGTCTGCGCTCGTTCCCTCGTCGCTCCTCGGCGGCAGCGAATGAACGACCGTCGCCGTCTGCTGCTCATCGCGCTGATCGCGTTTTTCGCGGCAGTTGCCGGCGTGCTCGTGGGGCGGGCTTATGTGGCACGACAGACGCCCGTCGAAACCGAACTGCACACGCTCCTTCACAGCCAGCTGGAACTGGATTCCGGCCAGCACGCGAGGATCGAGGAGATCGAACGGCGGTTCGCAGTGCGCAAGCAGGCGCTCGAACTCGAGCTTCGCGCGGACAATGCGCGCCTCGCCGACGCGATCGAGGCGGAGCATGGCTATGGTCCCCAGGTGAGTGCGGCGGTCGATCGCTCGCATCAGGCGATGGGTCAGCTTCAGAAAGAGACGCTCGAACATATCTTCGCCATGCGTAGCGTGCTGCGCGCCGATCAGGCGGCCAAATTCGATTCCGCGGTGGTCAAGGCGCTCACGGCCAAGGATCGGTGACGATCGACGTCGCCGGCTGTACGGACGGCGAACTGGCCGCGCTTGCTCTGGCCGGTCGGCAGGCCGCCTATGGCGAACTTATGCATCGCCATCGGGACAACGTATATCGCCTGATCCGTGGGCACATCGGAGACGCGGATGCGGCGCTCGATGTCACCCAGCTAAGCTTTCTGTCCGCCTTTTCCGCGCTTGGCCGTTATGACGGCGCGCGACCGTTTCGTCTGTGGATCGCGCGCATCGCGATCAACAAATGCCATGACTGGGCGCGTCGCCGCGCGGTCCGCAGGCTGTTGTCGTTTGCACTCCCGATCGACGAAGCGAGCCAGGTCGCGGACGATGCTGCGACGCCCGAGGCACTCCTTTCCGACCGCCAGGAGTTGAAGCGCACGATGGCGGCGATCGGGGCCTTGCCCGTGGCGCTGCGCGATACCCTCGTGCTGCGAACGATCGAGGGGCTGTCGCAGATCGAGACGGCCGAGGTTTTGGGGATCAGCGAAAAGGCGGTCGAGACGCGGCTTTATCGCGCGCGTTCCAAATTGCAGGAAAGTTTGAGGGACTGATGCTCTGGATGCGTATCCTGATCGATAGCTTTTTCATTCAGGGGCCTTCCTGCCATGCGTATCTCCCACCTCGATAGACGGTCGCTGTTGCGTGGCGCCGCGCTTGGCGGTGCGGGGCTGTCCCTCGCGAACTGGTTTCCGGCGTGGGCGCAGCCGGTGTCAGCCGGAATCGTCCGCCCGCTACCAACGGTAAGCGGTACCGATATAGCACTGAAAATTGCCCACCAGATGATGACGGTCGATGGCCGCGAAACCCATGCGATCGGAGTCAACGGGACCATTCCGGCGCCACTCATCCGGCTGAAACAGGGGACGAGAGTCCGGCTTTCGGTAACCAACGATCTCGACGAGGACAGCTCGATCCATTGGCATGGACTGCTCGTGCCGGCGCAGTTCGACGGTGTGCCCGGCATCAGCTTCCCAGGTATCCGCCCACGATCGACCTTCGTCTATGAATTCCCGATCATCCAGGCGGGCACCTACTGGTATCACAGCCATTCGGGTCTGCAGGAGCAGATGGGCCATTACGGCCCGATCGTCATCGACCCCGAGGGCGAGGATACTGTTCGCTACGACCGCGAGCATGTGATCGTCCTGTCGGATCACAGTCCGATGCACCCGCATGCGATCTTCCTGAAGCTCAAGCAGCAGGCGGGTTACTTCAACTATCAGAAGCAGACGCTGGCCGGGCTGCTGGCGGGCCGCGATCAGCCACTCAAGGAGCGGATGGACTGGGGCAAGATGCGGATGGACCCGACCGACGTGTCCGACGTGACGGGTTCGACCTACACCTTTCTCGTCAACGGCCATGGCCCGCGTGACAACTGGACGGCTCTCTTCCAGCCGGGCGAGCGGGTGCGCCTGCGCTTCATCAACGCCTCGGCGATGACGATCTTCAACGTCCGGATTCCGGGCCTGCCGCTGACCATCGTCCAGGCCGATGGGCAGGATGTGCGTCCGGTCACGGTCGACGAATTCCAGATCACGGTCGCCGAGACCTTTGACGTGATCGTCACGCCGACCGACGAACGGGCCTACACGATCGTCGGCGAGGCGGTCGATCGCTCCGGCCTGGCGCGCGCAACGCTGGCGCCGCGCGAAGGCATGGCCGCCGGAGTGCCGCCGCTCCGCTCCCGGCCAGTCGCCACGATGAAGGACATGGGGATGGACATGTCGGGCATGGACATGTCGGGAGCAAGCGGCGGCACGATCGACCTGAGCAAGCCCGACAGCGGCATGGCCGGCATGGACCATGCCGCGATGGGCCACGACATGGCGGCGGGAGCCGCTGGCGCGATGGCAGGCATGGCGCCGCAAGCCGGCGCCGGAATGGCCGGAATGGATCATTCCGCGATGGGCGGGATGAACATGCGCGACCCGAAGAATGCGCCGCAGGTTCGCATGGGGCCGGGGGTGCAGACGATCGCACCGATGGCGATGGACCGCACCGGCGATCCGGGCCAGGGCCTCGAAAATGTCGGTCACAAGGTGCTGGTCTATCGCGACCTGATGGCGTTGACGCGCAATCCCGATATACGCGCGCCGGACCGGGCGATGGAGATCCACCTGACCGCCAATATGGAGCGGTACATGTGGTCGTTCGACGGGCTGAAGATGAGCGAAGTCAAGGCGCCGATCCCTTTCCTGAAGGACGAGCGCGTGCGGGTGACGCTCGTCAACGACACGATGATGTCGCATCCGATCCATCTCCACGGCCATTTTTTCGAGTTGGTGACCGGCCATGGCGAATATGCGCCGCGCAAGCACACGGTCAACGTACTGCCGGGCGGCAAGGTGACCTTTGACGTCACCACTGACGCGGTCGGCGACTGGGCGTTCCACTGCCATATGCTCTACCACATGCACGCCGGGATGATGCAGGTTGTCTCGGTCCGTCCGCGCGGAGACGCGGCATGAACCGCATCCTTCTCCTTGCGCTCGCGCCGCTCGCGATCCCCGCCCCGGTCGCGGCGCAGGCGATGGACCAGTCGAACATGCCTGGCATGCAGATGCCGGCGCCGAAGAAGCCTGCGGCAAAGCCGACAATGCGAAAGCCGCCGACGCAACGACCGCTGCCCGCTGTTCCGCGCGCGTCGGCATCCACGCCAGCGCGTCCGGCCGTCGCAAAGCCCGCTCCGGCAGTCGCTGGGGGAGCAGATCCGCATGCGGACCATGACATGACGACGATGCCCGGGATGGCCATGCCCGGCGCTCCGGCGGCGGTGAGCGCGGGAAAGCACGACATGGCCACCATGCCCGGCATGGAGATGGGACCAGGCACGGCTGACCATGGAACGGGCGGCACCGCCCTGGCGCCCGGCACCGCCCCGGCGCCTGCGCCGCCGACCGACCATTATGCCGATCGCGCCTTTCCGGCTGCGGAAATGGCGCGCGTGCGGACCGATCTCTACAGGGAGCATGGCGGCGGCAGCTTCCACCAGGTCATGTTCAATCTGGCCGAGTATCAGGCGCGCAAGGGCGGCGACGGCTTTCGCTGGGACGGAGAGGCATGGCTCGGCGGGGACATCAACCGGTTGGTCGTCAAGAGCGAGGGCGAAGGGGCGTTCAAGGGCGGCGGCGTCGATAGCGCCGAAGTGCAGGCGCTCTACAGCCGTGCGATCGATCCGTACTGGAACCTGCAGGCGGGTGTCAGGTACGATTTCAAGCCGAACCCCTCGCGTACTTATGCGACCATCGGCATCGAAGGACTGGCGCCCAACTGGTTTGAGATCGAAGGCGCGCTGTTCCTGTCTGACAAGGGCGATGTTCTCGCTCGAGCCGAGGGCTATTATGATCAGCGGATCACCCAACGCCTGATCCTCCAGCCGCGCGTCGAGCTGAATTTCGCGGCGCAGGATGTACCCGAGAACCGGATTGGTTCGGGCCTATCGAACGCCGAACTGGGTCTGCGGCTTCGCTATGAGATCAGGCGGGAGTTCGCGCCCTATATCGGTGTGTCCTATGATCGGAAAGTTGGCGATACAGCTCGCTATGCGCGGCTCGACGGCAAGAATGTCGGAACGACGAGCTTTGTGATCGGCTTGAGAAGCTGGTTTTGACATCGGTCGCCGGTGCAATGTGTTTTTCTGAGGGATGGATCTTTCTGCTGCGTATGTAACGATAAGGGCATCGCAGCTGTATAATAGGGTCAAGTGCGTAATTGGCCGCAGCTGGCGGTGGTTATCGAACGTACGAACAGGAATGACGACATGAAGTCTGCCTCCCTCTTTGCAGCGTGCCTCGCCCTCGGCGTTCCTTCGCTTGCGATAGCGGCTGCGGACATCGTCGTTCACCGGGATCCCGGCTGTGGTTGCTGCGAGCAATGGGCTGCCCAGGTCCGTCAGCAATTCGACCGGCGCTTATCCATCGTCGACGATCAGCAGCGATCCACCTTTCAGCGCGCGCACGGCGTACCGGCTCGGCTATCATCGTGTCATACAGCGATCGTCGATGGTATGGTTTTCGAGGGCCATGTCCCCATCGCGGACATGAAGCGCCTTCTCGCGCAGCGTCCGCGTGGTGTGAGCGGTCTCGCCGTAACAGGCATGCCTGTCGGATCACCGGGCATGGAAGTCCCCGGGCAGGCGGCCCAATCTTTCAATGTCATTGCCTTTGGTGCAGGCCGCGAAACCATCTTCGCCCGCCACGGCGGATGAGTATGGCGTTGTCCCTGGATCATGAGTGGTGTATTCGGTTACGGCTGTGAAACGTGCGCTTCATCTCTTTCTCCTGCTTGGAGCCCTGATCGGTCTGCTCGGCCAGGAAGCCGCCTTTGCGTTCGGCCCGCCTGCGGCGTCCGCGCCGATGGCGATGTCGAGTATGGCCGCTTCCGGCATGTCCGAAGACTGCATGAAGATGATGGCGCAGCAACAGCAGCCTGCGCAGAAACCGTGCAAGGGCATGACACTGGCCTGCATCGCCGCGATGGGCTGCCTCATTCCCATGGCCGTGCGCAATGACGCACCGGTGCTTGGCAGCCGCGAAGCCGGTTCAACCCTGGCTTTCTGGACAACCACCACGGTCCTGCGCGGCAGTGATCTTACTCCTGAACCGGAACCACCGACTCTCCTTGGCTGATCGAAACCGGCCGTCAGGCTGACAGGATCGTTGCGCCTGTCGCGCACCAAACATCCTGCTCAATCTGCGGCTACCACGATGTTTTGCCAAAGGATTACAGTCATGAAAAACCGTGTTTTCTATGCTCTGCTGGGGCTCGCCCTTGCCGCACCCGTCGCCGCGTTCGCCGGCCAACCCGACCACAGCCAACAGTCCGGCCACTATGAGTGGAAGCCGGTTCCGCAATATGGCCCGCGTGCCACGGGGCCTACCCAGCGGCGTGTATGGGTGCCTGATGCCACGCAAGTGGGGGCTTGCGACTGCGACATGATGAAGATGAGCAGCACTGCCGCTGCTGATTGCATGAAGCAGATGCACAGCATGGCATCGCCGTCGGCCACTTCGGTTGGCTAGGCACAGATTCTGGCCGCTTCAGGTCGCATAGACGGCTAGGCCAGCAGTGGCGGCGGGATGTCCCCATCCTGCCGCCACTGACATGCCCGTCATAGTGCGCGATGTCGGCCTGATCGCTCGATCAGGAGTTTTCCATGCGATTGTTTCTATGTCTGCCGCTGCTCGCGGCGATCCCCGGGATCGCGTTTGCCGGGCCGCTCACTTTTGAAGCTGCGCTCCAGCGCGCCCGGCAGGAAGCGCCGTCGATCAAGGCCAAGGCGCTCGGCGCCGATGCCGCGCGGTCCGCGCGCGGCGGGGCAGGCGCGCTGCCCGACCCGACGCTTGGCGTGAGCGTCGAGAGCTTCCCGATCTCGGGACCGCTCGCGTTCGAGCCGCAGCGTGACGATTTCACGATGGCGCGGGTCGGCGTGTCGCAGGACATTCCCAATCTCGCCAAGCGCCATGCCCAGCAGGCGCGCGCCGATAGCGATATCAAGGCGGCCGAGGCCGATACCGCGGTCGAGGCCCGCACGGTCGAGGTTGGCACCGCGCTCGCCTGGATCAACCTGGCCTATGCCGAACGCAGACTTGCTGCACTCGACGATGTCCTGTCCCGCCTCGAGCGCGTGGTCGGAACGACGCCGGGCGCTGTCGCCTCGGGCAATGCGCGGCCGGCGCAGACCCTCGCCGGGCAGCAGGCGGTCGCCGCCATGCAGGATCGCCGCAGCGAACTGGTGTCGAATGTGGCGCGGGCACGCGCGACGCTGACCCGCTGGACCGGCGATCCCGCGCCCGAGATCGCCGGACCGATCCCCGATTTTGCGGTCGATGCGGCAACCCTGCGCGCAGGACTCGATCGCCAGCCCACGATCCGGATGATCGATGCCCAGGCGGGGCAAGCGGATGCCGATGTTCGCCTGGCCGACGCCGGACGGCGCTCCGACTTCGGCGTCAACCTGGCCTATCAACGGCGCGATCCCCGGTTCGGCGATTATGTTTCTGCCGGTATAACCGTCAGCCTGCCGTTCTTCACCCGCAATCGCCAGAATGCCGGGATCGCCGCGGCCCAGGCCAATGCCGGGCGGGTCCTGGTCGAACGCGAGGCCACCCGCCGCGCGCTCGCCGCCGACCTCGACGCCGATCTCGCCGATCATATCATGCATCATGAGCAGTGGATGCGCGCGCGGGACACGCTGCAGCCGCTTGCCGACCAGCGCGTCAAATTGGAGACTGCCAGCTACGGCGCTGGACGCGCGAGTCTCGTCGATGTCGCAGACGCCTATGCCGCGCTCGCCGACGCGACCCTCACTGCCCTCGACCGCGAAGCCCTGGTCGTCGCCGACGGCGCGCGGCTGACCCTCACCTATCGGAGCGCCGACCAATGAGCCTTGAGATATCACCGCGCGCCCGGCTCGGACTTGCTGCAGCAATGCTAGCGCTCGTTGCCGGCGGCGCAGGTTATGGCATCGCTCATCTCGGTGGGAGTGAAACCGCTCACATGCAAACAGCCGATCCCGGCCGTAAGGCGCTCTACTGGTACGATCCGATGGTGCCGTCGCAGCATTTCGACAAGCCGGGCAAATCGCCGTTCATGGATATGCAGCTTGTCGCCAAATATGCCGACGAAGGCGGGGGCGACGCACCCGGCGTGCGGATCGATCCGGCGACCTCGCAAACGCTGGGGCTCCGCACAGTTGCGGCGCGCCGCGGGGAGCTCGCCAGTAGCCTCACCGCCACCGGCACGATCGACTTCAATCAGCGCGATGTCGCGATCGTCCAGGCGCGCGCGGGCGGGTTCGTTAGCCGTGTCTATGCCCGTGCGCCCGGCGACATCATCGGCGCCGGTGCCCCGCTTGCCGATCTGCTCGTTCCCGAATGGGCGGGCGCACAGGCCGAGTTTCTTGCGGTTCGCCGCTCCGGGAACGCAGCGTTGATCCAGGCGGCGCGCCAGCGGCTCGCGCTGCTTGGAATGCCGTCTGGCACGATCGCGTCGGTCGAGCGGACGGGGCGACCGCATAACGTGGTGACGATCTCCACGCCGACCGGTGGGGTCATCAAGACATTGGACGTTCGGGCAGGGATGACGATGACGGCGGGGCAGACACTCGCCGAGGTCAACGGCCTCGGCACGGTCTGGCTCAACGCCGCCGTGCCCGAGGCGATCGCCGGTCCGCTCAGGCCCGGGCAAACCGTGCAGGCAACGCTCGCGGCATTTCCCGGCGAGACCTTGTCGGGCCGTGTTTCCGCGATCCTGCCCCAGACACAGGCGGATAGCCGGACGCTGACCGTGCGGATCGAGCTTCCCAACCGCGGCGGGCGTCTGCGTCCCGGCATGTTCGCCACCGTGTCGTTCGGCGGCAGCGCACAACCGGCGCTGCTGGTGCCATCCGAAGCGTTGATCCGCACCGGCAAGCGGACATTGGTGATGCTCGCACTAGACAAGGGGCGCTACCGGCCTGCCGAAGTGCAGACCGGCCGTGAATCCGGCGGCGACACCGAGATCCTGGCGGGCCTCGGCGAAGGGGAGAAGATCGTCGCGTCGGGCCAGTTCCTGATTGATTCCGAGGCGAGCCTCTCGGGCGTGGAGGCGCGGCCGATCGGGGGCACGCCGACGGCTGCCGTCAAACCAGCAGCTACGGCCGCGCTCTACGAGACCGTCGGCAAGATAGAGCAGATCACCGCCAATTCGGTGACGCTCAGCCATGAGCCGGTGCCCGCCATCAGCTGGCCGGCGATGACGATGACGTTCCAGCTTCCCGATCCGAAGGTCGTGCGGGGCCTGAAGGCCGGCGACCGCGTCCGCTTCGGGTTCGACCGGCCACCGGCGGGGCCGACCGTGCGGCGCATGGTGAAGGTCGCTGGCCAGTGATCGCCCATCTCATCCGCTGGTCGGTCAGGAACCGCTTCTTCGTCCTGATCGCGATGCTGGCATTGGTCGGCGCCGGGTTGTGGGCGGTGCGCTCGACCCCGATCGATGCGCTGCCCGACCTGTCCGACGTGCAGGTCGTGATCCGCACCTCCTATCCGGGGCAAGCGCCGCAGATCGTCGAGAACCAGGTCACCTATCCGCTGACCACCACCATGCTGTCTGTGCCCGGCGCCAAGACGGTGCGCGGCTATTCCTTCTTCGGCGACAGCTTCGTCTATGTGATCTTCGAGGACGGGACCGATCTCTATTGGGCACGCAGCCGCGTGCTCGAATATTTGAATCAGGTGCAGGGGCGCTTGCCGCCGAGCGCTCGCAGCGCGCTCGGCCCTGACGCCACCGGGGTCGGCTGGGTCTATGAATATGCGCTAGTCGACCGGAGCGGCCGGCATGACCTGTCGCAGCTCCGTGGGCTTCAGGACTGGTTCCTGCGCTACGAATTGAAGACCGTGACCGGCGTCGCCGAGGTCGCAAGCATCGGTGGCATGGTCAAGCAATACCAGGTGCTGCTCGATCCGGTGAAGCTCGCCGCTTACGGGATCACCCACCAACAGGCGGTCCAGGCGATCCAACAGGCCAATCAGGAAGCGGGCGGCTCGGTGCTCGAAATGGCCGAGGCCGAATATATGGTCCGCGCCTCGGGCTATCTGAAGACGCTCGACGACTTCCGGGTGATTCCACTGAAGACGGCGGCCGGTGGCGTACCCGTGCGTCTCGGCGACGTCGCAACCATCCAGATCGGCCCCGAGATGCGGCGCGGCATCGCGGAACTGAACGGAGAGGGCGAAGTCGCCGGCGGCGTGGTGATCCTTCGCTCGGGCAAGAACGCGCGTGAGACGATCGCGGCGGTCAAGGACAAGCTCGCCGATCTCAAGAAAAGCCTGCCGCCCGGCGTCGAGGTGGTGACGGTCTATGACCGTTCGCAGCTCATCGATCGCGCCGTCGAGAATCTCACCCACAAGCTGATCGAGGAGTTCATCGTCGTCGCGATCGTCTGCGGGCTGTTCCTCTGGCATGTCCGCTCAGCGCTGGTCGCGATCCTGACCCTGCCATTGGGCGTGCTGGCGGCGTTCGTCGTCATGCGATTCCAAGGAGTGAACGCCAATATCATGTCGCTCGGCGGTATCGCCATCGCCATCGGCGCGATGGTCGATGCGGCCGTGGTGATGATCGAGAATGCCCACAAGAAGATCGAGCGCTGGGAGCAGGAGCATCCTGGCAAGCATCTCGAGGGCGAGATGCGCTGGACCGTCGTCACCGAGGCGGCGGCCGAGGTCGGGCCCGCCTTGTTCTTCAGCCTGCTGATCATCACGCTGTCGTTCATTCCCGTGTTCACGCTGGAGGCGCAGGAAGGCCGGCTGTTCGCGCCACTCGCCTTCACCAAGACCTATGCGATGGCGTCGGCGGCGATCCTGTCGGTGACCCTGGTGCCGATCCTGATGGGATGGCTGATCCGCGGTCGCATCCCCGCCGAGCAGGCCAATCCGGTCAACCGCTGGCTGACCGATCTTTATCGGCCAGCGATCGACTGGACGATGCGAAAACCCAAGGCGGTGCTGGTGATCGCTGCGCTGGTCTTCGCGACGACCGCCTGGCCACTCACCCGGCTTGGCGGCGAATTCATGCCCAATCTCGACGAGGGCGACCTGCTCTACATGCCCTCGGCCTTGCCGGGCCTCTCTGCGGCCAAGGCCTCGCAACTGCTCCAGCAGACCGACCGGCTGATCAAGACGGTGCCCGAGGTCGAGAGCGTGTTCGGCAAGGCCGGTCGCGCCGAGACCGCGACTGATCCGGCGCCGCTGGAGATGTTCGAGACGACGATCCAGTTCAAGCCCCGCGACCAATGGCGTCCCGGAATGACGCCGGAGAAACTGGTCGACGAACTCGACCGCACGGTGAAGCTGCCCGGCCTCGCCAATGTCTGGGTGCCGCCGATCCGCAACCGCATCGACATGCTCGCGACCGGCATCAAGAGCCCGATCGGGGTCAAGGTATCGGGCGCCGATCTCGCCCAGCTCGATCGCATCGCGCATGATGTCGAGACGGTCGCCAAGACCGTGCCGGGCGTTTCCTCCGCCCTCGCCGAACGGCTGACCGGCGGGCGCTATGTCGATGTCGATATCGACCGGGCCGCCGCCGCACGGTTCGGGCTCAACATCACCGATGTGCAGGCGATCGTCTCGGGCGCGATCGGCGGCGAGACGATCGGCGAGACAGTCGAGGGGCTGGCCCGCTATCCGATCAGCGTGCGCTATCCGCGCGAGCTGCGCGACAGCCTCGAAGGGCTGCGGACATTGCCGGTCCTCACCCCGTCGGGCCAGCAGATCACGCTCGGCACCGTGGCCGATGTATCGATTGCCGAAGGCCCGCCGATGCTCAAGACCGAGAATGCGCGGCCCTCGACCTGGGTCTATGTCGACGTGCGCGGACGCGACCTCGCCTCGGTGGTCGGCGACCTCCAGCGTGCAGTCGCGAAACAGGTCAGGCTCTCGCCTGGCGTCAGCATCGCTTACTCCGGCCAGTTCGAATATCTCCAGCGGGCGGTCGAGAAGCTCAAGCTGGTCGTGCCCGCGACTCTGCTCATCATCTTCGTTCTGCTCTACATGATCTTTCGGCGCTTCGACGAAGCGGCGCTGATCATGGGCACGCTGCCGTTTGCGCTCACTGGGGGCATCTGGCTCCTCTATCTGCTTGGCTATCATCAGTCGGTGGCGACCGGGGTCGGCTTCATCGCGCTGGCCGGCGTCTCCGCCGAGTTCGGTGTGGTGATGCTAATCTATCTCAAGCACGCTTATGAGGATCGCGGTCCAGCCCCGGATGCGGCTCAGGTCGAAACGGCGGTGCGCGAAGGCGCGCTACTGCGAGTCCGGCCCAAGGCGATGACGGTGGCGGTGATCCTCGCCGGCCTGCTGCCGATCCTGCTCGGATCGGGCGCGGGTTCAGAGGTGATGAGCCGCATCGCCGCACCGATGATCGGCGGCATGCTCACCGCGCCGCTGCTCTCCATGTTCGTCCTACCCGCCGCTTATCTGCTGCTGCGCCGGCCGAAGACCAAGCCGATACCTCAACCCGTTTAACCTGCAAGGAGAAGACCATGAACTATGCACGACTGACCATTGCCCTCGGCCTCGCCGCCCTGACTGCCGCCTGCGGCAAGAAGGCGGAGACGCCAATCGCGACCGAGACCAACCAGACGGCGCCCGCCGCAGCCATGAGCGGCGACATGGGCAATATGGCGATGGCGCCGGCGGCCCCTGCGCAGATCATGGCCAAGGGCCATGGCACGGTCACTGCCATCGACAAGGCCGCAGGCACGATCACGCTCGATCATGGCCCGATCCCCGAAGCCAAGTGGCCGGCGATGACGATGGCGTTCAAGGCGGCCCCGGCGATCACCGATGCGGCCAAGGTCGGTGACAAGGTCGATTTTGATCTCACGCTGACCGGCAATACCGGCGAGGTGACGGCCATCAGCAAGAAGTAGCCCACGAGCCATTGTCGCGAAGACATCCAACGGCCGCAGTCGGCGCAAATCTTCTGTGCTCATACTGCGGTCGGTGGTCTGGGCTCCGATCGCCGGTTTTCGGAAATTGGGCTTGACCCTCTAGCTGCTAGAGGGTGCAAACCGCGAACCATTCTTAACAAGAGACTCGTCGATGCGCTCCGGCCACCTTGCTGCCTCCACCGCTGTTGTCGCTCATCGGCCGTTCTCGATGCGATGGCTCATCCTGATCCTCGCGGCGCTAACGCTGTCGCTGCCCGCACGCGCGTCGGCCAGCGACGCCGAAGTGCAAACGACCTGGCGCCTGCTCGACTATATCGCGGTCGACTATTCAGGGGCGGTTTCAGACGGCAGGGTGACCAGCGCTGCCGAATATGCCGAAATGACCGAATTTGCCGGGCAGGTCGAAGCCAGGATCCGGGTGTGAGTTGATATCCAAAAATGCCCGCGCCGGGCGTGTTGCTGGCGATCCTGTCGGCCATATTGTTCGGCGCGAGCACGCTTTGGCCAAGCTAAACGGCGCCGCGGGTCAGGTCGGCGCAGATGTCGATTAAGATCCAGGCGAACGCGGCGAGGGTGGGCAGTGCCGTCATCGCCATTCCGAAGGCTCTGCCGGTCGCTCCAAGCGGGTAACCGCGCAGAAACGTGATCCTTCCCGCCGCGAACAGGACCACGGCACCCATAATGAAGCCGAGCGGAGCGTCGCCGTCGACAGTGGCGAGCGCGAGGAAGGCGACGCTCGTCATCGTAGCCTGCTCGAGCGTGTTCTGAAGGAACGCGAGCGGCACCTTCAGCCGTTCGCTTGGCGGGGCGAAGGCCGAACCCGGATTGTCCGGTGCTGAGTAACGCCGGATGGTCGACACCATGCCGACACCGACGGCAACCCACAGCATCACGAGGAGGCTTGCGCGGGCGGCGAAGGCAAGCCGCGGGGCGGTCTCACGTGGCAGCTCTATCTGTTCGGGCAGCCACAAGGTGGCCACGCCCAGGACCACTGCGCACAGCAGGAAAGCCGCCGCCGCCCGTCTACGGATGCCCGACCGTTCTGCGGCCATGTCCACGGACTTTGCATGCTCCGCCATCGTTGTTCGCTCCAGCTTGCTGCCGATCACTCCTCGCCACCTCGTGGGGGGGCTTCGTTGGGGCCGCCCCGAAACGACGCCTCTGTCGCTCACGCCCGGCTGCCTATTCGGCGTTCTCGGAATGGCGCTGTCGCGGTGCTTCTCAATCTGCGGGACGGTCGGGCGCGGACGTCATCTGACAATGGGTCTGCCCTCCGTGGACACCTTCGGCGGATCCTGCGTCGAAGCATCCTCACCCGCCGTTTTGAGGTCTTCGGGCACGTTGCTGCGCAGCTCGTTGATCCAGATCTGGCCGTCGGCGTCCGAGGGGGCGCGCCAGTCGCCGCGCGGCGACAGCGAGCCGCCTGTCGTGACTTTCGGTCCGTTCGGCAGGGCGGATCGCTTGAACTGGTTGGCGAAGAAGCGGCGCAGGAAGACGTCGAGCCAGTCGCGGATGGTGGATATGCTGTAGGATCGCTTTTGCTCCTCCGGGAAGCCCGGCGGCCAGTTGCCCGCAGCGGCATCTTGCCAGGCGTGAAGCGCCAGAAAGGCGATCTTGGAGGGTCGCAGCCCGAACCGGGTGAGATAGTAGATCGAGAAGTCGTGGAGTTCGTAAGGACCGATCTTGTCCTCGGTGCTCTGTGACTGGCCCTCGGACGCCTGCGGGATGAGCTCCGGCGATATCGTCGTCCCGAGCACGTCGAGCAGAATGTCGGTCACTTCGGCGTCGATCAGGCGGTTCGACGCCGTCCACCGGATGAGGTGCTGGATGAGGGTCTTCGGAAGCGAGCCGTTCACATTGTAGTGGCTCATCTGGTCGCCGACGCCGTAGGTGCACCAGCCAAGCGCTAGTTCCGACATGTTGCCGGTCCCGAGCACCAGGCCGTCACGCTGATTGGCGGCCCTGAACAGGAGGTCGGTCCGGATCCCCGCCTGCACGTTCTCGAAGGTCGTGTCGTAGACCGGCTCGCCGCTCGCGAACGGGTGCCGCAGATCCCTCAGCATCTGAATGGCCAGCGGCCTGATGTCGATTTCCTCGGCCGTCACGCCAAGCCCTCTCATCAGCGCGTGCGCATTGGACCTGGTCCTGCTGCTGGTGGCGAAGCCGGGCATGGTGAAGCCGAGGATGTCGGTGCGTGGACGCCCGAGTAAATCAAATGCCTTCGCCGCGACGATCAAGGCGTGGGTCGAATCCAACCCTCCGGATACGCCGATGCAGATCTTGCCTATCCGGGTCGCCTCGAGCCGCTGCGCGAACCCAGTCACCTGGATGTTGAATGCCTCGTAGCAGTCCTGGTCGAGACGGGCTGGGTCGTCGGGCACGAAGGGGAAGCGATTGATGCATCGCCGCAGGCCTATGTTGCCCTGCGGCGGCTCGAAGCGGAAGGACACGCGTCGGAAGCGCCGGTCTGGCATGCCATTGGCGATCGCGGCCTCGTTGAACGTGCCGGTTCGCATGCGCTCTAATTGCAGCCGCTCAATGTCGATGTCCGCGACGGCCATCTGGGACTTAGCGCTGAAGCGCTCCGTCTCCGCGAGCTGAGCCCCGAGTTCGTAAATGCAGGCCTGGCCATCCCAGGCTAGATCGGTCGTCGATTCCCCGGATCCGGCCGCCGAGTAGATGTAGGCAGCCCAGCAGCGGCCGGACTGGATCTCGCAGAGGCGCCGCCGCGTGTCCGCTTTCCCAACCACGATGTTGCTGGCAGAGAGGTTCGTCAGGATCAGCGCGCCGGCGAGCGCCGCGAAGTCGCTGGGCGGTGCGGGCGCCCAGACGTCCTCGCATATCTCGGTGTGGAAGATCAGGCCGTCGACGTCCTCCGCCTGGAACAGGAGGTCCATCCCGAACGGGGTGGGCTCGCCTCCGATGAGGATCTCGCCGCGCACGTCCCGCCCGGAGGCGAACCACCGCTTCTCGTAGAACTCGCGGTAATTGGGTAGGTGCCCCTTCGGCACGACGCCGAGGATCCGACCCCGATGGACGGCGACGGCGCAGTTGTAGAGACGCCCCTCACGGCGGAGCGGTGCCCCAACGAGGAGAACCGGACGGAGATCGCGGCTCGTGGCGACCAGCTCCAGGAGTCGCCTATCGACCTCGTCGAGCAGCGCCCGCTGAAGGAGGAGGTCGTCGATGGAATAGCCCGACAGCCCGAGCTCCGGGAAGACCATCAACGCGACCCCTTCATCGCTCCCCTCGCGGGCAAGTCTCAGCGTCTCTTCGAGGTTGAACGCCGGTTCCGCGATTCTGCAGATGGGACGGCAGGCGGCGACCCTCACGAAACCTTGCTGGTAGATCGACAGGAAGTCGGCTGCCTTGGCTGGCGCTCGCTCGTTCATTTCCGTTCCCGACATCACTTGTCTCCACGGTGGGTGGATCGTGGCTCCGACTTCCTGTCGGACGGATCGCTAGCGATGAGCACGATCACGACGCCTACGGTGATGAACGCATCGGCCAGGTTAAACGTCGGCCAGTGCAATCCGCCCCAGTGGAGGTCGACGAAGTCCCGAACGCCTCCGAATCTCAGCCTGTCTGCGATGTTCCCGATGCCACCGCCGAGGATCATGCCCAGAGCTGCGCGGCAGAGAGGACTTGCCGCCCGAACGATCATGACAAGTACGACTGCCACAACGGCCGCGGCGACTGCTATCAGCAGGATCGGGTCGCCCCCCGTGGCGAGCCCGAATGCAACGCCAGTGTTCCTGCCGGACGTGACATTAAGGAAGGGAGCGACTTGTATCTCGCCGTGGTTAGCGACGACCTGGAAAGCCGCCGACTTCGTTACCTGGTCGACGGTCAAGGCGAGCCCTGCGCCCAGCCACGCGGCGGCGCTCCTCATCGACCTGTCCTCCAGGGGTGGCGCATCCCTGGGCCTTGATGTCGGGTCGTCTGGATCGCAGTGACGGGATGATTACACAACGAACTCACGCTGCTTGCGGACGCGCCGGGTGGTGGTTCAACCACGTTGACCGTCTCGGCGCCCGGTTCTGCTGAACAGCGCAGCAAGAGCTTGGAGGTTCGTCAGGAACAAGATAGCCGCGAGTACCAGGTAGCCCCATGCTAGCCATGTCAGTGTGTTGACGATGCGAGGTTCGTCGCTCTGCCAAATCACCGCCAGGGTCACCTGGACTATGAAAAGGATAGCCAAAGCAGCCGCACCTGCCAGACTTAAACGAAAACGAAGTAGCAAGCCGATCCCGAATAGCGATTGCGCGGCGGTAAGGAAAAACTCCTCGTGCTGGCGTGCGTCGAGCGGGAGGCTCGTGAGGTGCCCCGCGCCCAAGCCGACGGCCAGCGGCAACATGCCGACAAGCAGGGTCCATTGGTTGATTTTGTCGGACATCATCGTCGCTAGCCCGGTCTCGGAGCGGCCCGACAGCACGAACAGCGCGGCTACAACGACGGCGGGCGCTTCGCTCGCGAGCGGCGCAAGCCACTGGATCAGCAAGAACTCGTCGAACCCCAAAAGGCGACCCGAGTCGATCATCGATTCGGCGAAAGGCTCGGCGGATACAAGAATGATCGCGGCTGCGACGATCGTCAGCGTTCCCATCGCCAACCACTGGCGAAGAGGTGAAAGCAGCATGAGCGCGGCGGCCGGGCCGGGCTCTTCGTCGTCATCGTCATCGGCGTCCGCACCAGTCTCCTTCCGGCTGGCGCGCCACATATACAGGCCGAACAGCGCGACCAGCACGACGGTGTCGATCGGTGAAATCCGGCCTTTTGCGACGATGACGAAGGCGTAGATGCTTGGAAGCAGCAGGAAGAGAATCTCGGTCCGGTTCGCGGGCAGCAGCGAAATCGCGCGCTCCCGCGTGCGCCGCCAATGAAGCAGCACGAGCAACGGCCATGCGAGGCCCACGAGCAGCCGGTTCGCACCGGTCATGTTCGCTGCGGCATAATGGACGTAATTCGATCCAGGATTCGCACCCGCCGAATAGGCGTAATAAAAGTCGACGGCATATTCGGGCAGCACGGTGATCAGCGCGACGATCGCTACGATCAGCCCTGCCGAAATGCGTTTCTCGGCCGCCTCAGCGCCCCATGACAGGAGGAAGCCCGCTGCCAGAATGGCCGCGCCAAAAACGAACGTGTCGAGTAGCGGGTTCGGGCGCCAGCCCTCGATCCGCAAGATCACGGCGGGAATCATCACCACCCCGACCAGCGCGAGCAACAGCGCAAAGCGGCGCAACGACGGCCGCGGAGGGGAAGCGGAAAGAGTGTCAGTCACCACGAACGATCCTCATTCCGGCCCCGAACTTCACTCTGGCTGTGTCGCGCTGGCCGAAAGCTCCGCTCCGAGAACTTCCACTGCTTCGAGCGTCATCAAGCCTATCCCCGGCACATCGGACAGGTCCGACACGAAAGTCCGCAATCGGGCATCGGTATCGACGATCTCGATCACCACGGCTCGATCGCTTTCGAGAACGTGGCGGCGATGAAGATGCGCCGATCGGCCGAACCCGATCAGCGCCTCAAGCACGGTGACGCCGGCAAGTCTGGCGTCACGCGCTTTTGATGCGACCACCTCGAACACCTTTCGGTCGCCATAGTAAGCGGCCTCGTCGGTGTAGATGCGGAGCAGCTTGGTTTGCTCGCTCATGATCACCTCCTCTGTCATGTCAAAGCCGGCACGGGAGTCGGATGCGCGCCCCCGCCGCTACTCGGCTCGGGATCGTGCCGCTCGGGATCGCGGGGCTTGCCCGCCCGCTCGCCCCAGCCGAGCACTACTCGAGCAATGGCGGGGAGTACGAGGAGCGTGAGGATGGTAGCCGCGACCAGGCCGCCGATAACGGTTGTCGCCAAGGGCTTCTGGACCTCGGCGCCGGTGCCGTGCGCGAGCGCCATCGGCACGAAGCCGATCGCCGGCACGAAGCCGGTCATCACCACGGCGCGCATCTTTTCGGCCATGCCGTCGCGGATCGCCTGAGCGAGTGGCAGCCCAGCCTCGATCCGTTCGCGTATCGCCGTCATCACCACGAGGCCGTTGAGTACGGCGACGCCAGCAAGACAGATGAAGCCGACAGCAGCCGATACCGAGAACGCAATGCCGGTTAGCGCCAAGGTGAACACGCCACCCGCCAGCCCCAAGGGCACTGCGAGGAACACCGCGGTAGCGCGTCCGAAACTGCCGAGCGCCATGTAGAGCAGGCCAAAGATCAACGCAAAGCAGAGCGGCACAACGATCGAGAGGCGCTTGGACGCATCTTGCAGGCTTTGGAACTGCCCGCCCCATTCGAGGTAATAGCCGGCCGGAAGTTTGACTTGCGCGATTTTCGCCTGCGCTTCGGTAACGAACGATCCGGCGTCACGTCCCAACAAGTTTACTTGAATGGCGAGACGGCGTTTGCCGTTCTCACGCCTGATCTCATTCAAGCCTTCGGTAACGCGGATCTGTGCAACTTGGGCGAGCGGAATTTGCTGGCGTGGTTGGCCCACCTTCTCGGGTAGCAGTACCGGCAGCGCCTGGATGTCATCAAGGCTGGCACGTGTGGTTTCCGGAACGCGCACCGTGATGTCGAACCGCCGGTCGCCCTCATAGAGCAAGCCGGCTTCCCGACCTCCCAGCGCTGCAGAGACCGTATCGGCTACCTCGCGCACCGTGAGGCCGTAGCGTGCGATAGCGGCGCGGTCGAGCTTCACATCCAGCGCCGGCGCACCGCCAACCTGGTCAGCCTTTACGCTGCCCGCGCCCGGAACTGATTGCAGCACGCGAACCATTTCGTTGGCGGTTTGCGCCATCTTATCGAGGTCGTCGCCATAAAGCTTGATCGCGACGTCGCCGCGGACGCCGGCGATCAACTCGTTGAATCTCAGCTGTATTGGCTGGCTCATCTCATAGATCTGGCCGAGCTGACCCCGTGATGCTTTTTCAATGCGCTCGATTACCTCTGCCTTTGTCTCGACGCCTGCCGGCCACTGATCTTGGGGCTTCAGGATGACGTAAGCGTCCGACATATTCTGCGGCATCGGATCGGTCGCGACTTCGGCGGTGCCGGTTTTGGAAAACATCAGCTCCACTTCCGGCAACTTCATAATGGCTGCTTCGACCCCACGCTGCATCGCAAGCGATTGTTCGAGGTTGACCGAGGGCACGCGTGTCGAGGCGAGGGCGATATTCTTCTCGTCGAGCTGCGGGATGAACTCGCTACCCAACAGTCCGAAGGCTGGCACTGCGGCGAGGAAGAAGATCAGTCCGCCGGCAATGAAAGGCCAGGGCCGCGCAATCGCCTTGTCGAGCAGCGGCAGATAGCGTTCCTTGCCCTTGCGGATCAGCCACACCTCCTTCTCGGCGACCCGGCCGCGAATAAGCAAGGCCACCATCGCCGGCACGAAGGTCAGCGCCAGGATGAACGCTGCGACGAGCGCAAGCATGATCGTGATCGCCATAGGCGAGAACGTCTTGCCCTCGACGCCGGTGAACATGAGCAACGGCGCGAACGCGAGCAGGATAATGGCCTGGCCGAACACGGTTGGCTTTATCATTTCCTGGGAGGCCCGCATGGTCTCCTCAAGCCGCTCGCGAAGGGTGAGCAGCCGCCCCTCATGCTCCTGCCGATGCGCGAGACGTGCCAGGCAGTTTTCGATGATGATGACCGCGCCGTCGACGATCAGGCCGAAGTCGAGCGCACCCAGGCTCATCAGGTTGCCGGGCACGTGGAAAGCGTTCATCCCCATCGCCATCATCAGGAACGAGAAGGGGATGACGAGCACCGCGATCAGCGCCGCGCGCCAGTTGCCGAGCAACAGGAATAGCGCAACCGCTACCAGAATCGCGCCCTCGGTCAGATTGCGCTGCACGGTCGCGACCGTCGCATTGACCAGCTTCGAGCGGTCGAGCACGACCTTTACCTGAACGCCAGGTGGCAACGTCTTCGCTACCTCGTTGAGCTTTGCTGAGACATCCTGCGCGACAATGCGACTGTTCTGGCCGATCAACATCAATGCCGTGCCGATCACGGCTTCCTTGCCGTTCACACTTCCCGCACCGGTACGAAGATCTCCACCGCTCTCGACATTGGCAATCTGGCCAACGGTGATGGCAACACCGCCGCGTGTCGCGGCGACGGCGTTTTTGATCTCATCCACCGAGCGCACGCGCGCATCGAGCCTTACAAGATACCCTTCGCCGCCGCGGTTGTAGTAATTCGCGCCCACCGCGAGGTTGGCGTTTTCCAATGCCTCGCCCAATTCGCTATACGAGATGCCGTAGGTCGATAGCTTCACCGGATCTGGTTCGACTACGAACGTCTTGGCATAGCCGCCGATCGAGTCGACGCCCGCCACGCCCGGTACGGCGCGGAGCTGCGGGCGGACGATCCAGTCCTGAACGGTGCGAAGGAACCCGGCCTGTTCGACCGCATTCGCCAGCCGATCGCCTTCGGGCGTCAGATAGCTCCCATCCGATTGCCAGCCTGGCTGGCCGTTCACGATTTTCGCGCCTTTGCCTTCAGGATTGGCGTATTCGACCGTGTACATCACGACTTCGCCGAGACCGGTCGTAACGGGGCCGATCTGCGGCTGTACGCCGTCGGGCAACGTATCGCGCGCCTGGGTAAGGCGTTCGCCTACCTGCTGGCGCGCGAAATAGAGATCGGTGCCTTCCGAGAATATTGCGGATACCTGGCTAAAGCCATTGCGGGAAATCGAACGGGTCGTCTCCAGTCCAGGGATGCCAGCCAGCGCGGTTTCGATCGGATAGGTGACGAGCTTTTCCATCTCGACCGGCGAGAGGCGCCGATCGACGGTGTTGATCTGCACCTGTTTGTTGGTGATGTCGGGCACGGCGTCGATCGGCAGCTTGGTGAGCTGCCACAGGCCAAGACTGGCAATCGCCAGGAAGATGAACAGGACCGCCCAGCGCGCACGGACGGCCAGCGCGATAAGGTTGGCGATCATCTGTTATTCTTCCTCGCCCGCGCCCTTGCCGAGTTCGGCTTTGAGCAGGAAGGCGTTCTTGGTGGCGATGGTCTGGCCGGCTGAGAGGCCCGACACGATCTCGATGCGGCCGGCGCTGCGCTGGCCCGTGGTGACGGGCATTGCCTTGAACCCCTTGGAGGTTCGAACGAACACCACGTCGCGGGCATTGAGCGACTGAACCGCTTCCTCGGGGACCACGATCGCAGTCGACGTGCCGCTCCGACTTGGGAATAGCCGCACGCGTACCGCCAGGCCCGGCTGTAGCCGGCCACCGATCACGTCGAGCACCGCCGTCGCGGAGCGCGTCTCGCCGCTCAAGGTCGGCGTTACCGCGCGCACGCGCGCGCTGGTGGTGCTGCCATCCGGCAGCTCGATAATCGCTCTGTCACCGGGGGCGAGCCGTTGCGCGTCGGCAGGCCCAATCGCCGCCTCGATCTGTATCTGGCTTGGATCGGCGACGCGAAACAGTTCAGTCTCCGGCTGCACGAAAGCGCCCAGGCTGACATTCTCGGTCGTCACCCGGCCCGTGATCGGGGACGCGACAACGACACTGCGGCCATCGTTGGTCACGTTGGCCGCGACCGCTGCAACACTCGCGCGCCGCGCCTCGGCCGCCGCCGAAGCTGCCTCCGCCTGCGCGGTTTCCAGATCGACCCGCGGGCTGACCTTCTGGTCGTAGAGGTAGCGTTCGCGCGCCAGGTTGCGTTGCGCGAGCGTTGCCTTGGCCGCCGCCGCGGTGCGATCGGCCGCGAACTGCGCGGCTTCGCGGCTCTCGACGATCGCCAGCGGCTCGCCTCGACGCACCGGGTCCCCCAATCGCTTGTACACCCGCGTCACCGCGCCGCCCGCGCGCGCGGTCACGATTGCCTCGCCGGCAGGGGAGGGTGCCACCGTCGCTTGGGCCACGATCTCGGCCGCTAACCCGCCCGGGTTGACGGTCTCGGTGGTAACGCCCGTGTTCTTTAACATCTCGGCGCTCATCTCGAGCGTGTCGCTTGGGGCTGCCTCGGTATCAGTTTCTCCAGGCTTTGCTGCGGCCTCGGCCGCACGTGCGGCCGGAGTGTCGGCTGTGTATCGCGCAATCGTGAACCCGCCTGCCGCGGCGACAAGCACCGCCGCCGCCACGCCGCCTAGAAGCCGCTTGTCCTGAACGATCATCGGCTATCTCCGGGTGTGGCCGGACGCGCGCTCGTGGGCGTCAGTTCGGCAAAAAGGGTTGCAGGCGCGGTCAGTCGCGCCAGGCGGGCCTCCGCGTCATGATAGGCGGCAAGGGCGTCGGTCGCATCGGCGCGGGTCTGTGCGAGCGTGCGCTCGGCTTCCAACAGATCGAGCTGGCCAAACTTGCCCCCGGCATAACCGATGCGCGCGATCCGGGCGGCTTCGGTTGCCGCTGCCAGCGCCGGCCCTCCGGCCGTGCGCGCGGTTGTTGCGGCATTTGCGAGCTCGGCCTGCGCACTCGCTATCGACCGTTCGGCCTCCAATATAGCGAGCCGACGTAGCGCGTCGGCCTGGGCCTGTTGCGCCTGCGCCTGCGCCACCGCCGCATTCCCGTTGTTGAAAACGGGGAACGGGATCGAGACCCCGAACACTGCAGCCACATCGTTGGTGGCCGCGAGTCGACGCGCGCTCGCGCTCACTGTCACATCGGGAATGCGCTGCGCGCGTGCGAGTTGGACCTGGGCGCTTGCGGTCCTTGCGTCCGCAGTCGCCGCCGCGAGTGCAAGTGTGCCCTCGGCCTCAATCGGCTGGGTGGGCCCGTAGCCGCCGATGCGATCGAACCATGCTGAGTCGAGCGCCCCGCTGACGGGTCGCCCGACCAATCGCTCAAGATTGCCGCGCGCGACCTCAGCATTGCGTGTAGCCCGCTCCACTGCGGTCTCCGCGTTGATGCGAAGCACGTCCGCACGCTGTTGCTCGATTGGCGACGCCGCGCCCGCGGCCACGCGCGTCCGCGCGACCCGCAGAGCCTCCGCGGCGATTTGCGCCTGATCGCGCGCTACCGTCAACCGGCGCTCGGCCGCAACCGCGTCATTATAGCTTTGGGTGATGGCGAGCGTGAGGTCGGCGATGGCGATGGCTGATCCGATCCGCGCGCGATCGATCTGCGCATCCGCAACCGCGACACGCGCCGACCGCTTGCCCCCAAGCTCGATCGGAAGTGCCAGCCCCGCGGTCGTTTCGGCGCTGCGAAAGCCGCGATATTCGCCGCTGCCGGCCACGTTTTCGGTCTCGACAACGACCTCGGGGTTTGGGCGAAGGCTTGCAACGGCACGGCCTGCGGTTGCGGCTTGCACACCTGCGGCACCGGCCTCTAACGATGGTGAGACCGCGCCGCCCAGCGCCAAGGCTCGCTCAAGGCTGAAGGGTGGCTCTGTGGCTGCCTGAGGCGGCGAGGTAGCCGTCTGCGCCTTCGCCACTGACGCTCCGATGAGGGAGACGGCCAGAGCCGCATTCAACACGCACGAAAGCGCACGGGGCGAAACACTCATCCTGCGCACTCCTAGGAAACTGGCCGTAGCGCAGCGCGCCCTTTGCGGACGATCTCACGCATGAGCTGGAGGTATTGAAGCGCGATCACGCCCGCAACCCAGAGGTCGGGCCAAGCTTGGCGCGTCGATGGCGGGCGCACCCGTCAACGGTTTGAGTGTCAATCATCTGGCTTCTTTACAATCTCTAGTTACTATAGGAGCAAGCCCAAAAGTTGGATCGTCGCAAAAATTATGGAGCAAACGTGAAATGAAGATTGGAGATCTGGCGCGCGCGACTGCGACCAAGGTGACGACGATCCGATTTTACGAACAAATTGGTGTGCTCGAAACACCCTTGCGCACATCTTCGGGCAGACGCACCTATGGTAACGGTGATGTGGATCGCCTGAACTTCGTGCGGAACGGGCGAAGGCTGGGTTTCTCGATCGACGAAATCCGCTCGCTCCTCGCGCTTGCCGATCAACCGGAGCGCGACTGTGCGGAAGCAGCGGAAATCGCCGCGCGCCATCTGGTCGGTGTGGAGGATCGACTTCGCCAACTTTCTGCCTTGCGTGACGAGTTGAGCGCTATGAGCGCCAGCGCGTGTTGTGCCCGAACGATGGCCGAGTGCCGGGTTATCCAGGCAATTGCCCGACCGGTAGGATAGCGGCCTTTTGATGGCGACCAAAACGAGTATTTTCGATGTCATCCCGTCATCTTCGTACACTAACGTCGTTTTTGTCGTTGCGGCGTTCGCAGGGCCGGTTCCAGCTCTTGCGGATCCGTCCGACGACGACGTCAATCCCGATCGATACGGGTTCGCGGATGGGAGCCGGGCGGTGAGCCTCGCGGCGGGCCTCTCGAAACGCTTCTCTCGCTCGAACCGCTGCACGGTGGTAATATTGGTGATCGAGGGGCTTGACCCTCTAGTAGCTAGAGCATGTAGTTAAAGCTCGCACCTCTTCGCGACCGGTGAGAATCGAATGGAAATCTGGTGGAAACCTGGGCTGAATTGGAGACGACCCGGCACGCTGACCGGCGGACGGCACTCATGTGTATGGGTGCTGGGCTAATCGTAACGAGGTTTCCGCTTCCGCTATGGGCGGCGAGAAACAATCGCGATCAACTTTGGGGCGGCTTCGCTACGCCTCCGACTTGGCGTCCCCTAGAAGTCGGAACCGGTGACACGCTGATCGTGCCTGCCAAGGTGTCCGGCATAGCAATCGACGCGGTACTCGACAGCGGCAGCGGCGCGTCCATTATCAGCAAGCCGCTTGCTGCGAAGCTAGGCATGACGAACCTGGAGCCGCGACGGATCAACGGCCTGGGCGGCAAGGCTCCGGTTGGTCTGGTCCGCAATGTCGCGGTGACGCTGGGCGCTTATGCTCCCGTCCTTCCCTTCGCGGTGGTCGCAGACTTGCGAGCGGCCTCTGCCGCCTTTGGTCGGCCTGTCGATATGCTGCTCGGGGCAGACGTGCTGGCCGGCGGCTGCGTGGCGCTCGATTTTGCGACACGACGCTTTGCATTTGAGAAGCCGGCCAGCTTTGTGGCGGGGCCGGAATGGACTGCGCTGCCGCTTAGGCACGGCGCCAAACAGGAATTGTTCCTGCTCGCGTCCATCACCGGACTGGACCCGGTGCCGCTGATGCTCGATTTCGGCAACTCGTCGGCGCTGATGTTATCCTCCGCCTATGTCGAGGCGCACGCCCTTCTGGCTGGCAAACCCGTTTCCACCGCCGCCATCGGCGGGGTCGAAGGGGTGCAAGTCGTCAAGTCCTTCATCGCCGACAAGGTGAGCTTGGGCGCGCTCACGGTCGCCTCTGTTCCGGCGCTTGCCCTCGATCGGTGGACCTCGGTGAGTACAGTAGGCAATGTGGGGATGCCGCTGCTCGGACAATTCGATATCGTGCTGGACGTGTCCCAAGGGCAGTTGTGGTTGCGATCCGCCCCAGCTCGGGCGCGCCTGCCGATGCTGAAGGATCGAAGCGGCCTTGGTCTCGCAGCCTCCGCTACTGACCTGACTGTTGTGCATGTGGCATCCGGCAGTCCTGCGGATCAAGCAGGGTGGACTGTGGGTGAACAAGTCATAGCCGTGAATGGTCGTGCTATCGACGCTTCCTATACGCGGGGACTACTCTGGCAGTGGCGTTATGGCCCCGCAGGAAGTCGGGTAACGCTCAAGCTCGCAGACGGAACGACGCGGATGCTAAATCTTGCCGATTACTACTGAGCAATCCGACAGAAAAGCAAAGGAATGTGCCGATCTTGCTCGGGTCTGGTTGAAGGGGTGGAAGCTATGATCTCTTATTCCTTGAGATCACCGATGACCTCATTTTTGTGCTTATTCATCGTCGCCACATCTGTAAGTGGATTCGCTCTTTTTTCAGCGGACGAACAGAAGGTCCGGCAATCGCTTGATCAGTGGGTAAAGTTGGAAAGCAGCTTGATCGCGCAGGAAGGGAGCGGGGCTAGCCAATCCGAACTCCAGGCGCGGATCTTCACGCTTTCAAATCGCGGCAATCTGCGCGATTTTGGGGTTGTGATCACCGACGAAATGGGCAAACCACTTGCCGGGAATGTAAAAACATTGAGGCGGCCGTCACTCGGTTTTTCTGTGGTTGAAATACAGGATGTCCATGGAGCCCATATCCGCGCGCGTGGTCTTACGCGCGAACTAGGGCAGGGGCGGCGGCTCACTGTCATCGCAGAGAATGACCCATTTGATAAGTACAAGTCCGGGCTGGCGCAGACTCACCTGTTAGCCTTCGGCGCGATCATGCTCATTGGTTTGAGTATCGCTCTATTTTATCAATGGTTTATTAGTCATCGGATCGGCGAACTGCGCCAAACTGTTGAAGCGATCACCGATGGCGACCTTCGGCATCGCGTGCCGATCATTGAAGGGACGGGTAAATTCCAACAGCAGGCTGAGGAATTTAACCGAATGCTTGATCATCTCAGCGATCGGATGGCTCAGATGAGGAACGTTTCAAATGATATCTCACACGAGTTGCGAGCGCCCCTTGCGCGGCTGAGAAGCCAGCTTGCTTCGCTTGCGCGGACGGATGACGCGAAACTGGTCAATGAGGATCTCGTCACCGCGATCGCACAAACAGATATTTTGCTTGCGACGTTCAACGCTTTACTGCGAATTGCTGAAATTGAAGGGGGGAACCGGCGCGCGGGTTTTATCGCCGTTAGCCTCGACGGACTGGTGAGCGAAATCAGCCATATGATGGAGCCGGTGGCTCTCGAAACAGGGCATCGTCTCATTCTCGGCTCTTGCGATACGGCCTATATATTGGGCGATCGATTGTTGCTGACGCAGATGCTGATCAATCTGGTGGAAAATTGTCTTCGGCATACACCATCTAAAACGTTGATCAAACTGGCGGTCGCCGTCAGTGAAGACAGTGCCATTCTGACAGTACAAGACGATGGCTATGGAATTGATGTCGATCAACGCGCTTTGGTTTTGAGCCGATTCGGTCGGCTCACACGTAGCACTCCGACGATTGGCCACGGCCTTGGGCTACCGTTAGTCGACGCAATTGTCCGACTTCACCGTGGCGTGCTGCGCCTTGAAGATGCCAAGCCGGGACTCCGTGTGCGTGCAGCCCTGCCGCTCACCGCCTCAACGCGATCGGCCTCGGAGTCAAGCAAGGTTTCATAATCTATGTCCTAGGCTCCGCGCGAGAGGCGGTTCAGAGCTTGATCGGCCATTCATCCAATCCCTCACGATTGGCGCTCCTCCCCGCTAGGGAGAGTCGCCGCATTCTAAAACTTATCCGGATGTCCATCGGAGCGCCCGGCTGCGATTCGGTCTCAACCTGCCTTTCGACGCTCGTGCTATCCGAGATGTTGCCGAGGCGCCACACCTGGTGAAAATTTCTTATGTTGCCCGTACGTTTCTTGTGCGTTGCACAATGTTGCTACATTGTGAAAACCTTCATTGCTATTCGGCCCCCGTTCAGCGCGAGCGAGAGGACTGAGCGTGGTGGAGCGCAGGAGAACAAGGAGACTTTCATAAGGGGAAACACTCGTGCGAAAATCAATAGCGCTGTAACCGTGTTCTGAAGGCCGCCTTGCGGGAAGCTGCTCCGCAGTGCTGATAGCCGCTTTTTGCGAGGAGCGGTGATGAGCGAGGATATCGAAGCGTCGGGGGCGAGTGCTCTTACGACCGGTCATATGAGTGATCGTATGAGCAGTCGGATCGCGGTGGTCGGCGGGCGTCGCCGTTGGTCGGTGGAACAGAAGCTGTCCATTCTGCGCGAGGCGTTTGGCCCCGACGGCTCGGTCGGGGCGACGTGCCAGCGGCACGCGATCGGCAGCGGAATGCTCTACACTTGGCGCCGACAGGCCTTGGCGGGTGACCTGACGGGAGCGAAGCGCACACCGCCACCAGCGTTCGCCGAGGTCGAGGTGACAGTGCCGACCGCGGCGACGGCAGGCAGCGGCCAGATCGGGATCGAGTTGCCGTCGGGCGTGCGGCTCACCGTCGATGCGGCGGTCGATGCCAGCGCGTTGGCGCGGGTGATGTCCGTTCTCGCTCGATGATCCCGTTATCACCGAAGACACGCATCTATCTCGCCTGCGGCACCACCGACATGCGCAACTATGCGGCGTCCATGATTATGCGGAGTAGATGGCGGAGACGGGCTGTTTTTGGCACATTTTCAGATGCTTGAGTGATCCGCAAACACGTTTCACTCCACATAACTATGCTCCTCGCGATGGTTCAACATCGTGAGGAGAGTAAATATGGATGCCAATAATCGTGATCGCTGGTTCCTCGATCCGGGGCCATTGTTGCCATGGATCGATAAGTTCGCGGCCGACCTTGCCGCTCAGAGATATACGTCGCTGACCATTGAAGGCTACACAGCTTCAGCGCGCCATTTCGCAACCTGGCTGGGTAGCGCAGGCATCCCGATCGATGCCATCGATGACAATGTTGTTCGCCGTTTTGCCGAACATCGGTGTCGGTGTCCCGGTGGGCGGCAATGGCAAAGCATCTCGTCCAACTATTGGCGCCGCGCCAAGCGGTTCTGCACCTTCCTCCAACGGGCTGGTGTCGCGCGAGCCCCCTTGAAGGTCGCTTCGCCACATCCTCTTCTTGACGACTACCAGAGCTGGTTACGCGTTCATCGGGGTCTGTCGGAGCGGACGATCACCCGCCATCGTCGCGATTTGCATAGATTGCTGCCAGCGTTTGGCACGGCGACCCACGACTATGACGCAACCCTCGTCCGTAAGGTTGTCCGCGAGTGGCGTGAGCGGACCGGTCCCGCCAACATGCGGACCATAACCAGTGCCTTGCGCAGCTATCTGCGTTTCCTTGCCGGTGCCGGGCTTTGCCGTCCCAACCTCGACCATGCCATCCCGACGGTTGTGCAATGGCGCCTTTCATCGTTGCCGCGCTACCTGTCCGCCGGAGACGTCGACCGCGTCATTGCTTCCTGCGATCAGCTCACCACGGGACGCTTGCGCAGCCGGGCGATCCTGCTCTTGTTATGGCGCCTCGCTCTCCGGGCCGGGGATGTCGCTGGGCTCAGACTCAGCGATCTCGACTGGCCGTCGGGTATGCTGCATCTCAGAGGCAAAGCACGCCGTGAGGTTCGATTGCCACTCCCGCAGGACGTCGGCGATGCCATTATAGCCTATATCGAGCAGGAACGCCCCCGCGTGGATCAAGCTGCAGTGTTTGTCACGATGGTCGCGCCCTACCGGTCATTCTCTCAGTCCAGCCACGTCTCCACTACCGTGGCACTGGCGCTGAAGCGGGCTGGTATTTCCGATCCGCCGTCGAGAGGAGCAAGCTTGCTGCGCCACTCCGCCGCAACTTCGATGCTGCGATCGGGCGCCACGCTCGAGGCCGTCGGCACGATGCTACGTCACCGTTCGCTCGATATGACCGCGCATTACGCCAAGGTTGATATTCCGATGTTGGAGCAGATTGCCCAGCCCTGGCCGGGAGAGCTGCAATGCTGAGTCAGCTCCTTGCCGATCATGCCGCGCTTCATTGCGCGCTGGGATTCAAATTCCGGACACCGGGCATCCTCCTGCGCAACTTTGTCAACTTCGCCGAGCTTCGCGGCGAGCATATCATCACGACGGGGTCCGTGCGCGAGTGGGCGCTGCAGGCACCATCGCCAGAGCAACGACGTAACCGTCTACTGACGGTGCGCCGCTTCGCGCTCGCACTGCATGCCGAAGATCCGCGTCATGAAGTGCCCGCGGCTGACCTTTTCGGCCGCGCCAGTCACAAGCGCCGCACACCTTATATCTACAGCCCAGGCGACATCAGGCGGCTGATCGACGCCGCGCATCACCTTGGCCCCAATGGTTCGATCCGACCGGTCACATACGCCACGCTGTTCGGGCTGATCGCGGCGACCGGCATGCGCATTTCGGAGGCGCTCGCCATCCGGCTGTCGGACGTGACCGGCGATGGGCTGATTATTGCCATGACCAAGTTCAAGAAGAGCAGGCTGCTGCCGCTCCATCCGACGACGAGGCGCGCTTTGGACGGGTATCTCGCCAACCGCCTGAAGGTACCGAGTCTAAGCGACGTACTCTTCATTTCGCATCAGGGTGCGCCGCTCGCCTATCCAACGGTGGTAACAGTATTCCTGCAGATTGCTCGATCGATCGGACTGCGCGGTGATCCAGGATTACGAGGAGCCCGGATCCACGATTTGCGCCACACATTCGCTGTTCGTTCCCTCGAGCGCTGTGCGCACGATGCCCAAGCAGTTGCCCGTCACATCACCGCCCTGAGCACCTATCTGGGCCATGCCCATGTGACCGATACGTATTGGTATCTCCAGGCAACGCCCGAGCTGATGGCGCACATGGCAGCGGCCGGCGAGGCTTTGCACCGGGGAGATTTGGCATGACCCAACTTGCCCCACATCTCACTGCATTCCTGCGCGGACACCTTCCTAACGAACGGCGTGCCAGCGTTCATACCTGCGATGCCTATGCCTACAGCTTTCAGCTGCTGGTGACATTTGCCGCGCAGCGATTGCGCAAACGACCCTGCCTGCTGCAGATCGAGGATATCGACGTGCCAATGATCCTTTCCTTCCTGCAACATGTCGAAGAGGTGCGCGGCAACAAGGCCCGTTCGCGTAACGCACGGTTGGCGGCCGTGAAGTCCTTCTTCCGCTATCTTGAGCATCGCGTGCCCGCCGTTCTCGACCAGGCTCTTCGGGTGCACTCCATTCCGATGAAGAAAATCGACGAGGCACTGGTCGCTTCGTTATCGCGCGCCGAAGTTCAAGCGCTGCTTGATGCTCCGGATCGGCGTACAATGTCCGGCATCCGCGATCGGGCCATGCTGCATCTGGCCTTTGCGGGCGGATTGCGCGTTTCTGAGCTTGTCGGTCTCGCCCTTAGCCAGTTCGACGGACGGTTGCCCGCCAGCATCCATATCATCGGCAAAGGGCGACGAGAGCGCGTGCTGCCGCTCTGGCAGGAGACCGCCGCCGCGATCCGTGCCTGGATCGCGGTCAGGCCGAAGGACAGCGACACGACGCTATTCCTGAACAACGCCGGCCGGGCGATGACGCGTGCCGGGTTTGAATATATCCTGGCAAAGCACGCCGCGGCGGCGGCGCATGTCGTGCCCTCGCTTGGCACCAAGCCGATATCACCTCATGTGCTGCGGCATAGCTGCGCGATGCACATGCTGCAGGCGACGCGCGACATCCGCAAGGTCGCACTGTGGCTCGGCCACGCCACCCTCCAAAGTACCGAGATTTACCTGCGCGCTGACCCGGCCGAAAAACTCGAGATGCTTGGCGCCCTCGCGCCGCTCGGCATCAAGCCGGGGAAATTCCGACCGCCGGACAAGTTGATCGCGATGCTCGCAACTGGATAGCGCTCGGTTATGTGGAGTCGAAAGCGCGGTGAAGACTGAAAAACCAGCCCGTCTCCGCCATCTACTCCGCATAATCATGGACGCCGCATAGTTCCTGTTATGTGGTGCACCACATAACAGGAAGGGGTTCGATGGCCTCGCGGTGCTGGTGCAGCAGGTGCTGGAGAAGAGTCCGCACTCGGGCGCGCTGTTCGCGTTCCGCGGCAAGCGGGGCGATCTGGTTAAGCTGCTCTGGTACGACGGCCAGGGCCTTTGCCTCTTCTCGAAGCGCATGGATCGGGGCCGGTTCATCTGGCCGATCACCAAGGCGGGCAAGGTCAGCCTCACCGCGGCGCAGCTTTCGATGCTACTCGAAGGCATCGACTGGCGGCGTCCCGAACGCACCGCGGCGCCCTTGCTTGCAGGGTAAAAAGTGGCGGATTAGTGTGGGTTTTACTGGCTTCGCGGAGCCCGTTTTGCTAGGTGTTCCGGGTGTCGGAACCAGCCTCTTCCAGCATCGACAAAGACGCCCGGATCGCCGAGCTCGAAGCCGCTCTCGCGGCTCGCGATACGCTCATCGATACTCTCCGCCACCAGCTCGCTCAGCTTCGCCGCATGACCTTCGGCCAGTCGTCGGAGAAGCTCGCGCTGCAGATCGAGCAACTCGAGCTCGCCCTCGAGGAACTTGAAGGCGAAGCCGAGGTCGCCGATAGCCGAACGAGTGAGCGGGCACCCACCGAGCGCCCCTCACCGGTGCGCGCATTGCCCGATCATCTGCCGCGCGCCGAACGGCGGATCGAGCCCGAGGCCGGCAGCTGCACCTGTCCCGATTGCGGCGGCGCGCTGCGCCCGCTTGGCGACGACAGCGACGAGCAACTCGACATTGCTCCGGTTCAGTGGCGCGTCATCCGCACCGTGCGGCCCAAGTATAGCTGCCGCGCCTGCGACAAGATCGTCCAGGCGCCCGCGCCAGCGAAGGCCATAGCACGCGGCAAGGCCAGCTTCGCCACGCTCGCCCATGTCGTCGTCCACAAGTTCGATCATCATCTCCCGCTTTACCGCCAGGCAGAGATGATGGCGGCGCAGGGCATCGACATCGACCGCTCGACCCTCGCCGGATGGGCGGGCCAAGCCGCGCATCTGCTCGATCCGATCGTCAGCCGTATCCGTGAGGAAGGATTGAAGGCCGCCAAGCTCCACACCGACGACACGCCGGTGCCGATGCTCATGCCCGGCAAGGGCCGGACAGCGGTGGCGCGGCTCTGGGCCTATGTCGTTGATGACCGCGCATCGGGCGCCGCCACCCCGGCGCTCGCCTGGTATCGGTTCACCCCCGATCGCAGCGGCATCCATCCGCAGAGCGAGCTAGGGTCATTCACCGGCCTTCTCCAAGCCGACGGCTATGCCGGATATGACAAGCTCTATCAGGGCAGTCGCATCCGCGAGGTTGCCTGCTGGGCGCACTTCCGCCGCAAGATCTTCGAGAACCACCAGACGAGCCCGACGACGCTCACTTGCCTCCTGCTCGATCGCATCGCCGGGCTTTACCGGATCGAAGAGGAAGTCCGCGGCCAGCCGCCTGATGTCCGGCGCCGACACCGGCAAGAGCAAGCAATGCCACAGATCGACGCGCTTCGCGGCGTGATCGACGACGCCCTGCGCCGCCTGTCGCCCAAGTCGGCGATGGCGAAGGCGCTCGCCTATGGCCGCAAGCGCTGGGACGCGCTGACCCGCTACACGGGCGAGGGCATGGCGGAGATCGACAACAACATCGCCGAGCGCGCGATCCGCGCCATCGCGATCGGACGCAAGAACTGGTTGTTCGCCGGATCGAAGGCCGGCGGCGAACGCGCCGCCGCCATCTACTCGGTCATCGAGACGGCCAAGCTCAACGACGTCGAACCGCAGGCCTATATCGCCGACGTCATCGAGAAGATCGCTTCAGGCTGGCCCGCGTCCCGATGGGATGAGCTCATGCCGTGGAACTGGACAGCGCAGACCGCACCCGCCAGCATGGCGGCATGACCGACCAGATCGTCCGGATTCGCATCACGCTCGAAGACATGAAGCCCGCCATCTGGCGCCGTGTCGAACTTCCCGTCACCAACAGCCTCAAGACCCTGCACCTCGCGATCCAGGCCTGCATGCTCTTCGAGAACTACCATCTGTTCCGTTTCGACGTCGGCGACGCGGCCTATGGCATCCGCTTCGACGATGACGATGCTTTCATGGTCCGCACCCGCGACGCCACCAATATGCGCATCGGCAAGCTCGTCGAGCGCGGCATCACCAGCTTCACCTACACCTATGATTTCGGGGACGACTGGCGCCATCGCATCGAGATCGAAGAGATCATACCCGCAAATCCCGGCACCGATTACCCGCGGTTCGTCGATGGCGAACGACGTGCTCCACCCGAAGACGTCGGCGGAACCCCGGGATTTGAGGGGTTCCTCATTGCTATGGCCAAGCCGCGCCATCCCGAGCGCGCGTCCATGGTGCAGTGGTATGGTGGCGTCTTTGATCCCATCGATATCAGCCCCGACGAGATCAATGCGCGCATGGCCAAGCTCGCCAAGCGAAGGGCGCAGGGAAAAGCCGCCTACGCCGACGCTAAATCCCGCGACAGCTAAGCGATGGCGGTTTCCTGACCACGCTTACATAGCGCTGTCTTCAGCGATTCTTCTGGCTAGCGTCGTATCGCCCGCGTTGGCGCAGGAAGCGCCGCCAAGTGATATCACGATCTCTGGAGGCGCCACTCTCGTGTCGGATTATCGCTTCCGTGGTATCTCGCAGACCAACAAGCGCGCTGCGGTGCAGGGCACTTTTACCGTCAGTCACACCTCTGGCTTCTATGCGACCGTGTGGGGCTCGTCGGTAGATCGCTATATCTACGACAACAGCCAAGAGATCGACCTGATCGCAGGCTATAAGCACTCGTTCGGCGGTACCACGCTCGATGTAGGTGTTCTCTACTATTACTATCCGAATTCTGGTTTCAAGAATTCCGACTTTGCGGAACCCTATGCGTCGGTCTCCCATACTTTGGGTCCAGTGACGGGAAAACTCAGCGCGGCTTATGCGCCGAAGCAGCAGGCGCTGTCTCTCGACAATGTCACGAAGCGAGACAGCCTTTACATTGCCGGAGATCTTTCGGCCGCTATTCCGCAAACACCGTTGAGTTTGTCAGCCCACCTGGGACGGTCGTTTAACCGAAGCTACCTTACTTTTGGTGAGAAATACACCGACTGGAGCGTCGGAGCGTCCTATACGTGGAAGAGCCTGACTTTAGGAGTATCCTATGTGGATACCAACAAGGATCTCTTCAACGGCACGCGCAACATCTCGAAGGCGGGTGTTGTCGGCACGATCGGCGTAGCGTTCTGACCGCACGTCAGAATCATCTGGGGTCGCAGCAAGCTGCGGCCCCAGCCCAGCTCATACCAAATTCGCATGGGCGCCATGGAAAAATGTACGGCGAAGCGATGCAAGCGAGCGATGCAAAATATTTGTCCGACCAAGGTTCTCGCAGCCTCACCTGCCAAGCGATCGCGTTACAGCTCAGTAATAATCGCCCAGAATCAAATATCTGATTCCCCCATTTTCCATCGTCAGACACACCTCTGTGCCTGCGTCGGCTTCGCCCCATCGCCAAAAGCCCGATGACCAATATACATCGTCGATCGGTCTACCGTTCACCAAGCGAATCAAGTCGCCTGGCTGCCAGTTCTCCTTCGCTGCAGGACTGTCACGGGCTACCAGAAGAACTCTCAAATACTGATTTTGCTGCAAGACCCGCAGACCCGTTCGATTCCGCGGGATTGGAATCGCGCCGGTCTTGGAAGGCGAGGACACATGGAGAACATTATTGGTATAGTCGGCTCCAATGCGAAATTTCGAGAGGATCGGCATACCAATCGTTCCGTGTCCGAGACGATGATCAAAGCCGGGCGTGGGTTGCTCGAGCAGCGCATCGACTCCGGTTAGTGTGAAGCCTGCGAAGGACACTTCTTTCATGCTAATGAGACCGGTTTCCCGAATGCCATTGGCACCACCCACCAGCGAATTCGACAGGCGTCGGTCCAGATGCAGGCCATTTGGCTTCCAGTAGCTGGATTGTAAGACGAGGGGGTTAGCGGAGCCAAGGTCGAATTCGAGTTCAACGGGTGGCCCGCTTTCGAGCAACACGGCTATGATGCGACCACGCCCTGCTTTGAATCTTCTGAGCGGCGTCGTGGCCGCCGCAACCGAATGAAATGCTGCGCCTGCTGGTGCAAATGCGATCTGTCTCTGAGGGAAATCTATATCAACGAATGCGGCTTCGAATATCTCCCGTCCCAGCACTCCATCTATTCGCAATCCGATCATCGAACACAGAAGATCCATATCCATCACTGCGACAGTCATTCCGCGAATGCTAACCATGGGTAGGCTGACGTCGACACCCTGGACGAGCTGCGTCTCTTGGAGCGCGCCTCGGTCATAAATTGGCAGGGTGCCGGCAGACTTTCGGTGAAGGCGTGAGAAGAGATCCCGACTGATCGCGGACACCTCCATCCCGCTGTCCATCAGGAGCGTAGACACTCGACCATCCACCTCCGCTTGCAGGATCAAGCGTGACTCACGATTGAAGTCGAATGGCATTGCGCGCGCAGGGCCTGCTGCGCCATGCCACACCAATTTCGGGATAGGGAACTTTTCCTCGGGGAACTCAAAGCTCATCAGATCGAACCATTCACCTGTCCAGAATTACAAACCTATCGTCTACGTGATAGCCTGTACCAAACTTCTTCGTATTATTCTTTGAGCGGCGAAGACGTGTCATGGCAGCGGTGGCAGTCATGACAAGTTTCGGAGAAGGCGGCATCCGAGCAATCAAACCTTTGACAGGGACGTTAATCATGGAGTTGTTCGCGAACGTCGCCATTCGCAGCTACTCTATTGGGAAACTGAATGTCTCCGGCCTGCCGACGAATATGTCCAACAACGACGGCTGGCCCTACGCCGAGACGCCGAGCGTCCGCTAAGATTGCCTCGCGCGTCCAGGTAAATTGCGACTTGCAGCTGGCCCATGCTCTGCTGGGAATCAGCGCTTCTCGGGAAAATACATCTGCCTCATCCTCGTCGTCCGAGTCCGCCGGAGCATTCACATCGTCAAAAATGCTATCATATTTTCCAGGGGCAATGTGGAGAACAAGGTGAGCGACCTCGTGCATCAGCGTAAACCAGAAGGTCTCAAGTCGGGGATCACGTAGGGTAAGGGCTATTGAGTAATTCCCTTTACATGTCCGCAATGCAGCGCCGTCAATATGCATTCCTGGCAACGCCTCCTCTACAACCAAGGCGATGCCGGCATCCAGAAGATGCTGGCGCGCACGCCTTACGCCGTCTCTTTCTCGACTTAAGCCAGCAAGGCTTCGAAGCCAGTTTGCGTCCGCGACAACTGGTAAAAACTCGCGGATGGGAGGTCGAAAGTCTGTAAGAATCATCACTCTCGCTTCCCAAGCGGACAGTGCTGGCTCATGTGGAATGTTTGCTGATCTTGCGTATCGGTGTCGCAAATTCGCCTGCGGACCCCAAGCCTTGGCAAAAAAGTCCTTAAGATCTTCGGGCGCTGTATTGCGAGCATCGATGAGCGATCCCCGATAAGGGCCCAACCACCCCCGCCGATACATCTCACCGACCGGAAAGCATGACGCTTTAGATGGGTCCGTATGGTTCAAGGTCCGCTTACCGTTGAGCTCTCCGGCTTGAAAAATATCGAGGGCTAGGGCATCAGCGACCATTGCGATCCGGCGAAGACTAGCCGATTCATAACGGTCCACTTCGTACTTTTGGATTTGCTGCATCTTGAGCCCCATGAATTCCGCCAGTTCCTTCTGGGTCATTCCTCTGGTCGCGTCCGTCAAGGTGGTGTAATTTCGGCTGTGGCCGTGGGCCATCGTCAGGCGGCTTTGGCGGTGATGTGTAG